>NZ_JASCQK010000002.1:0-672444 GCF_040798045.1 Bacteroides sp. NGMCC 1.200775 | reverse complement strand
CTCGTAAAGAAACTATTTAATCAATATGGACTCATGGTCTATTTAAATAGCCGGATTAAAAAGAATCTGATGATAGGTGAGAGAAGAGGGATTTTGCCGTAATATCGCCAAAGTTCTTCTGGAACTTTTTTCGCGCCATATAAAGTAGGTCACTGAAATGCTGATGGTGATGTAACTGAGCCATGCCCACCAAGTAAGATACCAGGGAGTGCTGATATGTATCTGTAATAAGATTTCTTGTGCTTTGCGCATTTTCAGCGAGTTGCCTTTTTGGCGTACGTGTAGCACGTAGTCTCCAGGATCAAGGTTGGTGTATTTCAGGCTTGTTTGTGAGGTGAGTGACCATTGCTTGTCAAAACCTTCTAACTGATACTCATACCAAGTATTATTCAGTATATCCACATAGTTGGAAGAAGCAAACTCAATAGTCAGGTTATTTTGAGCGGCATTTAGATTTACTTCCCGGACAAAAGGGAGCCCTTCTGTCAGTATACGACTTTTGTCATCCGGACTTATCCGTGCGTTGTTGACGGATAAACTTGAAAAATAGAGTTTAGGTTTGGGATATTCTTTGTTCAGGTCTTTCTCCAGAAAAGAACTAAGCCCTCCTGTACCTCCGATAAATATTGTATGGTCACTACACATCCATACACCACAACCATTAATGATGGATGAGAGGGACAGTCCGTTATCCAGTTCAATGGAACGGAATGATTCGGTGGTTGGATTAAATAGTGTGATACCCCGATCACTTGTGATAAGTATGTTATCTGTCGAAGTCTGTAGAAGATTATAGCAATAATTGCTAAGTAGTTGGTTCTGTTCGGGAGTATAGTTGATGCAGGTCTGAGTTTGTTCGTTATAGCAAAAAAGTCCTGAACCTAAAGTGGCGATATAAAGATATTGATTGTTACCTTTCAAAATCTTGCTGATGCCGAACTGTCCAATGGATGCAGGCAGGCTGAATGATTTAACTTCTTCGGGATGTTTCAGGTTTATACTATATAAGTTAGTACCTGCCGACAACCAGAGAAAGCCTTTGGGGTCAATGGTGAAAGTTTGATAGTAATATCCGTCATAAAGCAAGCGGAATTCATTCGTATCGGGATTCATGGAGAAAACTCCGTTGCGTGCGGAAACGATTAGCTGGTCGTTATAGAAAGATACTTGGAAAATAACATCATTGGGCTCTTTTTTGCCTTTCGTGGAGTAATTGAGGTAGTTGTAAAAACGTCCTGTTTTGCGGTCGAGCCGGGAAAGACCTCCCATATGCGTACCTATATATAAACAGTCTCTTTTAGGGTCGTAACAAATACTCTTCAGATTGTTGTGGGGCAGAGAGTTGGGTCCTCCGGCAGTGTAAGTCCTGAAATGCCCCGCTTGGCGGTCTAAACATGCCAATCCGCCACCATCGGTGCATATCCATAGGTGATGATCTTTGTCCTCGGTCATGGCCCCGGCGAACGGGTAGTTGAGACAGTCACTGCGATCGGGATTATAAGTGTAGTAATTGAATGTGTTGTTATCCGGGTTGAAGTAGTTGACTCCTCCATAATAACTACCTATCCAGATAGTGCCTTGTACATCTTGATAGAGCGAAAATATAGAAGAATGGCTGAGTCCTCCCGGGCGTTGTTCTTGCTTGATGAGGCTGTAGGTTTGGGTGTGTGGATCATATTTTTGTAAACCGTCGAAGGTTCCGAACCAGATGTTCCCTTGCTGATCTTCAACAAATTCACGTATTTGTTCACTGGAAATGCCTTTGGGGGATGAGGGGTCATAAGGAATACGGCTAATTTGTCCGTTTCGGTTGATATGGTATAGCCCTTGTGTACGGCAACCTACCCAAAGTTCCTGACTGGAACTTTGGAAAATACGGTAAACATCTACTTTGGGGATCAGGCATTGAACCGCTCCTTTATTTTCTGTCGTATATAGGCCTTCTTTGGCACCGATATAAAATCTGTTGCCATCTGTCATCAGATAGTTGATGGATGGTATACCTGTTTTTTGCTGAAAATCTAATTGATTGTTTTGGGGATTGTATCGGAAAATAGAGTCGTGCCCGGCACACCATATCTCACCGGCATGAGATGTTAAAGCATAGACAGAGCCTTGACGCAGACGTTCGAAAGTCTCTTTACGAATATCGTATTTCAATAAAGCACGATCAACAATTAAAAACACATCTCCGTTTTGACTTCCAGTAATGGCGCTCACCTCATTCCCTATCAGAACTTTCTGATCCGGTTGATTCCCGTTCTGGATCCATGCTTTATAAACCGTCATCCTATCACTATTGTAGATGTTGACCCCTTCACGTGTACCAAACCACATTCTACCCAGTTTATCTTGATAGATAGCCATAACAGACGATTGCGAAAGACCTTCTTCTCTACCTATGTGTTTAAAATATCCGGCGTATGATAATTGAACGATGAAAATGCCGATAAAAGAAAAGGCTAATTTGTGTTTATTCATAGTTATTCCGTATTTATAAACGCAAATATATAAATAACAGATAGATTTAGTATACCAACTCTATGAAAAAAGTATATAAACAGAAATAAACCTCCCTACCATTCAACAGATAGGGAGGCTTGTGGGGGAAATCGTAGGTTTATCGGATGCTTTCCTGTATTTTCGGTTTCAGGATAGCGGTCCAGAGATCGTAGCCATTCTGATTCATGTGCAGGCCGTCCGGTTTAAAGATATCTTTTCGCAGTTCTCCGTTTGCACCGTACAAGCAAGAGGCTACGTCGACATAAGTGAGTCCGTCCGTCTTCGAAGCATACTCTTTAAGCAAAGTATTAATGATTTCATGCTTCGGAATCATCTCCTTGCGTGCGAGCGAAGGCTTATAGGAGAGAATGAATATCGGAATATCCGGATAGTCCCGTTGCAGCCGGTTGGTCAGTAAACGAAAAAAGTCGAATGTTTCTCCGACAGTCAGATCCTCGAGGGTACCTGCAAGATCATTTTCTACATAAACCACGATACTGCGCGGGTGATATCCCCGGGCAATCACGTCGTAATTATAAAGCATGTCTCGTAAGGCGGCACCACCGTATGAACGGCGGAGAATCTTCAGTGGGGCCATGTCCCGGTAAATGTTATCCCACAAGTTGATGGAAGAACTGCCTAAAAAGAGAACGTCGCAAGAAGTATCTTTCAATGTCCGGTTTTCTGTTTGGTACCGGTCTATTTCTCCTTGGTATCGGGTTACCCATGTAACCGGATCCGTGTGGCGGACAGGAAGATATTCGCTAAAGCGCACAGAATCCTGTGGCGTTTGTACCTCTGCTGCAACACTCTTGCAGCAGAGGAGGACAGTACAAAAGGTGATAAATATTGATTTTATCATTTATTTCTTTACGTTAAATCCAAGTTTCTTCAATCCGTTCTGCACGTCGGGATGACTCATGAAAAGTTTCCATAGAAGTCCGGTCCGGTAGTTTTCTATCATTACGGCTATCGGCCCTTGGTCGATGGCCAGATATCGCTTCGGATACCAGTCCGCGGTTTCGCTGAAGGCATCATAGAATCCGTAAGGACCGAATACCTTATCTCCCATCTGATACAGATGACGCATCACTTGCAGTGACTGGTCCGGTGTATAGACGATGGAAGAGAGGGCGGCGGTGGGAGAGATCACTCCCCGGTCATCACGTTCCAACGGGCCGTGGGCAGCATATCCATCCACGGAATAACTGGCGGTCAGCCCCCAGCAGTCAGCCCCGTAACCTTTATAATGTTTGGGGTTGCGGATGCAATATTCACGGTTTACCAGTGTAAGATTTCGCATCTCGTTGAAGTAGCTCGGGCAATATTCATCTTTCAAACCCACCGGATCGAGTCCGAGGAAGGAATACTGCGCCCAGAACAACGGACCGACTTCTCCACCCTGATAGCGGAGATGCAGTTCGATACCCTCTACCCGGTGTGGAGAAACAATCGCGCCATTCTGTGCCCATCCTTCATGATATACCGCAGCCGGCACTCCATGAGTAGGAGAAGCAGCGGCAAGGATATACATAATCAGGCATTCATTGTAGCCGTGTACCGGAAAGTTCATTTCCCAACCATATTCCGGACTCCAGTGCCAGTAAAGCACATTTTGCCCGTCACGGCGATACCAGTTCCAGTCTACCTCCCGCCATAGTTTATCGATACGTGCCGCAAGAGCTTTCTCTTCGGTTGAACCTCCTGCATAGTATTGATGTACGGCCAGCAAACCTTGCATCAGGAAAGCTGTTTCTACCAGATCGCCTCCATTATCTTTTTGTCCGAAAGGTTGCACACGTCCCGTTTCACCGTTCCACCAGTGTGGGTAAGCGCCTTTAAAGCGGTCCGCCTTTTCCAGGAAACGGACTATTTTCTCCATGCGGCGCAGCCCTTCTTCCCGGCTGACGTATCCACGATCGATACCCGCCAGTATGGCCATGATGCCGAAGCCGCTTCCTCCTGAAGTAACAATCTCCGGACCTCCGGCCGGATATTCGCCATCCATATGATAGCGTTCGCGTGCCAGTCCGCTATTGGGTTCGGCTGCTTCCCAGAAATAATTGAAGGTTCGTCGCTGGACGGTATCCATCAGGGCATCGTCTGTCAGGGTAGCGGCAGAAGAAGGTTTATCCTTTGGCTTGCAAGCTACAAGAAGAAAAAGAGCGAAGAGGAAGAAGAGGAGCTTGCTGTTGTGAGTGACAAGTTGGGTATTCATAATGATTTCTTGTTTGTAATGGTTTTGGTTTCACCACAGATTACACGGATTTTCACAGATTAATCATTTATCCCGTTGATATTTAAGATTAAAATTCTGTGTTAATCTGTGTAATCTGTGGTGAGATTAATTCATTTCTATTCCCTTGTGTAGCCGATTCAACGCAACGTGAACCGTGCCGTTTTCACGTTTTGGCTGTCAGGTCCTATCATCACATCGAAATCGCCCGGTTCGGCTACGAATTGCAGGTCGGCATTGTAAAACTTCAACATTTCCGGAGCAATCGTAAAACGGACAGTACGCGACTCATTGGGCTGCAGGTAGATCTTTTCAAATCCCTTAAGCTCTTTTACCGGGCGGGTGACACTGCCTACGAGATCACGGATGTAGAGTTGCACTACTTCACTGCCGGCACGGTCTCCGGTATTCGTTACGGTGACGGAGGCTACCAACTGATTGTCCATCCCGATGGAGGGTTGACTTAAAGTGACATCACTGAAGCGGAATGTGGTATACGACAATCCATATCCGAACGGATAAAGTGCATCATTGTCTACGTCCAGATAGTTGCTGCGGAATTTCTCAAACCATTTGCCTTCTTTGAGCGGGCGACCTGTATTTTTGTGTGCATAGTAAAGCGGAATCTGGCCTACATTCTTCGGGAAAGTCATGGTGAGTTTGCCGCTTGGGTTCACTGCTCCGAACAGTACATCGCCGATAGCCAAGCCTGCCTCCGAACCTCCAAACCATACGTTTAAGATGGCGGGTACATTCTCCTGCTCCCAGTTCAGCACCAACGGACGGCCAGTGAAGAGTACGAGAACTACCGGCTTGCCTGTTTTCAGTAGAGCTTCCAGGAGTGTGTGTTGTACGTCCGGCAGGTCGAGGTTGGTACGACTGCTGCTTTCGCCACTCATTTCCGATGATTCGCCCAGCGCGGCAATGATTACGTCCGACTGTGAAGCTATTTTCAACGCTTCGTCCAGCAGTTGCTTGTCAGTACGGTTGTCGCGGTTCAGCGAACGGCCAAACAGGGTGGCTCTTTCCTCATAGGCAGCATCGCTTATCAGATTACTGCCTTTGGCATAAAGAATTTTTGCCTGATTGCCTACCCACTCGGTCAATCCCTCTACCAGAGATGGGCTCTTGTCCAGAACTGCCGCCACACTCCACGTACCCGGCATATTCGAGCGGGTATTGGCCAAGGGACCTATCACTGCGATGGTACCGGTGGGTGAGAGAGGGAGAAGGGGAGAGGAACCGGGAGAGAGCTGTCCGTTTTTCAGTAGTACGAAACTTTCTCCGGCAATTCTCCGGGCTACGGCACGATGCTCTTTGGTAAAGATGTCACGTGCCGGACGTTTCAGATCACAATATTTATAAGGATTGTCAAATAACCCCAGTTTATATTTGGCTTCCAGAATGCGGCGGCAAGCGGTATTAACGGTTTCTACCGATACTTTGCCTTCTTCGATCGATTTCTTCAATGTGCCGGCGAAGCCTTCACTGACCATGTCCATATCTACTCCCGCATTGATGGCACGTGCCGATACGGTTTGCAGGTCGCCAATCCCGTGTTCTATCATTTCAGAGATTCCGGTGAAGTCTGTCACTACGAATCCGTTAAATCCCCATGCTCCACGCAGCACATCGGTCATCAGCCATCGGTTGGCAGTTGCCGGCACACCCTCCACTTCGTTGAATGAAGCCATTACACTGCCTGCTCCGGCTTCAACACCAGCCTGATAGGGGAGCATGTAATCGTTAAACATCCGTTGGCGGCTCATGTCTACGGTATTGTAGTCCCGTCCGGCTTCGGCTGCCCCATACAAGGCAAAATGCTTGATACAAGCCATGATCTCATCGTTACGGCGCATATCTTTTCCCTGATATCCGCGTACCATGGCTTGGGCAATCTGTGCTCCGAGGAAGGGATCTTCGCCCGAACCTTCGGATACCCGTCCCCAGCGTGGATCGCGACTGATATCTACCATCGGACTGAAAGTCCACGAGATGCCGTCAGCGCTTGCTTCGATGGCTGCGATACGTGCAGATTCTTCAATGGCCGGAATATCCCAGGTACACGAAAGCCCCAATGGGATAGGAAAGATGGTTTCGTAGCCGTGAATCACGTCCATACCGAAGAGCAGAGGGATACCCAGGCGGGAATTTTCTACAGCCAGACGTTGTACGTCACGAATTTTATCCACCCCTTTCAGGTTGAAGAGTCCACCTACTTCACCTCGCTTTATCTTTGTGGCTATGTCACTGCTTTTAGCTTGTCCGGTGGTAATTTCACCCGTTACCGGCAGGTTAAGCTGCCCTATTTTCTCTTCCAGGGTCATCCGTTTCAGCAGATCGTCGAGGAAACGGTCCATGTCCTGAGGAGATTTCTGAGCTTGCAGCCCCAACGGGAGTAAAAGTGCAAGCAGAATGAGTAAAGAATATTTCTTGTTCATAACTGTATATGGTTAAGAGTTCACCACAGATTACACGGATTATCACAGAGAAGAGGTCCATTGGATTGATAATCTGCACTTAATATATCTGTGATAATCTGTGTGATCTGTGGTGAAACTCTGAGATTAATAATCCGGGTTCTGTACCAATACGCCTTTCGACTTGTCTATCTCGTCCTGTGGAAGTGGTAGCAAGGCATTCTTGGGTTGATAACCCGTTTTGCCAGCAGCATGTAGCACTTGCGAAGCGATACCCCAGCGTACCAGGTCGTAGAAACGTCCCGATTCCAATCCGAGTTCTACCCGTCGTTCATGCCGGATGGCATCACGCAACACGGTCTGATCCAATGAAGTCACTTTGGGCAGAATGTCCGGGTTGTTGCCACGGGCGCGGGCACGCACCATTTCCAGATAACCCGATGCTTCGCCTGTTTTCCCTAACTCATTAGCCGATTCTGCAGCCATTAGCACTACGTCGCCATAGCGGATGATACGGATATTCACCCAGAAACCATGACGGGTAAACTCCTCACGAAGTGCCGGGTTGGTATAAGCTTTCTTGTTAAAATAAGTACCGTCGGCTTGAGATACCGGAGACTCTCCATAAGGTTTGTTGGTATTCTCGGGAGTGATCGGATCAGTATCCGAACGACGGAAGTAAAGCAGTGTAGCATCTTTGCGCGGGTCGCCCGGTTCGAACGCCTCACCCATCAGCTCGGTTCCCATATGCCATCCCCAGCCAAGGTCCCATTGGCCGGAGCCGCGTACACCTTGTACCTCGCAGAACTGACTGCCTATTTTATCACTTGCAGGCAGGGCGGCAGTCGATGCACATTGCAGCTCAAATACCGACTCACTGCTGTTTTCGCCATCATCGGTAAAGATAACGTCATAAGGGGTGTCCAGATTATACTGTCCGGAATTCATTACATCGGTTGAGGCAGTATACATGTTCTGCCAGTCGTTACGCATCATATACGTGCGGGCATGCAGTGCACGGGCACTTCCCCAGGTTAGACGTCCCAGGTAAGCAGACTGCCATTGACGGGGTAAAAGCCCTTCAGCCTGTGTCAGGTCTGAGTCGATCTGTTTATAGATCTCTTCGGCGGTGGTCTTCGGTACATTGGCTTCCGAGGCGTCGTTCACTTTGAAAGTGACCAACGGCACTTCGCCGAATGCACGGACCAGATTGAAGTAACAGTAAGCACGGAAGAAAAGAGCTTCTCCCTTATTCCGGAGATCATTTTCTTCTGTGAGGTTACCTTTCTCGATGGTTTCTATCACGTCGTTGCATTGATAGATGATAGCGTAATTCTGACTCCAGTAGGCTTTGATCAGTCCGTTATTGGTATTGTACTGGAAATCATCGTACATGGCAGCCTGATCGGCACCGTCGCTCGCCGTACTTCCTTTTTCCGAATCTTCCGAGCGGAAATATTCGATGGCGAATGCCGGGATACCTGCGGTAATGTTATAGTTACGCATCATGGTGTAGATATTGAAGACTTTTCCTTCGGCAAGTGCTCCGGGATTATCATCTTCGGTGAACTGCCCTTGAGGGTGACGGTCCAGAAAATCGTTGCAACTGCTGAAGCTCAGAGCCGATACGGCTAATGCAATGGGTAGGATGTATTTATTTAGTTTCATACTCTGCTTCGTTAAAATGTTAAGTTAATACCAAATGTATAGACTGCCGGTACCGGATATGTTCCGTTATCCACTCCGAAGGCAATGGCCGATCCACCGATTTCCGGTGTATAGCCCGTGTTATGCTTCCACGTCTTCAGGTTTTGTATGTTGACATAAACCTTCAGAGCCTGCATGCGTATTTTCGCCAGCAAGGTTTTGTCGAAGTTATAAGCCAGTTGGAGGTTACGGATACGGAAGAAGCTGCCGTCTTCGATGAAGTACTCGGAGTTCTCGCTGTTGATGGCATGTTTTGTATTCAGCAGGGGTTGCGTGTTCGATGTGCCTTCTCCGTGCCAGCGGTCGAGACGTTGCTCCATATAATTGAACTGTGCCCAGTTATAATTGTCCCAGGTACGGTAAATCTGATTGCCGCCTTGTCCCATCATTTCCATGCTGACTTCCCAGTTCTTATATGAAAGGCCGAGGCTGATGCCGTATGTTACGTCCGGTGTCGGATCACCGATCATCGTGCGGTCGTCCGGTGTGATTTTTCCATCTCCGTTTACGTCGGCAAACTTAAGGTCGCCGGGTGTGACGGTTGCCAGTGTATTCGCCGGTGAAGCGTCGATCTCGGCCTGGTTTTGGTAAACGCCCGCTACTTTGTAGCCGTAGAAATAACCGATCGGATAGCCTGCCATTGTGTAGCTCTGGCTTTTGTCGCCTGCGATGATGGAGTATCCTTCCTGTACCAGACTCTTCACTTTGTTACTGATAGTGGTCAGGTTCGCGCTGACAGAATATCCCCAGTCGCCGATCTGATCTCTCCAGGAGGCCATCAATTCGATACCTTTGTTCTCAATCTCTCCAAGGTTTCCGATACCCGGTACGGTTCCCGACAATCCCGGTACGGTAGCCAGCAGGTCTTTGGTATTCTTCTTGTAATATACTCCTTCCAGATGGAAGCGGTTGCGGAACATATTGGTCTCGAATCCGGTTTCCCATGCTTCTACTTTTTCCCAGCGGAGGCGCGGGTTGGGCAGGTAAGCCAGTTGGTACCCCGGATAGATGATGGCCGGTTTGCCGAATACGGCAGCGAAAGCATTCTCCAACAACGGTTCTGCCGGATAAGCCCTATCCATATTCTGGTTACCTAATGTGCCCCACGAACCTTTCAGTTTCAACATGTCCAGCCATGTGATGTCTTTCATGAACTCCTCTTCAGTCATCAGCCATCCGGCACCTACAGAGTAGAAGTTCTGCCATTGGTTGCCCGTGTATGCGAAGGCCGATGAGCCGTCACGACGGAACGAGCCGTTGAACAGGTATTTCCCTTTATAATTATAGATGACACGGGCCAGCATGGACACGGTGGTGCGTTCCCACTGTGTACTTCCGTTGGTAGCGGTAGCCAGATCGCCAATGCTGACGAACCATTTATCGGGATTATTCGGAATCACCAGCCCGATACCCTGTCCGCGTGAAGCATCCAGTCCGCTGAGTGAATTGTAGTAGGTTGTGAAACCGGCAGTAGCGGTCAGGTTGTGTGTACCATCGGCAAAACTGTTTTGGTATGTCAGCAGATAGTCACTCTGCACTTTGGTTTCGTTTTGTTTGTTCTGGCTCACTTCCGTCTTTCCCGTTCCAAGTGTAGCCACATTGCCGGCTACGGTTGCGTCATATACTTTAATGATCGGTTTGTAAGTCCGGCTGTCATTGGTGGCATAATCCATGGAGAACATTGCTTTGAATGTGAAATGCTTCAGGAAATCCACTTCACCGTAAATGCTGCCCGATGCACGGTAATTGATGGCGCGGGTGGTGTTGGCACGCAGATCTACGTCGACCAACGGATTGGTCATCTGTGCTTTCTGGAATTCCGGCAATGAAGTATACAGACCGTATTCTTCGTTGTAAACCGGAGCTACAGGAGTAGTGCGAATTGCGTTCAGAACCGTTTTGCTGTCGGCCGGGAGCATTCGTGCTCCGTTGAACTGAAATCCCACTTTGATATCTTTGGTGATCTTATAATCATTACTTGCATTGATCGTCACTTTGCTATACTTCTCATGCTTAATGTTTCCCTGTTCGTGCGAGTAGCCCACACCGAGATAGAAACTATGTTTTTCCGAAGCACCTGTGATACTGATATTATTGTTCGTGATGAATCCGGTCTGGAATATTTCGTCTTGCCAGTCCGTATTTGCGTTCCAGTTGCTGAAGTCGAATGGGGTGTTTCCCTGATTCGCCATCTGCTCGTTATAGAGTTCCTTGAACTGTGGCGCATTCACCATTTTGATTTTGTCTACTACGGTTTTCCATCCGAAAGAGGTGTTGATGTTGACCAGCGTCTGTCCCTCTTTGGCGCGTTTGGTAGTTACGATGATCACGCCGTTGGCACCACGTACACCGAAGATAGCCAATGAAGAGGGGTCTTTCAATACTTCCATCGATTCGATGTCTTCTGGGTTCAGGAAGTTGATATTGTCATTGAAGAGTCCGTCTACAATATACAGCGGCTTGTAACCATTGATGGAGTTTGTGCCGCGGATACGGATTTCGGGATCGGCACCTGCCTGTCCGGAATTGACAATCTGCACACCGGCAATCTTTCCTTGTAGGGATGATAGTGGGTTAGTGGCCGGTTTGTTGGCTATTTCCGAACCCTTGATGTTGGTGATAGAACCGGTCAGGTCACGTTTCTTGGCACTACCGTAACCGATAATTACTGTTTCGGCAAGCATTTGGGAGTCGTCTTTAAGCGTGACATTAATCACAGTCTGCTGCCCCACTTTAATCTCCTGCTTTTCATATCCTACATACGAGAATACAAGCACATCTTCAGGGGTAACAGAAATGGAGTATTTGCCATCCATATCGGTGATGGCTCCGGTAGAAGTCCCTTTTACCAGAATAGATGCGCCGATCAGGGGCTCATGGGTTGAATCTGTAACAGTACCCGTTACTGTTTTGGTTTGCGCCATGGCTACCGATGCGCTCAGCAGTAGGCACGTCAGGACAAATACACTTTTTAGCCATAAGGCTCTCTTCTGCCGAAGAGGTCGTAAAGGTTTAGTCTTCATTGCATTAAATTTTACCATTGTATAACTATTTTGATTTAACACACCTTCTGCCAGTTCTCTTTCAGATACTCGATAGTTATATCGACGGCAAAAGTACCCAATGAAACAAATAAATGTCGAAAAAGATGTGAACGGATTCAAACTCCCTGCACTTTTAACATATATCGGACTTGGAATCCGACTAATGTATTTTTATATATGGCTCCCTGAATGGATCGGTCAAAAACAATTCGCCCAGATGATAGAAGCATCACCTGGGCGAAACCATTTATACTGTGAGGACTATCCTTCGGTGCGACTTGGCCATTTGCTTCAAAACCGCTCTTGGCTCAATCTCTTGTTGCAGTGGTAACGTGGGAATTTGATATAGTTCTTTTTGTGTGTTTATAAAGATGAGACGCATAAATATATAAAAAAAAGATGCGTTTTCTTTATACGTTCATGGAGATATATAAAGAAAATACGTTTTTTTCTACATTGATATAGTCTCTGAGCGAACCGGATAGAAACAATTCGCCCGGGTGATGTTTCCATCATCCGGGCGAAACCGTTTAAATTTGTACTTCGATATTCAGCTTACCGCCAAGCCCCCTTTCAACTATATCTATCAGGGTTTTCAGGGTCAAGTTACCTTCATCATTCTCTACTCTTACTACACACAATAAACGTGTCCGTTTAGGTTTATAATTGCTTTGCTGGGTTGATGCCGCTTCCCTCTCTGAGAATTATATTCACTAATACGGGCACGTCCCGGTTTTAAATCTGCTATATGGAAAATTACGACAAACAAAACTTCTTCGGGCTACCACACAAAGCCGCTTACTGCTTGGTGATTAGTACATGGATCATCAGTATATATGCCATTGTAGGACAACAAGAAATCATCGGGCAATATCAAAGTATAGTAGACGAAACCATACACAACAATCAAACCCAGATTGAGCCCAGCCGGACACTACTCAAACCTAAATCGCCGTTTGACTGTATGACGATCAGTGAATACAACTACATCTTTAACCCGGAAAATGACGGAAACCGATAGAGGGGTATTTTTCCTCTTTTCATGCACAAAGATAGGTCGCAGCCGTTCATTCATCAATGACCGCTACGCTATTTCAGCACAAAATATCCTGCGCTCCTGCGTCGTCCGGTATTTTCTGCCGAAATTCATTGCCGGCTGCCCGTCCGTGTCCTGATGGATGTTTAAGAAAAAAGGGAAAAAATGTGTAGGGGCTGCGCTGGTGATATGGAAATTATGTGCACCTTTGTGTGTTTCCAGTGGCGTCGGTCTTGCCGCTTACTTGGCGGCTGCTGAGAGACAGCTATTTAAAACTTTAGATAAACGGTTCTGTTCCCGTGTCTGATACTGTAATGGGGCGGCATATTTTTCTTTCTTGCCTTGGCATTGAAAGTTTGATAGTTCAAACGGGTAAGCAGAACCGTTCTGTTTTCATTAAATCTCCCCTATACAAAGGACGTTCAGCAAACAATTCCACCTATAAAAGTGTTTCATTGTACATTTTTTGTCGTTTTGCTATGGTTATTTGAAAATTATCACCATCTTTGTGGTGCACTACGTATTTTTATTAATGCGAAACGAAGGGATAACATCTCTTTGTTTTAAACTGGCTACGGACATAATCTATTTTATGTCCGCAGCTTTAGGATAAAACGGCTCTGCCCCCGTGTCTAACTTGTAATGGGTTAGCATATGTTTTTCCTTTGCTTCGCATTGAGATTACGTAGTGCAAACGGGTCAGCAGGGCCGTTCATTTTTCCCTGCCCGATTTACGTTTGAACTATGGGCAAACAATCTACTATCAAAATCCTGTATTTCCATCGACGCAAAACCAACGCAAGCGGTTGGTATAAGTTGGAATATATTTTTCAGCGAGGTAAAAAGATTCTGCATTATACACTCTCTACCCGGGATTATGAATATTTAGAAAGTTTCTGTTCCCTCTGCATTGCCGAACGTTCAGAAGTGATTGTTTATGTGGCCGAACTTCTTTTGGAAATCCACAAAGTGAAATATTCTCGCTTGAAAGTCACCCCAAGTTATGCCTATGCTACTTCTAAATATAAACCCCGAATCAACCAAATGTGCAAAAAGAGCCGTTATCACAAAACTCCCGTCATTATAGACGGGCTATAGTACTTTGATCTTTCATAATAAATTCTCTTTTATAATTGGCCTTGAATCTAAATTCTGCTCACCTAACCAGTTAGCTCGCCGAACCGCTGTCACTCTATCCCCCCGGAGGACAGCGGTTCTTTTTCTTTAGTATACAAGAGCACGAATAATTTATCAGACACATTACCCTTTTTAATTTTTGATGTATATTTGTTCGCTACAGATATGTGCTGATTCATGGCTGTATTTGAAGAAAAAACTTGTGAAAAAATGAATAAAATTAGTGCTTGTGTGATTCTCTTAATAGTCGTGCTTAGCTGTAGCGATCCTGTGAATAACAGGCAGTTAAAGACTACGGAATCTTTGACTCAGAACATTGCATCCAGTGACACGATTAAAGATGTTCTTAATGAAAATACAGTTAAAGACTTTTCTACGGTTGCTTTAGGAATGAAATATAGGACTAAAAAAGAATGGAATGACTTTACCGAACCTGACAGGGAGGAATACATCATCACTTCAAAAGGGTTAGGAAAGTTGTTCGGAATACAGGATAGTGTATTTGCAGATAATGATGGAACTATATTGTCGGAAGAAAACCCTGTGGTTTTATGTGATTATATATCTGCAAATAAATATGAATATCCCAATTGGCTAATCATTTCTACACAGAATAAATCCGAAGGGCAATACACATTGACCGGAGTAATTCGAATAAACGAGGGGACTACTTATAGTGTTCATTGTAAATTAAAAGATGACTACTATGCCGGATGTGTATGTGTCGGGAAGTATCCTATTATGAACGGTGATTCAATCTTATTTAGGATAGAAGAAATCTATGGCATAACAAAAACAGGGAAAGTGGATATACTTCCATTGAATACGCCGGTGGAAAATTGCCCCGAACCGTTTGAACCTACTTTCCCGGAGGGAAGAACTCCTGCATACTATTATGTACAAGGAGATGAGAAGCATACTCAAAGCTGGCAGGAACTGTAATCTAACCAATCAAAACGAATTGTTTCTTTATTTTATCGCATATTTAATTGTTTAATTATAAGTGGTTAATCATTCGTGTCGGTATCCTTATCCGGGCCCGGGCACCCGGGCTCATAAGCCCAGGTATACGGGCTTATGGTCCCGGGTACACGGGCCCATGGGCACACCTGCCTGGGACCAGATGTAGATTGCACCATTTCCGGTTGAACACGAAGAGAAAACAAAATGCTTTAAGAGGCGTGTTTGCTTAGGAAATACATGGTTCTTGATTGATAATCAATGGTCTGTGTAGCGTTTTCGCCTTAAAACAGTAGGTGGAGGATGGAAGATACAGGTGGAAGATAAAGGACTGAAAAACGCGATCTTCCACCCGGTCATTTCTTTGATTATTAGGGCAATAAACTCTAAAAGGTGGAAGATGGAAGATCGAAATGCATTTTTCGTATGAGAAGGCCTTACATTGATTTATTTCCCGGTGTTTTTCTTTTGCTCATTTCTTTCTCTTTTTTCTTTTTTATCTTTGTAGATAGCTACAATGATATCTTTCAAAATGGGGCAGAGGCAGGTAAGAATTATGCCACTTGTTATCGTCATAAAAATGCCATTGAGGAGTGGTTGAATGGCTCTTGCTGTGTGGGAGATCGTAAATAGTCCTATAATACATAGGAACATTCCATAAATAAAAAAAGTCAGGGACAATATCAGACCGGCAATACAGAGCATTACTATGTCATACTCTCTGAATACTTTCAATGTCAGCCATTTTTTCCATTTTTCTCGTTTGGCCTCCTTTCTGCGTTGCTTTTCTCTTTCCGGGCTGCATTTTTTCCATTCTTTGACCATCTCCAAAAATTCTTCTTGGGGACGTTTTAAGCTGATATTATATCTCCGCATCTTTTCGCTGGTGCGTCTCTTTTTCCTTTTATTCATTTGGGTAGTATGTTGCGGGTTTAAAGAAAAAGCCCGCCAAAACAATTGTTTTAGCAGGCTTTTTTTACAACATTGAAAGTTTGTGCGGATGATAGGACTCGAACCTACACGTCGCGAGACACCAGATCCTAAGTCTGGCGCGGCTACCAATTACGCCACATCCGCTCACTAAATGCTCACTCGTTTGGAGTTTTGCGCTGCAAAGATAGATACTTTTTCCGATTTTACAAATTTATAAGCAATAAAGTTATTTACCGGGGAATCTGCGGGCGATCTCTATCAATGTAGCTTTTCCTCTCAGGGGCTCTTGTCAAGAGGGTTGTAGAATAGTTCCACATCTTTGTGGAGCAGTTCTACAACCCTTCTTTTCATTTTTAGCTTTTCTTGAATATTTAATACTCTTATTTACTGATGTTTAGACTTTATTGATTTCATCAATACTTTTGAGGTACAATTATTGGAGTACAAGTGCAAATAGGTATTTGTAGATTTAAAATGATTAGCCAATGAGAAGTTTGAAAACAGTGTTGATTATCTTGTTGTGTATGTGTGGTATACATGTGCAAGCACAACAGTTGGAAATAAAAGGTTTAGTGACGTCATCGGAGGATAAACAGCCGCTTATCGGAGCTACGGTTGCCGTAAAAGGGGTACCGGGAAGGGGAGTGGTAACGGATATGGACGGCCGTTACACTCTGAAAATAGAACCATCAGATAAAATCCTTGTCATATCCTATATAGGAATGAAATCGTCTGAGGTCAAAGTGCCGAAGAATGGAGTCTTGAATGTGGTGTTGCAGCCCGAATCACTTAATCTGGATGAAGTTGTGGTGACCGGATACGGAAATTTTTCAAAGTCATCCTTTACCGGATCAGCTAACACCTTACGGGCCGACATGCTGAAAAACGTACCGGTACTTTCTGTAGAACAGAAGTTGCAAGGTATGACCACGGGGGTAAATATTACTTCCGGTTCCGGCCAGCCGGGAGCTAACCAGAGTATTCGTATCCGTGGTATGGGTTCATTCAATGCATCCAATGAACCTCTTTTTGTGATTGACGGTATACCGGTCACATCCGGCAGTATGGGAGCCGGTACGGGAGCTGATGCCGCCTATATGAATAATGCCAAAACAAATGTGATGAGTACTCTTAATCCTGCCGATATCGAGAATATTACAGTGATAAAGGATGCCGCCGCCGCTTCTCTTTACGGTTCGCGTGCCGCGAACGGGGTGATTCTGATCACTACCAAGAAAGGAGCGGCAGGGCGGACTAAAGTTACTTTGAGCGCGAGCGGAGGCTTTTCTAATGCAGCTGTCAACTTCCGTCCCACATTGAACGGTGAACAACGCCGTGAAATGATTTATGAAGGTCTTTACAACTCTGCAGTAGACAAGGGACTCCAATCTCCCGAAGCATATGCAAACGCCAATATTGATACATATGCGGGGATACCGGAACTGGGATATACTGATTGGAGGAAAGAACTGATCCGAACCGCTCATAATCAAAACTACGAGGTGACTGCTTCCGGAGGTAACGAGCGAACTACTTTTTATGCTTCTCTCGGCTTTAACCGTCAGGAAGGTCTGGTCGAGAATTCTAATCTGGACCGTTACTCTGCCCGCCTGAACATGACACATAAAATGGGTAGCCGTGTCGAGGTAGGAGGTAACATGATGTTCACCCAAATAAGTCAGGAGATGAACGAGGAGCGCGGTTCCAATATCAATCCTTTCCTTTGTGTTGCTGTATCTGCCACACCTTCCATGCCTGTGCGTGACGCTTCGGGCAACTATGTGGGGTCTTATATAGGAACCAATGTGAATCCGCTTCGTGACATCCGTACCGACTATAACCGCAGTCGTATGACACGTATGTTCTCCACCGGTTATGCTTCGGTAGATATCATCAAAGGATTGAAACTGAAAGAGACCCTGAGCTATGACTATACTGTACAGAAAGATTCCCGCTATTTGAATCCGCTTAGCGGGGCAGGTCCCAAGAGCGGAAGTGATGCTCAGACCTCAAAGGGATTTACCGAATATGGTAAGCTATTGTCGTCTACTTCACTCAACTATACCCACACATTTGCCGCTAAACATCACCTTGACATTTTGGCTGCCTATGAATTGGAAAGCTATCAGAGTGATAAAGCTATGGGAGAGAAGGCTAAACTCCCCTCGGATGTGTTGCTTGAGCCGGATAATGCCGCTGTGCTGAAGAGCTTTGTTTCTTCTACACAGGCATACAGAATGATTTCTTACCTGTCCCGTTTGAACTATGATTACGATAATCGTTATTACATTGCAGGCAGTTATCGCCGCGATGGCAGTTCCCGTCTTGCTCCGGAAAGTCGGTGGGGAGACTTCTGGTCTGTTTCCGGTATGTGGCATCTGGGCAGTGAACCTTTTATGGAGGCTGTGAAGCCGGTATTGAACGATGTGAAAATCCGTGCTTCTTATGGTGTCAATGGGAATCAGCCGGGAGCTTTTTACGGATATATGGGGCTATACAGCTACGGGCAGAACTACATGGGGGCAGCAGGTTCATATGAGTCTGCCCAAGCCAATCCCAAACTGAAATGGGAAAAGAACTATAACCTGAATATTGGGCTTAGCCTGACTTTTATTGACCGTATCTTTGTGAATCTCGAATACTACAACCGCGATACAAAGGACTTGCTTTATAATCGCCCTATCAGTTCCACTACCGGTTTCCTGAACTATCTTGCAAACATCGGTCAGCTCAACAACAAAGGGGTGGAGTTCGAACTACGCACGATTAACTTTGCCGGTCCTGACTTCAACTGGACATCGGTGCTGAATTTAACACATAACCGTAATAAAATCGTGGCACTGGACGGAGATATAAAGCAATCTGTCGAGGGCTCCTGGTTTATTCATAAAATAGGTCTTCCTTACAATAGTTTCTACGTGAAAGAGTTTGCCGGAGTAGACCCGTCGACCGGGAAAGCTCTTTATTATCTCAATACACAAGATGAACAGGGGAATTATAATAGAGAGATGACTGACGATGCTTCTAAAGCGCAAGCTATTCCGTATAAATCTGCTGATCCTAAGATATCGGGAGGGTTCACTAATATCATTTCTTATAAGTGGTTTGATCTGGGACTTACCTTTACCTATTCGTTGGGAGGATATTCTTTTGACAAGACAGGTACTCTGATAGAAACTGACGGCAGCAAAGAAAAGTCATACAACCTGCCTGTATATGCTTTGGACCGTTGGCAGAAGCCGGGAGATAGAACTGATGTGCCTCGTTTTGTATTGGAACAGGGAGCCGGTCCACAAAATTCATCCCGCTATATTCACAGTACCGATCACATCCGCCTCAAGAACCTGACACTCGGTTTCACACTTCCCAGCAGATGGGTACAAAAGGCACTGATAGAGAATGCACGTGTCTACTTCTCAGGAAGTAATCTGCTGACATGGGCCAAATGGAAACAGTATGATCCTGAAGTACCGGTTAATGGTGAGGTGTTCTGTGAGGCTCCTCCCATGCGTACCTTCAATTTTGGGGTTGAGATAACTTTCTAAATCATTCATCATTATTAATATTCAGATATATGAAACGTACACTTATATACATGTTTGCCGCTATGTCGCTTGTGGGTTCTTCTTGTTCCGGCGACTGGCTGAATTTAAATCCATCTACCTCTGTGACTACTCCGCAAGCCATCCGTACACTTGAGGAGGCACAAATAGCTTTGAACGGCATTTATCGCATTGCCGCTTCACATAGTTATTATGGTGATAATTATCTCTATTATGCCGATTGCCGTGGTGAAGATGTTCAAGCACGTGTCAGCAAGGGAGCCGGAAAACGTGTATCACCTTATTATGAGTTCAATGTCACGGCAGATGATGCCTTGAATATTACCCGTGTATGGAATCAGCCTTATAGTGTCATTCATCAGGCAAATAGTCTGCTGGAAAGAATAGAATCCGGTGCGGTGGTTACCGATGATGCTGTGGCTCTCAACTGTATCAAAGCTGAAGCGCTTGCTTTGCGTGGATTGGCTTTGTTCGATCTCACCCGTCTGTTTGCTATGCCCTATACCTTGAACAATGGTACTTCTTTGGGAGTACCTATTGAGATTAAAACAACTTTGCCTACTCACCAGCCTGCCCGCAATACGGTGGCCGAATGCTATCAGCAGGTGATAGACGATATGACAGGTGCACTGAAACTCTCGGCACTTTCCGCTGATAAGAAAAACGGTTATCTTAATGTGTGGAGTGTCAAAGCATTACTTTCACGGGTATATCTTTATATGAATGATAATGAAAAGGCTCTCGCATTGGCCAAGGAAGTGATGAATAACGGTGGATTGTATCAGTTGTTCACACACGATGAATATCCTACAGTATGGGGAAAAGACTTCAGTTCTGAGTCACTGTTTGAGTTTTACTACACTCTTTCCGAGCCTGATGGCGGAACGGGAGGTGAAGGCGCTCCGATGGTTTATGCCGATAATGTGAAGGATTGGAACAACCTTGTACTGACCAAAGCATTCCTCGATCTGTTGGGAGAAGATCCGGATGATGTGCGTCATTCATTGAATCGTTTGCCGGAGAAACCGGAAGAGGACCTATTGCCCGAAGGTTCCAAGGGTCATCCTAAATATCTGAATAAATATCCGGGTAAGACGGGGGATAATCCGCAGGACAATGACATTTGTATAATCCGCCTCTCCGAAGTTTACCTGAATGCTGCCGAAGCTGCCTTTAAGTTGGGGGGAGCAGAAAATCTGAAATTTTCTTTGGATTGTCTTAATGCCATCGTGAGCCGTGCTAATCCGGCGAAGTGCGTGAAAGAATCGGAGTTGAGCCTGGAGCGTATCTTGAAAGAGCGCCGTAAGGAATTGGTAGGAGAGGGACATGCGTTCTTTGATGCCATGCGAAATGGTTTGTCTGTAAATCGTACCGGTGGTTGGCATTTGCCTTCTGTAGCGGCTGCTGCAGTTATTGCTCCGTCTGATCCGCGGGTAGCATTACCTATTCCGCAGGCGGAGATAGATGCTAACCCGAATATGGTGCAGAATCCGCGTTAATGCTTTCTGGGAGGTGAGATATACCGGTTTTTCGGATGACAAGGCTCGAACCGGCATGTTGTGAGACACCAGACAGTTATTCACTGAGGAATCTGCGGGCGATCTCTATCAGTGTATCTTTTCCTCTCATTTCGTCTTCTTGCAGCATATCTACCTTAATGTCCGGTTCAATGCCGAACTCGATGTGCTTCATCTGTGCATCGAAGTGAGGGCTGGCAGAGAAACGTACGCTCCACCCGTTGGGTAATTCGGAGGTAAAGGGCATACCCGATCCTCCTCCGGTTTTATCTCCGATGATGGTGACATTGGGCAGGCAACGCATGTGGTTGACAAAATCGTTGGTTGCGCTGAAAGAACGGCGATTGGTCAACACGACTGCTTTCTTTTGCCAGCGTACCCCATTGGCCGGTTCCAGATAGATGGCATAGGGTTTAGAGAAGTCGTTGTGTCCGGTTCCTGTCTTATGGCAGATGTATCCTGTCAGAACCTTTTCGTTAGTGAATCGGGAAGCGATGCGGGCGGAATTTGTCGCGTTTCCACCACCATTATCGCGCACATCGATAATTAGTCCATTGCAAATGGCCAGGTAGGAGAGCACTTCGTCCAAGTTGCCGTTGCCAATCGGGTCGGCAAAGCTTTCATACCGTATATAGCCGATGTTGTCTTTCAGTATCTTATATTTGAGGCCTGCTGCCGTACGATAGTCCGTACTGGCACGGCCCAGATAGGAATCTTCAACCAGGTCTGCACGGAAGTTACGGGGATAATCTTGATACCAGGCGTCGTAATAAGACACGTTGTGTGCCGAAGCCAGATTGACATGCCCGTCCTGCAATTCATAAAGCATTTCACTCAGAACTTCGAACAGCCCTTCGTTGCTCATATTCGGGGTAATACGTTTTTGATATTGGGTATAGATATCATCCCAGTCGATTTGTTTGTAATCGAGAAAGCAATATTGCCGGTCGATGATTTTCCATAACTGCTCAAAGTTTCCTTGTGGATCGTTGGCATACTCTTCTTCCCGGATACAGGAAGAGAGGAGAGCCAGAAAGAAAATCAGGCAGAAGCTTTGTTGCAGGATACTATGGATAGGAGGATTCTTCATGATTCACTTCTGTTTTAATAGGCTCTGACGGCAGGTGGCAGGGGAGTTCCGTTCTTATTTCGGATACGGAACAGATCGTGTACAAATCCCACCATGAAAACTTGTGAATAAGTATGTGTCTTGATTCCGTTCAGTTTGGATTGTTGGAGATCACACAAATAGCTAAGGCGCATTTTGGTATATCTGATTGGAAAGTCGACTGATATCATCTGTCGTAACGCCGGCTGATTATGCAGAGAAGTAAAACGGACTACGCCACTGGCGTGTCCGAGTGTGAATATTTCGTAGTAAGATTGCCCGTAATGGGGAGAGAACATGAGCCCTATTACCGGAAGATTAACCTGGTAACGTAATGCCAACGGATAATTTTTTATTTTTGTATGCCAGATGGCCATTCCCGAAGCGTCCAGGTTGATGTAAGCACGGGCTGAGGCCGGATTGTTGGTATTGCGCAGATTGTAGACAAAGCCGCCGTT
This sequence comes from Bacteroides sp. NGMCC 1.200775, assembly GCF_040798045.1. Classification (NCBI taxonomy): domain Bacteria; kingdom Pseudomonadati; phylum Bacteroidota; class Bacteroidia; order Bacteroidales; family Bacteroidaceae; genus Bacteroides; species Bacteroides sp. NGMCC 1.200775. The sequence goes on along the minus strand of NZ_JASCQK010000002.1, from coordinate 649,823 downwards.
GAAATCTCCCATTCCTCCGGCAAGCAGCTTAAAGTTGTCTGTTATGCGGAACTGATAGTGCAGTCCATAGTTCCAATTCACTAATCCGGCAAATGTATTGTTGTTATCTACCCGGTTGTGAGTATATGCCAGGTTTGCCTGGAAAAAGTTCTGTACCGAGACATTGCCATCGCCCCAGGCGGTCATACGCATTGTTTCGCGTGAGATACGAAATTCGATACCTTTATATTCCTGCGGAGAAAGATAGGTGTCGAATACATTGGTGTATCCCACACCGTACATGGTGGCACGTGTCACATAGCGGGTAGCTTGAAGTGAGTCTGTGCCGTTACCATTTCCGTTCCCTCCAAAAGAAGGGAGAGCGATTGCTATCATTAATAATAGCAATATACTTGTATTTACTTTCATACGCAGTTTTATCTTGGACTTGTGCTAAAACAGCTTCATCTGTCCGGTCATTTCATCGAGTATGTCGTTTTCTGTTTTACCATTGTCCGGGTCCAGATTTTCCGGTTCTTCATCCGTGTTTTCATCATCCGTGGTTTGTGGCGGATCCGGGAAACGGGTCGGTTCCAGTTCGTTGATGGTCTCTACTGTATAAGTAGTGAGACGTTTCCCTTTGGCCTTAAAACCTTTGACGGCAATGAACTCTTCGGCATCAATGACAACAGGTTCGCGGAAACTGTCGTGACCTCCGAAGATGATCTCCAATCTTGGGTAATACTCATCCGTCAGTAAAATCAGGCGGTTATGTTTGTTCTCACCCAGATAGTTCTGCTTACGGGCAGTGGCTTCGAAGCAGAAACGTTTCAGGTACGGATAGTTCTGTTGGTCGGCATCATAAAGCGCAGCCGTCCATATCTTGTTGGCATCGAACTTCTCGACGATACTCACATTATCTTCGTAGTGATTGCTGAGATCGAAGTTTGAGGTATAGAACTCTCCGGTGTTCAGCACAACAAGGATGCTGTCGTCGCTCTGGAACTCACCCAAATATTCACCCCGGCCGTCGTAATTGAGGCGGAGCACATCGCGGTCGAACCATACTTTACGTCCGCCCAGTGTAGAGCCTCCCCGTTGTTTCAATACAATTTTGTGTACCGGCAGGCGTGTCAGAATGACACCCAGACTTTGTCGGCTGCGAATGGTCACTTCACTGAAATCACGCTCGAAGATGATGCGGCGTACACGAGGATTAGGTTTCAAGGTGACCTTGATGATTTCAGCTTCACCATTGGGGTTGGCACTGAAATAAGAAATGCGTGAATCGGGTTTACCTTGTGTCACGTCGTATTCACGGTCGCGTACGATGGAAGTGACTGCAAACCGTTTGATATAGTGTGTTCCTTCTGCACCGTCGCGGTAGGCTACGTTGTAGATGGTGCGTTTGTCATTCTTCTTAAATACATTGACGTAGATTACGTTTTTGCCCACAAACTTTTTGTCGGCTACGGGAGTGACCATGTAACGCCCGTCCCGGTAGAAGATGATCACATCATCGATGTCCGAACAGCATGCCACGAATTCGTCTTTCTTTAATGACGTTCCGATGAAACCTTCTTCACGGTTGATATAGAGCTTTTCGTTGGCTTCCACCACTTTGGCGGCTTCAATGGTGTCGAAGTTGCGCAACTCAGTACGTCGGGGGAAGTTTTTCCCATATTTATCTTTAAGCATCCGGTACCATTGGATGGTGTACTCCACGATGTTGGCCAGATGATTGTTGATCTCGGCAATGTCTTCGTTCATGCGGGCAATAGCCTCTTCCGCCTTGTCGGAATTGAACTTCAGGATACGTCCCATCTTGATTTCCATCAGGCGGAGGATGTCTTCTTTCGTCACTTCACGTATGAATTGCGAATAGAAAGGAGTCAACCGTTCGTCGATGTGTGCGCAGGCGGCATCCATATCTTTAGACTGTTCGAACTCTTTATCTTTATAAATGCGCTCTTCAATGAATATCTTTTCAAGAGAAGCGAAATGCAGGCTTTCCTGTAGTTCGTCTTTCTTGATTTCCAGTTCCTGGCGAAGCAGGGACAATGTATTGTCGGCAGATTTTCTCAGGACGTGGCTGATGGTGAGGAAGTGAGGCTTCTGATCATCAATCACACAACAGTTGGGCGAGATGCTTACTTCGCAATCCGTAAAAGCATAGAGGGCATCGATTGTTTTGTCCGATGAAGTGCCCGGAGCCAGATGGACAAGGATCTCTACGTTGGCTGCTGTGTTGTCGTCTACCTTGCGTATCTTTATTTTTCCTTTGTCGACGGCTTTCAGGATGGAGTCGATGACCGAAGTCGTAGTCCTGCCATAAGGAATTTCGGTAATGGCGAGTGTTTTATTGTCTACTTTATTGATTTTAGACCGTATCTTTACTGCTCCACCGCGTTCACCGTCGTTGTATTTCGACACGTCAATAGAACCTCCGGTCTGGAAGTCGGGATATAGTTTGAACTCTTCGTTTCGCAGGTAACTGATGGAAGCGTCGCAAAGTTCGTTGAAGTTATGTGGTAAGATCTTGGATGAAAGTCCTACGGCGATACCTTCCACTCCTTGTGCCAGCAAAAGTGGGAACTTCACCGGCAAGGTGATAGGTTCTTTGTTTCGTCCGTCATACGACAGTTTCCATTCGGTTGTTTTAGGGTTGAACACTACATCGAGTGCAAACTTTGACAGGCGTGCTTCGATATAACGGGGAGCGGCCGCACCGTCACCGGTGAGGATATTACCCCAGTTACCCTGGCAGTCGACCAATAAGTCTTTCTGTCCCAACTGTACCAATGCGTCACCAATAGATGCATCGCCATGGGGGTGAAACTGCATCGTATGTCCTACAATGTTAGCCACCTTGTTATACCGTCCATCATCCATGCGTTTCATGGAGTGCAGGATGCGGCGTTGCACCGGTTTCAGTCCGTCATTGATATGGGGCACGGCTCGCTCGAGGATAACGTATGAAGCATAGTCCAGAAACCAGTTCTGGTACATTCCTGTAAGTTGATGTTTAATGCTTTCGTTATGTGAGTCCGCCGGCTTATAGTCAGAATGTCCTTCCGTAATCTCGTTGTTCTCTTCGCTCATAAAATCAAATTTCCCTCTGGTTTTAACAACAAATTATCTTTTTTACATCATTATTGGGTGATGTGCAGGCAAAAATACGAATTTAATTGAAAAAAATCATTTACTTTGCAGATTATTTCTGAGTCTGGCTTACAGGCAGATGTATGAAATGTAAATTGTAAATGACTAAATTGAAAATAAGACGATGGCACAAGAAGATGTTTTTAAGAAGTTAGTATCACATTGCAAAGAATACGGTTTTGTGTTCCCCTCAAGCGATATCTACGACGGATTGGGCGCAGTGTATGACTACGGACAGATGGGTGTTGAACTGAAAAACAATATTAAAAAATACTGGTGGGACAGCATGGTGCTGCTGCACGAAAACATTGTCGGCATTGACTCTGCAATTTTTATGCACCCTACCATCTGGAAGGCTTCCGGACATGTGGATGCATTCAATGATCCGTTGATTGACAACAAAGACTCTAAAAAACGCTATCGTGCCGATGTACTGATCGAGGATCAACTGGCTAAGTACGACGATAAAATTAATAAGGAAGTAGCCAAGGCTGCCAAGAGATTTGGCGAAGCTTTCGATGAAGCCCAATTCCGCAGCACGAATGGCCGTGTTCTTGAACATCAGGCAAAGCGTGATGCATTGCACGAACGTTTTGCAAAAGCACTGAATGATAACAATCTGGAAGAACTTCGCCAGATCATTATCGACGAAGAAATAGCATGTCCTATTTCCGGGACCAAGAACTGGACGGAAGTCCGCCAGTTTAATCTGATGTTTTCTACCGATATGGGGTCTACTGCCGATGGAGCCATGAAAATTTATCTTCGTCCGGAAACTGCGCAAGGTATTTTCGTAAACTACCTGAATGTACAGAAGACCGGTCGTATGAAAGTTCCTTTTGGTATCGCTCAGATCGGTAAAGCTTTCCGTAACGAAATTGTAGCCCGTCAGTTTATCTTCCGCATGCGTGAGTTCGAACAGATGGAGATGCAGTTCTTCGTTCGTCCGGGCAGCGAATTGGAATATTTCAAGAAATGGAAAGAAATTCGTTTGAAGTGGCACAAGGCACTTGGTTTTGGCGATGATCATTATCGTTTCCACGATCACGATAAATTGGCTCACTACGCGAATGCCGCCACCGATATTGAGTTCCTGATGCCATTCGGTTTCAAAGAAGTAGAAGGTATTCACTCTCGTACTAATTTCGATCTTTCCCAGCACGAGAAGTTCTCCGGAAAGAGCATTAAATATTTTGATCCCGAGTTGAATGAATCGTACACTCCGTACGTAATCGAAACTTCGATCGGTGTCGATCGTATGTTTCTCAGCATTATGTCTGCCGCTTATTGTGAAGAACAGCTGGAGAACGGTGAAAGTCGTATCGTATTGAAATTGCCTGCTGCATTGGCACCCGTGAAGTTGGCTGTAATGCCGTTGGTAAAGAAAGACGGACTGCCTGAAAAGGCTCGTGAGATCATTGACAATCTTAAGTTCCACTTCCATTGTCAGTATGATGAAAAAGACAGTATCGGTAAACGCTACCGTCGTCAGGATGCCATCGGTACTCCGTACTGTGTGACTGTTGACCATCAGACATTGGAAGACAATTGTGTGACACTGCGTAATCGCGACACTATGGAGCAGGAACGTGTGGCAATCTCTGAATTGAATAATATCATTGCCGACCGGGTAAGTATTACCTCGTTGTTGAAAACAATCCAATAACTCTTTAGCGAATGAACAAAAAAATCTATTTATTACCGTTGCTGTTACTGGCCCTTATCTTTGTTTCTTGTGAAGAGACGAAAGAAGCTACAAAGTTTGATAATTGGAGGGCACGTAATGAAGGATATATTGATTCTTTGAAGACGGTATTTGATGACAAGAAGGATCCCGAGCTGAAAGCTTTTGCACCGGAAATAAATCCTAAGTTGCGAATTTACTATAAGAAGAAAATTTCTAATGATACAGGAGCTATTCCTCTATATACCGATTCTGTAAATGTATTCTATCGTGGAAGTTTCATTTTTGGAGAAACATTTGATCAGAATTTTAAAGGGGATAAACCGGGTCCATTTGATTCACCAAGTAAATTTGTTATCCAAAGTTTTATTACAGTTGGTGGTGTCTCTGCTTGGGCCGAGATATTACAACGTATGCGTGTTGGAGAAAGGTGGCTGGTTTATATCCCGTGGCAATTGGCTTACGGAACAAGCGGATCTGATAAAATTCCAGGCTATTCGACCTTGATCTTTGATATGCAATTGGAAGAAATATTGGATGAATAAAGGATAGGTTCCACTGGATATTGAATCCCCTAATTTTTGGCTTAATTAAAGGTTGAGGCAAAAGTCAGGGGATTTTTTCTATGGATTTATTAGTAAATATTACTTTTTTTATTTTGATAGAATGGAATATATCAACGATTTAATCCGACGGAAGGACCGCCTTTTATCGGAAGATGAAGCAATGAGTTTACTTGAAAATGGAGAATACGGAGTGTTATCTATTTCTTCACCTGAAGAAGGTGTTTATGGCATTCCCATTAATTATGTATGGGATAAACAACAGTCTATCTATTTTCATTGTGCTCCCGAAGGGCGTAAGCTTTGTATACTTCAAGACTGTAATCAGGCATCGTTTTGCGTGGTAGGACGCACGCGCGTTGTTTCCAATCAATTTAGTACCGAGTATGAAAGTATCGTGATTAACGGGACTATGATTTGTCAGTTAGAAGAAACTGAGAAGCGAAAGGCATTGGAACTTCTGCTTGATAAATATTCTCCGGAAGATAAAAAGGTGGGGTTGAAGTATATGGAAAAGTCTTTTCACCGTACCCACGTCTTGAAACTTGTTATTAAAACAATATCCGGTAAGTGTAAGAAAATGAATCAGCCCTGTCCGGATTATTAAGAAGCCCCTGCCTTATCTCTCCTTTGTTTATCTTTTGTTTTTTTAGCATGGGTTATTTTTCTTTCGCAAATGTAATCTGGATTACATTCTTTTTAAATGGAAATCCCTTTCTTTGCATAAATACATAGCATACATACTATGAAGGTAAAAGAATATATCCAATGGTTACTCCCTTCGCGTAAGTGGAGAGTACTTGCGATCATTATAACAGGTGTGATTGTAGGTGGAGGGGCTCTGACCCTTTATATGCTTCGGGCACATACCTATCTGACCGATGATCCGGCTGCTTGTGTTAATTGCCATATCATGGGACCGTATTATGCGACGTGGTTTCATAGTTCGCATAGCAGGAATGCTACATGCAATGACTGTCATGTTCCACACGAAAATGCAGTGAAGAAATGGGTATTCAAGGGAATGGACGGTATGCGTCATGTTGCCGTATTCCTCACCCATGGAGAAAAAGATGTGGTTCGTGCCAATGGTGAAAGCTCGGAGGTGATTATGAATAATTGTATTCGTTGTCATACACAACTGAACACTGAATTTGTAAGTACAGGACGGATAGATTATATGATGTCTCAGGTAGGTGAAGGGAAAGCTTGTTGGGACTGTCATCGGGACGTACCGCATGGAGGAAGTAACAGTGTCGCATCCACTCCTAATGCGTTAGTCCCTTATCCGGATTCTCCTACACCGGAATGGTTGAAAAAAATGATCGAATAATATAGAAAATCAAGATAACAGAATTATGGAAAAGAAACTGAAATCATGGCAAGGATGGTTGTTGTTCTGCGGAGCGATGGTAGTCGTTTTTGTGCTTGGGCTTGTTGTCTCGGCGCTGATGGAACGCCGGGCAGAGACGGTAAGCGTTTTCAATAACAAACGGGTGGAAATTACCGGAATAGAACCACGAAACGAAGTGTTTGGGGATAACTACCCACGTGAGTATGAAACATGGAAAGAAACGGCTAAGACCGATTTCGAGAGTGAATTTAACGGTAACGAAGCGGTAGATGTACTTGCACAACGTCCCGAGATGGTGGTGCTTTGGGCCGGCTATGCATTCTCAAAAGATTATTCGACTCCGAGGGGACATATGCATGCTATTGAGGACATTACACATTCACTCCGTACCGGTGCGCCGATGGATGATAAAAGCGGGCCGCAACCTTCTACCTGCTGGACTTGTAAGAGTCCGGACGTTCCTCGCATGATGGAAGCTATTGGAGTGGATTCGTTCTATAATAATAAGTGGGGAGCTTTCGGTAGTGAGATCGTCAATCCGATAGGTTGCGCCGATTGTCATGAACCGACGAATATGAAACTTCATATTAGCCGTCCGGCTTTGCGCGAGGCATTTGCCCGTCAGGGGAAAGATATCGATAAAGCGACTCCGCAGGAAATGCGTTCGTTGGTATGCGCACAATGCCACGTGGAATATTATTTCAAGGGAGATGGCAAATACCTGACTTTCCCTTGGGATAAAGGATTTTCGGTAGAAGATATGGAAGCCTACTATGACGAGGCCGACTTTGCCGATTATACACATGCACTGAGCAAAGCCCGTATACTGAAAGCACAACATCCGGATTACGAGATTTCTCAGATGGGAATTCATGCCCAACGCGGAGTGTCGTGCGCCGATTGTCATATGCCCTACAAAAGCGAGGGAGGCATGAAATTCAGCGATCACCACATTCAGAGTCCGTTAGCTATGATCGACCGGACTTGTCAGGTTTGTCATCGTGAGAGCGAAGAGACATTGCGGAATAATGTATATGACCGTCAGCGTAAAGCGAATGAAATTCGTGGCCGTCTGGAACAGGAGTTGGCTAAAGCGCATATTGAAGCTAAATTCGCCTGGGATAAAGGTGCGACGGATACTCAGATGGCAGAGGCGTTGAAGTTGATTCGCCAGGCCCAGTGGAGATGGGATTTCGGCGTGGCTTCACACGGTGGTGCGTTCCATGCTCCGCAAGAGATACAGCGCATTCTGGGACACGGACTTGATAAAGCTTTGCAGGCCCGTCTTGCCATCTCAAAAGTGTTGGCTCAGCATGGCTATACAGCCGATGTGCCGATGCCTGATATTTCGACTAAAGAGAAAGCGCAGCAGTATATCGGTCTCGATATGCAGAAAGAGCGTGAAGCGAAAGATAAATTCCTGAAAACAGTAGTACCCGAATGGTTGGAGAAAGCGAAGGCTAACGGTCGTCTGGCTAAACTGTAAACTATGTGGCAGAAACCTTGGGGATATAAAGAAGGGTTCGCCATCTGTGGCGGACTTTTTCTGACAGGCATTTTCCTGCAAATGACGTTGGGGAAGTGCACACTTTCCATTCTTTCTTACCCTGTGAATGTGTGTGTAGGGTTGCTATATGTCGTTATCTTGTTATCGGCCTACACCTTTTCACAAAAGAGTTATTTTATCCGGTGGATGGGGAGCTGCCAGGCCGCTGTTTCATCCATGGTGTCAGTGGCCGTGCTCACTGTAGTGATGGGACTGATCCGCCAGGTGAAGTCCGATATACCTTTGTCCGGTATTGAAACCTGGTTGGGATTTTCCCAAATGTTGTCCGCCTGTTCGTTTGTGCTGTTGTTCCTCTGGATGGTCACTTTGTTGGGGTTGACCACCATTCGGCGGATTCATCATTTCCATTGGCGGGACGTTCCTTTTGTGCTGAACCATCTGGGACTTTTCCTTGCACTGACCGGAGCTGTATTGGGAAATGCCGATATGGAGCGTCTGCATATGACTACAAAGATAGGACAAGCCGAATGGCGGGCTTCCGATGAAAATCAGAAAATGCGGGAGCTGCCTTTGGCTATCGAGCTTCAGAACTTTACGATCGATGAATATCCCCCGAAATTGATGTTGATTGACAATGAAACAGGTAAAGCACTGCCGGTCGGGAAGCCGGAAAACCTGCTGATTGAAGATGATTTTCATGCCGGGCATTTGCTCGATTGGGAAATCCACATAGAGAAGAAACTCCCTTTGGCAGCCAGTGTAGCGACTCAGGATACTTTGAACTTTGTGGACTTTCCTTCAATGGGAGCTGCTTATGCTGTCTATCTGACGGCAGTGAATGATAAAACAGGCCGGAAACATGAAGGATGGGTGAGTTGTGGCAGTTTTATGTTTCCTTATAAGGCTATCCGTCTTGACGATCAGACCAGTTTGGTAATGCCTGAGCGTGAACCTCGCCGTTTTGCATCCGAGGTGAAAGTTTATACGGAGTCGGGACGCCGTGATTCGGCTACGATTGAGGTAAATAAACCTTTTGAGTTGGAGGGATGGAAAATATATCAGTTCAGTTATGACGAGTCGAAAGGTCGCTGGAGCGATATAAGCGTGTTTGAACTGGTTCGTGATCCGTGGTTACCGGTGGTTTATACCGGTATCTGGATGATGATAGCCGGAGCTGTCTGCCTGTTCGCCCTGTCACAGAAAAGAAAGGAGGACAACGTATGAGTTGGGATCATTTTGTGATATTTGCCATGGCAGCTCTTCTGTGTTGGGCTATCGGTGCCGTTGCCGCATGGAAAGAGAAACGCCAGTTTGTTGTTTATGCAGCCACGTTGGCAGGACTGGCCGTCTTTTTTGCTTTTATCCTTGGGATGTGGATTTCATTGGAACGGCCTCCGATGCGTACAATGGGTGAAACCCGATTGTGGTATTCTTTCTTTTTACCTTTGGCAGGCATCATCACTTATAGCCGCTGGCGATATAAGTGGATTCTGAGTTTCAGCTTTGTTCTTTCGCTTGTATTCATCTGTATCAACCTGTTTAAACCCGAGATACATAATAAAACCTTGATGCCTGCTTTGCAAAGTCCTTGGTTTGCACCGCATGTCATTGTATATATGTTTGCTTATGCTATGTTGGGCGCAGCGGCCGTTATGGCGGTATACCTGCTTTGGATCAAGAAAAAAGCTACCGAAGAACGTGAGATGGAACTGTGTGATAATTTGGTCAATGTAGGACTATCCTTCATGACATTGGGAATGTTGTTCGGAGCTTTGTGGGCTAAAGAGGCCTGGGGGCATTACTGGAGTTGGGATCCGAAGGAAACCTGGGCGGCAGCCACGTGGATAGGCTATCTCTGTTATATCCATTACCGGATGAACAGGCGGCAAAAAGTACGTGTGGCACTTGTCGGACTCCTCATCTGTTTTGCATTGCTGCAAATGTGTTGGTATGGCATTAATTATCTGCCATCGGCACAGGGAACCAGCGTACATACGTATAATTTGAATTGATAAATCGCTAACTACTAATTACTAATTGAGTTATGAGAATCACGAATCTAATCTGGGCAGCAATGCTTTTTGCACCGCTGTCCGCCTTTGCACAGCAACAAAAGGAGAATCAGTTTACAATTGATGCACAAATACGTACTCGTGGTGAATACCGCAATGGAGTGTTGAACCCCCGTCCCGAAGGCGCAAGTCCGACTTTCTTTATCAACGAGCGGGCACGGCTATCCTTAGGTTATCAGCGCGATCGCCTGCAAATGAAACTTGCTGCACAGCATGTAGGGGTGTGGGGGCAGGATCCGCAGATCGATAAAAACGGACGGTTTATTTTGCACGAAGCTTGGGCACGGCTTGATTTTTCAAAAGGCCTGTTTGCGCAGTTGGGGCGTCAGCCACTCTCGTATGATGATGAGCGTCTGCTTGGCGGACTGGACTGGAATGTGGCAGGCCGCTTCCACGATGCATTGAAATTGGGGTATGAAAGCAAGATACACAAGTTGCATTTGATACTGGCTTTTAATCAGAATAATGAAGATCGCTCCTATGGTGGCACTTATTATGCTCCCGGTGGACAGCCTTATAAAACCATGCAAACGGTATGGTATAATGGCCGGTGGGCTAAAGATTTCACTGCTTCACTGCTTTTTATGAATACCGGATTTGAAACAGGGACGGAAGAAAAGGGTAAAACTGCTAATATGCAGACGATGGGTACTTATCTGGTGTATACACCCGGGGCATGGTTGCTGAACGGTAGCGTCTATTACCAGTCGGGTAAAAACAAAGCCGACAAGAAGGTATCTGCTTATATGTTCAGCTTGAAAGCCGGGTATAAGATTGATCCAAAGTGGAGTGTAAGCCTCGGCACGGACTACCTGAGCGGAGATCCCGACAGTAAGAAGGTAACTACTTTTGATCCGCTTTACGGGACACATCATAAATTCTATGGAGGAATGGATTATTTTTATGCATCGGCTTATAACAAAGGTTTGTGGGACAAAATACTCAGTGTTGACTTCAAGCCGACCCAAAAGATAGGGTTCTCACTGAATTATCACCATTTTTCTACGACTTATGACGTAACGGCCACAGACGGTAAAGAAGGACGCAGTCTGGGATCGGAGTTCGATTTGCAGGTAGATTATACTTTGATGAAAGATGTAAAACTGACAGCCGGTTATTCGACCATGCTTGGAACTAAATATATGGACATTGTAAAAGGTGGCAGCCATAAGAGCTGGCAGGACTGGGGATGGCTGACACTGAACATCAATCCGCGTATTTTATTTACCAAGTGGTAGGATTGGTACGGGAGAAAATGCTATCTTTGCTAAAAAGACAAGCATTGTGGTAAAAGTAGAGTTTACAGACGAATATCAAAAAATCTTGTGGCAGATATCTTTATTTAAGGATATGGATGTCAGTTTGCAACGTCGGCTGCCTTTGGAACTGGAACTTTCGGTGTACGAGGTTGCCAGGAAAGAGGTCGTATTGAAGCAGGACACCTATTGCAATCATTTGTATGTATTGCTGAAGGGAGAACTGGAGGTCAATATCGTTGATGTGGCAGGAAATCTGGTGAAGGTAGAAGATATCCGTGCTCCCCGTGCTTTTGCCACACCCCATCTGTTTGGCGATAAGAATCTCTTGCCTGCTACGTTTACTGCCAGCGAAGATTCTGTTTTGCTGATGGCTACCCGTACTTCCGTTTTTAAGTTGATCAGTTCCGTACCCGATTTACTGCACCGTTTCCTGTGTGTCACAGGCAATTGTAACAAGTGTACGGTCACCCGTCTGAGGATTCTTTCTTACAAGATGCTGCGCAGCCGTTTGGTTTATTACTTCATGGAGCATAAGACTTCTCCGAATACGGCTATATTGGAGCATAATCAGGTCCAGTTAGCAGAATATCTGGGGGTAACCCGCCCTGCACTTTCGAAAGAAATAAATAAGATGATGAAGGAGGGCCTGATTTCAATCAATAAGAAAGTGGTGACGCTGGAAGATATGGCGGCACTTAAAGAATATATTTGAAAGGGCTGTGCCAAGAGTCTTTTCACCACAGATCACCACAGATTATCAATATTGATAATCAATGGCTTAAAATTTACTCTGTGCCTTCTGTGGTGAGTTTCGACACACCCTTCTCAATGCTTTGCTCCAAATCTTGTAGCCTTCCTCCGTCAGATGGAGTCCGTCCGTAGTCAGTTCTTTCCGCATCACATTGCTACCTTTCTCCGTAAATAGAGGGAAAAGGTTGATAAAAGGTATTTTCCTGTCTTTGGCAAGTGCTTCCAACTTACTGTTGATTTCGGGTATCAGGTCGGTTTTACCGGTCATTGTTTTGTATCGTCCGAACGATTCGTTAATGGGTAAAAGGCTCTGCAGATAGAGTTCGGTGGATGGTGATCCGGTTCGTATTTTGTCTATGACCAGAGTAACCAGTTCTACCACACTATCGGCACTCAGGTTGTGTGACACATCGTTTATTCCTGCCATCAGGAAAATCTTCCGGGGAGTGCCGGGCAATATCTGGAAAAGACGTTGGTAAATTCCCATTGCTTCGTCACCGATGATTCCGCGGTTTCTTATATTCTTTTTATTCAGGCGTATGCTCCAGTCTCCGCCGTTTTCGGTGAGGCTGTTGCCCACCATTACGATATCCTTCGGCCCGATGGGAGCATCTGCTTCAAATTCCAGGAAACGTTTGTAATAATGATCCGTATATACTTGTGCGGGCGGGCAGATAGAAGCGGCTACTGCATTGGCAACCAGCGAACGGAGGCGGACTACACTGTGTCCGTCTTCCGGATGCACGGCGTTGATGAGCAGGATGACGGCCGTGTCGTTATCTGGGTCAATCAGGATGGAAGTACCCGTATATCCTGTGTGCCCGAAGGTGTTCGGGCCGAAGAGGTCGCCATGATTTGAGGCATAGGCTGAGAAGACATCCCATCCCGGAGTGCGTCCCAGTCCGGCTACTTCGCGGGGAACGGTACGCATGGTTTTTACCCCCAGTGGGCTGAGAATACGGCGACCATTATATTCGCCCCCATTCAGCAAGGCAGCTGCGAGAACGGCAATATCATTGGCGTCCGAGAAGACCCCTGCATTGCCGGAGATTCCTCCGTTCAGGATGCGCGCCAACGGATCGTGCACCTGTCCGCAGAGTACACTTCCGTCTTTTTGCTTCTCGGTAGGTGCAATCAAATCCATCCAGGGGTAATCTACGGTATTTATCCACTTTCCGTCTTTCTGCTGTACGGTGGGCAGATAATCGGTGTGCTGCATGCCCAGGACATTGAAGATATTCTCTTTGGCAAAGTCCCGCAGGTTTTGTCCGGTAATGACTTCGATGACATGTTGCAAGGTGATATAGTTGAGGCAACTATACTGAAAATTCGTTTGAGGCTTGAAGTCACGTTTGCAAGTGGAAATATACTTCATGAGCCCTTCCGGATTGGGTGAACCGTACTCTTTCTGTAACTCGGCTACCGGTGCGTAAGGTGGAAGGCCCGAAGTGTGAGTCATAAGGTCTACAATGCGGATGTCCTGTTTCTCTCCGTTCTCTCCCTGCCATTCCCGGAAGTCAGGCAGGTAGAGGTTGACGCGATCGAGTAGGCGCAGTTGTCCGCGTTCAATCAGAATCATGGCAGAAACAGCAGTCGACATCGGCTTGCTGCAAGAAGCCATATCGAAGACGGTATTTATCTCCATCGGTTCTATATTGGGATAGATCCGCCGGTTACCATAAGCTTTGAGATAGGCCATTTTGCCATGACGGACCACGGCGAGTACGGCCCCCGGTATTTCTTTGTTAAGGATCGCCTTCTGAATAGCCTCGTCGGCATGCAACAGACGGTGAGAATCCATGCCTACTTGCTCGGGGGCAACGCGTGGCAGAGGTTGTGCGACAGCTTGCAGGCTGCAGAACAGAAGCGCCAAAGCGGTGAGCAGAGATTTCGTCCCTTTTCTTTCCTGCAGGGAGATGGGGGAGAAGTGAACTTTGTTTTTCGTATTCATGGTATTGTAAGTTTAGGAGGGTTCGGTTTTGTTATCCGGCTTTATATGCATCTACCGCTTTTTTCACGGAACCGTGCATCAGCAACAGTGCTTTAGCCTTGTCATATTCTAACCCGAGTTCTTCGACAATCATGCGTGTGCCGCGGTCCACCAACTTCTGGTTGCTAAGCTGCATATTGACCATCTTGTTGCCTTTCACGCGTCCCAGTTGAATCATAACCGAGGTTGTGATCATGTTCAGAATCATCTTCTGTCCTGTTCCTGATTTCATGCGCGAACTGCCTGTTACATATTCGGGGCCTACAATCATTTCGATGGGTACATCGGCTTCTGCGGCCATCGGCGAGTTCGGGTTGCTGGTGATGCAACCGGTGAGGATGCCGTGCTCGCGTGCCGCATGCATGGCTCCGATCACATAGGGAGTCGTACCTGAGGCTGCAATACCGATGACGGTATCTTTACTGTTGATGTTATGTTCCGTCAGTTCTTCCCACCCCCGGGTGGTATTGTCTTCGGCATTTTCTACCGGATTACGCAAGGCGGTATCTCCGCCTGCAATCAGCCCGATGATCAATGTGGGAGGCATCCCGAAAGTGGGAGGGATCTCTGAAGCATCGAGAACCCCGAGGCGTCCGCTGGTTCCGGCCCCCATGTAGAAGATGCGTCCCCCCTGTTTCATGCGGGGGACAATCTGTGTGACTAACTTTTCAATTTGAGGAATAGCTTTCTGTACGGCAAGAGCCACCTTTTGGTCTTCGGTATTGATATCTTCCAGTATTTCGCGGACCGACTTCTTCTCAAGATCACTGTAGAGCGAGGGTTGCTCGGAAATCTTGACGAAGGATGTTTTATCTGATTTTTCTATATTACTATTCATGTTTTTGTTCTATAATTCGTATACGTTACTCGTGAAATTTAATCAGTCCTTCCATCGGACTCTTGATAATCGTTCCCAGGTGAATCTCCATTGCCTTACACGCCTCCGACAGTAATTCTTTGTAGTAGAACGCTACTGAACCGATGAAATGGACCCGGGCATGCTGGTAGTCGTATTGCATTACATTGCGTTTCAGGAACTTCTTAAAGCTGTTCAGAACCAGTTCGCGTATGGCCGGTTCATCGAGGTGTTCGACCAGGAATGGAGAGAAACTTGCCAGGAAACGATTTGGAAACGGTTGGCGATATACCCGGTCGATAATTTCGGCAGGCGTCAGGTTGTATTGTTCCAGGAACTTTTCTTTAAGTCCCGGAGTCATTTGATTCTTAAGGATATCGCCTACCAGCAGCTTACCCAAAACCGCCCCACTGCCTTCGTCACCCAGAATAAATCCTAATGGCGATACATTGCTGACTATGTTTTTACCGTCATAATAACAAGAGTTCGATCCTGTGCCCATGATGCAGGCGATGCCCGGTTGATGGCCACACAGTCCCCTGGCGGCAGCAAGCATGTCCGTACTGATCTCAATCTCTCCGCTTACTTGCAGATGCGCAGCTATGGCTTTGCGCACCGTTTCTATTTTGTCGGGGAAAGCGCAACCGGCTCCATAGAAGTGAACAGTCTCGAACTTGTTTGTCTTTAATTGAGGAATCAGGGCGGTTGCTATTTCATTACTGATTTCCTCTTCAGACTGAAAGAAAGGGTTAGTGCCTTTCGTAAAAATCTGCTGGACTAACTGTCCATGCTCTACTACACACCAATCGGTCTTAGTAGAACCACTGTCTGCTATTAGTATCATATCTTTATATATATTTTTTTCTTATACAGGATGTATCCGATACACCAGTTCAGCCCTACGAATAAGATGGCGAATGCTAAAGAACCGGGATAATCGCCGAGCAGGGGTTGGAGGATGATCTTATACACAAATCCGTGAAGGCTGATGGTATGACCGTCATAAGGTATCAGTATGTTGCCCAACAGAATAGAGAGAACGGCTCCGGTCACATAGATGAATAGTGGGTTGACTCCGAACGATTCGAAGAACCGGCTCCATCGTGTATAACCTTTCACGTCGATAATCCATACGAGGAGTGCCAGGAAACTGGATGCCAGTCCGCAAGTGACAATCGCGAATGTCGGTGACCAGATCTTCTTGCTGATTGGACAGCCGTAGCTGAGCAGGAAACCCGCAAAGGTGAGGATAGTGCCAACCAGGAACAGGCGTTCTATTTTTTCATTGATGTCTTTTACTTCCATCAGCAGTTTGCCTACGCAGAAGCCTATCAGCACATGGGCTATCGAAGGTATGGTGCTTAATACACCTTCCGGATCGATGCCGTTGTCTTTGTACATATGTGCCTCGCCCAATACGGCACGGTCCACCACCGCCAGGATGTTGGTACTGTTGTATTCAAATCCGTTTCCGGTGATCAGGATGATGAAGTAACCGATTAGCAAGGCGGCTATCAGGTATGGGATGTATTTATGCTTCATGATTAAAGCGATGATAGCCGTTGCGCCGTAGCAGAGGGCCAATCGCTGCATGACACCCAGGATGCGAATGTGACTGAAAGTCCAGACTGATTCCCCCAGACGGGAGAAGAATGGAATATCTTCGCCGGATAGTGAATTCCAAGTGTGGCAAAACATGGAGAACCATGCGATTCCCAAACCGATGGCAAAGATCACAATGGTTCTTTTAAGTATTTTCAAGGCTGCAGAATGACTGAATTCGAAGTTATACTTTCTTAATGATATATAGGTGGAAATGCCCATGATGAACATGAAGAAAGGAAAGACCAGGTCGGTCGGAGTCAGACCGATCCATGCCGCATGTCCGAGGGGAGCATATACGTAGCTCCAGCTGCCGGGATTGTTGACCATAATCATTCCTGCGATAGTGATACCCCGCAACACATCGAGGGCAAGTAGACGTTTGTTGGCTGTTTGATTCATTGCATTCTTATTTAAGTGTTAAGTTATTCTTTTGTTTCACGTGGACGAGTGCACTGATCCACCAGATAGGCAATCGATACATAGGGGATGCCGGTGTTAGTGGCTAAACCGATTTCACAGGTGCGGCTGTTTGAATAGCCGATACTGATTCCTGCTTTCTCCAGTTGCGGACGCAGTTTGCGTAAAGCATAAGTGTTGAGTTCCGGCCGGGTGAATCCTTTATCTCCGGCAAAGCCGCAACAACCCACCTCTTCCGGAACAAGCACTTGCGTTGAACATAGTCCGGCCAGTGAAATCAGTGTATTCGACAATCCCATTTTACGCATGGAACATGTGATGTGTACGGCTACGGGACGGTTTGTGGGAGTGAATTCCAGTTTATCCCGCAGGAACGTATAGATAAATTCAGCCGGTTCGTATAGCTTCATCTTTTGGATAGTGGCACGCATACGGTGCAGACAAGGGCTCTGGTCGCAAAGTACCGGATACCGTCCCTGTTCGCTGGCCTCCCATAAGGCGGCTTCCAGTTCAGCCGATTTGCTGTCGGCTATATCCAGCATACCTTTGCTTTCCCAAATGGTTCCGCAACAGAGTTTCTCCATCTTGGGCGGGAAGATGACTTCGTATCCCGCTTTCTGAAGCAGAGAGAGCATTTTGTTAACCAAAGGTTGCTCTACGGGAGAATTTTTTGCCAATCCCATAGTTTGGTTGATGCAACTGGGGAAGTAGACCACCTTGTTCTTTGCATCCGGTGCCTTGTTGTTGTCCTTCTTGTGTATCTTATAGCTCATAGGCATGGCCGGTGTCCATTGCGGAAGTCCCCATACGTTGTGCATCTTTCGAGTAATGGAAGTCATCCTGGAAGTTCCCAGCAGGCTGTGTGTCGTATTGGCAAGTGACAGTACCGGTCGCAGGGCATTTTTTATTCCTGCGAAATGATTGGCGGCAAATTTTCCCGCCTTATAACCGGTGCTGTTGGACGGTAGCTCTGCCTGACGCAGGAGGTGGGTCAGGTCACCGGTATTGATACCCATCGGACAAGACGTGGCACACAGGCCGTCACCGGCACAGGTCTGATTACCCGGATACCGGTATAACTTGGACAGTGTTTCCAGTAACTGCGGATTTTCCCCGCTTTTTTTCAGGCGTGAGATTTCCCTCTGTATGACAATGCGCTGGCGTGAGGAGAGCGTGAATCCGCACGAGAGACAGTTCACTTCGCAGAATCCGCATTCGATACACCGGTCTATCTGGCGTGTCACTTCGGAGCCTTCTCCTATTGCCAATGGTGAGAGAGGCTTGAAATGTTTGATATGGCATTGAGGGTCGTCGTTGAAGATAACACCCGGATTAAATAATCCTTTGGGGTCAAAGAGTTGTTTTACCGCCTTCATGATAGCGAAAGCTTCTTCTCCCCATTCCTGCTTTACGAACGGAGCCATGTTTCGTCCTGTGCCGTGTTCTGCCTTTAATGAGCCGTCATATTTGTCCACTACCAGTTCTTTTATGTCGTTCATCAGGGCTTCATACCGTTTTATTTCAACTTCATTACTGAATGACTGGTTGATAATGAAGTGGTAATTGCCTTCTAACGCATGACCGTAAATGCAGGCGTCATCGTATCCGTGCCGGGCAATGAGCTGTTGCAGTTCGGCTGTCGCCTCGGGGAGGTCTTCAATGTGGAAGGCCACATCCTCAATCAGACAGGTTGTTCCCGGAGGACGGGTTCCTCCTACAGAGGGGAAAATGCCCGAACGGATTGCCCAATATTTGGAATATTCCTCGGGACGGTCGGTAAAGTGGACCGGGATGTAGGTTTTAAATGCCTTTAATGTATCTTCGATGACAGTGATGTTGTGGTTGAGCTCTTCCTGTGTGCGTGCTTTGGTTTCGGTCAATACGGCTGTTAGCCCTTTTCCCGTCGGATCATTCACAGAAGCCAGGGATTTCCAGTCGAGCAGTTCCGCACCTTTTACAATCCACTCCCCATCTGTGTTGACGAGTTTTTTCATGGCTACCACTGCACGGCATGCTTCTTTGATGTCGCTGAAATAGAGCATGGCGCTTGCCTTGTGCGGATAGTCGTATTCCGTTTTCATAGTCACACCGGAAAGGAAAGCTAATGTGCCCTCCGAGCCTACCATCAGGTGGGCAATAATATCGAACGGATCATCGTATACGAGGAAGGGAAGAATATTCAACCCTGTTACGTTCTTGATTGAATATTTATAACGGATACGTGCACTCAGTTCTTTGTTGCTACGTACCTGGTCACGTAGCTCGCAGATGCGGCGGAGGAAATCGGGATGATCTTCTTCAAAGTTTTCTCGGGATTCCTGGCTGGCGGTATTAAGATAATATCCGTCAGGGAGTATGATACGTACCGACAGCAGCATCTTATCACTGTTGGCATGTGTCCCGCAGTTCATGCCCGAAGCATTGTTCATTACGATTCCACCTACCATGGCGCTTTTTATGGAAGCCGGATCGGGAGCAAATTTACGTCCGTAAGGTGCGAGGATCTCGTTTACCCGTTGTCCGATGATACCGGGCTCCAGGTAAATCTGTTCGTGATCGGGTGAGAGTTCGTAGTGATCCCAGCCTTTGCCGGCTATAATCAAAACAGAGTCACTGATGGACTGTCCCGAAAGACTGGTTCCGGCAGCGCGGAAAGTTACCGGTATATTATATCTGTCGGCCAGATAGATCATTTCGAATACTTCATCGTCGTCGATCGAGTTAACTACAATTAGAGGAATCAGTCGGTAGAAACCCGCATCTGTCCCCCATGCCAGGCGATGGAGCTCGTCGGTAAATATTCTATCCTGTGGGATAAATCGGCTGATGTCTCGCAGGAATTCGTCATAGTTTCTTTCCGTTTTCATTGTTTCTTTGTTTGTCGGGCACTCCTCGGTCCCAGTTTTTATTTATACAAATAATACTTCTTCGACAGCCGGCGGAAGTCGTCAACGTCTTTGTACCAATAATCGCGGACGTCTTCCCAGCGGTTGCGCTGACTGAAACGTTCGCGTACTTCTTTGGAGCCGCTGACGAGATCGAACATACGGAAACGTCCTTTATCGGCATGGTCGAATACGGCCCGGCCCGGATAGAGTACAGCTATCTCCTGCATCACGTAAAACTGTATCTCGCTTAGTGCAGCTTTATTAAAGTCCACAATATGTACTTGTACGCCTTGCAGATGTTCCCCTTTGCCTACCGAATAGAAGGGTTTGAGGTGCATCGGACGGAATATCACTCCCGGCAGGTTCAGACGGTTCAGGTTATCAGCCAATCTGTCTGCCTCTATCCAAGGAGCGGCAAACATTTGGAACGGAATGGTATAACCCACACCAATCGACATATAGCCCAGTTCGCCGAGTATCCCCGAAACGGGATAGAAGAAAGCGGAATGCGGATGCGGGATGTGTGGGGACGAAGGAATCCATTGGAGTCCTGTCTGTACATAATCCATTTTTCGCTTCCACCCCTTCATTTTCACAACATGCAGGTTGCATGGCCTGCCCAACATTTGTTCTCCATTGAGCATCAGTGCAAGCTCGCCACAAGTAAGTCCGTAAAGGTACGGAATTTTAAATTGGCTGACAAAAGATATGTATCCATCTTCTACGAGATTCCCTTCTATTTTTAATCCGCCTATCGGATTGGGGCGGTCAAGGACAATAAACTCTTTACCATTTTCGGCGGCAGCTTCCATAGCCACTCCCATGGTGCTGATATAGGTGAACGAGCGGCAGCCGATGTCCTGTATGTCATATACCAATACATCAATGTCTTTTAGCATTTCAGGGCTCGGTTTACGCGTTTTGCCATAGAGTGAATAAACGGGTAGTCCGGTAGTGGGGTCGTTCGTGTTATCCACTTTGTCGCCGGCATGCACATCACCCCGTACACCATGCTCCGGTCCGTACAGAGCCACTAAGTTGACATTGGGCGCTTCATGAAGAATGTCGATAGTGGACCGCAACTGATTGTCTACACCGGTCGGGTTGGTGATCAGTCCTACACGTTTTCCTTCAAGACATTTGAAGTTTTGTTCTTTTAGGACTTCAATACCTGTTTTGATACGGATTCCCGGAGGTTTTACACCTGGTTCCATCCCTTGGGAAAGGGGAGTATTGGAAACAAGGATAAAAAGAATGAGCAAAAGTCTCAATATACTTCTTTTATGTGTCATAATCTTATCTTTTTTTAGTTATCCTACCAATGCCTGGAGTAACTTTATTTCTTCTCCTCGGCAATATTCTCTTTTTTCTTCCCATAATCGGGGTCTATCTTGATGAAGGCACATACGGCAATTGTGGCGGCACAACAAGCCATTACCCAGATAAAGAAGTTTTCGTATCCGATCAGTTCCTGTAACCAGCCGGCGGCCATGCCCGGCAGCATCATGCCTAATGCCATGAAAGCAGTGCAGATGGCATAGTGCGCCGTCTTATGTTCTCCGTCAGAGTAGTAAATCAAGTAAAGCATATAGGCTGTGAATCCGAACCCGTAACCAAACTGTTCGATAAATACGCACAGGTTGATGATCACAAAGTTCTGTGGCTGGAAGTAACCCAGATATACAAAGGTGAGGCAGGTCAGCGACAGGCTCCATGCCATTGGCCACAACCATTTTTGCAGTCCTCCTTTGGCTGCACAAATACCGCCGACGATGCCTCCTAATGTCAGTCCGATGATGCCGATGGTTCCGTAAACCAATCCTACTTCGGCGGTAGTCAGTCCTAATCCGCCTTTCTCGACAGGATCGAGCAGGAATGGGTTGATGAGCTTCACTAACTGTGCTTCAGGGAAGCGATAGAATAGCATAAAGAGGATGGCTACTCCAGCCTGTTTTTTGCGGAAAAAAGAGGCAAAGGTTTCTATGAATCCATTGAAAATGGCGCTTGCGCTGTTCTCACCTACTACTGCTTTGTCACTGTCAGGTTTCGGTAATACGCATTTGTGGTAGAGGCAAAAAGCAAGGAACAGTCCTGCAAGGATAAAGAAGGTGATGCTCCATCCGTATTTAATACTGCCTGTCCATATTTCCAGGCCGCCGGCAAGCATCACCAACAAACCTTGTCCGGCAATTGTGGCAATGCGATAGAAAGTACTGCGTATCCCTACATAAAGTGCCTGGTCTTGTACGTTCAGTGCCAGCATATAAAATCCGTCGGCAGCAATGTCATGCGTAGCCGAACTGAAGGCCACCAGCCAGAAGATGGCAAGGGTGGTCTGGAAAAAATTTGGCATGGGTATGGTGAAAGCGATTCCTGCCAGTCCGGCACCAACCAGCAACTGCATGCTGATTACCCACCAGCGCTTGGTTTTCAATAAGTCGACAAACGGGCTCCAAAAGGGTTTGATGACCCAGGGCAGATAGAGCCAGGAGGTGTAGAGTGCAATATCCGTGTTGGAGATACCCAGATTCTTGTACATAATTACCGAAATAGTCATTACGGCTACATAAGGTAATCCTTGTGCAAAGTACAGGGTCGGAATCCATGCCCATGGTGATATGGTCTTGTTTTTCATGATAAGAGTGTGTGTTTAATAAAGTTTATCTATCGTTGCACCGATGTAGTAATGCAATAAAATAGTATCGTATGGGTAACCTTGTTCGCCCATGACGGCTGCTCCTATTTGGCAAAGTCCTACTCCGTGCCCCCATCCGGCACCGGTGAGGATAAACCGTCCCGGTACGTCATCCACGATATCTGCCTTGTCGATGACGAAAGCGGAACTGTAAAGGTGAGATGTAGAGAGTGTACGGCGTATTTCCAGTTCCTTACCGATAGTCATGGTCCGTTTGCTCCCTCTGATTTTTAACTTGACAAGCCGTCCGGAGGTTCCCCGTTCCACCGGAATCAGGTCGAGTATCTGTCCATAATCAATGCCCGAACGTTTCAGGATAAGCTCGGAAAGTTCGTCTTGTTTATACTCTATTTTCCAACGATAGAAGTCGGTGGTTTCCTGATCGTAGTTATTTAAAACCTGAGACAATATTTTCTTGTCTTTTGTGTTACAGAAAGCTTCGGGGGAGGTTCGAATCCATTGGTCGGCTTCGGACTCTACCCGTAGATCGGGCAGTCCGGATCCTGTTTTGCTGTCTCTTTGCTTGGAAAGATACGGATGCTTGATACCTTCCCAACAATATTGGAACTCTTCGAAAGCACCGCCGCAACATTTTGAGAAACGGGCGTCACAAATGTTTCCTTCCCACATAAGTATTTGTCCGCGGGTGGCAGCGATGGCTTGCCTCACCATTTCGGTTGAGGCACGGGTGATGCCTTGGTAGCGCTGGCAATGGTCGTCGGCGCAAACGTCGAAGTGGGTGTGATCTTCACGGTCGTACCATCTGATAAGCTCCTGGTCGGTCTGTGTGAAAGCTGAATAGAGGCTTTGAGATGCCGTAATTGCTTTGTTCTTATGAATTTGGGCCAATAACCAGCTTCTTGAGATCACTGCATGGGCCTTCAGCAGTTCGAGGCTTGCCGTTGCACTCATCTCCGATGAGATGACACTGGTCAGGTAGTCTTCCACATGAATTACATTGATCCCTGTCAGCTTTTCGTTCTCGACAATGATTTTCAATGCTCCCATAAAGCGTTGGTCTTCTTTCCGTTCCCAATGGAAGTTAATGCCGATGGTGACATTCAGTAATTCGAAAGCATCACTTTCTTCGTGCATGGGTTCAAACAGCAATTCGTCATAAAGGTGTCCTTGCCAGCGGATTTGTCCGTCAACATAGGTCACGACCTGTCTGCCGGCAATCTCTTTTCCTTTGATATGGTAAGAGTTCAGCAGTATGAATTCGATTTGAGGTTCGGACAAAATGCCGACCTGTACTTTAGGTTCTTTCATGATCGTTGTTTTATGCGTTCTATCAATGCACGGAAGTCTGCCGGTTTCAAGCATACCTCACTGAGAATGTCGGCAATATCATTTGCTGTGATTTTCTCAAAGTCCTTCTCCAATGGGGTGATGAAAACGCCACCCATATCTACTGACGCCGGGCTGATCAGTATATTGGTATCCCCTTGGGCCATATAACATGCAGGGCGGTGTCTGGCGCGGGGAAAGATACAGACAATCTGTTTGCCTCGTTCTTTCCATGCCAATACATTCATCATCGGCTCCTCTTCGCCGGATTTGAGATTCATGGCTCCGTATACGGCGTTGAACAGTGTGACGGCTGCCTCTTTACTTTCCGATTCAATTAAGAGTGTTGTACGGGGAGAGTCGTCCAGTGCCCATAGAGTGGCAGCTTCATTGGTAATTATTTTCTCTGCCCTTTTCTCCTTCCATTCTTGTTCGATGGGAAGGAAGCCTTTGCTACCGGCCTGAAAATGCATATGGTCGGGGGCTGATGCGCCACATTGGGGGCCGTTGTAGAAGACAATATAATCTTCCGCACAATCAGCCAGATCGAGCATATCAGCAAAACGGTACAAGATGCGCTGATCGACGTGCTGTAGTTCGGGAACTGTCAGGTGCCTGGGGAATATGGGAAACGGATTGACCAATATCTGATAATGGTCTCCAAAAGGAATCCCCTTTTGCATTGGCGGAAGATGGTCCGGACACAGGAAACACTTACGTTCCTGAATCGACTTGCTGTCTACTTTGGCTGCCGATGAAACAATGCGTGCCGGGTTGAACTGCACTTTGTAAAGACAGCCATTCACTTCTACCTCTTTTACACGTACACGCTTCAACGCATCGTAATTCTTTTGCGCCATTTCCCACGAGGTGAGCTGCTCATTCAGCAGGTTCTGTAATTCCTTGTTCATCTTTGTTTTTTGTTTAATGCGATCCGTGCCTGCAATTCCCAGGTACGGATGCGATCTTTGTAAAGGTTGTGTCCATTCATCTTCACAATGTCGAGTGAGGCGTCCGAGTTATCGTCCCATCGGCGGCAGAGGTAGACAACTTCGTATATACGGCCGATCTGGTAGCGGCGTGAGAAATTCAGTCCCAATGCGTAATCTTCACCATAGCTGGTATTGGGCACTTTCACTTCGCGGAGCATCGGTGTATAGAATGCACGGGGAGCACCCAGACCATTAATACGGAGCGCATTGTTGCGTCCGTTTTCCGGGGTCCACTCTTTATGGTCAATGACGCCCGGCGGAATCATGTTCATATCGAAGTCTGTCATCATGTAGGTGCCTACTACCATGGCACAGTTCTGTTCGTAGAAGGCATTGACCATCAGTTGCAGCGCTCTCTCGTGAGCATATACATCGTCACTGTCCAGTTGCACGGCAAACTTGCCGCACAGGGGATGGTACACGCCCAGGTTCCAGCAACCGCCGATACCCAGGTCGTTACGCTCGGGAATGAGGTGAATCAGGCGGTCATCCTCTTTATATTCGTCGATGGCTTCGGTAGTGCCGTCGGTAGAATGATTGTCGATAACGATCAGATTGAACTTGAATTCTGTTTTTTGGCTGAGCACCGAACGGATGGCATCGCGTATGGTGCGGATGCGGTTACGTACCGGGATTATCACGGAAGCTTCGTATTCAAAGTTATCGGCACTGAACTCTATCTTTTCAAACTCCGGTTTCAGATAACCGCCTATCTCTTTCAGGTGTTCGGTGCAAGTTGCTTCCATTTCGATCTGCCGTTCACGATTCTTCGGGTCTACATAATCGAATATCTTTTCACCACTCTTGCGGGTATCATTCTCTATTTCCGAGTAGAGATATTCGTTGATGTGTACCAGCGGATATTTCTGCGATAGTTTGAGGCGCAGGTCATAGAGACCGGCGAAGTCGTAACTGGTTTTCATCCTCTTGACAGTCTCTTTCAGGGCTGAGGCCTTGAATAGGAGTACAGAGCCGAAGTCAAAATCGTCACGGAGGCTTCCGAACTGATAGTCGATGACAGGGGCATTGCTCTGCTTACCTTCCGTCACCTGATAGTGGTCGGCATATACCATGCCGGCTCCCGAGTCTTTGGCGATATGAATCATCCGTTCGAGTGCGAACATGCCCAACTCGAGTGTGGTATGTTTGGTATAGAGTAATGCATAGTCTGCATCGGAACGCTCAGCAATGGCGTACATGGCAGCACTGTCAGTGAGTTTGTCCACATAGAGCAGTTCGCATCCCGGCAGTGGATCGATGTCGGGAGAGGTGGCGAGGAGGTAGATTTTCTTCACTAAATCTGTAGCCTGTAATCCTTGAACTGTTTTTTCTGCTTGTGCCACTCCCGCATAGGGGATGAAGCAATTGATTGTTGATTCCATAAGCGATTGACGGCCTCTCCCACAATCTCTCCTACATTGGAGGGGAGGAGGGATACTGCCGATTATTATTGTTATTATTTCATTTTTTTCTCTCTTTATTGTCTTCCGGCCTGTCACTAAGGCAGGTAGTCTCTTTTTTATTCATCCGATAGATGCATAATTCCGATAACCGGAATAAAGCGTTCGTTTCTTTTCACGATCACTCCATTCACTCCGCATGATCACTCCATTTACATACCGGAGTAAAGAGCTTTACATGCCGGGGTAAAAGGTTTTACACGCCGGGGTAAAAGCCGTTACACGCCGAGGTAAATGCTTTTACATCCGTTCGAAAAAGCCGGTAAATGTAAAGCGTTGATAAATAGAGTCATTTATTAAACTACGCATTTACCGGATGAATCTCTCTATTCTCCTCATTACGGGAGGGGAGAACAGTTGAGTCTTCCCACTTCGCCGCCGGTAGCTGTAAACAGTACCTGGTGGCGACTGACGGGAATCACGGTATTAATCAGTGAATTACCGATCTTATGTTTCCACAGTACCTGCCCGGTGCTTGCTTCCAGTGCAAAGATAAGTCCTTCTTTGGTACTACTGAACACTACGCCGTCTTTTTCCATCTGCATGGATGGGGCATGTTCATAGCCGAAACCGACATTAGAGGCCCAGAGCTTTTTCGGGACGTCTCCGATGGTGGAGTAACAGACTACGCTGTCATTCATTGTTTTGCTATAGATCCTTTTTTTGTCGGCGGATAATCCGATGGTTTCGCGTACCATCGACTGGAAGGTACGCCATACAGTTTCTCCTGTCTCCAGGTTGATGGCAGTCATGGCACGTTGCGGGTCGGTGATGAATACTTTTCCGTGTGCAGCTACCGGCCATACGGCAGCGGGTGAGAAGTGCATGCGGGTGAGTCCTCCGGTCCATTTCCAGAGTTCCTTGCCGTTAGTCTTGTCAAGGGCATAGAGCGTATTGTCCCATGCACCGAATATGACTTTGTTTCCTTCTATCAGAGGTTTTGTCTCAACATAGCCCTTGATGCCGGCATAGCTCCACAACACCTTTCCGCTTTTGATGTGGATGGCACGGAAGGTGGAGTCGCTGGCACCGATATAGGCAACTCCTTTTTCAATGGTTACGGCTCCCAATACCGGTTCTCCTGCGGTCACCCGCCAACGTTCTTTACCGGTTCGGGCATCCAGACCGTAAATGTTATGGTCGGCAGAGCCAAAGACGACGACTCCGTCGGCTACATCGGGAGTGCCTACAATACGTTTCCCGGATTGGAAATTCCACAATTTCTGTCCGCTTTTCAAGGTATAGCAGGTCAGAAAACCCAAGTCGTCACCGACATAGACTTTGTCTTTCCAGACAGCAGGTGAGCAGTAAATACCGGCTCCGGTCTGCACTAACCAGTCTGCTTTCACTTGTGGATATTCTTCGTTCACCGCGAAACTGGGATATTTCACTGCTTTTCCGGAACGGTCGTAATAAGGTTTAGTGAGTGACAAGGCAGCCCACCGTTTCATCGGTTCACCGATACGCTGTTCGTAAGTGATAATAGAATCCGGAGTGACATCAAATATGCCATAACCGCCTATGCCATCTTTGTCCCGCAGGTTCGAGCGGGTGAGAATGCCCGGAATCCCGTCGTACGAGAGGAGACGGTTACGGTGATAGTGCCCTCCGATAAAGGTGCGGATATTGTAGGGACGCACGGCATCGGTGACATCATACCAGTTGTCAACATCTCCATCCAGCATGGGGTAGTGGGTGACCAGAATCACAGGCTTGTCTTTCCCTGCTTTGTTCATTTCCTGTTTCATCCATGTGATGTCTTGCGGCACTACATGCCCGTAGGCCATGCGCATTAGCGGACCGGAATTGAATCCAAGGAACAGGAAGCCTTTGTGTTCAAATTCAAATCGCTCTCCTCCGAAAATATCGCTGAACGCGGTGCATCCGGAGTCGCTCCATTTGGTTTCGTGATTACCCAGTATGACATAGTATTTCACCTTCAACTGGTCGAGTATGGACTTTACAAGCAACATGGTGGCACGGTCACCTTCTTCGGTGAGGTCTCCGGTGACTAATACAAAGTCTATTCCCGGCGTGGTGTTAATCTGTTCGACAGAACGCTTCAAATCTTCTGCCGGTTTCGGGTTGTTGGGACTGAGGTGTATGTCCGTCAGTTGTGCAAAGCGGAAAGAACCTGTTGCCTGTGCCTGCACGGCGGCAGGCAACAGGAAAAACAAAATGATTACGAATATAGAAAGCCTTCTATTCATAGATGATGATTTTATTTATTATTACTACACTTTTCAGTTTCTTGTCAGTGGAACGGTTGCTGCCTTGATGAGGGTATGCACCCTATACGTGCAGTTACTCCACCTGTGTTATCATTGTTCAAAGAAAGCCAGTATGGCTTTCATTAACTGTTCTCTCTCTTCGGGGGTACGTACCGATTCGAACGGGAATCCCAATACACAGGTCTTATAATCTCCTTTATAGGCTATACCGGCACTCAGGTTGTTTTCCGAATATCGCAATACGGTGAATGCTCCCCGGACGGCCGGTTCGATGGCATCGGGCGACTCTACGACATACGATTCCGGATTCAACTCCTGATGGTATGTGTAATTTCCCTTGATTGCAGGGAATGGGGAAGCAACGCCTTTCACTTTTCCGTTACGGGCGGCTTGTCCTGTGCGCCATTTGTATTTCAATACTTCCATCGCGAACTTCTTGTCTTTTTCGTCCGCTTTCGCTAAACGATTATCCCATAGGTCCGATGCTACATAGGCTCCCGATACGAAGAAATTACCCCCTGTCCGGCAATAATCTGAGATGGCATTCTGCATTTCTTCGCTAAAAGTCTTAAACTCCAATGGTTTTACTCCTTCCCGTCCCATCTTGCTCTGACATTGTTTACCCAAAATCAGGTCTACGTATTTGTAGTCGTTCATCCGCAGGACAGGAATGCCCCCTGACGCAGCATCCGTCTGGTTGGCGATACTATCTCTCCCGTTTTTCTTCTTGAGTGAAGAGCAGGGAGTGAGACCACACGATACAAATGAATATCCTGCTTTCAGAATCGCCTCTCCATGTACAGCCGGATAGTCGAATGAGTTTCCGGCAATTACCATTGTCTCGTGCGTACCATAGCTGTCGCCGAATCCGGAGGCGTCGTCGTCCATCCATGGGATCTGTCGACGAAACTCTTTCATCGGACCAATATAGCTGATGTCTGTCTGGTAAGGTACTCCGTGGTCCAGTTCGTCAAGGAATCCGGCCAGGGTGTCTGCATCTGCCGTAAAGTCTGCCGGACCACTGACTCGGCTAAACCCGTTCACTACCAGTACTGTTCCCTTTTCGTTGAGGGCTTTCCCGATAGAAAGAATTTCGGACGGGAAACTTTCACCTCCCTTGTTGAGGGCGGTTACTTTGAAACTGCAAACTACGCCTGAAGGGATGTTTGTCTGGTAATCCGGAGTGTCTACGATCACGCCATTATCAAAGTCTCCTTCTCCAATGCGGGTATATACGATGTATTGGTCTGCTTTTGCGGTAGGTTCCAGCGGATCGTCTACCGGTTGCCATGAAAGCATTATCCGGTTGCCCTCTATGAAGCGCAGGCTTATAGAATCGACGGGCAAAGGCTGTACCACATAATCCATTTTATATTGGGAACAGAGGAATTGCAGCATTCCTTTGTAGATGGCACGGCTGACGGTGAAACGAAAACGAGGATCCAGTCCGTAACGCATGTCGGCGAAGTTCTGGTGAGACAGGAGTTCAAGCAACATGGTTGGTACTCGTGGCACACGGGCCTCATAATAGGACTGGTTCCACATTCCGCGGCGGGTCCATTCCGGTTCATGCAAAGTGCGGATGTCTTTCACGATGTTGGACTGTATCAGGTCGCACAAGTCCCGGGAGGCATACCGTGAAGTGCCATTTGCATATATCCCGTCATAGGCAGAGGTTTGGAAAATACCTAATGTGCCGATAATGGTGTCACCATAGGTGGTGCCGGCATCTGAATGGAAGGCGAAAGCCATGTCTATGGGAATATTCAGTCCTTTTTCAGTGGGGTTGGCAGCCGAACCTCCGGCGAGATAGTTCACCCAAATTCCACGTGATTTATAGTCATCGGTATAATCGTTCTTACCGCGACTGTCTGAGTAAACGCTATCCGGTATGCCTGCCCATTGCATCCAGTAGCGTGCTGCTTCGCAGAAACGAGGGTAGTTACTGATCTCATAGGGATAATCTACACTCCCTTCTTCAGAGATACTGCGGGCGATGTTTCCATAACCACCGCCTATTTTTACAGCATCGGCTGTCACCAGACGGCCCGCTTTGGAGGATTGGTTGCTGAGGACGACTTTGTGATCGGTTTTGCCTGCACTGAAACTAAAAGTGCCTAAGTAGATCCAGGTTCCTCCTCCCATCTGCTGGTTTACTTTGAACTGTGATGTGCCGCCTTGGTGATAGACGGTGTATAGGGCATCGTCTGTACTGTTGTCCACCGTTTTATAGGAGACATAAACAGCATATCGGCCTGACCGGGGAATTGCGGGGATCCATTCGGCAATGCTTGCAGTTCCTTTCTTAATCGTTTCTGTCTGGCGGTAACTGCCTTCGCAAAAGGGATTCTCAAAGTCTTTGTACGTTGCCCTCAGGTGGGCGAATCCTGTTTTGGCTCCGTTGCTCCATGCCTTACTGCCGTTTTGTTCTGTATAAACTGAGTGTCCGTCTCTGCATCCATCGTTGTCGACAATAATTTCAGTTGTCTGCCAGTCTCTTTCACGAGGAAGAAGGACAGTCGCTCCGGCATTTTCTAACATCGGAACAAGGAAAGGGAGTACATAGCTTTGAGTGTAGAGATCTTCTACGGTCTGAAAAATACGTGCACGCTGCCACTCCCAACGGGTTAGCTTCGGTTCGTAATAAAAGCCGTGACTTTGCCATAAAGCGATGTGCCGGTTCTGTAATCCGTTTGTGGGGGCATACGGAGCAGATAACCGGGTAATCAGGGGGTTGTCTACTTTGTGGCTGAATGTCAGAGTTTTCATCTTGCCCTTTTTACTTCGAAGTGCCAGGGGGATCAGTTCTTCGATGGCATGGTGGTCTGTCCGGATCTGTAATTTCCGTTTGCTCAACTCTGGGGGGAGCAGCGCTTTTACGCTCTGATAGATTTCGGCTACGTTGTTTTCGCGGAAAGGAATGTATGAACAGTTCATGTTAGCGAAAAATATCAGTTCGTTTTTTTCCATACTGATAGAATCGATAAGGATTTTCCCGATAGAAACTTCTTTCCGGGCAGTTTCATTCAGGAGCTCACCTACTTGGGACCGTAGGTCTTTGGGCAGGTCTTGCGCTGCTGCGGCTTGTGGGAATAAGCCGGCTGCAAGCAGCAGAATCAGGGAAGTGCGGATTGGTTTCATTGTGATGTTAAGTTAATTGGTTTTCTTAATCAGGAGGCATAGTCCTATAAAAGTGAACAAAGCATTAAATATCAGTAGTTCGTAACTGAATTGATAACCATTGAACCAGGTCTCCGAGTTCTTTTGCAAAATGAAACAGAGGATGGGTGAGAGGATGGCTACCAGGGGGATATATCGGTCACGTACTTGTTTTTTAGTAAAAATGCCAAAGGCGAACAGGCCTAAAATAGGGCCATATGTATAGCTGGCAAGGATGTAGACAGCATCAATAACGCTGGTATTATTCAGTAGATTGAATACGAAGATGACAATTCCCATGACGACCGCCATGCCGATATGTACTCGTTTACGTATCTTTTGTACAGTCTTTTCTGTTTTCCCTTTGCTTCCCAGTATGTCTACGGTGAACGAGGTAGTCAGTGCTGTCAGGGCTGATCCTGCTGCGGAATAAGCTGCTGAAATCAACCCAATGATGAACAAGATGCCCACAATGGCTGGAAAATATCCACCTGTAGCGATCATAGGGAAAAGCTCGTCACTTTTTGCCGGATTTGTGATGCCCTGGCGTGACGTGAAGATGTAGAGCAGTACTCCCAGCATCAGAAATAAGAGGATGATGAAAAATTGGGAGATGCCGCTGGTAATCATATTCTTTTGTGAGTCTTTGAAGTTTTTGCAGCTTAGGTTACGTTGCATCATGTCCTGGTCGAGTCCTGTCATGGCTATCATTGTAAACACACCGGCAAGAAACTGCTTGAAGAAGTAACGTTTGTCATTTACGTCGTCAAAAAAGAACATACGTGACAGGGAACTGTCGGAGATACTGGAAATCATCTCTGTGAAACTGAGCCGCAGATCGGTGGCAATGTAGTAAATACATAATACGACGGATACTACCAGAC
This sequence comes from Bacteroides sp. NGMCC 1.200775, assembly GCF_040798045.1. Classification (NCBI taxonomy): domain Bacteria; kingdom Pseudomonadati; phylum Bacteroidota; class Bacteroidia; order Bacteroidales; family Bacteroidaceae; genus Bacteroides; species Bacteroides sp. NGMCC 1.200775. The sequence goes on along the minus strand of NZ_JASCQK010000002.1, from coordinate 617,029 downwards.
AGAATGTTTTCAGTGAATCAGTCCAAATCAATGATTTCACTCCTCCACGGAATGTGTAGAGCCAGACCAATGTTACTGTGAGAGTGACATTCAGGATGAAAGGCATGTGAAAAGGTTCGAAAACCAGAAATTGTAATGTGAGGCATACGAGGAATAACCGTACAGCTGCTCCCAGCATTTTGGAGATGAAGAAAAACCATGCTCCTGTCTTATAAGAAGAGGTCCCGAAACGGCTCTCCAAGTACTCATAAATGGATACCAAATTCATCCGGTAGAACAAGGGTATCAAAACAAAGGCTATAACGATTTGTCCGGTTACAAAACCAAGTACCATTTGCAAGTATGAGAAATTACTGACTCCAACCATGCCGGGAACCGATACAAAGGTGACTCCGGATATGCTGGAACCAATCATGGCAAAGGCTACCACATACCAAGCCGACTTGCGGTTACCCACAAAGAACCCTTCGTTATCAGCTTTTCTTCCTGCAATGTATGAAATGGTAAACAATATCAGGAAATAAGCAGCAATAGTGATTAATACCGCTATAGGTGTCATGCTTTTCAGATTAATGAATATAATATTTCCGGTTAAGAGTTAATCAATTGTCTGGATAGAGTAGATAAGGCTTTCGCTGTACTTTGAACTTTTCGACATCCTCTTTCCATCTTGCTTTTATTTCGTCGGCATTTTTGCCCTCTTCTATCATTTTACGTACATAGTCCGTACCGATCAGCAACTCAAAAAATGGTCTGAAGAAATGGTCCCCCATATTTAGATTACGATAGGCATCGATTATGTAGGTTAGGTTTACTCCTTTTTTCCATATATCTTCGTCGCTGAGATTGCTTAGATTTACTCCATGACACAATTTATTGAGTTGTGGTGGGTTCTTTGCTCCTGGGACACTTCGAGGAGTAAAACTGTAGTTGTATCCGGTCATATTAGGATGTCCGTAAACTTGGAAAGGTAAACTGGTCCCGCGTCCCAGACTTACCGGGGTCGCTTCAAAGAAGCAGGTAGAAGGATATAGGTAGATCGCTTTCATATTCGGCAGGTTAGGTGAAGGAGGAATGGGCAGGCGATACATCGTCTGGTGAGTGTAGTTCTTACAAGGAATGACTGTCACATCACAAGTCCGTGAGGAGGGCAACCAACCCTCACCGTTGACCATCAGGGCTAACTCACCCAGTGTCATTCCATGTACAATGGGAATAGGTAATCCGCCTACTCCTGATTTATATTTCATATCCAATATTGGTCCATCGACATAATGCCCATTCGGATTGGGGCGATCCAGGATAAGAACCTTGCGGTTGTATTCAGAACAGGCATCCATCAGCCGTACCATGGATATGTAATAAGTATAGAAGCGCAGCCCTACATCTTGTATATCTACAATCAATATGTCGAACTTTCGTATGGAACTCTCACTGGGTTTCTTGGATTTTCCATCGTAGAGAGAAAGAATGGGGACTCCTGTTTTTGAATCTACTGTACTGGATACATGCTCACCGGCATCGGCATTCCCTCGGAAACCATGTTCGGGAGAGAAAATAGCGACTACATTGAACTTGTTTTCCAGCAAAACATCCAGAAGATGCTTGTTTCCTATCATTCCGGTATGATTGGAAAAAATAGCTATTCGCTTATTTTTCAGGATAGGAAAGTATTCATTGGTTTGCTCGGCACCTACAATTACCTCCTTCTTTTGTGCCTGACAAAAGAGAGTACTGCATAATAAAGTGAGTATAAGTAGGATCTTTTTCATAAAAATAGTATTAGCAGGAATTTCTTTGTAGCAAAGATAGTCTTTATTTTAATATCAAAAACATATATTCAGATATATTTTATATTATAATCAATAATTTGCAAATTGAATCTTTGTCTGAAGCTATAAGGTAAAATATAAAACTCTTCCTATTTCTATGGTTCAAATCGTTATAGGAATAGAATGGGCTTTGTATTTTGCTGAGTATCCCTGATTACCAACCGGGGATGTTGAGGCCTAATTGCGGATTTTACGCAATTGATAATGTCTTAAAGTATAATTCTCCGCAGCCTGTGCCATTATCATATCCTAAGAGTTGTTCATAAAATGTATTCACATAGCCGGATATATTTCTTTCATTGGGGCATTTAGTTCATGAGAATTGTCACGTACTGAGTTCTGATCTACTCTGTATCTTCATTGACTTCTGTTGGGGGGAGAAGTATTTATTTTTTTCTCCCTGGGAATTTCAATACACTGTCGGCAATCTACTGGTTTAATGGCTGTATTATTGAAGTTAAATATATAGTTGGCATTTGAAGTTAATCCTTTGATAATATTTGCTTTAAGGAAAGCTTCCATATGGGTATAAGAACTGTTGGTTTAGTCATTTACTGTTTGCTTGAGGATATGAGGCAATGTTCTTTATGCCAACTTCCTGATAAGTCCCATTAGAACTTATATGAAAATTAGTGTACTTATATATCTGCATCTGTTCTGAGTAGTGAATCTTCTAATTAGCACTAATAATATGCGTCCAATCCAACACAGGTCCTGTAAGTATCTGGCAACCTGTTTTTTGATATTGATAGTTTTAAAATAAGTCATAATATATCAATGTTATGTTAAATCAAAGTGTCTTCTAATGAACTGATGACTTCTATTGCATATAGATAATCATCACATTATTATATATATAAAAGATTCTCGGATATTAGGTTATGGATAAAAGAGTATATTAGATAATATTGTTTTTGACGATCTCAAATATTCGGCATATGCAGAAAAAACACATGGATTTTTCTACCAACTATAAATAAAGTTTTGGGGTGGTTATTGCGTTATAGAAAAACTTTCCGATCAAAATAAATTAAATTACAAAAAATGTTATATATTTGTATCCAAATCAAAAAAAACTGCGAAATGAAACTTATTGCGGAAAGTGGTTCTACAAGAACAGAGTGGGCATTGGTTGAAGACAATCATCTCGTACAACGTGTGTTTACCGAGGGGTTAAACCCTTTCTTTCAGACCAGAAGAGAAATTAGCAGAAGTGTCAGACTAGGATTACCGGAGTCTTTCTTCAAAAAGAAACTGGACCAAGTATATTATTATGGTGCCGGATGTAGTTCATATGAAAAGAAAAACATTTTAGGTGCTTCCTTAGTAGCACAGTTTAAAACTCCTATCCAAGTTGAAAGTGACTTGTTGGCAGCGGCTCGAGGACTATTCAAATGTGAATCTGGAATTGCCTGTATTTTAGGTACCGGATCGAACTCATGTTTTTACGATGGTAAAATCGTTGTCAAAAATGTGAAAGCTGCAGGATATATTCTCGGTGACGAAGGCAGTGGAGCTGTTCTCGGAAAACTATTTTTAGCTGATCTTCTTAAAGGGTTAGCTCCCAAAGAATTGGCGAGTGAATTCCATGAAAAATTTCGCATATCTGCCAATGATGTGATGGAATCTGTATATAATTTACCTTTCCCTAACCGTTTTTTAGGTACGATTGCATATTTTTTAGGAGATTATATGGACAATGAATACGTATATAATTTGTTAACCAATAATCTGCGAAGCTTCTTTAACCGTAGCATGTGCCAATACGATTATATGAATTATCCTATTCGGTTTGTAGGATCACTTGCCTATGCGTATTCAGATACTTTGCGTAAAGTAGCCAGAGAATTTGGAGTGGAGATTGACGTTATAGAAGAAACTCCAATGAATGGCTTAATTGAATTTCATTCAATGAACATTGAAGAACCTTAAAAATACACAGCTATATCTAAATAATAGTTTCGAACTCTTAAATACCGCATTTTTATCTGTCAGTATGAGCCAAAACTCTTAAAGTCAAATCACTCTCTATGTGAATATATAGATATAAATCTAAAATATAATAAATATTTGTTCTTGATATTAAAATAATATATATCTTTGCTATGATGAAACTCGGAAGGGTTTTGAACCTTTGTTAATAATGGACAATTTATCTCTTAAAAGAACCATAAAGCTAATTGACATTAATTAAACTGGCGAAAACCAAAGTTCTAATGGAACTTTAACTCAGTTAATAATAGAGATAATATAAAAATTAAAACCTTTAAATGACAAGAAGCCTATGATGAATAAACAACCTCTTGTGGTGGGATGATTCCCACTTCCTAATTTTACCTTACCTGCATTTTGAGAAATCAATCGATTAACAAACAATTTAATCATCTATCTTTTATGAATGAAGATCGCAAGAAACGAGGACTAGCAAACAGCAAGCTCCTTACGGCCGTGGCAATAACTGCTTTGTTTATAGGCAGTGGTAATGCGGTGGCTGCTTCAACTGCTTCCGGCAGTGCTTATGAAGTGACAGAACAATTACAGTCGCAAGCTATTAGTGGTGTAGTGACTGATGCAAACGGAGAGCCTGTTATTGGTGCCAGTGTTTCAGAGAAAGGGACAACAAATGGTACTATTACAGATATTAATGGCAAATTCAGTTTAAATGTTAAACCCGGGGCTGTCTTGAAAGTCACATTTGTGGGCTATAAGCCACATGAAGTGAAAGCTACAAGAACAATGAAAATCATCTTGAAAGAGGACAGTGAGCTTTTGGATGAAGTTGTCGTTGTAGGTTATGGCACTCAAAAGAAAGAGAACCTGACAGGTGCAGTGGCTTCAGTAGATGTGAATAAAACACTAAGTAGCCGTCCGATTGCGGATGTTGGACGTGGCTTGCAAGGAACGACACCGGGACTTTCTGTTGTAATCCCGAGTGGAGAAATTGGTTCGGATCCTACCATGAAGATCCGTGGCCAGATTGGGTCTATTAACGGAGGTTCCGCTCCGCTTATTTTAATGGACAATGTTGAGATTCCAAGTATTCAGATGGTCAATCCGGACGATATTGAATCTATTTCAGTTTTGAAAGATGCGGCAGCATCTTCTATTTATGGTGCAAAAGCTGCGTTTGGTGTTGTATTGATTACTACTAAAAAAGGAGCTAAGCAGGAAAGTATAAATGTGAGCTACTCCGGAAACTTTTCTTGGCAGAATATTTCCAAGAAAATGGAGATGGGAGGAATTGATGCCTTGGAGTATTCGGTCGAAGCTTTTAAACGTGTGGGAGGAACCGTAGCCGGTGCATTTGTTCAGATTACTGAAGAGGGTCTTGTCAAAGCCAAAGAGTGGGACCAAAAGTATGGTGGCAAGTTAGGTCCTAATGATCCTTACGTGTATGGTCGTGACTGGTATGTAGACGCTAATAACCGTAAGATTGGTTTGAGAACTTTCGATCCATATGATTATATGATTAAAGAGTGGACTCCCTCAATGACTCATAATCTCTCGGTTAATGGTAAAAGCGGACGTACGACTTATAATATTGGCTTCGGTTATCTGGATCAAACAGGACTGATGAAACCGGCGAAAGATGATGATTTTAAGCGCTATAATGGTTCTTTGAGAATCAGTACCGATATTAATAAATATGTCACAGTGAGAGCTGGAGCCATGTATTCTAAACGTGAAAAGAGATACGCCTATGCTACCTCCTCTACTACTGCTGATCCTTGGTTGTATTTATACCGCTGGGGACCGAACATGCCGATGGGGTATGATGATGAAGGAAATATTATCCGCAGCCCGCATTCGGAAGTAGCTCAAGCCAATACGGCATCACGTGCATACAACTATATAAATGTAAACGTAGGGGCTACGGTCAATATTATGAAAAACTGGAAGTTGGATATTGACTATACACATGCTGCCAATGAATATGTACTTAAAACTCCTGGTACCCGCTATACAGCTCTTAATTCATGGGGTGGAGCAGTAGCTAAAAATGATGCCAGTGGTAATCGTATTTATGTCAATGAAGCCGGTGAAACAGTTGCTGCCGGAACTCCGGGAGCAATGCCTGCCTATAAATTAGGTATGACAGAGTATACGGCTCATGGAGCGAATCCTGACCATATGTATCGACGTTCTGAGACAACGAATCAGGACACTTGGAATATTTCTACTACATATGACTGGAAAGTGGATAAGAATAATGCGTTTAAGTTCTTGGTCGGCATGAACCGGGTGACTTATGATGAAGAATACAACTGGTCGCGGAAAGGTGACTTATCTGATATTACCAATCCACAGTTTGACCTCGCTGTAGGTTTACAAGAGGCAAGTGGAGGATACGATTGGGAGGGTCAACTCGGGTTCTTCGGACGTATCAATTACGCTTTAAAGGATAGATACTTATTGGAGGCTAATCTCCGTTATGATGCAACTTCCAAATTTCCGGATAACTTGCAATGGCGATGGTTCCCATCTTTTTCAGCCGGATGGCGTGCAAGTGAAGAAGCTTTCATGCAGTGGATGAAACCTGCTGTCACATCATTGAAATTCAGAGGGTCGTGGGGTATTATCGGTGACCAGACTGTATCCAATTCTTTATATATCCCCACCATGTCTACCGGTCAACTGAATTGGCTGGACGAGAGTGGAAATAAGCTGGTTTATGTAAGTACACCCAGTGCAGTGGCAAGTAACATCACTTGGCAGGACATTCAGACTGTCGATGTTGGCTTGGATGCACGTTTTCTGGATGGCGAACTCGGTTTAACTGTTGACTGGTATCAACGTGATACAAAAAATATGATTGTCCCGGGTGCCGGTGTTACTTTGGCGTTTGGTACCGGAGCCCCGAAAGGAAATTTTGGATCTTTGAGAACCAGAGGATGGGAAATCGCACTTGATTACAATCACCGTTTTTCTAACGGATTAGGTATAAATGCGATGGCTACCCTGTCTGATGCTGAAACAGAGATTACAAAATATAGTGATACCCGGGTCGTTAGTGATTGGTATGTTGGTAAAAAGTATGGAGAGATCTGGGGATATCAGACGGAACGTCTATATCAGAAAGATGATTTCGTATATAATGGAGATCAGATTGTGACAACTTGGGCTTTGAATGGTAAAGAAGTTGCTCAGGGAACTAAAGGTGCTAAAAAAGTGAATAAACTGAAAGGGGATAATCCTGTTTATCAGGACTTTTTGCAGAGTGGCAACTTTGTTTTTGGTCCGGGTGACGTAAAATTTGCTGATTTGAATGGCGACGGATTGATTGATTCCGGAAGTGGAACAGTCGATGATCCGGGTGACCGTAAAGTAATCGGTAATTCTACTCCGCGCTACGAATATGGTTTCCGTTTGGGAGCCGACTATAAGGGGTTTGATTTTTCTGTATTCTTCCAAGGTGTTGGCAAACGCGAAGTTTGGGGTAATGGTTTTCTTGCCATTGCCGGATATAACTCTTCGGATGGTGCCATGCCTCAGGCTATTGCCGGAAATTATTGGCGGGAAGACCGTACTGATGCTTTTTATCCGCGTCCTTACAATTTAGCCGGTTCCAATAACTCTTTGAATATGGTAACTCAGTCGCGTTACCTTCTCGATATGTCTTATTTGAGAATGAAAAATATCACGATAGGTTACTCCATACCTGCCGATATCCTACGAAAAGTGCGGATGCAGAAAGCGCGTATCTATATGTCTTTAGAGAACTTTGTGACTTGGGATAATTTGAATGGTCTGCCTATCGATCCGGAAGAGGTACAAGGATTTTCGATGTTTAATACAGATAATTATAATTCGGGTCGTACCGGTGTCGGAACTCCTACCTTTAAGAGCTTGTCCGTTGGTATTCAGTTGAATTTCTAAAATAAAGAAGAATATGAAAAAATATATATTTACTTTACTTTCACTTGCCGCACTGAGTTTCACCAGTTGCGATGATGTGTTAGATCGTCCTCAGTTGACAAAACCGGTTGATACGAACTATTGGCGAAGCGAAACAGATTTCCGTCTGTATGCCAATGAATGTTATCCTAATTACTTTGTTGGCTATAACAATACATGGGGAGTGGATTATGCTCCGTTGCGTGGATATTATTTTTCGGATGATAACGCATGGGCAGGAAAGCAGTCTGTGATGGAAAATGCCGTTCCGTCCAGCAGGGGATCGAGCAGCTTGTCTACTGGTAGCGACCTTTGGTTGACTAAGTATGGAAGTGCAACTTGGAATTTTGCATGGGTACGTAAAATTAATACGATGATCGACAGACTTGATATGTATGGCAAAGTAAATCTGACAGAAGAAGCATACAATCACTGGATGGGGGTTGCCCGCTTCTTCCGGGCATTCGAATATCATCGTTTGGTCTGGTCTTTTGGAGACGTCCCCTATTTTGATAAGGTTTTTTTGGAGACAGACGCAGCTCAAATGTATAAAGACAGGACGCCGAGAGCTGAAGTCATGGAGAAGGTTTATGACGATTTGAAGTTTGCTTTTGAGAATCTTCGTTTGTCAGACGGTGCGATGTATTTGAATAAAGACATAGCAGCCGGCTTTATTACCCGGATTATGTTGTATGAAGGCACTTGGCAGAAATATCATAATTTAGATCAGGCATTGGCAAAAAAATATCTGGAATTTGCCAAGGAAGCGGGTGATTATGTGATTGGTACCGGGAAATATGCGATTTCCGGAGATTTCAGAAGCCTGTTCGGTTCTCAGGACTTGAAGGGACACAAAGAGATGTTGATGTACAGGCACTATGATGCTGCGAATGCGACACATCACGTGGCTTCTTATTCGAATGGTTACGAGGGGCAGTCCCCGTCTCCTAATCTGGCATTGGCTAAGTCATTCTTATGTAATGATGGTAAACCGTATGAAGCATCAGCAGTGCCTGATGCCGCGAAACTGGATATCAAACACATGGTTAAAACCCGTGATCCCCGTTTTGAAGCTACCTTCTGGGATGAACCGAGAGTACAGGCCAGTACGCTTTTATACGCTTGTAAATTTATCGACCGCACCGGGCCAACATACTGGAATGCTGCAACTATACCACCTCAGTACGGAAGCATGACCAACACCAACGATGCTCCTGTTATGCGTTATTCCGAAGTGCTTTTGAACTGGATAGAAGCTAAAGCAGAGTTGGCAATCATGGGAGAAGCGGCAGTCACACAAGGTGATATTGATATTTCAATCAATGCGATTCGCAATAGAGATCTGGACGCTGAGGCTATTGCTAAAGGGGTACAGAAAACAGCTCCGATGAAACTTGCCGATATCACTGAAGCTTTTGCACCCGATCGTGATGCCGATGTGCCTGCTTTGATTTGGGAGATCCGTCGTGAACGTCGTATGGAATTTGTATACGAGCATACTCGTTTGGCTGATATCAGACGTTGGAAGAAACTCGACTATATGGATAATAATAAATACCCGGATACGATGTTAGGATTGTGGATTAACCTGAAAGAAGAACTTCCTTCATATCTGGAACAGGGTAAAGACGGAAAGTATACCGCTTATCAGGTTCGTAAGATGGACGGTACCGTGGTTACTTATGATGGTAGTAATGCTGACGATATGGTTGGCTTCTTTGTTCCGCTGAAGGCGGTAGCCCGTGATGTGTTTGGCGATGAATGTTATTTGGCTCCTGTGGGCAAAGCACAAATCGATCAGTATGCCGATCAGGGTTATAAATTGAGTCAAACTCCCGGTTGGGAGAATAAGTAAATAAAAAGGGGAAGCACCGCTTCCCCTTTTTTGATTTGATATGAATATTTTGGCTTATCCGATATTTCCTTCTTTAATCAGGTATTCGGCAATCTGAACAGCGTTCAGTGCGGCACCTTTCTTAATCTGGTCACCTACAATCCAGAAAGTCAGTCCGCAGTCATTGGTCAAGTCTTTGCGGATACGGCCAACGTAAACAGGGTCTTTGCCTGCCAGGAACAGCGGCATCGGATAGTCTTTTTCTGCCGGATTGTCCTGAAGTACCAATCCTTCGCCTTTGGCAAAAGCTTCACGAGCCTCTTCTACGGAAATAGGACGTTCTGTTTCTACCCAGATGCTTTCGGAATGTGCACGAAGTGCCGGAACACGTACGCAAGTAGCACTAACCTTTACGTCAGAATGCATGATTTTGCGGGTTTCGTTAAACATCTTCATTTCTTCTTTTGTATATCCGTTTTCTGTAAATACGTCAATCTGAGGAATCAGATTGAAAGCCAGTTGGTATGCAAACTTCTCAACAGTGACAGGTTCATTGGCCAAAACCTGGCGATACTGTTCATAAAGTTCGTCCATAGCGGCTGCGCCGGCACCACTGGCTGCCTGATAAGTAGATACATGCACGGTTTTTATATGAGAAAGCTCTTCGATGGCTTTCAGTGCGACAACCATCTGGATGGTTGTGCAATTCGGGTTAGCGATCACGCCGCGCGGACGATCTTTAGCATCGGCTGCATTCACTTCGGGCACCACCAAAGGTACATCTGCATCCATACGGAAAGCGCTGGAATTATCGATCATTACCGCACCATATTGGGTAATGGTTTTCTCGAACTCCTTAGATGTGCCTGCACCGGCCGAAGTGAAAGCAATGTCCACCCCTTTAAAGTCATCGTTGTGTTGCAGAAGTTTGACCTCGATCTGTTTACCGCGGAAAGTATATTTGGTCCCGGCACTACGTTTAGAGCCGAACAAAACTAACTCGTCCAACGGGAAATTTCTCTCATCGAGCACGCGCAGGAACTCTTGTCCTACGGCTCCGCTTACGCCAACAATAGCTACTTTCATCTTTTTCTTTTGTTTTATGTGAATACTCATCCTCTACAATTTAAATCAATCGTAAGGATTTGGCTGCAAAATTATAACATTTTGCAATATAATAAGCATTTTAGGGAGAAGATTTCTCATTGAAAATCTCTTTCCTAATGAATTGGCGGTGTGATAACTTTTTTGTTATTTTGCAGTTAAATACAAAAATCCCGATATATGCACTGGTTTGATCTCAGTTTACAACTTCCGATAACAGACCCTACATGGGTGTTTTTCTTGGTTCTGATCATTATTCTATTTGCGCCGATGATACTGGGACGCTTGCATATCCCCCATATCATTGGTATGATTCTGGCCGGGGTAGTTATTGGTGAATATGGTTTCAATGTTCTCGAACGGGATAGTAGTTTTGAGCTGTTTGGGAAAGTGGGACTCTACTATATCATGTTTCTGGCCGGGCTGGAGATGGACATGGAAGATTTTAAGAAGAACCGGACCAAAGGGCTGGTCTTCGGATGGTTTACATTTATTATTCCGATGGCATTGGGCGTATGGAGCAGTATGGAGTTGTTGGGGTATGGATTTACCACAGCTGTGCTCTTGGCCAGCATGTATGCTTCCCATACATTGATTGCCTATCCCATTATCAGTCGTTATGGGCTATCTAAGCTAAGAAGTGTAAATATAACGATTGGGGGGACAGCCGTAACCGTTACTTTGGCTTTGATTATTCTGGCTGTCATTGGAGGTATGTATAAAGGGACTGTCGACGGCATGTTCTGGATTCTGCTGGTGGCAAAGGTTGCATTCCTGAGTTTTTTGATCGTATTCTTTTTTCCGCGTATCGGCCGTTGGTTTTTCCGTAAGTACGATGATAGCGTGATGCAATTTGTTTTTGTACTTGCAATGGTGTTTTTGGGTAGCGGCTTGATGGAGTTTGTTGGCATGGAGGGCATTTTGGGGGCTTTCCTTGCAGGGTTGGTACTGAATCGTCTCATTCCGCATGTCTCTCCTTTGATGAATCGTTTGGAATTTGTCGGAAACGCTTTGTTTATTCCCTATTTTCTTATTGGTGTGGGGATGATTATTGATGTCCGCACTTTGTTTGCCGGAGGCGAAGCTTTAAAGGTTGCGGTAGTGATGACGGTATTCGCTACTTTGAGTAAATGGCTCGCTGCCTGGATTACACAGAAGATTTATCGTATGCAGCCCAATGAGCGGAGCATGATGTTCGGTTTGAGCAATGCGCAGGCGGCTGCTACTCTGGCAGCAGTGCTGATAGGGCATGGCATTATAATGGAGAATGGGGAACGTTTGCTGAATGACGATGTGCTGAACGGTACGGTGGTGATGATTCTCTTTACATGCGTAATCAGCTCACTTGTGACCGAACGCTCTGCACGACGTTTCGCTTTGCATGAAGAGATGCAGTTCGAAGATAACAAGGAGAAAACAGAACAGGAACAAATCCTGATTCCGGTAGCGAATCCGGATACTATTGAAGAGCTGATTAACCTCGCATTGGTTATCAGAGATACCAAACAGAAGAAAGAACTGATTGCACTCAACGTAATTAATGATAATAACAACTCGGAAAATAAGGAGTTACAGGGTAAACGGAATCTGGAAAAAGCAGCAATGATTGCTGCCGCTGCCGATGTTTCGGTTAATATGGTGAGTCGTTACGACCTTAATATTGCTTCAGGCATTATCCATACCATTAAAGAGTATGATGCGACGGACGTAGTAATCGGTCTGCACCGTAAGGCAAATATTGTCGATTCATTCTTTGGTAATCTGGCTGAGAGTTTGCTGAAAGGTACTCACCGGGAAGTGATTATTGCCAAGTTCCTTATGCCGGTCAATACACTTCGGCGGATCATTATTGCCGTACCCCCAAAAGCTGAATACGAGACCGGGTTCTCTAAATGGGTGGAACATTTCTGCCGTATGGGAAGTCTGTTGGGTTGTCGGGTACATTTTTTTGCCAATGAGCAGACCCTGATGCGGTTGCAGCAGTTAGTGAAGAAGAAGTATGGAAGTACTCCCACCGAATTTTCCAGACTGGATGAATGGGACGACCTGCTTTTGCTGACCGGGCAAGTGAATTTTGATCATTTGTTAGTGATTATCAGTGCGCGGCGCGGATCTATTTCGTATGATCCTGCGTTTGAGCGGTTACCCAACCAGCTTAGCAAATATTTTTCTAACAACAGCTTGATCATCCTGTATCCCGATCAGTTTGGCGAGCCTCAGGAGATAGTTTCTTTTTCTGATCCACGGGGGTACAACGAATCTCAGCATTACGATAAGGTAGGTAAATGGTTCTATAAATGGTTAAAAAAGAATTGATGGAAAACTGGCAGCAGAGAACTAAACTTCTTTTAGGAGAAGAGAAAACGGAACGTTTAAGAAAATCACATGTGTTGGTTGTTGGGTTAGGTGGAGTAGGCGCTTATGCGGCCGAAATGATTTGCCGTGCAGGTGTAGGCCGAATGACGATAGTGGATGCCGATACTGTGCAACCTACTAATATCAACCGCCAGCTACTGGCTACGCATGCCACCTTGGGTATGGAGAAAGCAAAGGTGCTGGAAGTAAGATTCAGGGATATTAATCCGGAGATAGAGTTGAACGTATTGCCTGTTTATCTGAAAGACGAAAATATACCGGAGTTGCTGGATGCCTCAAAATACGATTTTATAGTTGATGCCATTGATACCATCAGTCCGAAGTGTTACTTGATTTATCACGCTCTTCAGCGCCGTATAAAGATAGTATCGAGTATGGGTGCCGGAGCGAAAAGTGATATCACTCAGGTGCGTTTTGCCGATCTTTGGGATACGTATCATTGCGGTCTTAGCAAAGCTGTCCGCAAACGTCTGCAAAAGATGGGAGTGAAACGTAAGTTGCCCGTCGTCTTTAGTACGGAACAAGCCGATCCGAAAGCAGTATTGCTGACGGAGGACGAGAGAAATAAGAAATCGACTTGTGGAACAGTGAGTTATATGCCGGCTGTGTTTGGCTGTTATCTGGCAGAGTACGTTATAAAAAGATTGTAAGATTATGATTCATTTAGAAGGTATAACCAAGAGTTTCGGTTCGTTGCAGGTGTTGAAGGGGATAGATCTGGAGATAGCCAAAGGAGAGATAGTAAGTATCGTAGGTCCCAGCGGAGCCGGAAAGACCACACTGCTTCAGATTATGGGGACTTTGGATAGTCCGGATACAGGTACGATAAATGTTGATGGTACGAACGTAAGCAAGATGAAGGAGAAGGAACTTTCTGCTTTCCGGAACAAACACATTGGCTTTGTGTTCCAGTTCCATCAATTACTGCCTGAGTTCACGGCATTGGAAAATGTGATGATCCCTGCATTTATTGCGGGTGTGTCTACCAAAGAAGCTTCTATACATGCCATGGAGATACTTGATTTTATGGGATTGACGGAGCGTGCATCACATAAGCCTAATGAACTTTCGGGCGGAGAAAAACAACGGGTGGCTGTAGCTCGTGCATTGATCAATCAGCCGGCGGTTATTCTGGCCGATGAACCTTCGGGAAGTCTGGACACCCATAACAAGGAAGAACTGCATCAACTCTTTTTTGACCTGAGAAACCGGTTTGGACAAACCTTTGTGATTGTGACACATGATGAAACATTAGCAAAAATCACCGACCGTACGATTCATATGGTGGATGGAAAGATCATCTGATTATTCAAAACAGACGTAATGACTGATCCGTTCCAGATCTTGAGTCGTGAATTCTTCGTAAAGGGATAATTGTTTCAGGCTCTTCAATGTTCTTTTTTTCTTTCTGTATTCTACGATTACTTTGGCTTGATAAAAGTTGATATAGGGATGAGCTCTGAGTCGTTCAATGCCGGCTTTGTTGAGGTTTATTCGTTGAGTCGTTCCGGCTGTCACACAGAGCCAGGGACGGAGTTTATCCACATCGAGATGTATCTCTTCCAACTGGGCTATATCGTAGAATCCACCCAATCGTTTGCGATATCCTGTTATCATACGCGCAATCCCACTACCGATGCCGGGAATCTTTTTCAATTCTGTAGTATCTGCCTGGTTCAGTTCGACTACTGTTCCGGCTTCGTATTTAAAGTCTTTCAGTGTATCCTTCTCCGCTTTCCGGATGTAGAGGTGAAATGTATCTTTTTGTTCTATGATCGGAGCTATACGGATATAAGGCTGGAGAGTGGCGTATTGTTCTTGTGTCAGTCCATATACTTTCCGGAAGTCTTCTACCCGGCGGAATTTTCCTCCTTTATTTCTGTATCTGAGTATATTCTTTGCCATCCATGCAGGAATCCCTAAGTTGAGAAATCCTGTAGAATCTATTGTGTTAGGATCGAAAGGTGCCAGAACTATTTCCCGTCGGTGCCGGAAGTGGCTGTTGTGTGTATATCCTCTTTCTTTTTTCTCTTGTATGGAGGCCATGAACTCTGCATATTCCTTTTTGAATTTCTCAGTATCGTTCGTGGCGGTATTCTCTTTGTCGGGTATCAACCATCCGCCAATGAATACCAGTATACACAAAACGGCAAGTATCAGGATACCTTGCCGTTCTGTACGTGTAAAGTAAAAGAAGTTTTTCCACATTTTTATTTCAGCAGCCCCAGTTCATTGATGAAGATTACTGAAATGGCAATCGGGGCTACATATTTCAGAATAAAGATAATCAGTTTATAGATAGGTACTTTCAGTGTACCATTATTGGTTATTTCCGACCAGACAAGCTTCTTGTCCAGATACCATCCGGTAAAGATGGAGATAAGCAATCCTCCTAACGGCAACATCAGTTTGGCGGTCACGAAGTCAAATAAGTCAAACATGCCTAATCCGAATATGGTGAAATCTTTGGTAACTCCCAAAGAGAGTGAACAGAGTATCCCCAGCAGAATACAACCGGCAGTCACCAACCGGGCCGCTTTTCCCCGGGTAAAGTTGAATTCTTCGTGTAAGTAGGCCGTTACTACTTCATGCAACGAGATGGTAGAAGTAAGGGCCGCCAATGCCAACAATACGTAAAACATCACCGAAAAGATGTATGCCAGGACAGGTATTCCACTGAAAGCCTGTTGGAATACATTGGGCAGGGTGATGAAGATCAAGCTTGGACCTGCATCCGGCTGGATGCCTACCGAGAAAGCCGCAGGGAAGATGATAAATCCCGCCAGTACAGCTACAAATGTATCGATAATGCCTACACTGAAAGCAGTCCGGGTTAGGTTGGTGTCTTTGCTGAAATAAGAAGCATAGGTACATAGACATCCCATGCCCAGACTAAGCGAAAAGAATGCCTGTCCCATAGCTCCCAGAAACACGTTACCGTCCACTTTGCTGAAATCCGGTTTCAGTAGAAATTCGATGCCTCTGCTTGCTCCGGGTAAAGTGACGGAACATCCCACCAATACAAGAATAATGATGAAAAGGGTCGGCATCATAATTTTGGATGACTTTTCGATACCCTTCTCCACTCCTTTTACAATGATGAAGTGGGTAGCGAGTAAAAACAGAGTGAGCCACAAGGCCGGACGCCAGGGATTGCTGGAGAAGCTTTGGAAAGAAGAGATGAACTCTGCCGGAGTTTTACCTGCAAAACTATTGCTGACAGCCTCAAATATATACTCTAATGTCCATCCTGCTACTACGGAGTAATAGCCAAGAATAAGGAATCCTGCCAAAACTCCCATTCGCCCTACCCAACGCCATTGAGTGCCCGGAGCCAGTATCTGGTAGGCACGGGCGGTGTTGGCTTGTGAGTGTCGTCCGATTAAGAATTCGGCTATCATAATAGGTAATCCCAGTAGAAGGATACATCCCAGGTAAATAAGGATAAAAGCAGCTCCTCCATGATTACCTGTTTCATAAGGGAATCTCCATATATTACCCAGCCCGACAGCTGAACCTGCAGAAGCTAATATCACACCTAATTTACTACCAAAATTACCCCTGTCTTTTTTTGTCATAGAAAGCGTATGTTATCTTACAATTCGATAGATTTTATTGTTTTAAACGTGCAAATATAGAAAATGTTCCTTATATTTGCGACTCATCTGTAATTTATTTAGGTATGCTATCTTATATTAAGAAATATCCCGTATCGCTCTTTATTATTCTTGCGGTCATCTATTTATCGTTCTTTAAACCTCCTTCAACGGAGATCAGTAAAATTCCTAATATCGATAAGATTGTTCATATTTGTATGTACTTCGGCATGTCCGGTATGTTGTGGCTGGAGTTTTTGCGGGCACACCGTAGAGATCATACCCCGATATGGCATGCATGGGTAGGAGCTTTCGTTTGTCCTGTATTATTCAGTGGATGTGTAGAATTGCTACAGGAATATTGCACTACTTATCGCGGAGGAGATTGGTTGGACTTTGCAGCCAATACCACAGGAGCGGTATTGGCCAGTCTGATAGGGTATTTTGTAGTTCGTCCACGGATGGTAGACCCAAAGTAACTTATTATAGGAACTCTACGACCGTACTTAGCTTAATGCCATTTGAGCCTTTAATCAGGATGGTGTAGCCTTGGGGTTTTTCCGTTTGCAAGTCCTTTATTAATTCCTGTGCGTTAGCATATGTAGGATAGGGAGGATTGGTTGATGCAAATAATTCTCCTACCAGCAGGACTTTTTCAAACGAACACTCTTGCAGGTATTCTACAATTTTATGGTGTTCGGCTGCGCTTTCTGCTCCTAACTCGCGCATATCACCTAATATCAGCATTTTCCGTTCCACAGTCATGTTACGGAAGTTCTGCAGAGCGGCCATCATACTGGTCGGATTGGCATTGTAAGCATCTATAATCAGTGTATTATCCGCGGTCTTTTTTAGTTGCGAACGGTTGTTGCGGGGAGTATATCCGGCCAAAGCTTCATCTATCTTTGAGGATTCTACTCCAAAGAATCGTCCGATCGTGACGGCAGCCAATGCATTCGGAAAGTTATATTCACCGATAAGTTGTGTTTGTACCTGATGTAAATTTCCATCTTTGCCTGCTTTCCATTCGAAAGTCAGGTAAGGAGAATTACCGGTTACGTGGCCGTTGACGTACAGCGAATTTTCACTTCCGTAAGGAATCAGGTTCAGCCCCTGTGCGATGTCCATCAGATAAACATTATCATGGTGGATGAATACGGTAGAATCATCCTTCTCACGGAGGTAGTCATATAATTCCCCTTTTGTCCGAATCACTCCTTCGAATGAACCGAAACCCTCTAAATGGGCCTTACCCACGTTGGTGATGATTCCATAATCCGGTTCAGCAATATGTACCAGAAACTTAATCTCTCCCGGATGGTTAGCCCCCATCTCGATCACTGCCAGGTCGTGTTCCGCCTTTAGGCGAAGCAAGGTCATCGGTACGCCAATGTGGTTGTTCAGGTTACCTTCCGTGTAAAGCACATTGTGGGCTTTCGCCAGAACAGCAGAAATCAATTCTTTAGTCGTCGTCTTACCGTTGGTTCCGGTGATACCGATCACCTTCGTACCCAACTGCCGGCGATGGTAATTGGCAAGTTGTTGCAGGGTTTGCAGACAGTTGTCCACAAGTATGATGTGTTTATTATCTTCCGGAGCATATTTCGCTTCATCCACCACAGCATAGGCACAACCGTCCTTCAAAGCCTGGGCGGCAAAAGCATTTCCGTTGAACGATTCGCCTTTCAAGGCAATAAACAGTGAACCTTCAGGGCAGTTACGGCTGTCGGTGGTCACTACGGCACAATCCAGGAATATCTGGTAGAGAGCAGAAAGTTTCATAATAATCCGTTTTTACGGAGGGTGTTGCAAAAGCTCATCACAGACTTTAGTAACACCCTCTTCTGTTGTTGCTGCAAAATTACATTTTCTATTTCAGATTATCATTAAACAGGAACGAATTTCGTTTGGTATAAGAAATGACGAGCATCACAATGCTGATACATAAATTGAATACAAAAGCAAACTGTTGGGATTTGATATGAAACACGGTCGACTGGAAGAAATCGATAATGAAAGGGCACAACAGGATGGCGAGGTAATTCATCGCCATCACAAATGCCAATGCCAATGTCACTTTGCGGGGGATTGCCGTGTGGGTTGTCTGATTGTAGACAACAGGTTGAATGACTCCGTATCCCAATCCTACCAAGATACATCCCGGAGCTATCATCCATTCCTTGGGTGAGATCCAGATCAGTGCCAGCCCGATGCCGATACTGAGGAAGCTGTAGAATTTAGTATTCTCCTTCAGTGTACCAACGATGCGACTTAAAAAGAAGCCGGGAGCCATGATGGCCAGAAAAAAGAGTGAGATCATAATGCCGGAGTTACCGCTGGTGAAATGATATTCTTCCATCAGGAACGGCAGGTTGAAACTGACTACCAGTACCAGGAAAGTGGCAAGCCCGTAAACAGACATGATTCCTGCAAGATGGCGGATATGAATGCCGTATTTACTGTTTCCCGTATCTACATCCTTCTCTTGGCTTGCCGTATCTTTATCATTGGTAAGTGAGGTGCTTCCTTCGCTTGCCATGCTGCGTTGCAGATATACTGACAGGATAAGTGAGACAATCGGCAACAGGTAGACCACAAATGGCAGATGCCAGTTGACTTCAGCCAGATATCCGGTGACCACCGTAGCTATCACAAGGGTTATATTCGTAATGGCGGAACTTAATCCGAACTGTTTCACACGATATGAACCGGTGAAGTATTTTGAGATCAGGCCGGTGGACAACGGAACGATCAGCCCCGATCCTACTCCCAGTAAAGCACTTACAGCAATCAGTTGCCACATTTGTCCCGAAAGTAGATAAAGTATTCCGCTTAAGGCAAAGATGGCAAGCCCGGCTTGTAATAGATGTATGAAATTGACCCGTTCGGTCAGTTTGCCCGCCAGAAGGATAAATGGGATAATCAGTAGTGAGGGCAGAGACGAAAGCATCTGTATGTCCAGTTCGGTGGAGTGTGGAAAGATGACGGATAGCTTCCCCAAAATAGGAGAAACCGCCAGACCGGGTAGGGCATTCAGGGCCGAGATAGACCAGATGCCGATAAGGGTGATAAGGGGTATAGTCCCTTGGCCAGTTTGAATACGCATAGTTGTATAGGTATTATAAAGTTTAGGTGTGTGAAGAACAAACGATTCGTCAGAATGTTCGGCATCTAAGCAGCAGAAAGTGTGTTTAATAAACGCCAAATAATGTAAAACCGAAGAACTTTCATATCCTTTCGATGTTGTTGTGGGAAATTCGACGGGGAAAATCCCCATCGCCTAAACCTAATTAAAAATAAGAGTAATTATGGAAGATTTAAATTTCAGAAAAGGTGATGCTAAAACCGATGTATTTGGTTCAAACAAAATGTTGCAACCCTCTCCGGTGGAGAAAATACCTGATGGACCTACGACTCCGGAAATCGCCTACCAGATGGTGAAGGACGAAACTTTTGCTCAAACTCAGCCCCGTCTGAATCTTGCTACATTCGTGACTACTTATATGGATGACTATGCAACGAAGCTGATGAATGAAGCTATCAATATCAACTATATTGACGAGACAGAATACCCGCGTATTGCCGTAATGAATGGTAAATGTATCAACATTGTAGCCAACTTGTGGAATTCTCCGGAGAAAGATACCTGGAAGACAGGTGCGCTGGCTATCGGTTCTTCAGAAGCCTGTATGTTGGGTGGTGTTGCAGCTTGGCTGCGTTGGCGTAAAAAACGTCAGGCACAGGGCAAACCGTTTGACAAACCAAACTTTGTGATTTCAACCGGCTTTCAGGTAGTTTGGGAGAAATTTGCGCAGTTATGGCAAATTGAGATGCGTCAGGTTCCTCTGACATTGGACAAGACCACACTCGATCCGGAAGAAGCCTTGAAGATGTGTGATGAAAATACAATTTGTGTAGTTCCTATCCAGGGTGTTACATGGACAGGCCTGAATGACGACGTTGAAGCGCTTGACAAAGCCCTCGATGCTTATAACGCCAAGACCGGTTATGACATTCCTATTCACGTAGACGCCGCCAGCGGTGGCTTTATCCTTCCGTTCCTGTATCCGGAAACCAAGTGGGACTTCCGCCTGAAATGGGTACTCTCTATCAGTGTATCCGGTCATAAGTTCGGTCTTGTATATCCGGGTTTAGGTTGGGTTGTCTGGAAAGGTAAAGAATATCTGCCCGAAGAAATGGCTTTCAGCGTAAACTATTTAGGAGCTAACATTACTCAGGTAGGTTTGAACTTCTCACGTCCGGCTGCTCAGATTCTGGGACAGTATTATCAATTTATCCGTTTAGGATTCCAGGGTTACAAGGAAGTACAGTATAACTCTCTGCAAATAGCTAAATATATCCACAGCCAGATCGCTAAGATGGCTCCGTTTGTCAACTACTCTGAAGATGTAGTGAACCCGTTGTTTATCTGGTACATGAAACCGGAATATGCAAAGAACGCCAAATGGACTCTTTATGATTTGCAGGATAAACTGGCTCAGCACGGCTGGATGGTTCCGGCATATACACTGCCTTCTAAACTGGAGAATTATGTGGTTATGCGTGTGGTAGTTCGTCAGGGATTCAGCCGGGACATGGCCGATATGCTGTTGGGAGATATCAAGAATGCTATTACCGAACTTGAAAAACTGGAATACCCGACAACCACCCGTATCGCCCAGGAAAAGAATCTGCCGGTAGAAACCAAAGTGTTTAATCATACCGGTAAACCGCAAGTTGCTAAGAAATAAATAACATTATTGGTATGGACAAAAAAATATCTATTTCCCAAATAAAAGAGGTAGTACAACAGGCTTATGAGCAAGTCAAGGGTAATACCGGTGGTAAGAATGCCGATTATATTCCCTATCTTGCTAATATTGACAAGAACCTTTTTGGTATCAGTGTCTGTTTGCTGAATGGTCAAACTATTACCGTAGGGGATTTTGACTATCGTTTCGGTATCGAATCCGTATCTAAAGTACATACAGCCATTCTGATTCTCCGTCAATACGGGGCGCAGAAGGTGTTGGAAATGATTGGAGCGGATGCTACCGGACTGCCTTTCAACTCTATCATCGCCATCTTATTGGAAAATGATCATCCGTCTACTCCGTTGGTCAATGCCGGAGCCATCTCTGCTTGTTCCATGGTGACGCCGGTTGGTAATTCCGATAAGAAGTGGGATGCGATTGTACAGAATATTACCGATCTTTGCGGCTCTGCTCCACAGCTGATTGAAGAACTCTATAAGTCGGAAACAGCTACCAACTTCAACAACCGTTCTATTGCCTGGCTGCTGAAGAATTATAACCGCATCTATGATGATCCGAATATGTCGCTCGACCTCTATACCCGTCAGTGCTCTTTGGGAGTTACTGCACAGATGTTGTCGGTGGCTGCCGGTACGGTTGCCAATGGTGGTGTGAATCCTGTTACCAAGAAGCAGGTGTTCGATGCCGAACTGACTCCTAAAATCACTTCTATGATTGCCACCGTAGGTTTCTACGAACATTCGGGTGACTGGATGTATACTTCCGGTATTCCTGCCAAGACCGGTGTAGGTGGTGGTGTGATGGGGGTATTGCCGGGCGTATTCGGTATTTCTGCCTTTGCACCTCCTTTGGATGGTTCGGGCAACTCAGTGAAAGCACAGTTGGCCATTAAATACATCATGAACAAGTTGGGGTTGAATGTATTCAATGGTGCAAGGGTAACCATTGTTGAGTAGTAGCGGTAACGCTTTACCGTTTTTTTGTTTAGGTTGCTCCGAGGGCGGTTTCCGCCTGAGGGGCAACCTTTTTCTTTTCACACATTGGCCCGGATCAAAGGAAGGGTGAAGATAAAACGGCATCCTCCTGTATATTCCTTATCTATGATGAGGCTGCCACCTAACTTTTCTGCGATAATACGGCATATCGGGAGTCCCAGTCCGGTACCTTGAGAAAAGTCGTTCAGTTTGGCAAAACGCTCGAATACATATTCCTGTTGTTCTGCAGGAATGCCTTTTCCCGTATCGGTAACGGTGTATATGATCCGGCTTGGACTTTCCGCTATAGTGTAGGCCAGAATAATGCTTCCTCTATCCGTAAATTTAGCTGCGTTGTGTAGCAAATGGGTCAGCACTTGCGCTACTCTTGTCGGATTAGTCAATATGGTGAGCCGTCTGCATTGTGGCTCAAAGTAAAGGCTGACCCCCGGTTTCACAGAATCTCTTGACCGCTCGATACTTGTCTGGCAGCAATTGTTGATGTCGTCGGGTTTATTGTATGGCAATTCTTCCGACTGATCAAGATACGAAATGTCGAGTACGTCACTCACAAGCCGCAATAAGTTAGTGCTGCTTGTCTCTATGATAGAGGCATACTCTTTTGTTTCATCTTCGTTTTTAAAGTAAGCACTCAGTACTTGCGAGAATCCTACAATCGCATTCAACGGCGTACGTATTTCGTGTGACATACTTTGGATGAATGTTGTTTTCATCTGGCTTGCAGTTTCCGCACGTTCTTTGGCTTTGCGCAGCTCCTCACCGTTTTCTGTCAATTCCTTGTTCTGTTGCACCACAATTGCTTCCGACTTCTTTAATTTCTGATTCAGTTTAGAAATGCGGCAGAACATCATTGCTACTACTAACAGGACGACAACGAGTGAGATCAGGATTGTATAAATAGTCTGTAGCTTTTCCTCTTGCATGTGAAGCAGCAAATCGCTTTTTTCTTTCTGTAACTGTTCTACCTCCAGGATGGCGTAGAACTCACTGGTAGAGTTCTGTATTTCCTGGGTGCGTATCGAATCTGTAGCCAGGATGTAGTCCCGGTAAAATTGGGCCGCCCGTGCTCTATCGTTCATTGCCCAGTAAATATTTCCTTCTTTTTGAGTGATGCTGTAGTTCAAGTATTTGTTTGAAAAGAGAGAGTCGGCTTTGATCCGGTCGATCACTTCGAGCGCTTTATTATATTCTCCGGTAGCCAGGTAATACTCAGTCTGTACATAGTATAATCCGTTTCTGTAGATGGTAAGTGTTTTGTCCTCTTCGAATAGTTGTTCCATCTTCCGAAGTATTTTCTTCGCTTTATCGTATTCTTTCGTTTCGATGTAGTACAGAATGTAAGCCTTGTTTATTGTAAAATTCTGATAGGCACTTTTTATCTTTTTGCTTCCTTCGTCCAGCGCTTTTTGGGCATCCTCAGGTTGGTGCAATTCAAGGGCACACTGGGCAAGCGATGCGTATTGGGTAGGCAGGTTAATGTCTTCTATTCCGTTTTGTTCGATAAGCTCTATTTGTTTTTTGAAATTCTCATATGCCAGTTTGGGATTCGACTGAGTCATATAAATGGTTGCCAATGCCCGATAACACTGTACGATTCCGGGGATGAAATTATCAGCTTCGGCCGACCGGAGCATTTTTTGCGCCTCATAAATGGCCGTACTGGTTTGATGTTGCTTTATGTAATAAGTAATCAGCCGGCTTCCCCAGGCAAAATAGAAGTATTTCAACTGGCCATTCTGTTTGCTTATCTTTTTCACGTTCTCTACTTCAATCAGAATGCTGTCGAGATCATTTTTATAATAATAATAGTCCAGCTTCAGCGAAGCGGCAACAGCTTCCATGTGTCTGTCCTTTTTCTGTTTTGACAGGCGGGCAAGGGTATCGTTTATTTGCAGGAAAGCCGGACTGTTGATTTCTGCCTTACATTTTAAGAAGTAGCTACGCAAAACGCTGTCCGTCTTTGTAAGCGTGTGTTCAGCTCTTGTCTGATATTGAAAGCAGAACAAAACCAGTATAGGTAATATGATGTGACGGCATAATTTGATAAACATTGTTTCAGTAGTCTTGATACCTGCAAAGATAACTTTATTTTTAGTGTGCAGATAGCATAAGGACATTTATTTTTCTTTATCTTTGCGACAATCAACTGTAAAAACAGAAAATGGATTCAATGATTCTCAAAAGTCTGAATGTAAACGGACGTTTACTCGATCTTTCCACTCCGCAGGTCATGGGAATACTCAACGTCACGCCCGATTCTTTTTATGCAGGCAGCCGTAGCCGGACTGAAGCCGAGATCGCTGCGCGTGCATGTCAGATATTGGATGAAGGTGCATCAATTATTGATATCGGTGCTTATTCGTCACGTTCCAATGCCGAGCATATCTCACCGGAAGAAGAGATGCAAAGGCTGCGTACCGGGCTGGAAATATTGAACCGTAATCACCCGGATGCTATTATTTCCGTGGATACATTCCGTGCCGAAGTGGCGCGGCAGTGTGTCGAGGAGTATGGAGCCGCCATTATCAACGATATTTCGGCGGGTGAGATGGACGAGCAGATGTTCCCAACCGTAGCCCGTCTGAACGTTCCCTATATCATGATGCATATGCAGGGCACTCCCCAGAACATGCAGAAGGAACCCCACTATGAAAACTTGTTGAAAGAGGTTTTTATGTATTTTGCACGGAAAGTCCGGCAGTTGCGTGATTTGGGGATGAAAGATATTATTCTTGATCCCGGTTTCGGTTTTGGCAAAACACTGGAGCATAATTACGAACTGATGGCACATCTGGAGGAGTTCGGTATCTTCGAATTGCCTTTGTTGGTAGGAGTCTCGCGCAAATCGATGATTTATCGCTTGTTCGGAGCTACTCCGCAAGAGGCACTCAACGGGACGACTGTGCTCGATACGGTGGCATTGATGAAGGGAGCCGATATACTACGTGTCCATGATGTACGTGAAGCAGTGGAGGCGGTCCGGTTGATTGAAAAACTGAAAAGCGTATCGTTTCATTCCTGATATCCGAATATTTAACTCTTAATATTTTAATCCGTGTTTTTTGAATTTGGCATAAAAGATTTTATTGATATCCTGTTGGTGGCTTTCCTGCTTTACTATACATACAAGCTGATGAAAGCCTCCGGATCTATCAATGTGTTTACCGGTATTCTGGTGTTTATCCTTATCTGGCTGGTTGTTTCGCAAGTGCTCGAGATGAAACTCCTCGGTTCTATTTTCGATAAGTTGGTAAGCGTGGGAGTATTGGCACTGATCGTTTTGTTTCAGGATGAGATCAGGCGTTTCCTTCTCACGCTCGGTTCGCATCAACATGCCAGTGCCTTGGTACGTTTCCTTACCGGAAATAAAAAAGAAAAACTTCAGCATGATGATATCATGCCCATCGTGATGGCCTGTATCAGTATGGGAAAGCAGAAGGTGGGGGCCTTGATCGTGATGGAACGTAATGTCCCTCTTGACGATGTCATTCGTACCGGTGAGATTATCGATGCCAATATCAACCAGCGCCTGATAGAGAATATTTTCTTTAAGAACAGTCCTTTGCATGACGGTGCAATGGTAATCAGTAAGAAGCGTATCAAAGCTGCCGGATGTATTCTTCCTGTGTCACATAATTTGGATATACCCAAAGAACTGGGACTCCGTCATCGGGCAGCAATGGGCATATCTCAAGTCTCGGATGCTTTAGCCATTATCGTTTCCGAAGAAACCGGAGCAATTTCTGTTGCATGGCGCGGACAGTTCTATCTTCGCCAGAGTGCTGAAGAACTTGAAAGTCTGCTGACAAAGGAAAGCTAAATATCACGCTCT
Source organism: Bacteroides sp. NGMCC 1.200775 (assembly GCF_040798045.1). Taxonomy (NCBI): domain Bacteria; kingdom Pseudomonadati; phylum Bacteroidota; class Bacteroidia; order Bacteroidales; family Bacteroidaceae; genus Bacteroides; species Bacteroides sp. NGMCC 1.200775. The sequence goes on along the minus strand of NZ_JASCQK010000002.1, from coordinate 590,790 downwards.
CATACAAAAAATGCATTTCGATCTTCCATCTTCCACCTTTTAAGAATTTTGGTTCTGATAAACAGACTCTTAGCGGGTGGAAGATGCTGTTTTTAAGGGCTTTTATCTTCCACCCCTATCTTCCATCTTCCACCCTTCATTTTAGTAAAGGAAATAAGCGTAATCTATTTATATATAGCATGATGGGTGGGCTGTTCTTTCTGCTTATACCTATAAAAGCATTTTGTTTTCCTTAGTATCTTTAGCGAAAATGGTCTGAATCTTATCCGGGCCCGCATGTCTGTGCCCATGAGCCCGGGTACGTGGGCCGATGAGCCCCGGTATGCGGGCCCATGAGCCCACGTATGCGGGCCGGAGTAAAGATCGTATGAAAAATGGTAATTATCTTGTTCATAAAGGTTTATGATATGGGGGAAATCAAGTTGGTCTCTTCCTTATTTGTGCAGGGGGAAAGGTCTTTGGGAAATTGTGTGAAGAGTAATGAATCAATAGTGTATTTGCATGTAGCTCAGTTGGATAATGCCGGACTGTTATTGATAAGATTTATAGATGAAACTGGAGGTAGAAAAATTATATTTTATTTGCAATCAACTCTTTTTTTGATTTTCTTTGCAAAAGAAAATGATGAACAATGAAATTTATCTATAGTATCTTATTTGCTTTACTTTGGATAGGGGTTACAATTACTTTTGGATCCTATCTTTATCGTATGGGTCTGCCTATTGTAAATGCAAGTGCACAAAAACTCTTGTTGCGTACAATTGATGAAGACTTGGAATGTAGATTCCGAAAATTGAATCCCAATCATGCGTACGCTACCGGAAAGAAACAAACAAAGCATAAGAAAGTAACCCTTACAGATAAAAGTGGGACTTGCAATGTATGTCAATTTGCCATTGATACTGTTTATACGGATACATCTTTTATACAGAAAGCCAAGCAATCTTTCCTGATAGAACGAAACCCTATTCATGTAGATTCTCTGAATCAGAAATGGCAGTTGAAACTTCGTATGGATGGAATCTGTGCTAAGACCGGAATAAAACTAACAAATTCTCTAAAGAACGGAGAGCGGATATCGGCATCGAGTGGGCTAAATGAACCCGATTGTTTTTTATTAGCCTATAGTACAGGGGTCGGTTATGGTATAAAAATGGATGCTTTTATAAGACCTTTTTGGGCGAGCGTTATTTTAAAAGCGCATTGGAATAATATCTGGACTTGGAGCTATGTTCTTTTTTCACTGATCTTTTGTTTGTTTTATGTTCCGGGTGTTCGTCTTTTTCTTGTTCAAGTTTTATCTAAGTTCAGAATAGTAGATAATCATGTTAAATCGCCGCAACCGCTTGTTCAACAAAAAAGTGAATTTGTTTGGGAAGTCAATGGACTTACATTTGATTATCTGGAGAGGAGTATCACTTATCGTAAACAGACTTGTATACTCCGAAAACAAGTTGCTGAGGTATTGCTGGCATTTCTTAAAGCACCCGGCCATTTGCTGTTGAATGAAGATTTGAAAAAACTATTCTGGAAAGAATTAGAGGATGTAGATTCTTGTATGGAACGCAGGAACCGACTGATTACTGATTTACGTACTGATTTAAGGAAAATAGGGGCTAATCTTGGTGTTACTTTGGTAAATGGAGGCTATCAACTCCACTTTCGTTCAGAAAATAGTAAGAAATCAGTGAAAAATCAGTGAGAAATCAGTCTTTCTCACTGGCGGTGGGCGGGATAAGCCATACCTTTGCAAAAAAAACATAGAGTATGAAAAACGCAAAAATTACTATTGGACTTATCGGGCTATTGCTAATAGGTCTTGTTTCTGTGAGAAAAGAAGGAAAGGTACAAGAAGCCGGTTTACTATTGCAAAATGTGGAGGCTTTGGCTACAGGAGAGTCGTTTCCGGATGGAGAAATAGCCTGTTTCGGTGACGGATCTGTGGACTGTCCGTTCACATATCTGAAAGTTGAGGTAGTATACCGTGAAGAATAATGGGCCGTCCCATTAAACTTATCGGCTATTTATGCTTTCTGATGACACTTTGCTCATGTAAAGAGACCAAAGAGCAGCAAATATCCCGTTTGATTCACGAATGGGAAGGTAGAACGATTGTCTATCCCGCTGATTGATATAACATTCAGTGTTTTGGGAAAGGGCAGTGCCGACTATTCGTTTCCTCAAAATGAATATACCATAATGATTTGCATATTTCAAAGGGAGAAAAGGAAGCTTCAATACACATACACAGACTTGCAACCTTTGTTAATGAAGCTCCTCATACCCCATCATTATCAACCAATACGAAAGGAGGTGATGTGTGCAAAAGTAGCAAATTCTATCAAAACAGGAAAAGGTTTTTGATTCCACCTTAAAAGGAATGAGTGTCATGTTTTGGCACAAATGTCTATAATTTTTCCACACGTAGTTTAATAGTATGTAAACCTATGCAGAAACAGTTCTTTTTTATAGTAATTTTTTCATGCTTATTGTCGAGCTGTAATTTGAGGGATAATACGAATATCTCAACATTCGATAAGGTAATAGAAGTAAAATGCGAACAATCAGATACAGAATTATTGATTAATATGGGATGGATTGGTTGTGTTGATACTTTTTTAGTAATGACCCATATCGCCCAAAAGGACTTTTGCAGTGTATATTCGATACCTTCAGGAATGAAAAAAATATATGCTTATGGATCTTTAGGAAATGGTCCGGGTGAATTTCTTCAACCGATGATTACATACGCTCATGAAAACACATTTGGTTTGAACGATATCAATACGCAAACTTTGGCTGTAATGTCTTTGAATGATAGTAAAGATGGTATGGTTATTAAAGAGTTATCAAGAAATAGAGTACCTTATAAGCGTAAGAAAGGTGAACTAAATCCGGCAGATTATAACTTTGTGAAATTGGATGACAGACATTTTGTTTCGCTATTATGCGGAAAAGATGGAAGTTTCTTTTCGCTGTTAGATAGTAATTTACAACCATTACAAAGATTTGGAAATTCTCCTATTGAAGGAGAATTGTCTATGCAATCGTCACGAATGAATTTAAAGGGGTGTTTATCTGCTTATGAGGGCAATATGGTATTTACTCCTAACAAATTGCCATACCTTGCAAAATACCATTTGGAAAACGATGTCATGATAAAAGATTGGAGTTTTTATTTTGATAAATCTTTTTATGAATGTAAAAACAGCGACCTTCTGTTTAGTAAAGAAAGAAGTTTTGGACAAGTATTAGATTTAGCAATGGATGACAAGTATATTTATGTATTATATTTAGACCAGCTATTAAGTGATTATGATTTTAAAGACCCACATAAATCAATGGCAAACAAAATATTAATTTTCGACTATAAAGGATTGCCTATTGCAAAATTATTATTAGATAAAAGAATATACCGGATAGCTTTATGCACGAAGTTGCATAAAATAATAGGATTGGGTAATATGCCTGAACCTACTTTAGTATCGTTCGATAACATTCCATAATTTCAGAAGAGAGTGGGGCATTTCGCTGCGACTAAGTCCCTATATTCAAATTTATCATTTGGTCCTGTTAAGCATCATTTGTATCATTGTTAGGTATATCATGGTTTGTGAAGTTTCTGGAAGTACTTCGTTGTCTTTACTGAGCCTTCTAAAACTTTCGAACCATGAAAAAGTTCTGTCCACAATCCATCTTTTGGATGGTACTGTGAACTGTTTGGCGGCATCAGGCCTGAGTATGTTTGCAGTGTGAATAACTACCACCGGAATTATGCCAAGCGTATCAATGTGATGAGAAGTTCTTACAGTTTTGGAATCTATGGGGCTGATAGCTTTGCCAAAAGCTTTTCGGACCGATTCTCGGAGATGGTGCATCAACTCCTCAAAGACTCTTTCCAACTTCCATTTACGGAAATAGAAGTAAATGGTTTACCAAGGGCCAAATTCCTTGAGAAGCATTCGCCACTGACAGGCGGTCTTAGTAAGGTACAGCATAGCATTTATCATCTTACGTAAAGGATGTTTTCGTTTCCTTTCTTTGGTTTCTACTATATTTTTTATAACTTACCACTGTTTATCAGTTAGGTTGGTTGGATAATTACTCATAACTTATGTTTTGGTAGCCATAAAGTTAAGAAATGATATTTAATTAATCTGCTGATAAATAATATGTTATATTAATGTTTTATAATTCAAAAACAGCTTCTAAATATCTTAAAAACAATAACTGTGAATAGAAAGAATTGTCAGGTTTTTTTTCGCTATCATGATAGTCGTTTGTTATCTGTTTTTTTATTCAGATGCAGTTCGGGTGTTAATGACGGAAGTGGTGAGTAAAAGTCTTGCTGCTTCTAAAGAAATTTATTTTCGATCGGCTAAAATTGATTCGGTATATAGGAAGCATGAGGGGTATAAATACTTTCGGTTTGTGAAGAAGCTTGATGATGTGGAATTATCAAGTAACCTTGTTGAAGGCTCAGACTTGGTACTGGTTATAGTTGATGATAGATATAAATTACCTGATTGTGAACATTTGGTTAGTCTTTCTGCCGATGCATTTCCATTTATTCTCCTAGATAGTGAAGAGGATGTCTCTTTTGTTGTGTCATGTGTGGTGAAAGATTCGTTATATCGTTATCGGTTGAAAAGAGAATAGAAGGAAGGAAAGAGCTGACTGTTGTGTGGTGATGGCATTTACTGGTTGTTTTGAATTTATTGAATCATCACAACTGCCAGCTCAACAAAAAGGTGAATTTGTTTGGGAAGTCAATGGACTTACATTTGATTATCTGGAGAGGAGTATCACTTATCGTAAACAGACTTGTATACTCCGAAAACGAGTTGCTGAGGTATTGCTGGCATTTCTTAAACCCGATCATTTGCTGTTGAATGAAGATCTGAAAAAACTATTCTGGAAAGAATTAGAGGATGTAGATTCTTGTATGGAACGCAGGAACCGACTGATTACTGATTTACGTACCGATTTAAGTAAAATAGGGGCTAATCTTGGTGTTACTTTGGTAAATGGAGGCTATCAACTCCACTTTCGTTCAGAAAATAGTAAGAAATCAGTGAAAAATCAGTGAGAAATCAGTCTTTCTCACTGGCGGTGGCCGAGATAAGCCATACCTTTGCAATAAAAACATAGAGTATGAAAAACGCAAAAATTACTATTGGACTTATCGGGCTATTGTTAATAGGTCTTGTTTCTGTGAGAAAAGAAGGAAAGGTACAAGAAGCCGGTTTACTATTGCAAAATGTGGAGGCTTTGGCTACAGGAGAGTCGTTCCCGGATGGAGAAATAGCCTGTTTCGGTGACGGATCTGTGGACTGTCCGTTCACATATCTGAAAGTTGAGGTAGTATACCGTGAAGAATAATGGGACGGCCCATTAAACTTATCGGCTATTTATGCTTTCTGATGGCACTTTGCTCATGTAAAGAGACCAAAGAGCAGCAAATATCCCGTTTGATCCACGAATGGGAGGGTAGAACGATTGTCTATCCCGCTGATATGACATTCAATGTTTTGGGAAAGGACAGTGCCGGTTATTCATTTCCCCAAAATGAATATACCATAATGACTTACGTGGATTCGGTGGGCTGCACCAGTTGTAAATTGCAACTTCCTACATGGAAATATTTCATTTCTATGGTCGACACAATGGCCAATGGAAAGGTATCTTTTCTCTTTGCTTTCCATCCGAAAAACAAAAATGAAATCTCTTTTCTATTGAAAAGAGATCGATTCCTTTATCCGGTTTTTATCGATGAAAAGGGAGGTTTTGATGCTTTGAATCATTTCCCTTCGGATGTGAACTTTCAAACTTTCCTTTTGGACAGTCAGAACAGGGTGATTGCGATTGGTAATCCTGTCCATAATAAAAAGGTGCGTGACCTTTATTTGCAAATTATTACCGGACAGCAAACCGGAGTCGCTACCTCCTCCCAAACAAAAGTGGTTTTGGATAAAAACCTCGATGAAATGGGCGATTTTGATTGGAAAACTCCCCAGACTGCTACTTTTAGTTTGCGGAATCTTGGCGATCATCTTCTGATTATCGAGGACATAAATGCTTCGTGTGGCTGTACATCCGTCACTTACAGCAAGGAGCCTGTGCCTTCGGGGAAGTCTGCCGATATTCAGGTTACTTACCGTGCAGAACATCCCGAACATTTTGAGAAGACCATTACTGTATATTGTAATACTCCCACCTTTCCAATACGTTTGAAGATTCGGGGTAATGCAGTTGATAAAGAAAACTAATAGTTAACCTTAAAAAATTATGGAGAACGTTAGCCTATGGAAAAAGTTTGATTTAGAAGGCAATTGGATTGCTTTTCCGTGGAAATGATAAGCGGAATAAATAAAAAGATAATCAACTAAAGTAAGAAAATAAAATGAAGACGAAAGTTAAAGTAATGATTGCGTTCATCGCAGTGATAGTCATATCGTTTACTACTTATAATGTGTATAAAGCACAAAAAAAGAAAATGCACTTATCTGCTTTGGCAATAGCTAATGTAGAAGCTTTGGCATCATATGAATTACCTGAAGTAGTAATTACTTGTGGAGCAGAAGGTGGGCAGTGTTGGGCAATATCGGGTGATTGCTCTGTTGCTTGGATGCTCCGTTATGATGATTGTGCATTTACAGGTTATATGCGTGATTCGTGTCATACACCATGTGATTAAATTAATAAATGGGTGAGGTTATCTTTAGAAGATGGATAACCTCATCGAAAATATGTAATGTTATGAATAGAGCGAGTATTGTTTTATTGCTGATATTAATTTATGGATGTTCTTCAAAGAATCCAAAATTGGATGATGGGGTTGAAAGAATATCAGTCGATGTACATAATGTTTCTCAAGATGCTTCATTATTTATCGATAAAATTGAACTTGTACCTTTAGAAACAAATGATTCATCCTTATTACATAAGTATGGGAAAGTCATGTATGATAAAGAAACAGATGTTTATGCTGTTTACACTCGTGAACAAGTTATATTTACATTCTCGGGTAATGGCGCTTTTATAAGTAATTCGAAAAAGATGCAAGGGCAAGGACCTAATGAATATTATATGGTAGTAGACATGAAATTTAATCCCTATCTAAAAGGAATTGATTTGTTAAATCCCTATGGTGTAATATATACGTATAGTTCTGATTTTAAGTTTTTGGCCAAAAGAAAAATAAAGCCTGAATTTCCAGTTGATCATCTTATGGCATTAAGTTCTGAGGAATATATTTTTACTTATCCATTTTTGTGGACAGATCAGGAAATAACATTTGCAAATCTGGGAACACAACAGATATATAATATTAACTATAGCGGTACAATATCCAGTGGAAATTCGATGGATAAAGAGTGTTTTTATAAAATTGGAGATAGTTTTTATTTTATTCCTCATGGTATTAACTATTATTTCTATCGAATAGATACAAAAGGAATGAAACTTATTCCGATGATGTACCTTGACTTTGGTGATTCGGAGATAAAGGAAGAAGATTTACCTGGGCGTGCGATGGGTAAAAGAGTCGATTCAGATGCAGAGAGAGCGAGGATCGTAAAAGAAGCACAGGAAAGATCTCAATTTTTGAGGCATTCTAACAATCATCTTGTTCCTTTAATTAAATTCTTTAATGATGATTATGTTTATGTTTATTTTGTAAAGTCTACTCAAGGTGCCGGAAGTAACTTTATTTATAATAGGAAAACGAAAAAAAGTTTTCTGACCAAGGAAGGAAAGCCTTTTATTATGAATTTCTGTTTTGGTATAGTTGATAATGTTTTGCTTTCTATACGTCAACCTGAATATGTGTCCAGGCTTGTCGATCGACGTCTCATGTCTCCAGAAGAAATACATAAGATGGAGCAACTTAAGGAAGATGATAATCCCGTTATTATAAAATATTATTTGAAGAGATGATACGATTTGTTAATTTATTTTTGATATTTGTATTATTGGCTTCATGTAAAGAGACTGAAAATGACAGACTGATCCGTTTAATGGATGAATGGAGTGGGAAAATAATTTGCTATCCCGACAGCATGGATCTTACCTGTTATGTATCTGATTCGGTTGTAAAAAAATATAGTAGAGAAGCATCCTCTTATACAATATTAAGTTATGTGGATTCTTTAGGTTGTTTGAGTTGCAAACTTAATTTGTCTGGATGGAAAAAATTTATAGAAGAATTGGATTCGGTTTCTCCTCATAAATTAACTTGTATATTTGCTTTTAACCCTCGGAATAAAGAAGAACTTATCAAGCTTCTTAAAAAGGCTCGTTTCAATTATTTTGTTTATATTGATGAACCTGATACTCTTAATAAAATAAATGAATTTTTAGATGACGATAATTTTCGGACATTACTCCTTGATAAAGACAATAGAGTTGTGGTTATCGGGAATCCAATTCATAATCCAAGAGTGAAAGAGTTGTATAAGAGTGTTATTAAGGGAGATAATACTAACAAAATAGAGAAATCCCGAAATACTCTTATACAATTGGATAAATCTTCTGTAAACTTAGGAAATTTTGATTGGAAACAGGGAGCTCAGGCTGAATTTACGATAACTAATGTGGGAGAGTTTCCTTTAGTAATTATTGATGTGATTACATCTTGTGGTTGTCTTATGGCAGAATATCCTAAAGATCCCGTATTTCCAGGTAAGAACATGGTACTGAAATTAAAGTATGAAGCTGAGTTCCCTGAGCATTTTGAGAAGACCATTACTGTATATTGTAATACTCCTACCTCTCCAATACGTTTGAAGATTCGGGGTAATGCGGTTGATAAAGAAAACTAATAGTTAACCTTAAAAATTATGGAGAACGTTAGCCTATGGAAAAAGTTTGCTTTAGAAGGCAATGGGGTTACTTTTCCGTGGAAATGATAAAACGGAGTTAATGAAGTAATAATCGGCTAAAAAATGAAAACAAAAATAATGATTGCATTTGTTCTATGTGCGTCATGTCATCGGAAAGAGAATCGCTTACGAGAACAAATTGTGATTGATTTATTATCCAATGTGTAAGATACTTTGAAATATTCTTCTTTTGTAGATTCTATAAGTTATGTATCATTGGAGACAACAGACCAGTACCTTGTTGGTTCTTTTGGGGGGATGGGGGAATTATTCTCTTTTTCAATACTGGAAAGTGTCAATTGGAAAATAAAAGTTTTTTGGGTTTTTAAAGTGTTATCGAAAGGAAACGTTTTGGCAATGTGACTGAGACTTTCTTCCTCCTGAAGGGGATAATAACGATTATCAACTAAAAGATGGGGAAGTTGATTCTCTTTTTGACATTGTTTGAATGATTATTATTTATTACTTTCTTTTAAATATTAGTACAATTGCTTATCTTTAGATCGTAATCTAATTATTAGCTTATGAAAACGGTATTATTTTTAATTATAGGCTTTTGTCTATTCTCTTGTGTGCACAAAGGAAGGATGGCGGGAGACAAAGCTATCTGTTTGGATTCTATTGTTATACAAAAGGAGCTTCGATTCTCAAGTCTTTTTGAAAAACCGGAAATTATTATTTTGGATGATGATACCATTGTTGGCAATATTGACAAACTGTTGGCAAAGGACTCTTTGCTTCTTATTTTAGATAAAGAATTGAATGCTCTCCACGTATTTGATCGAAGCGGAGAATTTAAGTATAATATCGGAAGCCAGGGGAGTGGTCCGGGAGAGTATACGTTGCTGTGTGATTTTACCCTTGATAAGGAAGGGAATGTCTATGCCTTAGATTTTACCAGGCAGATTGTGTATTGTTATTCTTTATCCGGTCAGTTTTTCGGCTCTTCATCGTTGAATCGTGATGAAGGTCAAAGCCATTATATACACTATAATCAGGGTGATTTATACACAGATTTACATTCAAAATCGGGTGAAGACGCCATGATGAGGAAAGTTGATTTGAAGGGGGGGCAAACAGAAAGAAAATATTTTTCTGTAAATGTTAATAATGAAGGATGGAGGCAGATTCAAGGGCATTCTCCTTTCTGTTTACCTTTGGAAAAGGAATTATGCTTTTCTCCTTTGTATTCAAAGGATATATTATGTTTACAGGGTGACCGGGAAGATATCTGGCTGAAATTTGTAACGGACGCTTGGATGGATAAAAAGACACTTGATAAAATAGATGTGAATAAAGGAGAAACTCTTCGGTATTTAGTAGAATCCGGTAAGGTACATAGCTTGATATTTTTGGCTCATGTGAAAAATGATTATCTTTTTAAGTATCAGAAAGGTTATCAAACTTATTATGGTTTATTGAGTGCGTCTCGGGACTCTTGTTCTATATTCAATGGGTGTGTTGATGATTGGGTGTACAGGGCGAAGGGGGACGATGTACATATCATTCCTAATTTGATAACTTATGACGAGAAGGGAGTGTATGGCTGTCTTGATATGTACACTATGCCTTTGTTTTTGTCGTTAGTGAGATCGGGGCAAGTGAATGAGAGTTTGGATAGGATTTTAGAACTGAAGAATTTGACAGAGAATTCTAATCCATTGGTATTTTATTATCCTGCAAAAGAATAGATATCTTAGAAATAATAACTATGAATAGAAAACGGTATTTCGTTTTTTCTTTGTCTGCTATCACGATAATCGTTTGTTATCTGCTTCTTTATTCAGATGCAGTTCGGGTGTTGATAACAGAAATAGTACGTCAAAGTCTCACTACTTCTGAAGAAATTTATTTTCGATCGGCTAAAATCGATTCGATATATAGAAAGCATGAGGGGTATAAATACTTTCGGTTTGTGAAGAAGCTTGATGATGTGGAATTATCGAGTAACTTTGTTGAAGGCTCAGATTCGGTACTGGTTATAGTTGATGACAGATATAAATTACCTGATTGTGACCATTTGGTTAGTCTTCCTGCCGATGCGTTTCCATTTGTTTTCACAGATAGTGAAGAAAGTATTTCTTTTGTCGTTTCATGTGTGGCGAAAGATTCGTTATATCGTTATCGGTTGAAAAAAGAATAGGAGGAAGAAGAGAATTGGCTGTTTGACAGTATTTACTGGTTAAATTTTTATATTATGAGAAACTTCAGTTTAGTAGTATTGGGAATATTGTTTACGTATTGTGTTTCATCTTGTCAGAAACAGATTGATAAGGGGTTTGAAATGACGGTCGATCTGTCTATTTCTAATCCATATCTGCCGATGTCTGTATTGGTGGACACCATTGAGTCTGTCAGGCTGCAATTACCTTCTCCTTATTTTTGGGGTATGGTCGATAATGTAATTTCAAAAGATTCTTGTTATTACATTTCGGATAGAAAGCAAGAAATGGCATTCCGGTTTGATAAGAATGGTACTTTTTTGAATACGATTGGTCAGCGGGGTGAGGGACCGGGAGAGTATAGAGAGATGGACTCTTTTTTCGTAGGAAAAGATTGTGTTTATGTCTGTGATATGGGTAAACGGACTATTTATTCTTACGGTTTTGATGGAGAATTTCGTCATTCGTTGAGCTTCCCTTATTCTCTTGTTTTCAATGATGTTGTTGAGTTGCCGGATGGCCGTTTTCTCTGCCATCGTCCTTCTGAAGATGAGAATTGTAAGGGACTTTGGATTCTGGATCAGAAAGGGAGAAGAGTGAAGAATTTGTTAGAATATGAAAAGGGGATTCCTTATGTGCATTCTGCTTGGAATACACTGTGTGCTCAAGAGGATGGAACCATAAAAATTTATAATCCGGTAGATGGAAGCTATTATCAATATGATGCTGTGAATGATACAGTGGTAAGAACCATGAGGCAGAAGTCTAATTTGCCTATGTTGGCGGATTTTCACTGCTCGGACCGGGAATTGTACGAGACGAAAGAGGAGTGTACATACAGTCTTTTCACGGTGGATGGAAAGAATCTTGTTTTCTCTCTTTGGTCTTTTAATTCAGCAAATAAGGGAATGTGGTCTGTCTATTTTAAGAAGGATGGGCGGATAGAGCAAGGAAATTTGACCAAGATGGATATTCCGGGATATTCGGAAATGGGACGTCCGGTTTCATCTAATATCCCTAATACATTTGTCACAGTTTATACGGATGAATTCCCGGATGATGCATTTCCGTCCGCTTATCAGCAACAGGAGATAAATGAGCAAACTGCGATACTTAGTCTTTTGAGATTAAAATGACTATTCTGTTGATTTTTAAATAATAATCACAATATAAACTAAATTTAAGATATGCATATCATTAAAGTGATATTTAGTCTTGCACTAATATTGAATATTTGCGTTAGTTGTCATGAAAATGATGACACCGCATACTTCAATGGTAAAATTCAAACGATTGAAGATAGTATCAAAGACACGAAGAAAGCTACATTGAAAATACTTCCATTGGATGGAGCGAATTTTGGATGGCTATCCACATACGACTCACTGATGTTTTTTATGAATCCTAAATTACCGGATCGCTTTTATAATATATTTAATGTAGACACCGGAAAAGAAATAGGCACTTTTTGTTATAGAGGAAGTGGTCCTGGGGAAGTTGCCGCTTTGGGTCCGATTTTTCATTTCTTTAAAGAAAAAGGGGATCTGAAAACTCTACTGTTCGCTCCTAATGAAGAGAAGCTATTTATCTGGAATATAACTCAGTCGATCAAGCGGGACACCACTGTTATGGATAAGCAAATCTCCTATCCCTGGAGAGAGGAGAATGGAGGTGCTCCATACTATTTGATGTTTCTGAAGGATGAAAATACATTAATTACAGAGTTACAGTCGTTCCCGCTTAATGATAAAGAAGCTACTTTGCCCGCTTATCAAAAACGGACACTTGACACGAATAAGTTGCTGAAGAGCTTTTCAAGCTATAAGAAGTCGATAAGGAATGATGAAGCTTCCATTCTGCCGGAGTCTTTTTTCTACTCGAATGATGCCATTAAACCGGATGGAACTAAAGTGGTGCAAGCTATGGTTCATCTTGCGCAATTGAATATTCTGGATCTTGAAACAGGTCATGTGAGCGGCTATCGTTTGGAAGGTGAACCGGACTTTTCTGTTTTTAAAAGTGATGAAAAAATAAAGTCGTATTTTACAAGGGTTCAGGCGGATGACAATTACATATATGCAGTATATTGGGGAAAAGAGCGTTGGGAACGTTTTGAGACTCCACACATGAATATCATTCATGTATATGATTGGGATGGGAATCTGATACAAAAAATAGAGACGGATTATAGCATTGGGCAGATGTGGATAGATCCTATCCGAAATAGATTATATGTGACAAATCCCCAAATAGATGACGTGCTTTATTTAGACCTGGATGATTTCTTGGTTCCTAACACAGGCTTATGAATTCATCAACTAAAATAATAGGATTGCCTCCGATGTCAAATTCAATCCTAAAACATGAATATCTTAGAATGAATAAGTCTGAATAGAAAATAAGCATTTTTTTTACTATGAAATATATACTGTTTATCCTGTTAGTTTTAACTTTGGCAGCTTGTCAATCGGAGAAAGATAGGCGGTTGGAATATGCTTTGGAATTTGCCGGCGATAATCGCGTGGAGCTTGAAAAGGTATTAGAACATTATAGAACTGATCCGGAAAAATTGGAGGCAGCTCGTTTTTTAATTCGTAATATGCCGGGATGGTATTCTTATGAAGGAAATGAACTTGATTCTATTCACCATTTATTAGTTGGGGTTTGTGAAGGGCGTCCTATATCTAAAAGGGAGAAGAATAAATGGAACAGAATTTCCTTTGACTCTCTCTCCAAGATATATGACGCCCAAGTGATAACAGCGGAATATTTGATAGATAATATAGACCTGGCTTTTGAAGTTTGGAGGAAATATCCTTGGAATAGAAATTTGCCGTTCGATGATTTTTGCGAACTGATATTACCTTACAGAATAGCCGATGAACCTTTATCGGATTGGCGTAAATTGTATTATGAAGATTATGGAACTCTACTCGATTCTCTTTATAAGGGGGATGATGTTATTGAAGCTTCTAAGATCATTGACGGGAAACTGAGAAAGCTGTATTACATCTACAATACTGATTTTCGGATACCTCACTTGGATGCTGTTTTTCTTTATCATAATCGGATTGGTTATTGTCGTGAAGCATGCGACCTGACAATATATGCTATGCGTGCTTGTGGAATTCCTGTTGCGACCGACTATTTTGCTTATTCACCCGATTATCAACATTATCATTGTTGGACGATGTTGCGTGACACAACGGGAACTTTTCTTCAATTCGGATTTAATGAGTTTGAAGCGTCACGTGATACCTTACGGCATGACGGAAGGAAAAAGGGGAAGGTGTATCGCTATTGTTTTGGCGTACAACCTGAGAAAATCTCCGGGATTTCGGGCAATAAACGGTTGTATCCTGTGTTTAGAAATAGATTTGTGAAAGATGTGACATCTGAATATTTTGGAAGCAATGATACGACAATACCGATACAAATACCTGGAGAGCAATACATCTACTTAGGGATATTCAGTCCCGGCGGATGGATTCCTGTAGATATGGCACTTGGTAATGCGGGTAAGGTTACTTTCCGGGATATAGAACCCGATGTGATTTATCAGACTCTTTATCAGGGAGATGGAGGAAAACTTTATCCGGCGGGATATCCGTTCATATCTAAAAGGGGAGGTGAGTTTGTTTTGCTGAAACCCAATATCGATTTGATGAAGGAAGCTATATTAAGGCGGAAAATGCCTCAGCAAAAGACAATTGCGGAATGGGCTTATCGAGCAGTTATAGGGGCAAAGATTGAAGCTGCCAGTGATTTGTCATTTATACATGCAGATCTGTTATGGCAATTTGAGGATACGCTTACCACTAATTATTGCATATTAACTCCGCCTTCAAGAAAGAAGCATAGGTATGTGCGGTATGTTGCTCCGGCAGGGAAAAGAATGGAGTTGGCGGAACTGGCACTATTTAAGGATTCACTGTGTCAGGAGAAGATTCGGTTGAGGAGGATAAACAGTATAGAACCGATTGCAAAATTAGAGTATGTTACAGATGGCAATATATTGACTTATTTTCAGGCACGTGATACATCTTCTTATCTGGCCTATGATCTGGGAGAAAGTATGCCGATTGAAAGAATTGTTTTCTCTCCGCGTAACGATGATAATTACATTTGGCCCGGGGATAATTATGAGTTATTCTATCAAGACGGAATCAATGGATGGAAGTCATTAGGCAGGAAAGTGGCGACGGAAAGAAAAATTGAATTTTTAGTTCCGCAGAATGCCTTATTGTGGTTGAGAAACTGTACCAAAGGACGGGAAGAACAGGTTTTTATCTATAAAAATGGAAGGCAAACTTTTACGTTTGATTTATAAAAGTCGGGTGTGCGATGGCATACAGGTGGATATGTTATATATTTGTGGGTCTAATCTTAATTGGTGTACTATGGAGATATTGCTATTAAAAGACATGCGACTTAAACTTACAGCCGTTTTAGGAATATTATTCTTGGTTGTTTCATGCCAAAGACAACCGGAGGAGGTGTTTATTCCTGTTTTACCGTTAGATTTAACTTCTGCTACTTCTGTTCCTTATCAGGTGGTACGGACTGATTATTTATTCTCTTATCCGGAGTGTATGTGGATAGATGGTGATTGCTTGATTGTTCAAGATAAACGGGCTGTTACCAAACTTTTCCATCTGATAAACTTGACGGATGGGTTATTGAAAGAAGAGTTTTGTCTTTGGGGAGATGGACCGGGGGAATATTCGGATGCAACTTTGAATACTGTATGGGACCGGACAAAAGGAACTTTATCTTATTTTAGTGCCAATAAAAGGGCTCTGGTAACTTATCGTAAATATGGAGACTTTTTTAAATATAGTGATAGTCACTCTTTAAGGGGAATGGAAGGAAGCAAAGATACACATTTTAAAGAAATGATTCCTTGTGGTAAGCATTATATCGCCTTAGGGGAGCGTGGCATATTTCAACAGAGGCGTTTTGCCGTATTGGATAGTGCTTGCCAGATTATGAACCAATTGGGAAACTACCCCGCATTGTCAGATTTGCTGGTGGATCCGGAGAATGATTTGCAAAAGATGCTATTTGATCCTGCTTTGTTTAAGATATCTCCCGACTGGGGAAAAGCCGTTTTTGCAACTTATAGGGGTGCGTTAATTCAGTTCTATGATTTAAAGGGGCTGCCCGATTCAATACATCATGTGTACTCCAGGCAACTGGAGGTACCTATCAAAAAGTCGCAAATCTCAAAAGAACATGAGGGGTGGGTTTATGGCTTTGAGGATGTTTCTGTGACTGATAGTGCCGTTTATGCTATTTACAATGGAGAAACAGCAGAAGAGAATCCTTTGTTAGGGAAAAAAAATTTAGTATTTGACTGGCAAGGCAACCTTCAGAAGATATATCAGTTAGATTTAAACTTGCGTTGTTTGACAATTGATGAACGCAGACATTGTATTTATGCCGTTGGTTACACAGAAGAAGATGGCTTCTTTTTGGTGACTATAAATATGTAATAATAAAGATGTGTGCTTATTACTAACTGGATGAATTAATATTGTTAATTCTGTTGTGAACCTCTTTTTTCCTGAGGACTGAAAGGTTTAGTTCATCATCAGACTCATATACGGTTGCATCTCGCACAGTATTTTTTCTGATAGTTCACCGATGGTCATTCGGGTGTGTGCTCCCGGTAAGCGGACCTCACTGGTCATGCACTTTCCATTGCAAAGATAATAATATCCGTTATTGGCTGACAATTGTTCATCGGTCAGTTCAATGTTCATTTCTATTTCCGGATGACTGGCTGCGTAGAGCTGAAGAACTGTCCGGGCATCAATGACACGTGCCATTCCTAATGTTTCGTTGGGCAGGGAGGCTACAGGAGGAAGTTGAAGAATGATCCGGTCGGTGCCATTCCTTAGCCCGGCCCGGCAGAGCAATTGTGCCCGGACAGCTTCATTGTCAGCAAATAACTCGTTGATATACGAGGTGTTATCGTGTTTATAGACAACAGCTATACCCGTTATTCGATTGTCCTTTCGGGCTACGAGAGCGGTATTTTGTGTCAAGGCAAGATCGGCAAGAACTACTTTGAAATCAGTAGACGTATGTTGTAAACAACAGGTACGTTCTGATAATTTGCCGTTCAAATATTGATAAACATCTTCTTGGTATTCTGTAACTTCCTCAATGCTGCCCGTTTCCGAATCGGCAGGTAATTCTGAAAGAGAGAAGGATTGGTGAGAGATGCGGAAAACCGGGGCATAACCTGCTTTTGCATAATAACCGAACAACCAGGGTTCAGCGGGAATAAGCGTACTAAACAGGACACCGTTGCGGAGCATACGTGCAAAACTTTGTGACAGTAGTTCGCGCATCACTCCTTTGCTTCGATAGTCGGGATGAGTGCATGCGCCGGATATGTATGAAGTAGGCACGGTTTGACCACAAAACGTCATGGGATAAGGGAGCATTTGGAGCGCAGCAATCACTTCTTCGCCACTTTGGATGGCTAAGTTGACTTCGTTGTTATAACGAAGCCGGAAGTAGAGTTCGATGAATGCTTCGCTATCATCGAAACACAATTTCCATAATGATTTTACCTGTTCTCTTATCATCAGTATGCTACCATTTTATCATTTCTACAGGTTGTTCTTTCAAACAAGCCATATATTTCTCCAGAATCGTTTCCGGGTGATATGAGAGCTTAGCTTTACGCAACCCTTCTATTCCCAAATCTTCTTCACGGTTGATGTAAATATATTGTTCGGGGATGTGGTTGGCAAATTCGTAATTGATCATGGCATAAGCTCCATCAATATTCGTATCTGCTTTTTCCACATGTACACCGAAGGTTTCTTTATTGATCGGCATGCCGAAAGTAAAAGCTACAATCTGACCATTGACATGCAGGATACCTCCCGTTAATCCTAACTCTTCGAAATGGTTGAGGGCATAGAGCAAAGCACGGCGCTCGTTTCCGGTTCCCTCCTGCTGGTCACAGTCATTGGCTTTGCACCATTTTGCTTCCAGTTCCAGACATTCCTGAATTCTGTCTTTGGTGATCGGAGTGTATTCGTAATCAGGGTATGTGTTGCGAAATTTGTTGATGTGATTCCGCTTTGACTGGAATTTTTTTCCCTTCAGTGTTGCGAGATCGCTGCGCAAATAAATGTAGTCGGCATAATCACGGTCAACCGTGAATCCAAACTGACCGGGCATGATAGCCTCAAGGTCTTCGCGCATACACGAACAGACACCCAGCATACAAAAAGGTTCGCCCTCCTGCCGGGCATCCTCAACCAGTTCGTTCAATACCTTTTCGAGGTTTCCTTCACCGACAGGCATCATATAAGCCAGTTCATCACCGGCCCAAAATTTGAAAACCAGAAAATTGTCGACTATGGCAAACTTGGTGTGATACAAGAACCGCCAGCTGCATAAGTTTGAAAAAGATAGGTCGCAGTTGCGGCGACAACTATTCATCGTGTAAGCTGTGATGGTATCCTTATCCTGGATCGTTATATCTTTGAATGCGATCATAAAGTTTTTGTTTCCTAATTAACTGTTTATATATAACAAAGATAAAACGATTTTGTTAGAGAATGCCTAACATTCGTAAAATAGTTGGAGTCAACAATGCGGTAAATATACCGTTGAGTGTTAAGCCAAGACTTGCATAGGCTCCGTATTTGCTACTGATGTCCATAGCCGTTGAGGTGCCGACGGCATGTGCGGCCGTACCCATGGAGAGCCCTTGAGCTATAGGACTACCTACGTGCATGATTTTCATGGTCTTGAAACCTAATACAGCACCCAGCAGACCTACACATACTACTACAGCTGCTGTCAGTGACGGAATTCCCCCCAATGTTTTAGTGACTTCCATAGCAATCGGAGTGGTTACCGATTTAGGAGCAAGTGACAGAATTACTTCCTGCGAGGCTCCCATTAACTTGGCTATCAATACTACTGATATCACACCGACGATACAGCCGGCCAATTGGGACAGAATGATGGGAAGCAGCTGCTTTTTAATGGTTTCAAGTTGCAGATATAAAGGAACTCCAAGTGCTACGACTGCCGGCTTCAGCCAAAATTCAATCAGATGTCCACCCTGATTGTAAGTCTCAAAAGAGATGTTTGTTATTTTGAGGAAGATAATAATGACTGCAATAGTCAACAGGATCGGATTTAGCAACAGAATTCCTGTCTTTTTCTGTAAAAGCTTGGCAAAGAAGTAAATCCCAAAAGTGATTGCCAACAGGAAAAATTCATTTTCTAAATAGTTCATTTGAGTTTACGTGTTAATTGATGAACCCATCCGGTGATGACAAGCACCAGCAGGGTACTGACTAAGGTAGCTATCACAATCGGCCAGAATTGCGCCGCAATGATGTCGAAATACAACATCAGGGCCACTCCCGGGGGGATGAAGAAGAAACCAAGATTAGCAACCAGAAAGTCGGACATTCCTTGCACCCAATGCAATTTGATCCAACCTAATTTTAAAAAAAGGGTGAGCAGCAACATCCCGATGATGCTGGACGGGAGCTTAATTCCCGTGAGATAAACAATCAATTCACCCAAAGCCAAACAGCCAAATAAAATGGCACACTGACGTATCATACTATTACCTATTGAATTTTGAAAACGTTGCAAAGTTATGAAAAATAGAGTTAGGGTATCAACTAATATGGTACGAAGATTCTTTTTTAACAGTGGGCAACTACAAAAAAATCAAGAAAAAGTAAACGAAATGGATTACTTTATCTATTTTTGCAAAATGAAAAACGAATATACATAACGAATATTAACTACTAAAAACAGAATTGACATGAAAAAGAGTTTGTTAATCAGTGTTTTTGCAACACTGGCAATGATGATTTCTTTAAATGCATTTGCACAAGAAAAAGCGACAGGTAAGGCTTATAAAGCAATTCAAAAGGACGAAAAAGTAATCAACAAAGATTTGCAGAAAAAAGCGATTAAAGAAGCCCGCAAAGAGGCGAAAGCACTGGCAAAAGAAGGCTTCAAGACTCCGGTTGGAAAATTGCCGTTGGACAAACAGCTGGAAAATTCATGGGAAAAACAGATGGAAATCGATATGAATGGCAATCCATATTGGTATATAGCAACTGCAAGAGTGATTGGTGGAAATCAGTCGGCTGCGGCTATGCAGGCAACCAATACTGCTAAGATTGACATTGCCGGACAGGTTCAGACAAAGGTGACTCAACTGATTGAATCGAAGGTTGCCAATGACGATATGGGACAGGAAGAAGCGGCCAGCCTGTCGAGTGCTGTAGCTGCCGGAAAAAGTATTATCAGCGGAACGTTGGGGCGCACTATTCCTTTGGTGGAAGTGTACAGGACATTGCCAAATAAAAATGTTGAGGTAATGGTTACCATTGGTTACAGTCTGGAGGCGGCAAACAAAGTTGCTGTCAAAGCGCTTAGCGAAGAATTGGCTAAAAAATCACCGGAACTGGCTAAAGAACTGGATAAACTTGCTCAGTGAGTTTTAATATAAAAAGGCAAACTGAATGAACATAAACAGGCTATTAGGAATTTTAGCTGTACTTTTATTGACCGCTGCCAGCGCTCTTTATGCCCAGAAACCCGTAAAAGTGAAAGGTGTACAAGGGCGTTGGCAGGTCAGCGATGACATCACATTGAAGCAGGCGGAAGAGCGTGCTTTTATGGAAGCAAAGAAAGCTGCTTTGCAAAAGGCGGGCGTGATGGAGAATGTGTGGTCTGTTTTTGGGCAGATTACCCAGGAAGACGGACAGGAGCTCCACGAAGCTTATTCGCAAATGAATGTGCTTGCTATCGGAGGAATGGTGAATATTACTAATAAAAAGGTAGAAGAGGTTTGGGACACAGATACACGCAGTTTGTATAAGGTAGTAACCATCGATGCCGAAGTGCAGAAAGAGGATAAACCGGACAGTTCGTATGCTCTCGAAGTGAAAGGGGTGGAGACACTCTATCGTGAGGGGGATGTGTTTCACTGTAAATTGACTGTACATGGTACGGATTCATACTTGAAGTTTTTCTGGTTCGACAGTAATGGGGGAGCTTTGCTTTATCCTAATAGTTACGAACCCAATACGTTGTTGAAAGCCGGCAAAGAATATTCGATTCCTTTCAGTAATGCTGTGGACTATCGTATGGAGAAACAGCATAACAAGGAGAGCGAGAAGATAAATATGATGATGGTGGCAACTAAAGAGGATATTCCGTTTACTAAAGAGGTCACTTATCAGAATGTATTAGAGTGGGTGTACTCTATTCCGGCAGTTCAGCGTTGTGCTTTTTATGATATGGTACTTATAAAATAGTGGTTCCCGAACTACTGACCGTTAATCATTAATCACTTATTATGATGAAAACGAAATATTACTTTTCTTTCGTTTTTGCGTCACTCTTTCTGGTTCCATCCGTTGCTATGGCACAGGATGTGAACTATCAGAAGGAGTTTGATAATTTCCAAAAGAAACAGCAGAAAGAATATAAAGACTTTAAAAATAAAGCAGACGAAGAGTTTGCCACATTTCTGAAGGAAGCGTGGCAAAAGTATAATGCCTCTGTGGGGGATTCAATGCCGACACGACCGGAACCGGTGAAACCGACACTTTTCGATAAAAAGAAACCTGTCCCTGCTCCGGTAGAGATTAAGCCGGCGGCTCCCAAAATACCTGTGTCCGATAGACCGGGAGTAGGGGATAAAGTAAATGTGGAAGTTAAAAAGCCGGATCTGCCTGCGGTAGCAGATAAGCCGGCACCCGGTGTCTATGTACCGGGTAAACCTTATATTCCTGTGAAAGTTGATATCCCGGTTCCGCTGCCCGGAAGTTCGGTGCGG
This sequence comes from Bacteroides sp. NGMCC 1.200775, assembly GCF_040798045.1. Lineage (NCBI taxonomy): Bacteria > Pseudomonadati > Bacteroidota > Bacteroidia > Bacteroidales > Bacteroidaceae > Bacteroides > Bacteroides sp. NGMCC 1.200775. The sequence goes on along the minus strand of NZ_JASCQK010000002.1, from coordinate 568,897 downwards.
CGCAATGTGGTTGAGTTCTATGGTACTCAGTTTGAGGTGGCTACGGATATTATTGAAGACTTTGTACTGGGGGGGACAAGCGAGAGTAAAGTTGCGGCTGCTTGGAGCCGGTTGTGTAAAGCCGATCACGAGCAATTGATTAACGATTGCGTCCGTTTGAAGAATGAGCACCGGATGAACGACTGGGCATTCTTGCTGTTCATTAAACAGTTAGGGGTACAAATGTGTGGTGCTGTCCGGAAAGATGATGTTGCTTTTTTACAGATGTTTATTCTCAATAAATGTGGATATAAGGTGCGTCTGTCTAAAATAAACGATAAGCTGAAGTTGTTGGTGGCTCCGGCAGGAACTATATTCGGTGTTCCGTATATTACTTTCAAGGGTGTCAAGTACTATGTGTTTGAAGCAGATAAGGGCGGTTCGATGGCTGTTTATACCTACAGTCAGGATTTTGCCAATGCCAAGAATCTGGTGTGTATGGATTTGAACGCTGTGCCACAGTTCGGTATGCAAGAGTTGGGTAAAACAGTGTCTCCTTCGGAAAAATCTCTTCTTCAAATCAATGCGGTTGTCAATAAGAACCTGATGGACTTTTATAAAGATTATCCGCAATGTGAGGTTGCTGTCTACTATAAAACACCCATGAGCAAAGAGTTGAAGAGTGCCCTTTACCCGTCTTTACAGACAGCTATAAAGGGAAAATCAGAGAAGGATGCTGCGAACATTCTGATTGATTTTGTACAGAATTCATTTCAATATCAGACAGATGGTGAACAATTTGGCTATGAAAAGCCTTTCTTCATGGACGAGAACTTTTATTATCCGGCTTGTGACTGTGAGGACCGTGCCATCTTGTTCTCCAATCTGGTGAAAGACTTGATGGGATTGGACGCTGTGCTGCTCGACTATCCGAACCATATCGCTTCGGCTGTCCGGTTCAACGAAGAAATCTCGGGTGACTACATCTTGCTGGATGGTAAAAAATATCTTATATGTGATCCTACTTATATCGGTGCACCGATAGGAATGTGTATGGATCGTTTCAAGAGTGTAGCTCCGGAAATAATCCGTTAGTGTTAAATATTATAATAATTGCAGGTTCGGGGTAAAAAATACCCCGAATTGCAATGTTGATATTGCAATATTGTGTACTTTTGCGGCGTGAAATAACACACCCTACTGAATTTATATACAATATTAAATATCTATGCTTAATTTAATTAACTCTATCGTTGCGCGTGCGCAAGCTAATCGCCAGCGCATTGTCCTTCCCGAAGGTACAGAGGAACGTACCTTGAAAGCTGCCAATCAGATTTTGACAGATGAAGTTGCAGATTTGATTCTTTTGGGTAATCCGGAAGAAATTAATGCTGCCGCTGCCAAATGGGGACTCGGAAATATCAACAGGGCCACTATTATTGATCCTGAGAATCATCCGAAGAAAGAAGAATATGCGCAATTGTTGTGCGAACTCCGTAAGAAAAAAGGTATGACTATCGAAGAAGCCCGTAAATTGGTACTCGATCCGTTGTATCTGGGCTGTCTGATCATTAAAAGTGGTGACGCTGACGGACAATTGGCGGGTGCCCGTAATACTACGGGAGATGTGCTTCGTCCGGCTCTCCAGATTATAAAGACATCTCCGGGGATTACATGTGTGTCGGGTGCTATGCTGCTGTTGACACATGCACCGGAATGCGGTCAGAATGGTCTGCTGGTGATGGGGGATGTTGCTGTAACTCCGGTTCCGGACGCTTCACAACTGGCACAGATTGCCGTTTGTACAGCGCGTACTGCTCAGGCGGTAGCAGGAATAGCTGATCCGAAAGTGGCAATGCTTAGTTTCTCTACTAAAGGTTCGGCAAAGCATGAAAATGTGGACAAGGTGGTAGAGGCATTGAAATTAGCTAAAGAGATGGCACCCGATTTGAATATCGATGGTGAAATGCAGGCGGATGCTGCTCTGGTTCCTTCGGTAGGTGCGAGCAAGGCTCCCGGTTCTCCGGTTGCCGGTGAGGCAAATGTGCTGATTGTGCCGAGTCTGGAAGTTGGTAATATTTCTTATAAACTGGTGCAGCGTTTGGGACATGCCGATGCTGTAGGCCCGATTCTTCAGGGTATTGCCCGCCCGGTAAACGATCTTTCACGCGGATGTTCTATTGAAGACGTATACAGAATGATTGCAATCACAGCCAATCAGGCGATTGCTGCAAAGAATGGTAAATAATTAAATCGAAAATCAGATATGAAAGTTTTAGTGTTGAACTGTGGTAGTTCATCTATCAAATACAAGCTGTTCGATATGGACAGCAAAGAAGTGATTGCCCAGGGAGGAATCGAAAAAATCGGTTTGAAAGATTCATTCCTGAAACTGACTTTGCCCAACGGTGAGAAGAAAATCCTTGAGAAGGATATTCCGGAACATACTGTAGGGGTAGAGTTCATCCTGAATACCTTGGTAAGCCCGGAATATGGCGCTATCAAATCACTTGAAGAGATCAATGCCGTAGGTCATCGTATGGTACACGGGGGTGAACGCTTCAGTAAATCAGTATTACTGACTAAAGAAGTGCTTGAAGCTTTCGCTGCCTGCAACGATCTGGCTCCCCTCCACAATCCTGCTAACCTGAAAGGAGTTGATGCCATTACGGCTATTCTGCCGAATGTTCCGCAAATCGGTGTATTCGACACTGCATTCCACCAAACCATGCCGGAATATGCATACCTGTATGCTATTCCTTATGAATTGTACAAAAAGTACGGTGTACGTCGTTATGGTTTCCACGGAACTTCCCATCGTTACGTTTCACAGCGCGTGTGCGAATATCTGGGGATTAAACCGGAAGGACTGAAACTGATTACTTGCCATATCGGAAATGGTGGTTCGATCGCCGCTATCAAAGATGGCAAATGTATCGATACCTCTATGGGATTGACACCGTTGGAAGGTTTGATGATGGGTACCCGTTCTGGTGATATCGATGCCGGAGCTGTAACATTCATTATGGATAAGGAAGGTTTGACAACTACAGGCATTTCCAACCTGTTGAATAAGAAAAGCGGTGTGGCTGGTATGATGAACGGTTCAAGTGATATGCGTGACTTGGAGGCTGCCGTTGCAAAAGGTGATCCTCAGGCTATCTTGACAGAACAGATGTATTTCTACCGCATTAAGAAATATATTGGTGCATATGCTGCTGCTTTAGGAGGCGTAGACGTTATCCTGTTCACAGGTGGTGTCGGTGAAAATCAGGCAACTTGCCGTGCCGGTGTTTGTGAAGGACTGGAATTTCTGGGCGTGAAACTCGACGCTGAAAAGAATAAGGTTCGTGGTGAAGAGGCCATTATCTCAGCTGATGACTCAAGAGTGAAGGTAGTGGTGATCCCTACAGACGAAGAATTGCTGATTGCGTCTGATACAATGGCTATCCTGGATAAATAAAGGTTGATAAGTAATATAGAGGAAAGGCCGGAGGCGGAGATTTATTCTCTGTACTCCGGCTTTTTATATAGTTTGGGTGTGGAGGGAGGCAATCCGTTTTTGAGCGCTAAGCAGCCGGGGACGAGCTATTTAACAGAATATTCATACCCCTTTCTCCTTTTCTTCATTTTAAAAGTTTTATCTTTGCTATCACTAACTCAAATAAACTTAAATGATACAAGAATGAAACGACTTTTTTATTTCTTTCTTTTTGTCTGTGTGGCAGTTATTGCGAATGCTCAGGCAAAATATGTTTTCTATTTCATTGGTGATGGAATGGGTGTGAACCAAGTAAATGGTACGGAGATGTACCGTGCCGAAATCCAGAAAGGGCGCATTGGTGTGGAGCCTTTGCTTTTCACCCGGTTTCCCGTCGGAACGATGGCTACTACTTTTTCTGCTACCAACTCTGTGACAGATTCTTCTGCTGCCGGGACAGCCCTTTCAACCGGTGAAAAGACCTATAATGGTGCTATTGGCATGGATGATCAGAAGAATCCCTTACAGACTGTTGCCGAGAAAGCTAAGAAAGCCGGCAAGAAGGTTGGGGTTACTACCAGTGTAAGCGTCGATCATGCTACTCCTGCTGCTTTCTATGCACACCAGCCGGATCGTAATATGTATTATGAAATAGCTACCGATCTTCCTAAAGCCGGTTTTGACTTTTATGCCGGTGCCGGTTTCCTGAAACCGACTACTACTTACGACAAAAAAGAAGCTCCGAGCGTTTTCCCGATGTTTGAAGAAGCCGGTTACACCATTGCCCGTGGATATAACGATTATAAGGCTAAAGCTGCCACAGCCGGTAAGATGATTTTGATTCAGGAGGAAGGTGCTGATGCGGGTTCTTTGCCTTATGCTATCGACAGTAAAGAAGGTGACTTAACCCTCACACAGATAACGGAAAGCGCGATTGATTTTCTGACCAAAGGAAAAAATAAAGGTTTCTTCCTGATGGTAGAAGGTGGTAAGATAGACTGGGCATGCCATGGAAATGATGCTGCTACAGTGTTCCACGAAGTAGCCGATATGGATAATGCGATCAAAGTTGCTTATGAATTTTACAAAAAACATCCGAAAGAAACCCTGATTGTAGTAACTGCCGATCATGAGACAGGTGGTATGGCATTGGGAACCGGAAGATACGCTCTGAATCTTAAAGCACTTGAAAACCAGAAGGCATCTGCTGAAGAATTGTCTAAGAAGATCAGTGATTTGCGCAAAGCTAAGAACAACCATGTGGCTTGGGAAGACGTTAAAAATCTGTTGTCCGAACAGATGGGCTTCTGGTCTGTACTTCCTATCTCGTGGGAGCAGGAAAAGAAACTGCGTGACGAATATGAAAAGTCATTCGTGAAAAATAAAGTAGAATTTGCCGAGAGTATGTATGCCAAGACCGAACCGATGGCAGCCAAAGCCAAAGAGGTGATGGATCAGATCGCTATGGTAGGCTGGACCAGCGGTGGGCATTCTGCAGGATATGTGCCGGTGTTTGCTATCGGTGCCGGTTCTGATCTGTTCATCGGTAAAATGGATAATACAGAGATTCCGAGACGCATTGCAAAAGCGGGCGGATATAAGTAACCGGCAGGTAAGTTCACCATAGAGCCCGCAGAGTATACAGAGGATTTGTTGATATACGTATTAATAAACTCTGTGTACTCTGTGTGTTTTGTAATGAACTTGCCTCGTTGACGTTAATTTATCCTCAATATTCTCTATCTTTCAAAGAATTTCTTTAGCTTTGTCTTGTAAACTTTCAAAGAAATATAGAAATGACTAAGTTTGAAATAGAAGAAAAGATAGTAGATATGCTCAAAACCGTATTCGATCCCGAGATACCGGTAAACGTATACGATCTGGGACTGATCTACAAGATAGACGTCGCCGAAGAGGGAGAGGTTTCTATCGATATGACCCTGACTGCTCCTAATTGTCCTGCGGCAGATTTCATTATGGAAGATGTACGGCAGAAAGTAGAGTCAATTGAAGGAGTGAATTCTGCCACTATCAATCTGGTTTTTGAGCCGGAGTGGGACAAAGATATGATGAGTGAAGAGGCTAAACTGGAACTGGGCTTTTTATAATCGTTACTGTTTTACCTCTATTCTTAAACGATCCATTCTTACAGTATGAAGAACGTATATTTCCTTTCTGATGCCCACTTGGGTTCACGTGCCATAGAGCACGGACGTACACAGGAGCGGCGCCTGGTCAATTTTCTCGACAGCATAAAACATAAAGCTGCCGCGGTATATCTGCTGGGTGACATGTTCGACTTTTGGTATGAGTTCCGTTTGGTGGTGCCCAAAGGTTATACCCGTTTTTTAGGAAAACTCTCTGAACTGACTGATATGGGAGTAGAGGTGCATTTCTTTACGGGCAACCATGATCTTTGGTGTGGCGATTACCTGACCAGGGAGTGTGGGGTGACGATTCACCGTGAGCCGGTGACTACGGAAATCTATGGGAAAGAGTTCTATTTGGCGCATGGTGACGGACTGGGCGATCCGGACAAAAAATTTAAGTTATTGCGCACGATGTTCCATAGTCGTACGTTGCAGACTTTATTTTCCGCCATTCATCCCCGTTGGAGTATGGATTTAGGACTGAATTGGGCCAAACATAGCCGATTGAAACGTGAAGGGGGGAAAGAGCCTGATTATATGGGTGAAGACAAGGAGTTCTTGGTGCTTTACACAAAGGAGTATCTGAAAAATCATCCCAATATAAACTTCTTCATCTACGGTCACCGTCACATTGAACTTGACTTGATGTTAAGTGCTACCGCACGTATACTTATTCTGGGCGACTGGATCAATTATTTCTCCTATGCGGTGTTTGATGGTGAGAACCTGTTTCTTGAGAATTACATCGAGGGAGAAACACAGCTTTAATTTTCCGGAGTCAGTTGCCGGAGACGAATCAGATAAGCCCTTCATCAGCAAAACTATAAAAACAACCGTCGCAGACAATGATATGATCCGTCAGGGTAATGTTCATTGTTTGCGATGCTTTTTGTATAGCTGCCGTCAGGCGTTTGTCTTCCTGGCTTGGTTTTGCATTGCCCGACGGATGATTGTGAATCAAAGCTATCTGTGTGGCACGTCCTATCAGGGCTTCCCGCAAGATGGTACGTACATCGGCGTATGTTCCGTCAATCCCCCCAGTACTGATACGTAATTTGCTGATTACTTTGCATGCCTGATTCAAAAGTAGGATCCAGAACTCCTCTTGTGGCAGGTCGCACATTAATGGGTGGAACAGCCTGTAAATGTCCTCTGAGCATCTGACTTGTTCACGCTCTTTGCTTTCCTGTAGTTTGCGCCTTTTCCCCAGTTCAAGAGCTGCCATGATAGTAAGACTTTTGGCGGGTCCCATGCCCTTGAACGAGGAAAAGTCCCGTACTTCCCATTTTCCCAGTTCATTCAGGTTATTGTCGCAAGAGGCAAGTACCCTTCTCGTCAGTTCAACGGCACTCTCTTCCGTATTGCCCGAACCTATCAAGATGCCCAATAGCTCGGCGTCGCTCAATGCTTCGGCACCTTTTGCCATCATTTTTTCGCGTGGCCTATCGGCTTTGGACCACTGGTTGATGTTTAGTTTTTGTTTGTTTTTCATAAGTCGGATAGAGAGTGTTTGTATTCTTTTTATATCAACAACTGAAAGACAGCCTTTTTTATTTATAGAAGTTCTTGCGGAAAGCCTCAAACTCGTTTCTTCCCAATACACAGCGTTCCCACCACGCACGCCAGAATCCCGTTCCGTATCCGATAAGTTGGATGAAAGAGGCAGCGATGGAATAGATGCCGATGCGTAAACTTTTGTTTTGCAGCGCAGAATCCAGACAGACCAGCAATGTATAAAGCAGAATCGGGACAAGACTGAACAGGCAGAAGGGAGTACATAATAGCAGAAGTGTAACTCCTAATGTGAATGCAGCCGGTAGCAGGTGGACGACTTTCAGCGATTCGGGATATTTTTTATAGAGGTTGATACGCGCAATGCCGGAGTTGTGTACTTGCTTGAAGAACTTCTTAAAATCTGTGCGCCGTTTGTGGTATACCCAGGCACCGGGAAAGAGACGGCATCGGTATCCTCCTTTGAAAATGCGAATGCTGAAATCGATGTCTTCGCCGAAGCGCATATTAGAGAAACCTCCCAATGCCTGATAGACTTCACGGCGGACACCCATATTGAAACTTCGCGGATAGAACTTATCCATTTTCTTTTTACCCCCGCGTATGCCTCCGGTAGTGAAGAAAGAAGTCATCGAATAATTGATCGCTTTCTGTATATCAGTGAAAGAACTATGTGCCCGGTCCGGTCCGCCAAAGGCATCGGCCGGGGTGGCAGAAAGTTCCTGTTCCACTGCATCGAAGTATCCTTCGGGAAGGATACAGTCCGAATCTAATATGATAAGGTAGTCCCCTCCGCTGCGTTCGGCCCCGTAATTACGGGTCTGTCCCGGGCCGGAGTTTGGTTTGGCGTAATAATGTATGTCCAGTTTCCCTTGATATTTATTTACTATCGCTTCGCAAGGGACAGATGATCCGTCTTCTACCACTATGACTTCGAAATCCTTGAAATGTTGGGTAGTGAGGCTTTGCAATAATTCGTCCACTTCATCGGGACGATTGTAAACGGGGATAATAACGGAGTATCGCATAGGTTTAATGATAATCGGTTGTTGACTTGCAAATATATGCCATTATTTTTCGATAACCGTCATGGATGGTAATAAAAAAATGCGGCCCCTATTCCCGTAAGGGATAGAGACCACATTTTTTTTCGGCAGTTAACCTGTTTATGCTTTTACACGACCTACATAAGAGCCGTCACGAGTATCGATTTCGATTGTTTCGCCTTCGTTGATAAATAGCGGAACACGAACGGTTGCACCTGATTCTACAGTAGCCGGTTTCAATGTGTTAGTAGCTGTATCCCCTTTCATGCCCGGTTCTGTATAAGTAACCTTCATCTGAACTTTGATAGGCATATCAGCGTAAAGTACGGTTTCAGTAGAAGCATCAGATACTACTTCCAGAACGGCACCTTCCAACAGGAAGTCTACACCGTTGATCAAGTCGTGGGCAATCGGGTGTTGGTCGAAAGTTTCCTGATTCATAAAGATATAGTCTTCACCTTCTTTATATAAGAACTGGTAGGGACGACGTTCTACACGTACATCTTCCAACTTTTCACCGATGTTGAAGCGACGTTCGAGAACGTATCCGCTTACCACATCTTTCAGTTTAGTACGCATGAAAGTGTTACCTTTTCCAGGTTTAACGTGGAGGAATTCGATACAGAAATACAGTTTGCCATCCATGCGGATACAAGTTCCGTTCTTGATGTCTTGAGCATTAATCATACTTGATATTCTTTATTTTATAGATTGTTATTGAGTTATCTTCGAACCTTTTCGGGTGCAAAAGTAATCTAAATCGGCAAAAAACACAAAATGTTTTGACTAAAAATGACTTAACTCTTGGTTTATTTAAAAAAAGTGCCTATTTTTGCAGCCCGAATCCGTAGAAATAATAACATAAAACAAGATACAGTAATGAAAAGAACATTTCAACCCTCTAACAGAAAGAGAAAAAACAAACACGGTTTCCGTGAGAGAATGGCTACAGCTAACGGTCGTAGAGTATTGGCTGCGCGTCGCGCTAAAGGTCGTAAGAAACTGACTGTTTCTGACGAATACAACGGAGTGAAGGCATAAGTATTAGCCATAGCAAACGAATAAGAAGAAGTGAAGGAAGATTCCTTTGCTTCTTTTTGTTTTAATAAGCTTTTATCAAAAACTCAGTGAAACTCTGTGATACTGTGTAGCGAAAATAGTATCTTTGTCCGGATTAACAGCTTATAATTATGACGATAAAAGAATTTTTTTCTTTCAAAGCCAATAGATTCTTCTGGGTAAACATCATAGCCATGGTTGTGGTGGCTGTGCTCATTGTGTTCGGCGCACTTAAAGGATTGGATATATACACACGCCATGGCCAAGCTGTAGTGGTGCCCGACGTAAAAGGGATGTCTGTAAGCGAGGCTGAAAAGATGTTCCGGGATCAGGGACTGACTTATGTTGTGTCCGATTCCAATTATGTAAAGAACAAACCGTCCGGCATCATTCTTGATCTTAATCCGTCGGTCGGGCAGAAAGTGAAAGAAGGACGAACGATCTACCTCACAATAAATACACTCAGTACTCCTTTGTGCGTAGTGCCCGATGTGGCCGATAACAGCTCCGTGCGTCAGGCACAGGCAAAGTTAATGGCTGCTGGTTTTAAGCTGACCGAGAACCGGATGGTGAGCGGAGAGAAGGACTGGGTATATGGTGTCATTTATCAGGGACACCAGTTGCAGATTGGAGATAAAGCTCCTATTGGTGCTACTTTGACTCTGATGGTGGGTGACGGGGTGCAATCTGCCGGAGCCGATTCGGTCGATATGGTAGAAGATGCTGCCATTTCTGCTGATGATTCTGGTACTGAAGACGATTCCTGGTTTTAATGTAAGAAACGTATACGTAGAAAAAACGCATGATAGAAGAATTGCCTGACGAACTTGAACAGGACGAATTGGATGATATAGAACCTGTAGGTGATGAGAACCAGCTCTACGAGCATTTCCGTGTGGTAGTGGACAAAGGGCAGGCGATGGTCCGGGTAGATAAATATTTGTTTGAACGCATCGTCAATGCTTCGCGCAATCGCATACAGAAGGCTGCTGAAGACGGTTTTGTCATGGCTAACGGCAAGCCCGTGAAGAGTAGCTATAAGGTGAAACCGCTGGATGTGATTACGGTGATGATGGATCGTCCCCGCTACGATAATGAGATTATTCCTGAAGACATTCCCTTGAATATTGTCTACGAAGACAAATACCTGATGGTGGTGAACAAGCCTGCCGGGCTGGTTGTGCACCCCGGACACGGAAACTATCATGGTACATTGGTCAATGCCATCGCCTGGCATCTGAAAGATAATCCGGACTATGATGCTAACGACCCTCATGTGGGATTGGTACATCGCATCGATAAAGATACTTCGGGGTTACTGGTCATTGCTAAAACTCCGGATGCCAAAACCAATTTGGGCATTCAGTTTTTCAACAAGACTACCAAACGCAGATACCGTGCACTCGTATGGGGAATTGTCGATCAGGACGAAGGTACCATCGTGGGGAGTATCGCCCGTAATCCGAAAGACCGGATGCAAATGGCCGTTATGCCCGACCCGGCTCAAGGAAAACATGCTGTCACCCATTACCGGGTACTTGAGCGTCTGGGATATGTCACTCTGGTGGAATGTATTCTTGAAACAGGGCGTACGCACCAGATACGCGTACACATGAAGCATATCGGTCACGTACTCTTTAATGACGAACGGTATGGAGGTCACGAAATCCTGAAGGGAACTCACTTTAGTAAATACAAACAATTTGTAAACAATTGCTTCGACACTTGTCCGCGGCAGGCCTTGCACGCCATGACGCTGGGGTTTGTGCATCCCGTCACTGGTGAAGAGATGCATTTCACTTCGGAGTTGCCGGATGATATGACCCGGTTGATAGAGAAGTGGCGAGGCTATATTAGCAACAGAGATTTAGAATGAAACGCAACATTGCCATCGTGGCAGGAGGCGATACCTCCGAAATCGTAGTTTCCCTGCGTAGTGCACAGGGCATTTACTCCTTCATTGATAAGGAGAAGTATAATTTGTACATCGTAGAAATGGAAGGCCGTCGCTGGGAAGTGCAGTTGCCGGACGGAAGTAAAACGCCGGTAGACAGAAACGACTTTAGTTTTATGAATGGGGCGGAGAAGGTTGTATTCGACTTTGCCTATATCACCATTCATGGGACGCCGGGTGAAGACGGACGTTTGCAGGGGTATTTCGACATGATGCGCATTCCGTATTCGTGTTGTGGTGTATTGGCTGCTGCCATCACTTACGATAAGTTTGTCTGCAACCAGTATCTCAAGGCATTTGGCGTACGTATCTCCGAATCATTGTTGTTGCGTCAGGGACAGACTGTTTCCGATGAGGATGTGATAGAGAAGATCGGTCTGCCTTGCTTCATCAAACCCAATTTAGGAGGGTCCAGTTTTGGAGTGACAAAGGTAAAAACGCGCGAACAAATTCAGCCGGCCATCGCTAAAGCTTTCGGCGAAGCGGAAGAGGTAATGATAGAAGCTTTTATGGCCGGAACAGAATTGACTTGCGGTTGTTATAAGACGAAAGAAAAATCGGTCGTTTTCCCGTTGACTGAGGTAGTGACGCATAATGAGTTTTTCGATTACGATGCGAAGTACAACGGACAAGTAGACGAAATCACTCCGGCACGTGTATCGGAAGAACTGACCAAACGGGTACAGGCATTGACTTCGGCTATCTATGATATATTGGGATGTTCGGGCATTATCCGCGTAGACTATATCATTACGGAAGGTGAAAAGATTAATCTTTTGGAGGTGAATACCACACCGGGTATGACCGCTACCAGCTTCATTCCCCAACAGGTGCGTGCTGCCGGAATGGATATAAAAGATGTAATGACTGATATTATTGAGAATAAATTTTAACTGTAAGCTGTGAGCAATGGGCTACAGGCTGCACAAACCGCAAGTTTGGTGTGGTATAAGATAGCGTGGCTCTCGTAGCTTATACAAAGAATGAAAGCTATGAATACAACCGAGTTTGATGAAATCCGTCCTTACAACGACGAAGAGCTCCCCGGAGTTTTCGAAGAACTGATTGCCGATCCGGCTTTTCAGAAAGTGGTTGCCGGGGTGATACCGGATGTTCCCTTTGAGATGTTGGCACAAAAGATGCGTGCCTGCAAAACGAAACTGGAATTTCAGAAGACCTTCTGTTACGGTCTGCTGTGGAAACTGGCGGGGGAGTGTACTGATGGTATCTCATTAGATCATACGGCTATTCCGGACAAGAGTAAGGCATACACATACATTTCGAATCACCGGGATATAATCCTCGATTCCGGCTTCTTGTCGGTACTGTTAGTCGACCAGGGGATGGATACGGTGGAAATTGCCATTGGTGATAACCTGCTGATTTATCCGTGGATCAAAAAGTTTGTCCGGGTCAATAAATCATTTATCGTACAGCGCGCACTGACTATGCGGCAAATGCTTGAATCATCGGCACGTATGTCCCGTTATATGCACTATACGATTGGTCAAAAGAACCAGTCCATCTGGATTGCACAGCGTGAAGGACGTGCCAAGGACTCCAATGACCGCACTCAGGACAGTGTGCTCAAGATGCTTGCGATGGGTGGAGAGGGTGATGTAGTGGATCGTCTGATGGAGATGAATATTGCTCCTCTTGCTATTTCTTACGAATATGATCCTTGCGATTACCTGAAAGCACAGGAGTTCCAGTTGAAACGTGATATAGAGGGGTATAAGAAGACCATGGAAGACGATCTGAAAAATATGCAGACCGGTCTGTTTGGTTATAAAGGTAAGGTACACTTCCAGACCGGGGCCTGCCTCAATGATTTGCTTTCGACAGTGGATCGTTCTTTGCCTAAGCCTGAGTTGTTTACACGCATCTCTACATGGATCGACGAACGCATTCATGGCAATTATCGACTCTACCCGGGCAATTATGTGGCTCATGACTTGCTGACCGGCAAAAATGATTTTGAGTCCCATTATACATTGGCCGACAAACAACGTTTCGAAGCCTATATGGAGAAACAGCTTGGAAAGATTGAGATACCCGATAAGGATATTCCATTCTTGCGTGAAAAGTTGTTGCTGATGTATGCTAATCCGCTTGTGAATTACTTAGCTGCACGTCAATGAGAATATGGGTGCTGCATATCGCCCGACTTGTATTGCTCTCTGCTTTCCTGATCTCCTGTAATGAAGAAGAGGGAGCCTCTTACCCTCCTGTGAAACTGGAGTTTCTGACCGCTGAGGCGGGAGCAGACGGTACTTTGCAAACATTGGTAACGGATAAGGGAGAGCGTCTGGTGGTGGCAGAAGACCGCACCCGGACGGAATTATTCCCGAATGGAAGTAGCCGCGTGGTGAGTAATTATGAAGTAATCTCGTCCGCCGGTGGGCAGAAGGAGGTGCGGATTTATGCATTGGCCAATACTGTATCTCCTGCCCCGGTACCCGCTGCGGAGTTCGGAAATGGTTTGAAACTGGACCCGGTTGATGTGCTGAGTATCTGGATGGGGCGTGATTTTCTGAATATGACCCTCTCCATCAAAGCACAAAGTGAGAAACACAGGTTCCATTTCATTGAAGAGTCCGTTGTGAGGGATGCCGTAACAGGGCGGTTAACTGTCCGTTTGATGCTCTATCATGATAATGGAGGAGATATGGAAGCCTATACCAAGCGGGCTTATGTCTCGGTACCGTTGGGCCGGTATGCGGCAAGTGCTGCCGAACCGGCAATGATTTATTTCAGCTTGCATACGTATGACGGGAAGGTGAAGACCTATCAGTTTGAGTACGTACCCAGTCACTAATCATTAATTACTAAAAAGTTGTGTTTTGAATTTATTATTTAATTCTGTAGAGATGTGTATGATTGTATTGGGTGGAGTATATTTAAGTGATATTGGAAAGCGTTTTTGTTATTAAACGACTTTAGATATTATTCTTATTTTGTGTTCTCATTTCACCATGTCTTGAGAATTTATTAAAACTAATAAAATATTATATAAAATAATATTTTATTAGTTTATTTATGTGTATATTGTGACCATTAAACGATATTTGATTAATCTTAAAAAAGAAGCTTATGAAAAAGAACATTTAATTGGGGAGTGTTTTGTTATTTATTATGGTTATCACATTGGGAGTCTCTATATCAAGAACTCAGAATGTGAATTCCGATTTGTTTTCTTTGGTTGGCGTGGAACAGCTATCTTATGCTGAGGTTATTGGCCCTGTTGAAGTAACTTGTAGTGGAGGTAGTTCTGGTACTTGTTTCAAAATGGGATATCAAGAGGGATTATATGGTACTTGTTACTTCTTTTGTACTTTTACTGGATATCAAAGCGACTATTGTAGTTCTTGGTATGTTAACTTAGTGAATTTTTGTACAATAATAGGGGGGATCTAAACGTATCGATATAAAATGATTTTGAGGGTTATGTATAACTTTTGAGAGCAGAAACTATGAATTTGAGTAAAAAGTGTTAATATACAATGTGCTAATGTATTATAGCTTTTTACTCAAATTGTTTTAATATTTATTTCTCTGAGGCTTAAATTATGAAAAATATACTTGTTTTTATTATTATAGCAATGGGACTTGCAGCATGTAGGCGTTCGTCTACAATCACTCCAAGAGATGTAAAGGGCATAAAGACAGTAAATATAGATAAAAATAATGTAGTTTCTATCTATGATATTTTTTCTAAGGTGGAAATAATTCCTTTAGAGATGACTGAGGAGTCTGCATTAGGCTATCCTCTAAGAAAAATTTTAGTGAATGATGGAAATTATTATGTTTTAGATTACACTCAAAATACAATCTTTAAATTTGACTCTTGTGGCAAATATTTAGATAAGATTAATAAATTAGGCTCTGCTCCAGAAGAGTATACTTTATTATATGATTTCAGTTTTAATCCTTATAACCAAAATTTGGAATTAATGTCTGCTATGGGATATATTAATATTTATGATCATTCTGGGGAATTTTTTAAGCAGCGTGTAAATTTACCCAAAACAGTACATTCTATTAACTATTTTGCAAATTTATCTCCCGACAAATATGTTTTCTTTAGTAACACAAAAGAAGGTAATAAGATTATGCTTTATGATATAAAAGAGAAAAAAATAACTTCTGAGAATTATGATGTACCAAGTTTTATTTTTACTAATACCCCTTATCATCATTCTTATAGTCCATTTTATATGCATAATGATACTGTTTGCTTTGTGCAAGCTTATAATGGCGATGTATTTACCATTTGTGAAGATGGAACTCTGAAACCTAGATTTCAATGGAATTTTATGGAATATAATTTTGATATTTCGACTCTTAAAGAGGAGTCGATCGAATTTTATGTTAATCATAGTCGTAACGTAAGTAGCCATTATGCAACATGTTTTTTAGCTTATGGTGAGAATTCTGATTATTATATAACTCGTTTTAGACTGAAGAAGAGATATTACCATTTGATATTAAATAAAAAAGAAGGGACCTGTCTCACATTTAATTCTTTGAAGGAGGGGTGTGACTGTTTCCCGTTTTTAATGGATAATAATTATCTCTACTTTTATGTAAGCCCTCGGGAACTAAATTTTGCATTGAATCCAGATGTACTTAATAGTAGAGACCGATTGAAATTTGAAACTGTAACTTTTGACGATAATCCAATAATAATTAAATATACATTTAAATGACAGAAATGAGAATAAAAGTGATTTTGTTTTCTGGCCTTTTGATGGCTTTTTCGATTTTAATAATAACAGTTATAATATTATTTATGTGCGCAAATATTACTCAGAAACCAAAAGAAGAAGATAATCCTGACTTTGGAATAGAGAGAATGTATATTGAGGATAATATTTATGAGGCCAGTATGAATAATGGTTTAGAGTTAGATTTGCCTTGGATTCATTTAGATACAGTATTTGTCTGCTATTATTCTGCTCAATCATGTGGCATTTGTGTTGAGTATGCTTTAAATAAGATAAAAGAGTCCTTTGAGCCTACTGATATGGGGCAATGTGTATGGTTTTTAACTTCTGATTTTAATCCTAAAATGAAATTTAGTGAGGAAGGGACAATAAATCTTGGTAAGAAAAAAAGTGGATTAAAAATAGAAGGCTCCATGTATGTATGTTATTTTTTGCTGATAAATGGAAAGGTCCAACATCTTTTTATACCTGAAAAAAAATTCCCTAATTATACAGATATTTATCTGAAAACAATGAAAAAACGATATTTCTAGGAACTTGTTTGAGGAATAATTTCTGAGTTGTAAAATTGTAATATAATATATTGGGCTTTAATTAAATATTGTTTCCTAACTTCTTGATTATTATGGGATAACTTGATGTAAACACAATGGGTATTGTTAAAATATGGTAATCGAATTATTGACATCTCTTTCGATGTTGACAATCAACTTTGGGGAAAGAAACAATATGCAGCAATGCTGCTCAGTAGATTTACAACAAGATTTGAAAAGCTTATGTTTGGAATGCCCTATTTGGACGATGTTCTTTAGTTCATCATTGATAGTTTCGGTGATAGATTTTTTCTTGAGCAATATTCTGTCGTGAATGCTCATAGGTGTTCTCCGGTGTGTTGCTGTTGAGTAGGGTAATCAATTGTATTCAGTTAATAAACAACTTTTTGAGGAGTTTTTGATTATATGTCCTTTGTTTTCGATAATGATCATAGGAAATCAGATGGAGAAACAGGTGAGTCAAATGTGTGTATACATATTGCTGATAATAATGTTCCAAACGTCTGTAATCTAAGGTATGAAACATAATGAGAATTGAATCACCTACGGCATTCTTGGATTTTGGTGATATTTCTGCTTTTGAGAAGTGTTTCAGAATTTATGTTATATTTTTCAACAGGGTATCAAAAAACTAACAGAAATCATTTGTTAAACAGAATATTTCAATAACTTTGTTTTCAGCAAACATAGCGATAAGAGACTTGAAAATGTTATAATTAAGCATTATAACTTTGCGGGTATTATTGTTATTTATCAAATAATCAAACGATTAAATCCTGTTGAACTCACGTCGTTATAGAATCAAACAATTACTAAATTATATGTCGAAAATGAATTCAATGCTTATGGGAATATGGTTTTTATTGTCATCTCTCTTTTCTTGCCAGCAGTCGAAAGGGGATTTCAAGACAGTGCCGGTAAAGGAGTTTGCTTCACTGATTCAGGACGAGAGCGTACAGCGGTTGGATGTCCGTACAATGGCCGAGTACTCTGAAGGCCATATCCCGGGGACTATCAATATCAATGTGCTTGATGATTCGTTTGCCGCTATGGCAGACTCTACGCTTCAGAAAGATAAGCCGGTAGCTTTGTATTGCCGTAGTGGTAAGCGCAGCAAGAAAGCGGCTGTCATCCTCAGTGAGAAAGGTTATAAAGTTTACGAACTGGATAAGGGATTTAATGCCTGGCAGGAAGCGGGAGAGAAAGTAGAGAAATAACGATCAACGATGAACAGCAATCATGTGCAACCCTGTTCATCGTTGATCGTTCATTGTTATTATAGATTTTCCAACAGTCTTTTCAATACTACTGTTGCTGATATTTCGCGGTTTGCAGCTTCTGGGATCACAATGGATTGCGGGCTCTCGATAACATCGTCCGTCACAATCATGTTCCGTCTTACCGGAAGGCAATGCATGAAGTAGGCGTTGTTGGTTACGGCCATTTGGCGTTCGCCTACGGTCCAGTTGCGGTCTGTACTCAAAATCTGTCCGTAGTTGTCACCTGTGTAGGCTGCCCAGTTCTTGGCATATATAAAGTCGGCTCCTTCGAATGCTTTCATCTGGTCATATTCTACCCGTGCGTTTCCTACAAACTCCGGGTCGAGTTCATAACCTTCAGGGTGGGTGATGACAAATTCATAGTCAGTGGCATTCATCCATTCGGCAAACGAGTTGGGGACCGCCTGTGGCAATGGACGCGGATGCGGTGCCCAGGTCATTACTACTTTCGGACGGGCAGTCTTTTTATATTCTTCGATGGTGATAAGATCGGCAAAGCTCTGCAACGGATGGCGGGTGGCCGCTTCCATGGAGAATACCGGGCGTCCGGAATGTTGTATAAACTGATTGATGATTACTTCGTTATAGTCGTACTCGCGGTTCTCGAAGCGGGCAAACGAACGTACACCGATAATGTCGCAATAACATCCCATGACCGGAATGGCTTCCAACAGATGCTCTGGTTTGTCGCCGTCCATGATGACGCCACGTTCCGTTTCCAGCTTCCAGGCTCCCTGGTTGATGTCCAGCACAATTACGTTCATACCCAGGTTAAGCGCAGCTTTCTGAGTGCTGAGGCGGGTGCGGAGGCTGGAGTTAAAGAAGATCATCAACAGGGTTTTATTACGTCCCAGTTCTACATATTTAAACCGGTCTTTCTTGATCTCGAATGATTCGGCCAGGGCTGATTTCAGGTCGCCGATGTCTTGTACGCAAGTAAATTTCTTCATAATTGTCTTTGTTAGAATGAATATACCTTTCCGCAAAGGTATGATAAAATTTTCAATTGGCAGACTGTGCCCATGAAAGATACTCCGTTTGCCGTGGGGACAGGAAAGTGCTGTTGGCCAGATAATCCTTATTGTTAGCATAGATAAAGAGCACACTGCCCTTTTTAATCGTGTCGATTATCGGTTTGGCAAGTGTCTGCGGCAGGGCAGGACAACCCAGGCTTCGTCCCAGGCGGCCGGCAGAAGCGGCTATGTTAGGGTTGGCATAAGCGGCGCCGTGCATCACGATGGCACGTTGTTTGGCTTGGTCATTAATTCCTTTTTCCAGTCCGTTCAGTACCAGAGAGTAGCCGTTGCGCCCCTGATATGTATTTTCTGTCAGGTAAAAGCCAAGTGAACTTTTGTATGAACCGTTTTTATTGGAGAAAGAAGTTGCATAGTTCTCTCCGCTGTTTCTGCCATGTGATACGACAGAGGTATAAAGCAATTTCTTGTTTTTCATATCGAGCACATAGAGGCGCTTCTCGGTAGATGGTTTAGAAAAGTCTATCAGCGTCATGATAGACTTGCTTTTCTGCTCAATTTTCCGGTAGCCGGTGACTGCCTGACGGAAGGCTGTATAGCTTACGATACCATCCAGGTGCATATCGTCGAACAGTTGATCCACTTCGTCCGTTTCGGGAGTGGAGGCAACGGATACAGGTTCACTGACCGGTACACGGCTGGGTGTTTCTGCCAAAGGAAGAAGAAACAACAGGAGAAATAGAAATACTTTTTGCATAGGAAACAGAGAAAAATAACGGCGCAAAGATACGGATTTCTATTCCAAAACAAAAATAATTGTCTCATTTACAGGTGCCCAGTCGAAAATAAACTTCGAATGTGAGGTGGCATTCCGTACACACATGTGCGAACGGGGGGTGGTGCCCAGTGACGGACTGTACTCGATGAGTGCTTTGCGTGGCTCGTTTACCGGGACTCCGTGAATGTATCCTCCGTCCGAGAACCGGCTTGCGTAAGGTGCAAAGCCTCCGGTAGCGGTAGAACCGTCTTTGAGGAATATCATACGTGCCTTTTTCTCCTGCAATACGAAGATGCCTAACGGGGTTTCCTGTGCATACGGCGGGCGGTGTCGTCCGGTGGTGGCGGGGTTCATGCTGCGTACAGCCCATCGGGCCTCACCGGTTTGTTCCAGTGTTGCTATGTTCTGGTCTCTCCGGTCTATCATGATTGCTTTGGTGAAACGGGTCGTATCCGGGAGTACTTTGACGTATTTCTTGGGTACATACCACTCTTCGCCTATGTAGATGGGAGATACCTTGACGAACTTTTCTCCGTCTGCCAGAAAACGTACCAGCGAACCGTCTTCTCCATAACGTTCGGGTACCAGTGTATCGGTGAGCAGATAGAGCGGAACGGACTGGTAACGCTCTATGCCCAGGGTGTCGGCAATGCGTTTGTAAGCATTCCGTTTGTAGTGGCGCACCAATGGGGCTTCACCGTTCCGATTCTTATAGTTTTGCAGGATACCCCATCGAGAGGGCTCTTGCTGGATATTTTCGAGCAGAGCCAGACGTTCTTTGATCTTATCCCACTGGAAACTGCGGGTGGTATCTTTGTACGGGTAAGTATCTTCAAGGGTATATTTGTCGTAGAGCAGGTCTTTCACAATCTCTATCTGCTCTGCCGAGATAGCCTTGGGCTTCTCTTCGGGAGGTGTTTGTTCCAGTGAATCTGCTACAGTAACCGTTTCGGGCTGTAGCGGATTTGTTTTGTTTTCTCTGTTGCATGCGCAGAAAAGGAAGAGGAGGGAGAACAAGTATATATGGGCTGTTTGCTTCATAATGGGATGGGTTAAGGGTTTATTTACAAATATAATATTTTTTATAAGGAATAGCAAAGCGTTTTGTTTTCGTATTATTAATAATTTGCATATTTGCCCTTTGTTTTGTCAAGAGCAAGTTTACACTTCTTTAACGTGAGGTCTTGCCGGATTAAACTATTTATACTTTTCGGATTTTGCGCGGAGGAGTTATGCCGGATGTAACCGCGATAATAAGGTGAAGATGCCGTCTCCGTCTCCGGAAGCAACCGTCTTTGGGCCGGAACACCGGCTCTTCCGGCACGGAATACCGGCTCTGTTGAGGGGAAACACCGGCTCTGTCTTTCGGAAATGCAGCCTTTGAAAAAAAGAAAGGGGGAGGCAGCGGCCTCTCCCTTTTATCGCATTCTAAATAGAATGTAATGTATGATTGTATTTACAAAGATAGCATAATCCGGGGGCAAAGTCAAGTTTTGAACCGGTTATTTTGCGGATTTCGCCTGAATAAAGATCATCGGCGCGTTTGTCCGTCACCTTCGATGATCCATTTGTAGGAAGTGATCTCTTCCAGTCCCATCGGGCCACGGGCGTGCAACTTCTGTGTACTGATGCCGATCTCTGCTCCCAACCCAAATTGTGCTCCGTCGGTAAACGCCGTAGATACATTGGTATATACACATGCTGCATCTACCATCCGGGTAAAAAGGGCGGCGCGTTCCCGATTTTCAGTGACGATGCTCTCGCTGTGGCGGGAACTGTACTCTTGAATATGTCCGAGTGCGTCTTCAAAACTACAGACTGTCTTGATCGCCATTTTATAGTCCAGGAACTCTGTTCCGAAACTTTCGGGTGTAGCCGGTTTCAATCCTTTGGCAGGATAATGTCCTTCAAGTGCCTGATAAGCCAACGGATCAGCGTAGATGGTCACATTGCTTGCTTTGAGCTTCTCGCATAGCGCAGGCAGGTCGGACAATCTGCTCTTATGAATGATCACACAATCGAGTGCGTTGCAGACGCTGACACGGCGTGTTTTGGCGTTGTGAATGATGGCTGCTCCCTTAGTAGTGTCTCCGTATTCGTCAAAATATGTATGGCAGATGCCTGCACCTGTTTCTATCACCGGTATGGTGGCATTCTGTCGCACGAAGTTGATCAGGCTACTGCTACCGCGGGGAATAAGCAGATCTACATATCCGGCGGCATGCAAAAGTTCGTTGGTCGCTTCGCGGTCAGCCGGCAGCAACTCGACGGTGTGGGTGTCTGCATCAAACAGCCGGAGCACATTATGTATCACTTCTACGATGGCGCGATTCGAAAAGTCGGCATCGCTACCGCCTTTTAAAATACAGGCGTTACCACTTTTCAGGCAAAGCGAAAAGACATCGAAACTGACGTTAGGACGTGCTTCGTAGATGATACCGATAACTCCGAAGGGCACACTTACTTTTGTCAGCTTCATTCCGTTGGGCCGGATGCTTTCTTTCAGGACCCTGCCCAGCGGTGAGGGGAGTGTCGCTACGTTCCGTATGTCGGAGGAAATTCCTTTCAACCGTTCTTCGGTCAGTTTCAGCCGGTCGTATTTCGGATTGTCGGGTGACATCCGATCCAGGTCTTTCCGGTTTTCGGAAAGGATATACGGCGTTTGTGCCAAAGCAGCATCCGCTACGGCGTTCAATATCCGGTTTATTTGTTCGTCGGGCAATAATGCTAAACGACGGCTGGCTGCTTGTACGGCAGCAAATGTATCATTCAGGTTCATACGCAATTCGTTTATTCGATATAAAGGTAGTCATAATGGACTACTGCTTTTTTTCCATGTTTTCCGATGGCGTCCCGTGCTTGTGTCGAGTCACAGTTGGCTTTGCCCACACCTATGGGAACGCCCCGGTTATCGATGATCCGCACGATGTCATCTTTCTCAAACTCCCCTTCGATGCGGGTGATTCCGATGGGAAGGATGCTGACTGCCTTGTCCGAGTTCAAAACTTCGGAGGCTTGTTCATTGATGTGTATCTCTCCTTTGGCGAAGCCTTCGCTGTGGGCTATCCATTTCTTGATACTCGACACCGGCTGTGGGGCGGGGATGAAACGGGTGCAAATGGTTTCTTCCGGATGTTCCGTCAGGTTGATGAGTATATTGTCACGTTTGCCGTTGGCAATGATTACGGTAATACCTTCGTCTGCCACTTTGCGGGCAATGTTGGTTTTAGTCAGCATACCACCCCTCCCAAAACTCGATTTGCTGGTCTGGATATAGTTTGTCAGGTCTTTCCCTTGCCCAATTTCCCGTATCACGGATGAAGCCGGATCGGCAGGAGAACCGTTGTATATGCCGTCAATATTGCTTAGGATGATAAGAGCCTGCGCATCCATCATTGAGGCGATGAGTCCCGATAATTCGTCGTTGTCCGTGAACATCAGTTCGGTGACGGAGATGGTATCGTTTTCGTTGACAATGGGGATGACTCCGTTCTCGAGCATTACCGTCATGCAATTTTTCTGGTTGAGGTAATGCCGGCGGGTACCGAAATTCTCTTTGGTGGTGAGTACCTGGCCTACGGCGATGCCGTGATCACGGAACAATTCGTAATATCGGTTGATGAGTTTGGCTTGTCCTACAGCAGAAAATAACTGGCGTTGGTCAACGCTGTCGAGTTTCCTGAGGGTGCGTATTTCACTTCGTCCTGAGGCGACAGCCCCCGAAGAGATAAGAATGATTTCCATTCCGGCTTTATGCAGGGCAGCTATCTGGTCGGTTAGGGCAGACATCCGAGTGACGTCCAGCGTTCCGTCTTGCCGGGTAAGTACGTTACTTCCCACCTTTACAGCTATTCGTGTAAACTCCTTTTTCATTATGCTAACGATTTGAAAGCACAAATATATGGATTTTTGTCGAAATGTAACCTAAGGGGTACATTAAATGAAAGGTCTTATCATCCGGCTGCCTAAAGAGAGGGATTAGGTGCCGGTAGTACATACCTCTCCCACGTGGGTATGCCTGACGGACATGTCTGCGTGGGAGGAGAAAAAATGTTGGGTGATTTATTCGTTCGCCTTTTCCCGGTTTCTCACTATTTCCATAGCCTGCTCGTAATCGTCTTCATTGACGAGGACGGCTATTTCCTGTCCGATGTAGTAAGGTGCCAGAGCCGCAAGGCCGCCTCCGTCTTTCAGAATGGATTCTATTCCATTGCTTTCAAGTAATCCTTTGGTAAACTCTGCTTCCCAAGGCGAACCGGTGAAGACTTCTACTAAGCGGGTGTCTTTATCTTCTTTCATAATGGTAGGGATATTATGTGGTTATCTCCTACAAATATAACAAAAAGAACCTGGATAATGTTGTTTTACATATAGATTATTCCAAAGATATCCGTTGTACCGTAATGTCTTGGTTGAGGAATGTTGAGGCCGATTCAATAAATTTATCTTCGGCTTCTGTGGTACAAAAGCTGCAACTGCCTCCCCGAGTGCATTTCCGGTCCATTTCGGGGTGCCTGTAGAGGTAATCTTTCAGGCTGGCGGCTACATATTCTCCCTGTGCAACCACTTTCATACTTTGGGGCACGAACTGTTGTATCTTGGGCAGCAGCAGCGGGTAGTGGGTACATCCCAAAATGATAGTGTCTATCTGTCCGTCTTTGGCAAGCAGGTTGTGGATGTATTTACGGATGAAAAAGTCGGTTCCCTCACCATTGGCTTCGTTGTTTTCGACCAGAGGTACCCACATTGGGCAAGCTTCTCCACTTACTTTTATGTCCGGAAAGAGTTTATGTATTTCGAGCGGATACGATTCCGATTTGATGGTGCCGGCTGTGGCCAGTACTCCGACATGGCGGGTTTGGGTTATGCTGCCGATGCACTCTACCGTTGGACGAATGACTCCCAGGACTCTTCGGCTGGGATCGATATCCGGAAGATTGTTCATTTGTATGGTTCTTAATGCCTTGGCCGAAGCTGTATTGCAGGCAAGTATCACTAAGTGGCAACCCATCTCAAACAGTTTGTTAACCGCCTGCAGGGTAAATTCATATACGATTTCAAAAGAACGGGTACCGTAAGGGGTACGGGCGTTGTCGCCCAGGTAGATATAGTCATAATCCGGAAGAGCCTCCCGGATTTTACTCAGGATGGTCAGTCCGCCATATCCGGAGTCGAATACTCCGATAGGACCGGGTTTCTGGGAAAGGGATTGTTTCATAACGGAGATGGGTTAAAATGTTACGAGCTACAAGTGACAAGTCGTAGCGTATTTTCCGCATAGTACTTGTAGCTTGTAGCTCGTAACTTTATAGCTTCCGACTCTTATTTAATGCCCAATTGGGTCTTTACTTTCGGAGTCAGGTTGATGCTCTGATTTTCGTTAACGTAAGGTATCGGAGTACGTGCCATGTCGAAAATGTAGATAACACCTTCTGCTGCGCCTACTGCTTTGATAGCATCGTCCAGCTTCTTGTATACCGGAGCCATCAGGTCGTTATTGGCTTTCTCCATATCCTGTTGCGCCTTAGCCTGGAATTGTTCTTGTCTCTGCATCATGTCTTCCAGCTCTTTTTGTCTTCTTTCTGCAATCACAGTAGGAAGAGAGTCTTTCTGCTGCATGAACTCCTGATATTTTTTGTTGAATTCTTCTTGAGTTCTCTGAAGGTCCTGTCCGAGTTGTTTGTTCAATGCCTGCAATTCAGATTGTGCTTTGGTGTATTCCGGCATAGCCGAAACAATTTCCATTGCATTGATGTGACCGAATTTAAGATTTTGTGCGAATACGCCCATCGGGAGTACCAGCATCATTAAAAGTGCAATTTTTTTAAGCATAGTTCTATTATTTATTTGAATGATTACTTTTTAGTTATCGGCTGCAAATGTATGAAATTAATTTGAATATCCTAATTTCGCCAGCACTTCATTGCTCACATCAATGCGCGGAGTGGCAAAAATAATGCTCGAAGCTGAGGCTCTGTCCACTACTACAGCGTAGCCGTTTTCTTCGGCTACTACTTTTACTGCATTGTATATTTCATCCTGAATGGGCTTCATCAGTTCTTCTCTCTTCTTAAAAAGCTCGCCTTCGGGACCAAAGTACTTCCGTTTCAACTCTGAGGCAGCCTTTTCTTTTTCTACGATGGCATCTTCTTTTTGAGTTTTCTGCGCAGCCGTCAGCTTTGCAGATGCAGCTTGATATTCTTTAAACATGGTTTGTGCTTCCTTTGCCAATACTTCGACTTCACCCTGCCATTGTTTGGTGGCTTGGTTCAATTGTTCGTTGGCACGTTCGTAAGCCGGAATGTTCTTCAGGATATACTCCATATCGATCAGAGCAAACTTTTGTGCTTGAGCTGTCATACCTACGGCAAACAGCAAGATGATAAATAGAACAGACTTTTTCATAACGCTTAGTTTTTAATGAAACAATTAGAATTCCTGACCCAATACGAAGTGGAATCTGCTTCCGCCTGCGCTCTTGTCGCCAAGTACTTTGTCGAAACCGTATGCCCAGTCGATACCCATCATACCGATCATCGGGAGGAAGATGCGGACACCTACACCGGCCGAACGTTTCAGGTCGAACGGATTGAAGTTCTTCACATCATGCCATGCATTACCGGCTTCCAGGAATGTTAACGCATAAATATTGGTACTTGTTTCCAGCATCAGCGGATATCTTAATTCAAATCCGATACGAGTGTAGGCATATCCTTCCTGTCCACGGTACGGAGTTAACGAACTGTTTTCGTAACCACGAAGGGCGACACTCTCGGTTGCATAGCTTGAATATCCGGTCATACCGTCACCACCGACGTCAAATGTACCGAACGGAGATTTCTTATATTTGTTGTAGTGGCCCAATATACCGAATTCCACACGTGTCATCAGCACCGGAGTCTTTTTCACGGTTGTCGGGTTCAGCAACGGAATATATGTTTTTGCTTTGAACTTCCACTTATGGTATTCTACCCATTTGTGCATTTTGTTCATATCGTTCTGGTTGTACTCGTTATATTTACTGTAGTCTACTCCGTCGAACAGTGAGTAAGGCGGTGTGAACTGTACAGACAGAGAGAAGTCTGAACCACTACGCGGATAAATCGGGTTATCATAAGAAGCACGTGCCAATGTCAAGCCGATGCTTAAGTCGTTACATTTACCGTTAGTTACCGGGAAGTACTGCCAGTCTTTCAAGATATATCTTTGATAAGAAAGCTCGGCTGAAAGCTGGAAGTAGTCATCCGGCCAGTTCAAGCGTTTTCCCCAACCTGCTGACAGACCCCACATTTTGATTGACTTGTCAGGGTCATAATAGTTTTCGTAGTTGTTATAGTTACCATAATTGTACATACCGTAACCGCCTAAGCCGCTGTAATAACTGTTGTAGTAATTGTTATAGTAGCTTGAGTTATAGTAACGGCTGCTGATATCAGTCTGAACTGAGAAGAATGCCGACAGGGAGAATGAATTCGGACGTTTACCTCCGAACCAGGGATCAAAGAACGAAATGCTATACTGCTGATAGTATTGTGCATTGGTCTGTCCGCTGATGGTCAGTGTCTGTCCGTCACCCTGAGGCAGGATACCACGATAGTTTTCTCCCGGGTGCAATAGGTTTGCCAAAGAGAAGTTCGTAAATTTCAAACTTAATTTACCGATAACACCCGTCTGTCCCCAACCGGCAGAGAACTCTACCTGGTCATTTGCTTTGGATACCAGATCATAGGCAATATCTACCGTTCCGTTCACTTGGTCCGGCTGAATATCCGGTTTGATGTTTTCCGGGTCAAAGTGTCCCATTTGTTGGATCTCACGCATAGAACGCATCAGGTCCTCACGGCTGAACAACTCGCCCGGGCGGGTACGGAGTTCACGGCGAACAACGTTTTCGTACAAACGGTCATTACCATTGATCTTGATCTTATTGATGCTGGCTTGCCGGCCTTCGTAGATTCTCATCTCCAAGTCGATAGAGTCGTTGTCGATATTCACTTCTACCGGATCTAACGTGTAGAACAGATAACCATTGTTGTAATAGAGGTTACCGATAGCGTCTTCATCGGTTGACAAACGTTCATTCAGCAATTTCTGGTTGTATACATCTCCTTTCTTCATGCGGAGCATAAAGTTCAGTTGTTCTGAGGGATAAAGAGTGTTACCCACCCATGTTACGTTGCGAAGGTAGTATTTATCGCCTTCCTCCAATTCAATGTATACATCTACCGTTTTATCGTCAAATTTGGATACGCTGTCTTTCACGATACGTGCATCGCGATAACCCAGTTCGTTGTACTTATCAATAATCAGTTGCTTGTCCTCTTCATACTTCTCATTAACAAACTTCTTGGTGCGGAACAAGTTCAGCAGTTTTCCCTTTTCGTTTGTTTTCTTCATCACACGTTTCAGCTTCGATGTTTTGATAGCATGGTTACCGGCAAAAGTAATGGCATGGACTTTTACCTTTTCTTTCTTATCGATATCTATGTCGACCAATACTTGATTTTCATTTGCAGGATCATCTCTTTGAGTGATGGTTATTTCTGCATTCTTAAATCCTTTATCGTCGAAATAGCGTTTACTTAAAACCTTTGCACGGTCCACCAGATTAGGAGTGATCTGACTGCCTTTTATCATACCCAGTTTGGTCTGTAGGTCTTCACGCTCCGACTTTTTCACACCGTGATAGCGTATGTCTGAAATGCGCGGACGTTGAGTCAGACTGATCTTCAGCCAGATTTTATTGCCTTCTATCTTTTCGGCTGTGATTGACACGTTGGAGAACAGACCGTGACGCCAGTAGCGTTTGATTGCCCCCGTGATCTCATCACCCGGTACGGTAATAGTTTGTCCTACAGAAAGTCCGGACAGTCCGATAAGAACATAATCTTCGTAGTTCTTGACACCTTCGACCTTGATGTCGGCTATTTCATATTTTTTCGGTGTCCCGGAATACATGATAACGGGTTTTGATTCGTCAGTGTTAGCATCTTGTGCTACGCCCGGCAATGCAAAGCAAAACAGGCTGATAAACGTTACGAATATGAAGGAAATACGATAATGCATTTATGTTATAATTAAGTTTTGAGTTAACTGATTTGTTCGCTGGTCTTTCCGAATCTGCGTTCGCGTCTCTGGTAGTCACAGATAGCTTTGTGCAATTCTTCTTCCTTAAAGTCTGGCCAGAAGGTTTCACAAAAATAAAGCTCCGAATAAGCACATTGCCAAAGTAGATAGTTGCTTAAACGAATCTCTCCGCCTGTACGGATTAAGAGGTCCGGATCGGGCATGAAATTGGTTGTCAGATGCGTCTGGATGCTTTCCGAAGTAATTTCTTCAGGAGTCATTTCTCCTTTCTGAACCAATGTGGCAATCTGCCGTGCGGCCTCGGTTATTTCCCATCTGGCAGAATAACTGAGAGCAAGTACCAGACACATTCCTGTGTTTTTGGAAGTACGTTCGACACAGGCATTCAAGCGCTTCCGTACATTTTCGGGTAGTTTGTTGATGTCTCCGATGATACGGAAACTTATATTGTTTTTCATAAATGTTTCCTCTTCGATAGAGTCGAATAGGAGGCTCATCAATGCAGCGACTTCGTCCGATGGCCGGTTCCAGTTTTCGGTTGAAAAGGTATATAAGGTAAGGAATTTGACTCCTAACCTGGCTGCCTCTTCAGTGATGATATGCACAGTTTCGGCTCCGGCCTGATGTCCAAAACTACGTTCGCGTCCGCGTTGTTTGGCCCATCGTCCGTTACCGTCCATGATAATGGCTACATGCTTAGGTATCCGGTTTAAATCTATTTGTTCTTTATAGGACATTTCTTTAATTATTTGTTCTGTCTGGCAAAACCAAATTTATTAAGTCGTCCACGCCATACTTCGTTGGCATCGCCGTTACTCCATATTACCCAGATAAAGTTATCTTTGTCCACTACAGTAGAGTAGTTGTTCCCTCTGTCTTTGAATTCAGTCGGTAAGAAGATTTTCTTATCGGCTTTATACCAGGCAAGTCCTGCTTCCGATGTGTAGATCGTTTCGAACTTTCCTCCGAATGCCCAGAAAGCGTTGCCATAATAGAAGAAAGACGGTTTGTCGAGCTTCGGACAATAGGCAGTGGTCGATGACGTTTTTAAAGGAATCCAAAGTAAACCGTCCTGTGAACTCCAGGCCACCGAAGTTGTATCGCTTGCATTGCGATTATTGCCCATTACGGCTATCGTCTGTATTCCTGTAGCATTGAGATAAGAAGTTGCTGACAAATTATCCAGCGGGAAGTCAGATCCGACTTCTTCTGGACTGATATTCCATGTGGTTGCTTCAGAATTGCTTATCGCAAATGTAGATTGACTACCATTATTAATAATACCGGCAATTCCGGAGATATCCAGCAGATTGCCCTCATTCTTGGGGAAAGGGGCGATCAGCATCTCTACTTTACCGTTTTTATTCAAATCGGTTGCAAGACTCCATGATGCCCCATCTGAAGAAACATATACTTTCTCACCGTTTGTGGCATACAATTTTTCACCAAAAGCAATGAGGGAAGAGAGTTTTATGTTTTCCGGAAGACCGGTAACAGATACCTGTGTCCAACTTCTTCCTTTGTTGATTACGTCTCCTGATGATTTGTAGGCAGTAGTGTTTGATGTATACACAAGAATGTCTTCACCCAGAATTACGGACTTCTGATACCCACTGTAGTTAGCAAAGTTATCTGTCATTTTAGTCCAGTTCATGGAGTCCGGATCCTGTCGGTGTACGCGCACTGAAATGGTGTACTCTTTGGTATATTGCATATCCGCGGCCCATACCTTTATTCTCATGGGCTTTTCCATAGTGCCCCTGAGGTCTATAGAGTCGGAGTAATTAAACAAGGTGTCCTGACCCTCTGCGTTTTTAGCCGTGACTATTCCAGACGCTGTGGTTAGTTTTATAAGAATACGGTCAATAATTGTATCGGAGCCCACAGGCAGTGAATCCTGGTTATAAATAAGTCCAACTCCGTCAGGCCCAAATTGATCTATTGTAAATTTATAGTTTACCCCATGTACGGTATCAAGTGCAAATGCATGTATGGTAGCATCCGGGCTGTATTCAATTTCTTCAGTGTCAAGGCACGAAGTAACGGCAAACGATACAAGGAAGAAACTTACAATTACTGATAAAAACTTTATTCTCATTTGAAAGATTGTGTTTATTTACAAGTTGCAAAAATAGGAACATTTTTCTCTATATTGAACATTGAAGGGAAGTTTTATATAAAATTATAGATAATCTGCTCGATTTTGTCGATATAAAACTCCCTGAATGCTGCGAATTTAAGTATTTCTCTTTAAGTAATGCCTGAAGGTTGTAGCGAAATGTTTTTCTTCTGAATAACTAATTTTATCGCTTATTTCAGGTGCTTTAACACCGGAATAAAGCCGTTTGTCGCTTCTTTCTATAATAATTTCATCC
Organism: Bacteroides sp. NGMCC 1.200775; assembly: GCF_040798045.1. Classification (NCBI taxonomy): domain Bacteria; kingdom Pseudomonadati; phylum Bacteroidota; class Bacteroidia; order Bacteroidales; family Bacteroidaceae; genus Bacteroides; species Bacteroides sp. NGMCC 1.200775. The sequence continues at coordinate 537,941 of NZ_JASCQK010000002.1, read as the reverse complement.
CATATTCCGGAGCAGATAAATGATTCCAGCAATATCTTGCCTCCTTCGACCATCAAGGATTGTAGATTACGCTGATAGAGGGTTGCCAGTATTTGTGGCAGAATATCTGTTTGATAGTCCAAGGGGATATATTCCAGATTCTTTTTACCGGGGCGGTGGCATTCCGTAAAAATGAGTGTAGGCACGCTACCATCCAAAAGGTGTGAAGTCTGAGGAAGCGAATGATTACGGTCCAGAGCTATGCGTACCGGGTTATGCCCGTACCAGTGACGTACAGTTAATGCCGGATCGTCTAATAATGCTGTTCGGGTACCTACCATGATAGCATCCGATTCTGCTCTTTTTTTATGTACCAACATGGAAGTGAGGGGAGTGGATAATAGCACAGGATGTCCTTCTGTACGCTCTAAGTCGATGAAGCCATCATCCGATTCTGCCCATTTTAAAACAATATAAGGGCGATGAAGGGTGTGGAAGGTGATGAATTTCTGTATAAGTTCGCGGCACTCCTTTTCCAGGACTCCCACTATGACCTCACGTCCGGCATTCCGTAATTTTTGGATGCCTTTACCCGCAACTTTGGAAAATGGGTCCTGGCAACCGATTACGATTTTGGGAATTTGCTTTTCTATGATTAGGTCAGCACAGGGAGGTGTCTTTCCATGATGGGAACAAGGCTCAAGGCTTACGTATATAGTACTGCGTTTCAGTAAAGAGGGGTCTTTAACAGAACGGATAGCGTTGACTTCGGCATGGGCTTCTCCACAACGGACATGATAACCTTCGCCGATGATTTGTTCATCACATACGATGACGGCCCCCACCATTGGGTTGGGAGATACGTTGCAAAGACCGTTTCTTGCCAATTGGATGCAACGTCTCATGTATTTTTCTTCTTCCATCTTTTAGGCTTATAGCTATATTATTTGTATTTTTGCACCCCAAAATAATGAGAATGAACTGCGTCACCACTTATATCCGCCAGTCTTTACACCATATTTATCCACCGGGAGAACTCAGGAGCCTCACAAAAATGATTTGTTGTGATCTGCTGGGGCAGGATGCTATTGACTATTATTTGGGCAAAGATATAATTTTATCTGCAAACGAACAGCGTGATTTAGAAAGCATTGTTGAACGGTTGAAGAAAAACGAGCCAATTCAGTATATTCAGGGAAGGGCAAATTTCTACGGATCCATGTTCCGGGTAGCTCCGGGAGTCCTGATCCCTCGTCCCGAAACTGAAGAACTGGTGGATTTAATAGTAAAAGAGTCTGCTACAGGTGTCCGTCTGCTTGATATAGGAACCGGAAGTGGGTGTATTGCTATAAGTTTGTCTAAGCATATTCCTGGAGCGGAGGTTACGGCGTGGGATGTGTCGGAAAATGCACTTGCCATTGCCAGGCAAAACAATCAGGAACTGAAAACTAAAGTGAATTTTGAGAAAGTGGATGTCTTTTCTACGGAGTTTTCTGGAGACAGAAGATATGATATTATTGTAAGTAACCCTCCTTATGTGACAGAGAGCGAAAAAAATGAAATGGAACCTAACGTCTTGGATTGGGAGCCCGGTCTGGCTCTGTTTGTTCCGGATAATGATCCTTTATTATTTTACCGGCGTATTGCCTCTTTGGGGAGAGAGATGCTAAGTCTGCATGGTAAACTCTATTTTGAGATAAATCGGGCGTATGGTGAAGAAGTTTTGCAAATGCTTGGCGGAAAGGGATATAGAGACCTTCGTTTGATAAAAGACATATCGGGTAATGATCGAATTGTAACTGCTAAACGATGAATATAATAACAGAAGAAGATGCGTTAAACCGCATGGCTGGCTATTGCTCTGCAGCCGAGCATTGTAAAGCTGAAGTGAGTGAAAAACTACAGAAGTGGGGCTTGCCTTATGAAGCGGTCAATCGGATTATTGATCGGCTTGTGGTTGAGAAGTTTATAGATGAAGAACGTTACTGTAGGGCATTTGTCAATGATAAGTTTCGTTTTGCCAAATGGGGTAAAATGAAGATTGCTCAAGCACTTTACATGAAAAAGATATCTCGTGAAGTGTCTTATAAATACCTGAATGACATTGATCAGGAAGAGTATCTTGCTATTTTGGGAGATTTGATGGCTGCTAAACGTAAAAGTATACACGCCAAAGATGAATTCGAGTTGAATGGGAAGTTGATCCGTTTTGCTATGAGCAGAGGATTTGAAATGGATGATATCCGCCGTTGTGTGCAAGTGGAAGAAGAGTAAGTGACAAATAACAAAAAAATAATACGGCTTCTTCTTTTTAGTCTCGTTCCATTTCCGTATTTTTGCATCCTGTAATTATCATAGTTAGTTTAGTTATGAAAAATTTAGAGAGATTATTCGCCGAGAAGTTGTTGAAGATTAAAGCTATTAAGCTTCAACCGGCAAATCCGTTTACATGGGCTTCCGGATGGAAATCACCGTTTTACTGCGACAACCGTAAAACCCTTTCTTATCCTTCTCTTCGTAGTTTTGTTAAGTTCGAAATTACACGTCTGATTCTGGAACGTTTCGGACAGGTAGATGCCATTGCCGGAGTTGCAACAGGTGCTATTCCTCAAGGTGCTTTGGTAGCTGATGCATTGAATCTTCCGTTCGTGTATGTCCGTTCTACCCCTAAAGACCATGGCTTGGAGAATCTTATCGAAGGCGAACTTCGTCCGGGTATGAAAGTCGTTGTAGTAGAAGATTTAATTTCTACCGGTGGAAGTAGTTTGAAAGCCGTAGAGGCTATCCGTCGGGATGGTTGTGAAGTAATTGGTATGGTAGCTGCCTATACTTACGGATTCCCGGTTGCCGAACAGGCTTTTAAAGATGCTAAAGTACCTTTGGTAACGTTGACTAATTATGAAGCAGTGTTGGATGTTGCATTGCGTACCGGTTACATTGAAGAAGAAGATATTGCAACGTTAAACGAATGGCGCAAGGATCCAGCTCATTGGGAAACCGGAAAATAAGACTGATTTTTTTGATGATTAAAATATAGAAAGAAGGGCCATTCGGACAGAGTTTGTTCGGATTGTTCTTCTTTTTTCTTTATAAGTAAGATAGAATAAGATGACTAAATTTGAGAGTAGTGTCAAGGTAATACCTTATAGCCAGGAACGTGTGTACGATAAACTTGCGGACCTTAGTAACCTGGAATCCATAAAGGACCGTTTACCACAAGACAAAGTGAAAGATATGAGTTTTGATACGGATACACTTAGTTTCAATGTAGATCCGGTGGGACAGCTAACCCTTAAGATTATTGAACGTGAGCCCTGTAAGTGTATTAAATTTGAGACGATTAATTCTCCTCTGCCTTTTAATATGTGGATTCAGATTGTATCTTCAGCCGATGAAGAATGTAAACTTAAAATAACCATTGGGTTGGATATTAATCCATTTATGAAAGCAATGGTACAGAAGCCTTTACAGGAAGGACTGGAGAAGATGGCTGATATGTTATCCATGATACAATATTAAAGAATATGGCACAGAAACTTTGGGAGAAATCTGTTGAGGTAAACAAGGATATAGAACGCTTTACCGTTGGTCGTGACCGTGAGATGGATCTTTATCTTGCTAAACATGATGTACTTGGTTCAATGGCACATATCACTATGCTTGAGAGCATAGGTTTATTGACAAAAGATGAATTATCTTTATTGTTAGCCGAATTGAAAGATATTTATGTTTCTGCCGAGAAAGGAGAATTTGTAATAGAAGAAGGAGTTGAGGACGTTCACTCTCAGGTGGAGTTGATGTTGACTCGTCGGTTGGGAGATGTGGGTAAGAAAATTCATAGTGGTCGTTCACGTAATGACCAGGTATTACTTGACTTAAAGCTTTTTACCCGCACACAGATAAAAGAAGTGGCAGAGGCGGTGGAGCAACTCTTTCATGTTTTAATTCGTCAGAGTGAACAATATAAAGATGTATTAATGCCCGGGTATACTCATTTGCAGATTGCGATGCCCTCGTCATTTGGCCTTTGGTTCGGGGCATATGCCGAAAGTTTGGTGGACGATATGCTCTTTTTGCAAGCTGCATTTAGGATGTGTAACCGTAATCCTTTGGGATCGGCTGCGGGATATGGTTCTTCATTTCCTTTGAATCGTACGATGACTACCCAGTTGCTTGGTTTTGACTCTTTGAACTATAATGTAGTTTATGCTCAAATGGGACGTGGCAAGATGGAGCGTAACGTCGCTTTTGCACTGGCAACAATTGCAGGAACCATTTCAAAATTGGCTTTCGATGCCTGTATGTTCAATAGCCAGAATTTTGGTTTTGTGAAACTGCCGGATGAATGTACTACCGGTTCCAGTATCATGCCGCATAAGAAGAATCCGGATGTGTTTGAATTAACACGAGCTAAATGTAATAAGTTGCAATCTCTCCCACAGCAAATTATGATGATTGCCAATAACCTGCCTTCCGGATATTTTCGTGATCTGCAAATTATCAAGGAGGTTTTCTTGCCGGCTTTTCAAGAACTGAAAGATTGCTTGCAGATGACTACATACATCATGAATGAAATTAAGGTGAATGAACATATTCTTGATGATGATAAATATCTTTTTATCTTTAGTGTAGAAGAAGTGAATCGCCTTGCACGTGAAGGTATGCCTTTTCGGGATGCTTATAAAAAAGTAGGCTTGGATATTGAAGCTGGTAACTTCTTGCATAATAAGAAGGTGCATCATACTCATGAAGGAAGTATTGGTAATCTTTGTAATGATGAGATATCCGCTTTGATGCAAAATGTAGTGGAAGGCTTTAATTTCTACAGCATGGAACAGGCTGAAAAGACCTTGTTAGGGCGTGTTTGATAGATTATTGCTATGTGAAGATAACTTCTATCTTTACATAGCTTTTATGATAAAAATAGTTTTCCGTTTCTTTGAGAATTTTTTCTTTGGAAAAAGTTTGGCAGAAAGCAGGAAACTACTTATCTTTGCACCCGTTGAAAAAACGCGGAAATAGCTCAGTTGGTAGAGCATAACCTTGCCAAGGTTAGGGTCGCGAGTTCGAGTCTCGTTTTCCGCTCTCTTTGAAAGGATGCTCGAATGGTGGAATGGTAGACACGAAGGACTTAAAATCCTTTGGCCATTGCGGCTGTGCGGGTTCAAGTCCCGCTTCGAGTACTATAGTTGCATCCTAAAAAGCTCCATAAGTTCATTACTTATGGAGCTTTTACTTTATTCATGGAGATGTTATCTATATGCCGTTAGTTATGCAATAAGGATAACATTCGCATGCATTGATGGACAGTTCTCTCTATGTTGCTGCAGGTCCTTGATTTTTCCATAGCTTGCTCTTGAGAGACCGGACCTTCTACAATAGGATATACAGCCAGAAAACCTGCATTATTCAGCAATTCGGTTTCATCTACACATCCGGCAATACCAATTACAGGAATATTTTTTCGTTGGGCTGCTTTGAGAACTCCCATAGGGGCTTTTCCCATTATAGTTTGGGCATCCATTTTCCCTTCGCCTGTAATCACAAGATCGGCTCCTTGTAGTTTCTCATTAAAATGGAGAGCATCCAATACAGTGTCAATTCCCCGGGATAACCGAGCGTTGAAGAAGGCCATAAAACCGCCACCCATGCCTCCGGCTGCTCCTGCTCCGGGGATAGCATCAATATCCTTATATAGGGTTTGGGCAATCAACTGTGCAAAATGCTTCAGTCCTGTGTCTAATATGCGTATTTGTTTTGCATCGGCTCCTTTTTGGGAAGCAAAAATAAATGCGGCTCCTTGTGGTCCGGAAAATGGGTTGTTTACATCGCATGCGATGGTGAATGTACACTTTGCCAGTTTATCTTCCGGGAAATCGTTGCTATCAATCATCTCTATCTTTTGAAGTATTTCTCCTCCATACCCTAATAAATTCCCGGCTATATCCCGGAACTTCATGCCTAATGCCTGCAACATTCCCGTGCCTGCATCATTGGTGGCACTACCTCCGATTCCTATCAGAAATTTCCTGCAACCGTGTTCCAAGGCATCCTGTATTAATTCGCCTGTACCATAAGTGGTTGTTTTCATCGGATTTCTCAGATGGGGTTCAATCAATGTCAGTCCACTCGCGGCTGCCATTTCGATGACAGCAGTTTCTCCATCTCCCAAAACGCCATACCGGGCTTCTATTAACCGCATTAATGGATCGTGCACGTGACACGAATGTATCCGTCCATTTGTTGCACTGACCAGTGCTTCAATTGTTCCTTCTCCGCCGTCCGCTATAGGGAGTTTTATGATTTCGCATTTCGGAAATACTTTTCGAATACCTTTTTCACATGATACAGCTACCTCTGCGGATGACAGGGAACCCTTAAACGAGTCGGATGCAATGATTATCTTTTTCATGCTTGGAGAAAATTGTTTTTATTTAGAAGATGTGATAATAATCATAAGAAGCGTTGAAAATAAAAAGCCGGAATGTAACACGAATCATTCCGGCTTTTGTCCCTAATCAAACCTAATCTAACAAACCTATGAAGCTATTCTGTTGCTGATAACCCGCATTGCTGCAGTGTAATATTCACAGGGGACAGAAAGCAGTATGCAATCTATTCCTTTGTCCTTCATCACCACTTCGATAGATGCAGCCTTTAGAAGGGTTCTCACACTTGCCACTTCCCATGGGCTACCAGCGAATACTTCAACCTGAGAAATCTTTCTACTTACTACCATTTGCTTTTTAGTTATTAAATGAATATGTTGCAAATATAGCAGGTTGTTTTCTTTCAGAAGAGCAATTTTAGTTCATATTATAGCACTTATGTTGCAAACGTTTGCTGATTTGTTGGTTTGATCAATATTTTATGTACGAATTTTGTATAATTGGGCTATTTCTCATAATTCTTACGGATTTCCACCCGCCGGATTTTGCCACTGATAGTTTTGGGTAATTCATCTACAAATTCAATGACACGTGGATACTTATAAGGAGCCGTTACTTTTTTCACATGGTTCTGGAGTTCTTTTATCAACTCTTCACCTGCACGTTCTTTATAATCTTTTGCCAGCACAATAGTTGCTTTTACCACTTGCCCTCGAATTTCATCGGGTACACCAGTGATGGCACACTCCACTACAGCAGGGTGGGTCATCAGCGCACTTTCTACTTCAAACGGTCCGATACGGTAACCGGAGCTTTTTATTACGTCATCGGCACGCCCTACAAACCAAAGATAGCCGTCTTCATCTTTCCAGGCCACATCACCTGTATAATAGATGCCGTCATGCCATGCTTCGTGTGTACGCGCAGCGTCGCGATAATACTCTTTGAACAGTCCCAACGGTTTACCGTTAGTAGTCCGAATAACAATCTGTCCTTGTTCGCCAGCCTCTACCGAACGGCCTTCATAGTCTATCAGGTCAACATCATATTGGGGGTTAGGGACTCCCATGCTTCCCGGTTTCGGTTCCATCCAGGGGAAGGTGGCAACCGTTAGTGTTGTTTCCGTTTGGCCGAACCCTTCCATCAGTTTGATGCCTGTCAGTTTCTTAAATGTATCGAATACTGCCGGATTTAATGCTTCACCGGCAATCGTGCAATATTCCAAGGAAGAAAGATCGTATTTGGTCAGATCTTCGTGAATCAGAAAACGGAAGATTGTGGGAGGGGCACAAAGTGAAGTAACATGGTAGTTTTGTATTTTCTCCAATATGTCGGCTGGAGTAAACTTCTCGTGGTCGTAGACGAAAACATTAGCTCCGGCTATCCATTGTCCGTACAGCTTTCCCCATACAGCTTTTCCCCAACCTGTATCGGCGATGGTGAGATGAAGGCTGTTCTCTTTCAGATTGTGCCAGAAACTACCGGTGACAATATGTCCCAACGGATAGGTGAAATCATGTGCAACCATTTTGGGCTCACCGGTCGTTCCGCTGGTGAAGTACATCAAAGAGATATCATCGTTGGAGTTTGGATGTTCCGGTTTAGCGAAAGGGGCTGCATCTTTAATGCCTTGATGAAAATCTTCGAATCCTTCTGCTATTTCAGGGCCAACACTTACCAAATGTTTCACTGTAGGAGAGTCCGGCATGGCATCTATGATATGTTTAGTAATAACCTCTTCTCCGGCTGCTACGATCATCTTTATATCGGCTGCATTGCAGCGATATACGATGTCTTTCTTGGTTAGCAGGTGGGTGGCAGGGATAACAACGGCTCCCAGCTTATGCAAAGCGATGATGCTGAACCAAAATTCGTAACGTCGTTTCAATATCAGCATGACCATATCACCATGTCCGATGCCCAGACTTTGAAAGTAGGATGCTGTCTGATCTGTATATTGTTTTATATCCGCAAAAGAGAACTGGCGTTGTTCACCTTTATCATTGGTCCATAACAAAGCCGGTTTGTCTGGCTGTTCAGCAGCCCAGGCATCTACTATATCGTATCCGAAGTTGAAGTTTTCCGGAACATTTATCTTTAAGTTCTTGACAAAATCTTCCTGTGAACTGAAGGAAGTTTGCGATAAAAATCTATCTATCATTTTCTTCATTTAAATAATTACATGATTACTGCCAGAAAGCGCACTGTTTTTCCATCCAGTGCTTTCATTCCATGGGGCAGTTTTGAGTTGAAGTACAAGCTGTCTCCTTCGTTTAGTATCAGGTCTTTTCCATCTATGCTGATCATCATGCGACCTTCAAGTACCAAGTTGAACTCCTGGCCGCCATGGCTATTATAGTGTATCGGTTCGTTGTCCGGTTTTGGTTCGACAGTTACGATAAACGGGTCGGCGTTTCGGTTCATAAAGCCCGCCGCTAATGATTGGTATTTATACGCCTTTGTACGTTCTATACTGGTTCCTTTACCTGCACGTGTCAGGAAATAGCTGCTCATCTTAGGCTCTTCTCCGAACATCAGAGCATCAAGAGCTATGCCGTATTTACGTGCGATTTTTTGCAGCATACTTACTGAGATGTCGTAATCTCCGGTTTCTGCAAGACGATATTCTTCCGCTGAAATCTCACAATCACGGGCGATGTCTTCAGCTGTCAGTTCAAGTACGTCACGTAGTCCACGCAGACGTTCTGCTATTTGTTTAATTTGGTCGTCCATATAAATTTAGTGTTTAGTGATTAATGTTTTTGTTTTTTGTGATTAAAATTAGATAATCACTATCTTGATGCTTTCATTGCTTTAATAATGGCAGAGGTAAATCCATTATGCTCTAACTCATTGATACCTTTGATTGTAATTCCACCGGGAGTAGTCACTTTGTCAATCTCTACACTCGGATGGGTATCGTTGTTCAGTATCAGTTCGGCAGCCCCTTTTACGGATTGCGCAATCATGTCCATGGCATCCGACGGGCGGATTCCCATTTCAATACCTGCTTGCATAGCAGCCTGAATATATTTCAGTACATAAGCAATGCCACAAGAGGTTAGAGCAGTAGCTGCTTCCAGCTTGTCCTCAGGCAAAATCATAGCCATCCCCATCTCACTGAAGAGGTTGACCATCAGTGTTTCCAGATCGTGTCCGGCATTTCGTGAAGCTATCAGTGTCATACTTTGTAGTTCGCTGATAGCTGTATTGGGGACAATACGGAACATGGGCATCTCTGGTTCAACGACATCATGCGCCAATTGTTCGAAGCTGATTCCGGCTGCAACGGAAACCAGAATCTGTTTGCTTTTTAGTTTCATTTCGCGGAGCACACTTCTGATTAGCCAGGGTTTCACGGTCAAAATCACAATATCAGCACCGATAGCAGCTTCTGCATTATTGCGAGTGGTAGTGATAGAAGGGAATTCTTTTTTCAACGCTTCCAGTTTTCCGGCACTGGGGTTGGACACTATAATATCGGAAGCCGAGATCAGCTTGCCTTTTGCCAGTCCGCAGGCAATGGAGCCTCCCATATTTCCTGCACCAATGATAGCTACTTTCATATTTTATAATTATTTAGTCTGTTTCTGACAAAGGTATAAGTAAAAAGTGAAAATACGAGCAAACGTGGCAGGTATTTTCACTTTTTCACTTTCCTTATAAGGATGCTGATTATTAACCGAGTACTTTTCTTAGCCGGACAAGGAATTCATCGGCTTCTGCCTTGCTGAGGCAGAGAGGAGGTAGCAAACGGATTACATTCGTACCACTGGCACCGGTAAATACTTTTTGTTCGTGAATCAGGCGGTTGCGGATTTCCTTTACCGGTTGGTCGAACTCCATTCCGATCATAAGTCCGCATCCGCGAACTTCTTTGATTTCTCTGAATTTTTTCAATTCTTCTAACAGATAGGTACCGATGTCGGCTGCATTTTCTACCAACTTTTCCTGTTCAATGACATCCATCACCGCCAGTGCAGCGGAGCAAGCCAGATGATTGCCACCAAAAGTAGTCCCGAGCATGCCATATACCGGTGTGAATATCGGGCTGATCAGTACTCCTGCCATGGGAAATCCGTTTCCAATACCTTTGGCAACAGTGATTATGTCAGGTTTGATTCCGGCATACTGGTGGGCAAAGAATTTGCCACTACGTCCGTAACCGCTTTGTATCTCGTCTAAGATCAGGATTGTGCCGTTGTCAGTGCAGGCTTTACGAAGTTCCTGCAGGAATTCGGTTGTTGGTATTTTGATACCGCCTACTCCTTGTATGCCTTCAATAATGACAGCACAAACATCTCCTTTTGCCAGTTCGGCTTTCATCGCCTCCGTATCGTTTAGCGGAAGGTAGGTTATATGCCCGTTGGCATTGATCGGAGCTATAATTTTAGGATTATCTGTAGCTTCTACCGCCAGCGAAGTACGCCCGTGAAAAGCTTTGCCGAAAGATATTACTTTGGTCCGTCCGTTATGGAACGAGGCCAATTTCAGTGCATTTTCATTTGCTTCGGCACCACTGTTGATCAGGAATAGGGAGTAATCTTCATATCCGGATAGTTTTCCAAGACGTTCGGCTACCTGTTGCTGTAACTTGTTGATTACAGAATTTGAATAGAAGCCCAGTGTTGCCACTTGCTTGCTAATCATGTCAACATAATGCGGGTGGGCATGTCCGATCGAGATGACAGCATGTCCTCCGTAGAGATCCAGATATTCCGTGCCGTTTTCATCCCAAACGTGACAACCTTTTCCTTTTACTATGTTTATATCAAAAAGGGGATATACGTCAAATAGGTTCATTGCTTTTTAGAATGCAGAGGGTTTAAGGCGCAGGCCTACCGTCTCCTCCAGATTAAACATCAGGTTCATGTTATGGACTGCCTGCCCGGATGCACCTTTCAACAGATTGTCAATACAAGAAATGATCAATAGTTTATCACCGTGTTTTTCCAGGTGAATCAGACATTTATTGGTATTTACTACCTGTTTCAGGTCTATGTTTTTGTCTACGATGTGTACAAACGAGTCTTTGGAATAATATTCCTCATACATGCGTACAATTTCCTCTAATGCTACCTTTGTTTTTACGACTAAAGTAGCAAAAATACCGCGGGGAAAATCACCCCGGTAAGGGATGAAGTCAATTTCTGAATCAAAACTATTCTGTAATTGTTTCAGTGATTGCCTGATTTCGGGAACGTGTTGGTGTTCAAAAGCTTTGTACACGCTCATATTATTGTTTCGCCAACTGAAATGACTGGTGGCTCCAGGTTTTACTCCTGCTCCTGTGCTTCCTGTAATAGCGTTTACCATTACATCTCCGTTTAGCATCAGATGTTTTGCCAATGGAAGTAATCCTAATTGGATACAAGTAGCAAAGCATCCCGGATTGGCTACATGTTTTGCTGTGCAGGTTGCACGGCGATTTAATTCCGGCAGGCCATAAATAAAGTCATGATCCGGTGAAGCAATGCGGTAGTCCATTGATAAATCAATGATTTTCAGATCCTCCGGAATGTTGTGACTTTCTATAAATTTCTTTGTATCTCCATGGGCGGTACAGAAGAAAAGCACATCGATGTCTTCTAACGGGAGTTCGTCGGTAAAGACCAGATCGCACTCTCCGTAAAGTCCTTCGTGCACATCGGTAATTTTGTTTCCGGCATTACTGGTACTGTTAACGAATATGATTTCGGTTTCGGGATGGTTGATAAGCAGGCGGATAAGTTCGCCTGCCGTGTATCCTGCTCCGCCAATTATTCCTGCTTTTATCATACTTCTTCGTCTTTATGGTTAGCATAGTAAACACGTAGCGGGGTAGAAGTTACTTTGATGAAGCCTTTAGCGTCTTCGGCTGTCCAACCCTTTTGCATTTCTCCATATTCACCAAATTTGGTTTTTACCAGATCGTCTTGTGACTCTACACCAACGGTGGAGAATGATAAGGGGCGGAGTTCAAGGATTGCAGTACCGTTTACATTGCGCTGAGATTCCTGTAGCATTGCTTCAATATCACGCATTACCGGTTCCAGATACTGGCTTTCGTGAAGGAACATGCCATACCAGTTGGCTACTTGGTCTTTCCAATATTGTTGCCATTTGCTCAGCGTATATTTTTCGAGGAACCGGTGTGCGCCGATGATAAGCATCGGGGCAGCTGCTTCAAATCCAACACGTCCCTTAATACCGATGATGGTATCTCCTACGTGCATATCACGACCAATACCGTAAGCTGCACCTATTTCTTCCACCTTCTGGATGGCTGCAATCTTGTCTTCAAAGACTTCACCGTTTACAGCATGAAGCTCACCGTTTTTAAATTCAAGGCGCAGTAGTTCGCTACCTTCTTTGGTGACTTGTTTCAGATAAGCTGTTTCGGGCAATCCCTGTGCGCTGTCCAGAATTTCTCCTCCGCAGATGGAAGTACCCCATAATCCGACGTTATAAGAGTATTTCAGCTTCGTAAAGTCGGCTTCGAAACCATTTTTGTTCAGGTAATCGATTTCCTCCTGACGACTTAGGGCCATATCACGAGTCAGCGTAATGATTTCTACACCCGGAGTCATGACAAGGAAAGTCATGTCAAAGCGAATCTGGTCGTTTCCTGCTCCGGTAGAACCATGTGCAATGGCTTCTGCACCAATCTCCTTGGCATAACGTGCAATGGCCAGTGCCTGGAAGATGCGTTCGGAGCTAACAGAAATCGGGTAAGTGCCATTACGCAGTACGTTGCCGAATATCATGTATTTCAAACTCTTTTCGTAGTATTCCTGAGTGACATCGAGGGTGACATATTTCACAGCACCCAGTTTGTAGGCATTCTCTTCGTTCTGCTTCAGTTGTTCTTCGCTGAAACCGCCTGTATTGGCGCATGCAGCGTACACTTCATATCCTTTTTCCTTAGCCAGGTACATTACAGTGAACGAGGTATCGAGACCTCCGCTGAATGCAACCACTACTTTCTTTTTCTGTTCCATAGTGCTGTATTTTTTAAATGTTATTTCTTTCTTGTTCCTTTTTAATGTTATGCGGATCTGCCGGATCATATAGCATGGCGGTGCAAATACAGAATTTACGATTCTTTGCCACCAGGATTTCATGGTTAGTGCAACCTTCACATCCTTTCCAGAAAGCTTCGTCATCGGTCAGTTCATTAAATGTGACCGGTACATATCCCAGTTCCGTGTTCATTTTCATCACGGCCGCACCACTGGTCAAACTGAATATTTTAGCTCTCGGCCATCGTAAACGAGCCAACTGAAAAGAGGCCTGTTTGATACGTTTGGCCAATCCTAATCCCCGGAAGTCGGGATGTACAATCAATCCCGATGTAGCAACGTATTGTTTGTTTCCCCATGATTCAATATAAGTAAATCCGGCAAACACATCTCCACTGAGGGCTATGATTGCTTTTCCTTCTTTCATTTTGGTGGCTACGTACTCATGTGTACGTTCTGCTATTCCGGTTCCGCGTACTTTTGCTGCGTTTCTGATTGTCTCCAAAATAGTGTCAACGTAAACCTCATGCGAGGCGTCGGCTACCATAACATCTATTTGTTGAGTGTCCATTTTTGATTTAGTGTAGAGTATAATTGTTGTTAGTTAGTTGATATTCGGAATAATGAGAGACAAGAAACTTCGTACGGCAGTGGGAGTCACTCCTTCGCGCAGCACCAGCATGATGGTATCGTCTCCGGCAATCGTTCCCAGAATGGTATCCGACTCACGGTTATCAATGTCATAAGCCATGCTGCTCGCGTATCCGGGGCGGGTTTTGATTACTGCAATATTTCCGGAGAACTGAAGGGAGATGAATCCGTTATTCATTAACATTTCACTGGCACTTTGGTCGCCAACCCGTTTGTACATGATGTCATTGGGCAATACATATACATATTTGCCATTCATGCTGGCAGCTTTGGCTACTTTCAGTTGTTTCAGGTCACGTGAAAGAGTGGCTTGTGTCAGTTCGAATCCTTCCTGTCCTAATTCTTGCAAGAGTTCTTCTTGTGAACCTACTTCTTTACTGGAGATAATCATTTTTATGGCATCTAACCGGTTTGCTTTCTTCTTCATCTTGTATAATTATTCTAAGAATGGCGCAAAAGTATGCAATAATTTGGAAATAGTATGCATAAAAGGCTGTTTTTTCACTCTTTTTATACATAAACATAGCATATGTTGTGGAAATATGCAGAAATAGTAGCATGAATATATCTATGCTTGAATGGTTATGTAGTTTTTATGAATTGCTGAATTCTGATTAGAAGTGATATATAAATAAGGTGAAGATATATTTCTATGGAATCAGAACTGATTGGGAGGTGGATAGTTGTATGGAAAGGAAGATTAGGAAAACTGTTGTTTTTAATATAATTCAATTATTCCTCTAAAAAAAACAGACAAGCCGCTCAATTTGAACGGCTTGTCTATGCGAATGTCGGAATGAGGCGACTCGAACGCCCGACCCCTACGTCCCGAACGTAGTGCGCTACCAACTGCGCTACATTCCGCTATCTGCAAAGTGGTGCCACCAGGAATCGAACCGGGGACACAAGGATTTTCAGTCCTTTGCTCTACCAACTGAGCTATGGCACCTTTGTGATTGCGGGTGCAAAGATAGGTATAATTTTTAATACTGCAATAGTTTGGCAAAGAAAATATAAAATATTTGCTCAAACGAGGTGAAGAGCATCTTGCTCTTCCGGATTTTAAGATGGATATAATATACATTTCTGATGAAAATGACATTAATTGATACGTTTCTATACATAGGACAGGGCGTTAATTGGGGACATAACTTGCCATCTGTATTATTAGGAGGAAAGGTTTTTTTAAATGTAGTCATTTTTAGTAAAATAAAGGTTTACTCTTCCTTTGACATCCTGAATGGTTTCTCCAAAGAAATAAGAGGTTGTATCCGGTAGAATTTAGATTAAATCTCCGGATACAACCTCTTTCATTCAGGTAGATAGATATTTCCTTTTAACTTTACTTTTGCGGAGTGTCCTTATCAGAAGGAGCAGAACCTGCTGACGGTGCAGAAGTAGTGCTGGTGGAAGTGTTAGCACCGCTTACAGCCGGGCCGGATACTGTTGCAGTAACGGGAGCTGCTTGTGGTTTGGCTTGTGCTTCCCAGTGGAAGGGTTCAAAAGTACTGTTGGGGTCGGCCCATGATGGTTTCTTTGCTGCGTAGATGATGAACGGAGCAATGACTACAACCAGTGCGCCGATGATCAATACTGAGAACCATACAGTGTTGCTGCCGGTAGAGATCTGGCTGGGCGGAATGAAGCTGAGGATGAATGCCAGCAATGAGCCAAGGAAGCCCAGGCCGCCTACAATCCACATTAAACCATTACCCTTCTTACCGATACGGAACGGGCGGTTGGCCTTCTTCATGTTATAGCGCAGATAGATGGCGCCGGAGAACATAAGCAAGTACATCACCAGATAAAGAATAACTGTCAACTGTGACAAAATCTGATAGAAACTCTGTACGGAAGGCATAACCACAAACAAAAGGCTCAATACGGTAACAGCACCACCCTGAACGAACAGAATGTTTTTCTGTACACCCAGTTTGTTGGTCTTCTGGAAGAACGGAGGCATATAACCGGCCTTACCTACGGCAAAGATACCTTTTGACGGACCGGCAACCCATGTCAATACACCTGCCAACACACCGAATGCAAGGGCGATGGCGATGATTGGTGATAACCAGGAGGCATGGATATATCTGAAGTAATTGTCGAAACCTACAAGTAAGCTCTGTGTCAAGCTGATGTCCTTGGCCGGAATAATGATACCCAGTGAGAATGTACCCAATACGAAAATGATTACGGTGATAAATGCACCGATAAATACAGCTTTCGGATAGTTTTTTGACGGGTTTTCCATATCCTTTACATGGATACCGCCCATTTCCATACCGGCATAAAAGAGGAAGATACTGGCTGCTAACACCACGTTATCAAAGTTGGTCAGGTCGGGGAAGAAACTGCTGTGGAAGTCGAGGTTGGAATGACCTCCGGATGCCAGGTAGGCAATACCCAGAATAATCAGCAGGGCAGCCGGAATAATTGTTCCGACCATACCACCTACTTTAGCTACTTTACCTACCCATCCCATGCCTTTCAGTGAGATGAAGGTAGCCAGCCAGTAGATGATAAGCACAACGGCCAGTGTGTAGTATTTATTGCTGGCCAGTGTCATGTCATGTGCGTCATTTGTTCCGATGAAAGCGATGGATACGGCACCGAATGTCAATACAGTCGGATACCAGATCGTACTTTCAATCCATTGTACCCAGATGGCAAGGAATCCTAATTTTTTTCCGTATGCTTCGCCTACCCAACGGAACACACCACCTTGTTTGTCTTGGAACATGGCAGCCAATTCCGCCGCAACGAGTGATGTCGGAATAAGGAATACGATAGCTGCGAAAAGATAATAGAAGGCCGAACTCATTCCATATACGGCCTCGGCAGGAAGTCCACGTAGGGATACTACTGCCGTTACGTTCATGATCGCCAGGGTGAATACCCCCAGTTTCACTGCTTGTTTAATATTTGCCATAAGTTAAGGTTTTAAGTGAAAAATATTTTTAAGTCAGTGTCTATAACAACGTTTAACGTAAGATGTTTCAGTTTACTAACGTCAAACTTGGTTAATTAACATCGGCCAAGAGTGAGAAAACCGGTTTTTCTCCTGATCTTGATTCGATATCAAACAAATCGTGTATGACTCTTGTTCCTTTTGCATAATTAAAAATAACCCATAAAATATCAGTGCTTATGAAAATGGCTCTTTCTGATTTTTCTTTACGGAAGAAAGGGATCTACGGCATTCTGCATGTCATCATCCTGCTGCTTTCTCTTTTTCTGGTCATCAGTATTTCGATTGATACATTCAAGGGTATCCCTTTTTATACTCAGTCGGTATATATGAAAGTCCAGTTGTGGATTTGTGTCTTGTTCCTGTTCGACTTTATTCTCGAATTGTTTCTTTCGAAAAACAAATGGCACTATCTCAGTACACACTTCATTTTCCTGCTGGTGGCGATACCCTACCAGAATATTATATCGTATATGGGATGGACTTTCTCTCCCGAAGTGACTTATATGATTCGTTTCGTTCCCTTAGTACGGGGTGGGTATGCGATGGCCATTGTGGTAGGTTGGCTCACTTATAATAAGGCTTCCGGTCTGTTTGTCTCTTATTTGACTATGCTGCTTGCCACTGTCTATTTTTCCAGTCTGGCTTTCTTTGTGCTTGAGCATAAAGTCAACCCGCTGGTGACCGGTTACGGAGATGCGCTCTGGTGGGCATTTATGGATGTGACTACGGTTGGTTCCAACATCATTGCCGTCACCGTGACGGGACGTGTACTCTCGGTGCTGCTGGCTGCACTGGGTATGATGATGTTCCCGATCTTTACTGTTTATGTCACCAGTCTGATTCAGAAGAAGAATAAAGAGAAAGAAGAATATTACAAGCAGTTGGAGACGGCCGATGACAGTAAACAAAAGTAAGGCTTTTCAGCTCTCTGTCCCGCAGGGACGGGAGTTGATATAGAGAAAGGGAAATAGCTCTATCCGAAGAATGCGTCATTGGAGTGCGTACCCTATGGGAGGGCATCTGTCACGTCGAATGCCGGTTCCGTTTACATACCGGGGTAAATGCTTTTACGTACCGGGGTAAATGGCTTTACATACCGAGGTAAATGCTTTTACATGCCGGGATAAATGGTTTTACATAGAGAGTGGAAATTCAGGTAAATATAATCTGCTGGTTATCAGTGTTACTGAGGCGGTCGCCCAAGTCGATGTTTTCCGGATAAAACTAAAAATACTGCCCATCCGCATATGGCAGACAGGCAGTATTCCAACTAATTAAACTTTGTATGATGTCATCAATTTATATGCTTGTTCAGCTCGTGCCATTTATTGATTTCCGGAAGGATACCCATAGCTATCACTTCATCACGCAGTTTGCATAAGTGAGCGTAGCTCTCTTCCATTTCTTTCTGCTCTTCAGGAGTACCTTGTACTTCTTTATAGCTAACGCCTTCTTTGGTGATGGAAGTTTCCATTGCCATCAGGATGTGGTCGAACTTCTTGTCAGATACATAAGTGCCTGCCGGCCAGCGGAAAGGTTGTCCGCCCATGGCTGCCGCGATCATTTCGATAGACAGATAAGCCGGGCTTTGGAATGAAGAGCGTCCGCGCAGATCAATGATGTGTTTTCCACCTTGAATAACGCGTACTTTCAGATCTTCCCAATCCTGCATAGGCATGCGTGGAGTATCGATGATCTTGGTCAGCGCTTCACCTTGTACTTTAGTGGTAGAAGCAAATACGGCCATCTGTTCTCCGTGGCCGCCATATGTACGGCAGTTTACAATTTCGGATGCGGGGATATGGAGGTACTTCACCAGTTCGTTTTGCAGGCGGGTACTGTCCAGAGCGGCCAGTGTGGATACCTGTGACGGTTTCAAGCCGGCATAGAGCAATACAATCAGTCCGGTGATATCGGCAGGATTGAACACTACGACCACATGTTTCACATCCGGGCAATACTGGCGGATATCTTTACCAAACTGGGCTGCGATTTCTGCGTTACCTTTCAACAAGTCTTCACGGGTCATGCCTGCTTTACGGGCAGCACCACCGGATGACACAATGTACTTCGCACCTGATAAAGCTTCTTTGATATCTGAAGTGTAAGTCAGGTTTACGCCTTCGAACGCACAGTGGTACAGCTCCTCGGCTACACCTTCCAAAGCGGGTGCATAAGGATCATACAGACAAATGTTCGGAGTCAGTTTCATCATCAGGGCAGTCTGTGCCATGTTAGAGCCAATCATTCCGGCAGCTCCTACGATCGTAAGTTTTTCGTTGGTTAAGAATTCCATAATTTATATCTTTTTTAATTCGACAATTGCTTTGTTTCTTGTTTCCGGTGCAAAGATAACTCGTTTAAACGCAGGTTGTTTATCGAAAAAAGTTTTGCGCTATAATGAAAAGTTATCGTCTGCGGATGATAACAAACAGATGCAGCGATATGTTTTTCGACGGCTTATTATTCTTACGTCTGTTTTTTATTTATCTTTGTCACAAACTGAATGAAGATTATGAGTATTGAATTAGGAAAATTCAACCAGCTTGAGGTAGTCAAGCAGGTAGATTTCGGTATGTATCTGGATGGCGGAGAAGAAGGCGAAATTCTGCTGCCTACCCGTTATGTGCCCGAAGATTGTAAGGTGGGAGACTGGTTGAACGTCTTCCTCTATCTGGATAATGAAGAACGGTTGATAGCCACTACGCTGACACCTTTGGTACAAGTAGGCGAGTTTGCTTGTCTGGAGGTATCCTGGGTCAATCAGTTCGGAGCTTTCCTCAATTGGGGACTGATGAAGGACCTGTTTGTCCCTTTCAGTGAGCAGAAGATGAAGATGCAGGTAGGGAATAAATACGTCATTCATGCCTACATTGACGATGAAAGTTTCCGCATCGTAGCTTCAGCCAAGGTAGACCGCTATTTGTCCAAAGAGAAAGCTCCTTATCAGCCGGGCGAAGAGGTGAACATACTTATCTGGCAGAAGACGGACCTTGGGTTTAAGGCGATCATTGAGAATATGTACAGTGGTTTGCTGTATGATAGTGAGATCTTTCAGACCTTACATACGGGCGATACGCTGAAAGCATATATTAAGCAGGTACGCGAAGACGGCAAGATAGACCTGATTCTCCAGAAACCGGGTTTTGAGAAAGTTGATGATTTCTCAAAAACACTTTACCACTATATTGCAGACCACGGCGGACGGATCGGATTGAATGACAAGAGCCCTGCCGAAGAGATTTACGATGTTTTCGGTGTCAGTAAGAAGACATTCAAGAAAGCCGTTGGCGACTTATATAAGAAACGTCTGATCCTGCTCCACGAAGACGGAATCGAGTTGGTTCGTCCCTAAACTGAATAGGGAAAACCCTACGTATGAATAGACAGAATCATTAGGGTGGGGAGTTTCCTCACCCTATTTTTGTGATATTAAAAACAATAAAAACTAAACGATATGCGAAAAGTAATCATAACCCTTTGTTTCTTGTTCGCTGCATTTATGGCACAAGCCGGAAGAATCAGCGGAATAAATATCCAGAGTGCAGGTGAGGCGATTCTTGTCTTTATGGATGGCGAACAGATATGCACGCCGACAGAGACTTGCTTCATAGCCAATTATTCGGGCAGACACCGCATAGAGGTATATGCCGCGCGCTATATCCCGCGCACCGGACAGAGTGTAAAAGGAGATTTGTTGTTTCAGGAATGGGTGTCAAATCCCGGTATGAACATACGGGATATCCGGGTAGGTAGAGACAATCGTCCCGATTTCCGTCCGGACCGTCCTGATTACCCCGACCGTCCGTCACGTCCCGGATACGGATATGATGTGGTGATGAACCGTGCAGAGTTCGACCGCTTTCTGAGAACAGTGAAAGATAAGTCTTTCGATTCTGACCGCAATAAACTGATCGAGACTACGCTTGTCTCTACCGGCTTTACTTCCGATCAATGCCTCCAGTTGGTTAAGTTGTTCAGTTTCGACAGTGAAAAAATAAAGCTGATGCAGGCCATGTATCCGCGGATTGTTGATAAACCGAATTTTTATCTGGTTATTGAGAGTCTGACCTTTCAGTCCGATAAGAATAAGATGAACGAATTTGTGAGAAAATACCATAGTCAACGTAACTAAAACCTATATAAATTATGAAAAAGATACATGTTTCAGCAATACTACTTTTGCTCGTTGTCATGAGTAGTTGTGCCAGCCTGTTGGCAGATTTCAGGAACAGCCAACTGATGGGTATTCAGAAAGGAATGACGCAACAAGAGGTGAAAACCATTCTTGGAGAACCGAACTACAGACGCTTTGATGGTGGCATGGAAGAGTGGGAATATCGCGGGTACCTTTCCAAAGCAGGGCCTTCGGTGATTTGCGTTAACTTTATAGACAACCGTGTCGTAGGGCTGGATTCGTTCAAGGACGGTGCACCCACTGTTCCTCCCGCTCCATCTTTCTCTTTAGGTATTGGCGGTACAGTTTCCGCTTCGGAAGTGGGGCATTCCTATAGCTACAGGGCAATGAGAAATGATGAATTTGCCCGCTTCCTGAATGATGCAAAGAGTAAAACATTCGACTCGGACAGGACGGACTTTATCGAAAAAGCAGCGAGTTCTACCGGGTTTACTTCAGAGCAATGCCGTAGACTGATAAAACTTTATAGCTTTGATGATGACCGGACTAAGGTGCTGAAGATACTTTACCCGAGTGTAGTGGATAAAGATAACTTCTCCATAGCAGTAGATGAACTGGACTTCCTGTCGAATCGGAGTACTGTGAAGGATTTTGTGAAGAATTATAATAGAACTAAATAGACTTGAGATATGAAGAAACGAGTACTGATATTCTTTCTGGCCATCGGAATCACTGCTGTAAGTAGTGTGAGCATGGCTGCCATGAGCAATAGCCGCATTCGTAAGGAGACTCGTTTCCTTACCGACAAGATGGCCTATGAATTGAACCTGAGTACGGGACAATATAATGATGTATACGAAATCAATTATGATTTTGTTTACTCCATCCGTTATCTGATGGACGATGTGATGCGGGGAGAAGAGTGGGCGCTCGATAAATACTATCGCACGTTGGATATTCGTAACGATGACTTACGATGGGTGCTGACTGCTTCACAGTATCGGCGTTTTATAGGGGTGGATTATTTCTATCGCCCGATTTACGCCAATGGCGGAGGCTGGAGCTTCCGGGTCTATATCCGGTATACAAACCATAACCACTTCTATTTCGGAAAGCCTTACCACTATAGCAGTTATTGCGGCGGACACTATCGTACGCACTATCATAACAGCTATTATCGCGGACGTTACCGGCATGATTTCTATTCCGGTTCCCACAGCATAAGAGATCACCGGAATTATAACACGCACCGTCGTTCCGATTTCGGTACGGTAACTATACGTCCTAATTCGGCACGGAGAGATGATGTGCGGAGGAATGATGTGCGGAGGGAAAGTTCTGCCTCACGAGATAAAAACAGGGTGACTCCGAGGAGTTCGGCAACTCCCAATAGGGTGACTCCTGAACGTACGGATAGCAGACGCAGTAGTAGCCGGAGCCAGGAGAGGGTGAAGAGTAATAATGGCACCCGAAGTTCAGTCTCTGAGCGTTCTTCTTCAAGCAGACGCAGCAGTGGAAATTCTGCTTCAGGCAGTAGCCGTAGTTCTTCTTCCCGCTCGTCGGAAAGAGGGAGCCGGGATAAATAACGTCAGTTCGACGAATTTTATTTGTCTGCATTTCGATCTTCCATCTTCCACCTTTTTGCGTTTATTACTCTAATAATCAAAGAAATATCCGGGTGGAAGATCGCATTTTTCAGCCCTTTATCTTCCACCCGTATCTTCCATCTTCCACCTACTGTTTTAAGGCAAAAATAAGGCGTAAAATGCTGGTCATCAGCCGAAAGATACGCCTTGCTTAAGCAAATACACCTCTTAAAGCATTTCGTTTTCCCTTGTTGTTTAACCGGAAATGGTGCAATCTGCATCCGGTTCCGGGCAGGCGTGCCCATGAGCCCGGGTACACGTGCCCATGAGTCCGTATACCTGGGCTTATAAGCCCAGGTATACGGGACGAGATAAAGATACCGACATGGATGATTAAATATTGATAATTAGATGATTAAATATGAAATAGAATAGAGAAACGATTCATGTGAACTGGTTAAATGAAAGAAAAAGAACCGCTGTCCTCCGGGGGGTAGAGTGGCAGCGGTTCGACGAGTTAACTGGTTTGGTGAGTCGGATTTAGATTTAAAGTCAATTATAAAAGAGAATTTATTATGAAAGATCAAAGTACTATAGCCCGTCTATAATGACAGGCGTTTTGTGATAATGGTTCTTTTTGCATATTTGATTGATCCGGGATATATATTTGGAAGTGGCATACGCCTGGCTTGGTGTACGTTTCAGGCACGAATATTTCACTTTATGAATTTCTAAAAGAAGTTCGGCTACAAAGACAATCATGTCTGCACGTTCGATATGGGAAGGTGAACAGAAACACTCTGAATATTCATAATCCTGCGTAGAGAGTGTATAATGCAGAATCTTTTTACCTCGCTGAAAAATAAAATCCAACCGATACCAACCGTTTGCGTTGGTTCTGCGGCGGTGGAAAGACAAGATTTTGATAGTAGATTGTTTGCCCATAGCTCAAACGTATATCGGGCAGGGAAAAATGAACGGCCCTGCTGACCCGCTGAACTACATCATTCCATTGCAGAGCAAGAAAAGCATATATGCTGACCCATTACGGTATCAGACACGGGGGCAGAGCCGTCTTTTATCCAGAAGCTGCGGACATAAATAAATTATGCCCGTAGCTAAAGTTAGACAAAGAATGCTTTCTATGTCTTGCTCTCCAAGCGAGAGAATGTTGTAGTTCACCACAAAGATGGTGATAATTTCTGAATTGCCATAGCAAACGGCTAAAAAATGTACAATGAAACACTTTTTGCGGCGGAATTGTTTGCTGAATACCCTTTGTATAGGGGGACTTAACAAAAAAAGAACGGTTCTGTGTCGGTAAATGCTCTCTTAGTAGATAAATCAGTTAGGATGGGGATGTGTCAAAAGCCTTTTCACCACATAGATTATCACAGATTAACAACTTTACTAATCAATGACTTAAAATTCACTCTGTGTCCTCTGTGTCCTCTGTGGTGAGTTTCCCCCCTATTCTGCTTTTGGTATCTGATAAATTACTGTATGCTGTCTCTCTCCAAGTCTTTCCTTGCTTCGCCGGTCACATTTATCTCCGGGCGAATACTGTCCGCCGCCGCTTCGCTGATAACTCCTTTTTTTGCCAGTCGTTCGGCTATCAATCGATAATAGTCTTCCAGGTTTTCTTTCAGTTTCATGTCACCGGTGAACGAATTTCGGAAATGCTTGGGCTTCGGAATGATGGATGCCAGGAAGATGGACTCCTCGGCTGTCAGTTGAGACGGGCGTTTTTTAAAGTAGTAGGCAGCAGCCTCCTGTGCTCCGTAGACAAGCGGCCCCCATTCCACTATGTTCAGATATACTTCGTACATCCTGTCTTTGGAAGTGAGACGTTCCGTTTCTATCAGCCAGACGATCAGGGCTTCTTCCAGTTTCCGGGCGATGTTTTTGTTCCGGTTCAGGAATACGTTTTTTACCAGTTGCATGGTGATGGTACTTCCCCCACGGGCAAAACGTTTCACTTTCAGGTCTTGTATCAATGCTTCACGCATGGCATCGGGAAGAAAGCCCCGGTGATAGTAGAAGGCTCCGTCTTCACTTTGCATCACAGACATTTGCAATAGTGGGGAGATGCTGTCCAGTGGCGTGAAATGTTCCCATGAGGGGCCTATAGGGAAAGTGCGTACCGGCTGTCCGTTTTCGTAAGCCGTATAGATAAACTCTTCCGACATTTTACCAAGGTCTGTGGCTCCGTATTTCACGATGCGGAAGTTTCTCTCCTTTAATTCCGATTCCAGCTTCAGGCTGTCCGGTAGGGCAAAGTCCACATCCAGCAAGAAATGATAGGACAGTTCGCCTTCCGTCTTTATCCCTTCCAGATTGCTGAATAATCCTTTGGGGAGCGAGCCGAAGAGTTCGTTTGCCGGAAACCAAGACTTGTTTAAAGCTGCTGTGAAGTGCCATTGGTGTTCTCTCTTCTCAGCTTTCAGATAAGGATGAAGCTGCATCTGGTTGAATTGTACCAAGGTTGTGCTGTCCAGTTCGGCGAACTCTTTACCCACAAGAATCCGGTAGGATATTTGTCCGCGGTCCAGATTGACTGTTTGAGGGGAAAGAGCTTTGTGATACACTTCAAGTCCGTTGACTGCTGCTTGTCCTGTCAGTATAATCTGACCGCTGTTTCCTTCCGATTCAGTCAGGCTATAGGTAAGGGTATCCAAGCGAATGTCCGCACCGAAACGGCGTTTGAGATAGGGGAGGGCGATTTTTTCCTTATGCTGTGCATAAAGTTCGGCTTTTAGCGTGTGGTGGCTTCGGTTTACCTCTCCACAGGTGGTCCAGTGTTGGCTTACCGAATCTTCCTGTACTTCGATATCGGAGTTGAAATGGTTTTGCCGTATGCTTAATTGCGGGATGCGGATGGCTACGAAGTTACGGTCTTTCCGTTCGCTGACGTCGACTTGACGCAGTGTTCCGTTTTCGGGTAAGAAACCATAGAGCAGGTTCAGTATCCTGTTCACTCTGTGGGCATAGTCGGCTTGTGCCGAACCGGCCGGTACCTCCTGTTCCTTTTTCAGGAAGAGGAAGTCATAATTTGCTGTGCTGTCTGCTTTGATGAATGAAACTTTCAGCCGGTCGGCGGTTACGTTGCGTACTTCGATCTTTCCGCGTAGCAGTTTCCAGAAGCTGAGGCGCATGTTCAGGGCATGCAGGGTGAGGAGGGTGTCCCGCTTGTCAGGGACTACGGAAAGATTGCTCAGCTCGATTTCGTTCAGCCCTTTCATTCGCAAGGCATCGTAGCGGATGGATAATCCGTATTTTTGTTCGGTGCGCAGTATCCGCTTGCCAACCATTCGGCAGAGAATTCCGTTGCGTCCCCAATATAAACCTGTCAGAACAAGGATCAGGACACTTCCTGTAATGATGAGAGCGATGCTCCCTTTCGTACGATATTTTCCCATTATGATATGTAAACTACGGATTTATCGGCTGCAAAGTTATACAATTCCGGGAGGATGGATGATGCTCTTTCCGGAAAAATATTCTATCTTTGAGAAATCGATCATATGAGATACCGTGAAACAACTACGAACAGATAGACAGACTCTCAATGACTTAGGAGTGATGGAGAGTACGTACGGAGAGAAAACTCTTTTCTCTCTCTTTGACATGACGGAAAGTGACGGAGGAAAGAGGTGCTTGGAAGATTGGGTAACCCATCCCATATCCGATTGGCAGATGCTGCATGAAAGGCAGGAGGCAATCCGGTGTCCGGACTTCCCCGAAATACGTATTTGCAGGGAAGAGTTGGATTTTATAGAGTTTTATCTTAGTCAGGGAGACCGTCCGACAAGGGTTACTTATCTGGAATCTGTTTTATCACGTGCTTTCAGGGTGTTCAGAAGCACTCCCGAACGCTATATCATTCAGAGAGGAACAAAGTTGCTTGAAAACGTCTTGCTGGAACTGAAGATTTTTGCGGATCATGTGACCGCACTTTCTCCCCGGTTAATCCGCAGCATGGTAGCTACTGTCCTGGAGACTTATCAGGTTACGGAGTTGGGCAAAGTGGTAGAATCCTGCGGACAGGAGGACGGTTTTTACCGGACCGACCGACTGGATTATATTTTCCGCTATCGGCGCAACCATACCATTGCTGATCTTCTTTCGATTGTATATCAATTGGATGCCATCCGTACCATGCACCGTACGGCTGTTACGAAAGGATGGTGTTTTCCTACGTTTACGACCGATGGCAAATTTGTGCTTCGTGACTTTTACCATCCTCAGGTGAAAGATGCGGTGAAGAACGACTGGGATATGGAGCATGGGAATATCTGTATCTTTACAGGATCAAATATGGCCGGTAAATCCACGACCTTGAAAGCGATAGCGTCCGCCGTATGGCTGGCTCATGCCGGATTTCCGGTGCCTGCTTCTTCTATGGTCTGTCCGGTGTTTGATGGTATCTTTACTTCTATCAATCTTCCGGATTCGTTAAGGGATGGGCGCAGTCATTTTTATGCGGAAGTACTCCGGGTGAAAGAGGTGTTGCAACAGATTAATGAAGGTAACCATTGTTTTGTGCTGTTCGACGAATTGTTCAGGGGGACCAATGCACGGGATGCTTTTGAAGCATCGGTAGCCGTGACCGAAGTGCTCAGGGAGAAGGTTCACAGCCGTTTCCTGATATCCACGCATATCATAGAACTGGCCCGGAGGCTGGATGGAGACGATTCTTGTTGCTTTTATTACCTGGAATCTGCCATAACAGATGACGAACTGGTATGTAACCATAAAGTGAAGCCGGGTATTTCGGAGTCCAGGGTCGGATACTGGATTGTGAAGAGAGAACTTGCCGGAATGCAGTAATCGGATATGGAGGGTGTGCCGGGAGCCTGCCACAGCCTGACGGGTTCCCGGCACATCCTCGTGTTATTACTGTATCTTGATTACAACCGGTTTACGGATGTCCGTAACCTTGACTTGCACTACAATTCCGTTTAATTCCTTATCCGGAGTGGCTCTTACCTTTTTACCGTTCACCTGTATGCGGGCTTGTGTCGTGACTCCCGGCAGTTCAATCCGGTAAGCACGTTTCCGGGGCTGCCCTTCATAGGTCCCTTCTGCCGGCGACACGGTGATGATTGTTTGTTCTCCGGTCTTCTGATAGTTGAGGCGGGTGGTGGCATACTTGCCGGCCAGATAATCCTGCGTCAGTCCGTCATCCTCGTACAGGGTGTAAGTGTTGTCCGCTCCCTCTTCTTCCGGATAGCAACGCACGGTCAGTTCGGTGAGCGGGGTGGAGCACATTCTTTCCGTATATGGCTGCATCGGCAGCGGATGGCCTCCTTTGATAAACAAGGGGAATTCGTCCAGTGGGCTTTCTGTCTTTATGACTTGTCCACCCTCTTGTTTCTCGCCGGTGAAGAAGTTATACCAGCTTGTTCCGCCCGGCAGCCAGACTTCTTGTGTGGCTGTTTTCTTCTCTCCTTTGCCTTTTGTAGTGATGGGGGCACCCAGTAAGAGATCTCCGAACAGGAATTGTCCCGGATATTGATAGGCTTTTTCTTCTTCCGGATATTCGATGTACATGCCCCGGTTGAGCGGCAACATATCCGTATGGCACTGGCGGACGGAGGAGTAAATGTAGGGCATCAGCTGCGAGCGCAGGTGATAAATCCTGTGCATGGCCTTTTCTGCCTCTGTCCCCCAAAGCCAGGGGCGGCGGTCGAGTTTTTTGTCATATACCGAGTGGATGCGGAGTGAGGAGTTCAGCAGTCCGAATTGTGTCCAGCGGGTATAGAGTTCCGGATCGGTTCCGTCATAGAATCCACCGAGATCGTGTGCCCAGAAGAAACAGCCCGCATTGCCGCTGGTAGTCGTCAGGTCAACCTCAAAGCGGAGCAAGTCCCAGTTGCCCACGGCATCTCCAGAGAACTGGATCGGATGGCGATGGTCTCCCCAACCTGCCCAACGGCTGAATCCTGCACCGCGGAGGCGGTTACCGGCCGAGTAGTTATAATAAATGTGGTTCAGCCAGGGAAGGTGTTTCATGTTTGTACCTCGTACCAGCGGATACAGATAATCTTGTTGCCAGTCGAGCCACCAGAATGCTACACCCATGGAGTCGCTTTCCTGATGGGCATGTTTCATGAAGGCATTCATATAATTGCGGTCGCCTGCGTCAAACAAGGGTACGCCGGTTTTCAGCGTATCTGCTCCCAGGTCACGTATGAATGCTTTGTAGCTGTCCTCGTGCGGGCGGATACCGTCGTGCGGATGTTCGTTCAGTACCACGTAAATATGGTCGTCTTTGAAGTCGCTTATCAGCTTCTCCGGTTCCGGAATCAGTTTCCGGTTCCAGCTGTAACCCGTCCAGCCGCGTGTGCCGGCATGTCCGGTTCCCACTTTGGCGTTTTGCGTATGCCATCCCATGTCGAACACCATGATGTCGAGTGGGAAGTCGTGTTCGCGATATTCACGTACCAGTTGACGGTAGTCTTCGTCCGTATAATTCCACCAGCGGCAATACCAGGAACCGTGTACATATTTGCGGGTCATCGGTGACGGACCGCTGACTGCCTGAAGCGATTTCAGGGCTGCCTTGTAGTCATTGCCGTAAACAAACAGATACAAATCCTGTACATGGCTGCGGTCGCGTTCGGTGACCCATCCGTTTTTCAGGATTTCTTTGCCGGTGTCGTTAATCAGGTACCATCCATCGCGGCTCAATAATCCTTCCTGTCGGTCGATGGGGCCGTCTACATCGTCGAGCGTGGTCACCGGTCCCAGCAGGTTCCGGCTTTGGCGGCTGGCTATGTACCAACGCGTCTCTTTGGGTGCGTTTCCGTTTCTGAAGTAGACAAACAGGTTGGTTTGCCCGAAGGGGAATCCGTCGTTGTAGTACTCGATGCGCAGGACGGGGGTGGTCATTACGTAGCGGTTGCCCTCTTTTCTCTCCACTTTTACGTCGGTACATCTGGGAGTGCGGTCGACAGCGAAGAGTGTAGAGTCATTCAGGAACTGTCCTTGCTGTGCGTACTCCATACGCACCAGATGGTCGGTGATGAACGTGAACCGGCTGTTGCCTATAACTACCGGATTTGAACAGAAGGACGGCAGGCAGAAGAGTAGCCCGGCTATCCGGAGAATGGTTCGTTGGATGTTTCTCATGTCGTTTTTATTTTCGTTAATTGAACTGTTCAGGTTGTATTTTCATTTCATACGAGGGACCCTCGCATACCCGGACGAGGGTCCTTCATAAGATTCTCCTTTTATGGATTCTGTTCCAGTACTCCCGGATACGAGTCGATCTCACGTTGCGGGATGAACTCGATTGCTGCCGGATCATCGGCAGAAATGGTCAGGCGAACCGAGGTTGCGGCGCCACGGTCGTGAGTACCCGGATAACTGCGGTTCATCGTCAGTCCGTTGCGGAAGATGTCGAAACGGCGATGACCTTCGAAGGCCAGCTCTTTGCGACGTTCTTCCAACACGTATTCCAGCAGGGGTTTGCCCGGTTTCATCTCTTTTGCCGTGAGTGCCGGGATGTGTGCACGGGTACGGATCACGTTCAGGTCTGCCAAAGCATCGCCCAGTGCCGGTTCTTTTGCATACGCTTCCGCACGGTTCAGGTACATCTCGCCCAGGCGGAGAACGGTTGGCGACCACAGTTGAGGCTGGTTCTCCTGCTTGGAGCATTTGTATACATAGTACTTCGGGTAGTCGTTGCGTTTTGCCATCAGGTTCTGGATGGTTACGTAATGCTTTTCGTACGTGCCCGGATTGGGGTTATCCTTGCCCTGTTTCAGTCTCGATTCCACGTAATAGCCTCCGGCATCCTGCTTCATGGCCAGTGTGTCTTTGTATTCGTACTTCGACAGATAAGCGTCCTTGATGCGATAGTTTCCGTTTTCTTCCACGATTTCATTCCAGCGGTAGTACTTTCTGGGCACTCCGTCTTCTTCGGAAGATTCGATGTAGATAAACTCTTTGCGATATTCGCCCGTATCATCGTCTTTCAGATATTGTGGAACGATGTAGCGTGAGCGCAGATCTTCCGGATATTCGGCATACGCATCCCGGAGTGGTTCGGAAGCGTACAACTCTCCCCAACCCACACCGTCGATGTTGGCATAAAAGCCTCCGATGGAGTTCCAGCCATAGTCGTCTTTATCTTTGGTGCAACGGATGGCGAAGATGATTTCCGGATTGTCCTCGGGCACCAGTACATTGGCTGTGGCATACGTTTCTCCTTCCAATAGTGTGCGTCCCGAGCTTTCTATCACCTCCGTTGCATATTCGGCAGCCAGTTTATTGTTACCCATATACAGGTAGACACGTGACAGTAGCGCTTTGGCGGCACTGGGGCCGGCGTAGATATTCGATTCCGAGTTCAACAGGGCTTCCGCTTTCTTCAGGTCTTTCAGGATCTGTTCGTAAGATTCCTTCACGGTAGAGCGCATCGGATAGTCGTTTACGTCCGCCGTCAGTTTCAGGGGAATCCCCAGGTTGGTTTCCGGCGATTGGTTGTAAGGGCGTCCGAAGACGTTGACCAGTACAAATTGCAGCCATCCTCTGAGGAAGTAGTTTTCACCGATCAGCTGATCCATCTCTTTGCTTTCCCCCTCTTGTGCCTTCTCAAGTATCTTGTTCGAATTGATGATGGAGCGGTAGGCCCATCCCCACATGTTGGACATGTGGTAGTTGTCCGTGATGCGCTGATAGTTGTAGATGTACATTAAGGCATCCGACGATACACCGCTCAATGACACGTTGTCACTGGCCAGTTCGCCTGCATAGTGCCATCCCTGGTGGAAAGCGGTTTTTTTGAATACGGCATAGTTGCCGCGGGTGGCAGACAACAACGATTCATAGCTGCCGTCCAGTTCGTCTTCCGTCAGCTGGTTATAGGGGAGTTCCTCTATGGAGCAGGCCGAGAACCCGATCAGAGAAACGAATAAGCAAGATACGATATGTTTGATTTTCATAATATGACGTGATTTTTTAGAATGAAACATTAAGACCGAACACGATTCTTCTGCTCAACGGATAGATGGTACCTGCATAGCCGTCCGTGCTGCTGTCCGACAGTTGCGGAGATACACCCGAGAACGGAGTAAACGTGAACAGGTTGTCGGCACTGCAAGAGACGTTGACCCGTTGCAATCCCAGTTTTCCGCATAGCTTTTCCGGTATGGAATATCCCAGTGACAGGTTGCGCAGGCTGAAGTAGTTGCCTTTCTCCAGATAGCGTGAAGACGATTTGTTGGAGTTCTTATTACCGCCGTTGATGGCTTTTGGATGCGTGGCGATGTCTCCTTCCTTTTCCCAGCGTTTCCATCCGCTTTTCAACTTCATAGAGTTGTAGTCGGCATAGGCACCGTCGGAGTCAAGCAATTCACGGGATTGGTTGTAGAGCAGGTTGCCATATACAAAGTCGAAGTTGGCAGTCAGCGTAAAGCCTTTGTAAGTGAACGAGTTCATCCATCCGCCGGTGAACTTCGGTGCGGCAGAACCACAGTATACGCGGTCGGCTTTATTATAAGAGTCGGTGGTGACACGGTTGCCGTTTTCGTCGGTGGTATACCACAGCGGAGAACCGTTGGCAGGATCTACGCCGGCCCATTCTCTCAGGTACCATTCGTCCATATCCCGTCCCTCTTCCAGACGTTTCAGACCCTTCAGTTCCGGTTTACCTCCATAAAGTTCGGTTACCCGGTTCCGGTTGAATCCGATGTTGAAATCGCTGGTCCATTGGAATTTGGACGTACGGATGACATCTGCGTTGAGGCTGATCTCGATACCCTTGTTATTGATGGCACCTACATTTTTGTATTGTCCCGTATAACCCGATATATTGGGCAGCGGGGCGTAGTACAATAAGTCCGAGGTATTTTTGTTGTACAGGTCGATGGTAACCCCGAAACGGTCGAAGAACCGTGCGTCAATACCGATGTTGGTAGTGTAACACTTTTCCCATGACAGGTCAGCATTTCCCATTTGTGAGGGGAAATAGGCAACTTCATCATTGTACATCATTGAAGAATAGAGCGGATAATGACCATAGTATGCTCCGGGAGTGTTTCCCAAAGAACCGTAACTCACTCTCACTTTCAGTTGGTCGATGGATTCACGGAGAGACTCGAAGAAAACCTCGTTCTGGATATTCCAGCCACCACTGACTGTGAAGAAGTGCCCCATGCGGTTGTTTTTACCGAAACAAGACGATTCGTCCATACGATAAGACACTTGTCCCATGTAGCGGTTGTCATAATCATAGTTAGCGTTGAACAAGGCCGATTGAGTGGCGATGGCATCTTTGTATCCACCGATGGATTTGATTCCGGTCGTTACATCCAGAATCTCTCTGCCCGGCTGGATGCCTCTTCCTTCGGCAGAAGTCGATTCATAAAAGTGGCGGGTGTATTCGTAAGCTCCTAATGCGTTTACCTTGTGTTTGCCGAATGACTTTTCAAAACGTATCATCTGGTTGGTGAACTGCTTGGTCAGTAACGAATTGGAGTTTGACAGAGAGCCTTTGTCCGATTGTCCCGAACGCGAACGCTTGTCCGTATAGCTTTCGGAGCGGTTACTGATGTAACGGATGTAGTTGTTCGATTCGAAGCGCAACCAATCCGTAATCTGGTAATTGAAATTGATGGTCCCGTCAACCGTCAGCTTCTTTGAACGGCCCCAGTTCCATTGCAGGTCATACATGTCGTTGATCCCGTCACGCCCTCTCCAGTCCTGCTCTTGTCCCGAGCGGATGGAGCCGTCTTCATTGTACGGATAATCCCAGGGCAGATAGAGGTAGGTGTTGTACACACTGCGCTGTTGGCTGTCTGTGCGTGACAACGAACCCGAAATCTTGGTTGACATCGTGAAGCGGTCTGTAAACTTCACATCGTTGTTGGAGCGGAAAGTGAAGCGGTCCAGTGTAAAGTCCTTGATGGCACCCTCTTCGCGATAATAGTCTGCCATGACGAACGAACGCATGCGGCCGCTGCTTCCGGTATAGGTAATGTTTGCGTTGGTATATAATCCCGGTTTGGAAGCTTCTTTAAACCAGTCCGTGTTGTGTTTCAGCAGTTCTTCCGTGAACCATGACTGATTGTTCCAGGACTTCTGGTAGTCGTAAAGCTCCTGTGAATTCATCATTTCAAGACGTCCGGTCGAGAGCAGCGATACACCGGCATTCACCGAAATGCTATATTTGTTGGCATCGTATTCACCTCTTTTAGTCGTAACTACAATGACCCCGTTGGCAGCACGCGAACCGTATAATGCCGTAGCCGAGCCGTCTTTCAATACGCTGATGTTGTCTATTTCATTCGGGTTCAGTCCCGGATCTTCACCTACGATCACACCGTCGACTACCCAAAGCGGGGAGACTGATGAATTCAGCGTGCCTTTACCGCGGATGCGGATTTTGCTGGCCTGTCCCGGCTCGCCGGATGAACCGGAGACGTATACACCCGAAACCTTTCCTTGAAGCATGTTTCCCACTTCCAGTGTGTTTACGTCCTTCAGTTTATCGGCTTTCACAACAGCCACTGAGCCGGTTACGGCCGATTTTGTTTGCACGGTATAGCCCACCACGACAACCTCTTCCAGCGTCTTACTGTCTTCCAGTAACTTGATGTTCAATGTCTTCTGAGAGCCTACTTTAACCGTTTGAGTCAGATAACCGATGAAGGAAACCACCAGTTCGTCACCAACTGCCGCTTCGATGGAGAATTCACCGTCAATGTTGGTACTCACGCCTGTAGCGGTACCTTTTATCATAATATTGGCACCGATGATGGTTTCTCCTTTGATGTCTTTCACCACTCCTGTGATGATACGCTTTTGCAGGGAAGCGTCTGTCTGGTTTGTTTTTGCCATCAACATGATGTTATGGCCCTCCATGGCATAGCCTACATTGGTGTTACGGAATAGAGAAGAGAGCACCTCGGCTACCCGTTGCTGTTTTACGTTTACGGTTGTGTGCTGATTGACATCGACTTCTTTCTCGGAGTATACGAACAGATAGTCGGTCTGGCGTTCTATTTCGCTCAAGACTTCCCGGATTGGTTTGTTGTTTTTCGAGATAGATACCTTTGTTTCCTGAGAGTTCGCATTGTTGGCGAATACTCCTGAAATGAAAACGAAAAGGAATAAAACTATCATTTTCATAGTATGTGAAATTGATTTATTTACGATTTTACTTGTTTTTATCAGAGTGTTTTTCATACATTTGTACACTGTGTTAATTAATACTCACTAAGTTTTCGCAGACTGGGGTATTGTTAACCCGGAGCCGGAAGTGTGCCACCACTTTCGGCTCTTTTTGTTCTTATGTTTTCATTTGTTCCGGTTTTTAATTTAAAGTTAATACTTGGTTTTTAGTTTATAGTAATGGTATTATGTTCTTCGTCGCGTTTATAGGTGAATTTACATTTCAATTGAAGTACTTTCAGCACATGTTCCACACCATCTCTGATACGGAACTTTCCGGTAAACCGTACATTCGCCAGTGACTCTTTTTCCAAGACGAATTTTACATCGTAATATAGACCTAACTGGCGGATGATTTCATCCATACGTGTGTTGTCGAAATAGAGGATTCCTTGCATCCACAATGCCCGGTTCCATTCGCTGATACTCTCTTTCCGGAGCTGACCGGCTTTGCCGAACAGACGTTCGTTGGGTTGCAGTCTTACTTTCTTACCGGTAGTGGTCTCGCTCACCTCAACCGAACCTTTCAGGAGCACCGTTTCAAAGAAATCCTGGTCTTTATACATCATCACATTAAATTCCGTACCCAGTACCCTTACTTCATATTCTTTGGCTTGCACGATAAAGGGCTTTTTTTCGTTTCTTGCCACCTGAAAGTACCCTTCACCATCCAATGTCACCCTGCGCTCTTTCCGGTCAAACCGGTCGGGGAATGTGAGTGTCGAATTTGAATTCAGGCATACTCGTGTTCCGTCGCCCAGTGTCAGTTCTGCCCGTTGTCCCGAAGGAACATGTATGGCTCTCAGATCCGGGGTCTGTTTCCCTCTTTCCGGCGCCAGGAAATAAACAGAGGTAACTGCTATGAGGAAGATAGCGGCGATTTTAATGATCTCCCGGATGAAGGGGAGTGTAAACCGTTTCTTTCCCTCTATGACTGTTGCCGGTTTTTCTTGCCAGAGAGTGATGTCGTACAACTTTCTCAAGGCCAGATATTCGCGCATGTGTTGTGGGTCGGCATCCAACCATTGCGCTACCATCTGTTTTTCTTCCGTACTGGCATCTCCTGCAAGATATCTGTTGAGTATCTCTTGATTCATAATTTATTAAGAGTTCTTGATGAACGTTTTTCGATCCGTTACATATATAAGACGATAGAAATGAATGTAACCCTAATCAGTTTCTTCATTTTTTTTAGTGAAAATAGAAAAAGAAGTAAAAAAGAGGTAGATAATCTTTGAGTGAAACGCGAAATTCTTTGAGTGCTTTCGATATGTGATATTCCACTCCTTTAACTGTAATGTGCAGTTCTTCAGCTATTTCCTTATTCATCTTGTTCTCGAAACGGCTTTTCTCAAATACCCGGCGGGTCTGTTCCGGAAGTGAGCGTAAAGTAGCCTGAATAATTTTGTTAACTTCGGCAGAAAAAATCTCCGATGGGTCGCAAGCTTCCAGACTGGATACACGAATGTCCAGTTCACGGACACAAAGTTCGCTCAATTCGGACATCGCGTTCAGTTTGTTCTGTTCCAGACGCAGGTAATCCAGTGATTTGTTCTTCAGGATAGTGAGTAACATAGCCTGGGGAGAATTTATAATATCAGATTTCAGCTTCTCCCATAGCTTTATCAGGGCTTCGGCAGCGATGTCTTCTGCTGCCTGTTCGTCGTGTACATACGATCTGGCAAACAAGAAAGACTTTCTGTAGTAGAGAGTATAGAGAGTATTAAAACTGTTGATATTTAAGTCGTCCATCCTAATATTCCGTACCTGGGTATTTTTCTGTATTATCTAAATGCGCTGCAAGGTATGAAAAAAAAAGCAAAAGAGGATTAAAAGGTGTGTGTTTTCCTTTTTTCTGATATAAAATGTCCGCTAATGTAAGTGATATGTCCGTTACTGAACATCTCTTCGTTTTATTTATATGCTGATAATTAGATAGTTGTATGCTTGGCACATTACTTGTACAGGGATAAACGGGTGAGTTGTCCGGTCGTGGTGTAACTTACTCTTAGATTGTAATTTTGATTGATAAAGGGTGGAATGTGAATTTCGCCCTTTATTTTGTGCGGGCAACAGGGTAAAAAAGATAGGGGGTGTGTCGAAACCCGTATTCACCAAAGACTACACAGGTTTGCACAGATAAATATCATTAGCTATCAATAGATTAAGTTCTCTCTATGGAACTTTGTGTTACTCTGTGGTGAATAATGACACATCCCCCTATCACTTACAATAATAATAACCTCTTTTCTTAATCAATGGGCTGTCCTTTATAGAAGTCCAGTATCTTTGTACGGAACAGATAATCATATTTGGCTTGAATCCGGTCGGACAATGCTTTGGTGAGATTCAGCTTAGATTCATTGTATTCAACCGAAGTTGCTTTTCCATTATCGAATTTCTCACTCATCAGACGGAAAGATTCCCGGTTGGCCTCTACGGCTGATTCGCTTGACTTAAACTTGCTTTCGGCGGCTACAGCATTGTACCATGCTTGTTGGATTTCTTTGTACAGTGCTTTCTTGCTGTTGTCCAATTGCAGTGCCAGATTGGTCTGTTGCAGGCGTGCCGTACGTACGCGGTTGCGGGTAGCCAGACGATTGAATATAGGAATATTCAAACTGAATCCGGCATATTTATTTAGGTTGTTCTTCATTTGATTACCAAAACTTGAACCGGCACTACCGTTTACTGTATAGAAATTCGTACCTAATCCGGCTGAGAAGGATAACTGAGGATAGTAGCTGCTTTTAGCTATACGGATGTTTTTCTCACTACCTTCAAGGCGGTATTGGGCTGCTTTGATACCAGGCTTGTATAACATGGCCTGATTATAAATATCGTCCGGTGAAGTAAGTGGAGAAAACTCCAACTCAGTATCCGGGGCAGCCAATGCGAAGTTCTCCGGAGTTGGCAGTTCAAGCAATTGGCTTAGGTCGAGCAAAGCCAACCGGTAATTGTTATCTGCCTGTACAGCGCTCATTTCGTCTTGTGCAACACGTGCTTTGGCTTCAGCAACCTCGGCAGGAGAGGCTTTCCCTACTTCATGCAAGCGGGTGATACGGTTCAGTTGCTCTTTACTGAGGTCTACCTGGCTCTGGGCCACTTTACTTAGTTCCAGATTAAAGAGTACTTGCAGATAAGCAGAAGTGACATTGATGGCCAGATCCTCTTTCGCTTTATTCAAGTCTTCTATTGCAGCTTTCAGGTTGAGCTTCGTAAGCTCGTACTGATTGGGTAGTTCCAGACCGGTGAATAAGGGAATATTCGTACCCAGGCTAAAGCTGCTGCTACCGCTGTTAATGTCGTTGTAGGTATTGTCTACGGGTGATGCCGTGCGCCCCCAGCT
The DNA here is from genome assembly GCF_040798045.1 of Bacteroides sp. NGMCC 1.200775. Lineage (NCBI taxonomy): Bacteria > Pseudomonadati > Bacteroidota > Bacteroidia > Bacteroidales > Bacteroidaceae > Bacteroides > Bacteroides sp. NGMCC 1.200775. The sequence continues at coordinate 499,697 of NZ_JASCQK010000002.1, read as the reverse complement.
CCAGTTTTGCGAAGCGCTACCGCTGAGGTTGGGCAGGCGTGCCCATTTGGCTGTGTTTACATCCACCTTGCTTTGTTCGGCTGAATTTGCTGTTTGCTGCACACTGATGTTATGCTCAATGGCGTAATCGATACACTGACGTAGGGTCCATCCTTCCTGTGCCTGTGCAGCGTAAGTGGACAGTCCGGTCAGTATCAGTAAATTAATTAATATTTTGTTTCCCATATTATGCGTTGTTGGTGATTCGTATTTTCTTTATACCTCTTTTATATATAAAGGCTTATTTACTTTTCTTTTCCGAAGCTCTCACTTTTTCTTTTCCGGTCAGACCCTCTTTGATTTCCAGTTTGATACCATCGCTCATACCGGTTTTTATTTGGCGACGTTCGAACTTCTGTTCAGGAATGCTATCGGTCATTACCCATACGAACGTGCTGTCACCGCTGAATTCGATTACGCCCTCGGGAACTGCCAAAACTTTCTGTGCGCGTTGCAGCACGATTTCTGCGTTGGCAGAATATCCGGAACGGATCTGTACTGAATCCGGTGCGTGAACGGCCGCTTTAATCTCAAACTGATTGGCTCCGTTTTCTTCCACACCTTTCGGGGAAATATATTCCAGTTCGGCATCAAATGTAAGATTCTGCAAAGCACCGATCGTCAGTTTCACCGGCATACCTTCATGGATACGTCCAACCTCTGTTTCGTCTATTTTACCTTTGAATATCAGGTCATTCATGTTAGCCACCGTGGCGATAGTCGTACCGTCATTGAACGTATTACTCATAATAACGGAGTTACCTACTTTGATAGGTACATCCAGAATCAGTCCGTCGATGGTCGAACGGATCAGTGTGCTACTGAACGATGCACTGTTTTTGGTGATCCCCTCTTTGATGATTTCCAATGCATCTTTTGCTGTCTGCAATTCTTCGCGTGCCTTCTTTATATCCACTTCACTCTTCTCGAACTCCTCTTTGCTGATTAGTTTGTCATTATAAAGCTTCTTGATACGTCCGAAGTCGGTTTCTGCCTGAGCTGCACTGATTTCTGCTACGCGCACACGGCTTTCGGCTGAGTTTAACTGGCCCAGTTCTGGAATAACTTTCACTTTTGCGATCACTTCACCTTGTCTGATGGTTTGTCCGGCCTCCTTATATACCTCGGATATGATACCGGATATTTGTGGTTTAATAAGTACTTCATCTCGTGGTTCTACTTTACCGGTGGCCACTGTAGTCTTTTCCAGGTCGGCAACTTCCGGGGTGACAGTTTCATATACAGTTGTTTGGGGTTTCGACTTCTGGTACAGGAATATGAATGTCCCAATGAAGATGGCGGCTACCACTACCAGTAATGTGATTTTCAGATACTTTTTCATCTTGTTTTATATTTTGAATTGTTATTTTCTATACTTGACTGTGTCTCTTTTCTGCTTTTTGTGGGGGAGAGGCTGTACTTTATTCATCTCTGATAGCCTCTATCGGACGGATGGCCATTGCCCTGTAAGCCGGTGCCAGCCCGGCCAGTAATCCCAGTGTCACGAGTAACAGGCAGGTTCCGATAGCCATGCCAAAGGAGACCTGGAAGTGAGAATAATGGTCTTTACCGGAGTTAACGCCTATTTCCATCAATTGCAGGATCAATACTCCAAAAGAGATGCCGGCCATGCCTGCTATGGTAGTCAGTACCATACTTTCCGATAAGATCTGTTGCAAGATATCTTTCGGACGGGCACCGATGGCACGTCGTATACCTATTTCCGTGGTTCGTTCCTTTACCGTTACCATCATGATGTTCGATACACCGATGGCGCCGGCCAGCAAAGTACCTAAGCCCACCATCCAGATCAGTACATGGATACCGGTAAACAAATTATCCATCATCGAGAACATGGCTTCCGCATTCAGTTTCATGACTGCCTGCTTATCGTCCGGTGCTATATAGTGTGCTTCTTTCAGGATGCTTTCTATTTCCGGTTCCAGATCGCTTACTTTTTTCCCTGGTTTCACGGTATAGCATATCACATCGATACGTTTTCCCATATTGTAGGCTTGTTGCATGGTACTAAAAGGTAATACAACAGCTTCCGAAGCTCGTCCCTGAATATTTATGTTTCCTTCGGATACGCACATACCGATCACCTGGTAATAGATTCCGTCTACCCGTACATACTTTCCACAAGGATCTTCGCCCGGATTGAAAAGGCTTTCGTAAACGCGTTTGCCGATCACGCAGACTTTGCGTCCTTCGCGTACGTCCACATCATTGATGAATCTTCCGTAAGCCATATCCTGATTTTCAATCTTGGCGTAGTCCGGATAGAGCCCCTTTACGCTGCAATCATACTTTTTTTCTCCGAAAATGGCCGTCGAGCCCCAGCGGGCTATCGATGGGGTAATAACATCGATATCTTTTACTTTCTCACGGATTTGTTCTACATCCGAGTTCTCGATATCCCAGTAACGTCCTTTACGGAATCCTTTGTAAGCTTCCCCTGTTTTCTGGGAGCCCATGAATCCCGAGTTGGTGGCAAATCCTTCGAATTCGGCTTGCATCATGTCCTGCATCCCTTGTCCGCCCCCCATCAGGGCTATCAACATGAAGATACCCCAGAATACTCCGAAAGCCGTCAGCAGGCTTCGTGTTTTGTTTCTTGTTATCGTGACGAGGATTTCCTCACACGTGTCTATATCTACTCTCATAATCAATCTGCTCTAAGTGCTTCAATAGGTCTGATACTTACTGCTTTTTTGGCCGGGAAGAATCCTGCCAATGTGCCTGCGATTACCAGGGTTAATGTGGCCTGTATGGCAATACTGATATCTACCGTCGGATTCAGGAATACCGTTTCCGAGAACATTCCCACATCTACGGTTTGTTCTCCGGCCACCTTATTCATCCATTCGGTAGCTGCGATTCCCGCTACCATGCCGATATATCCAAAGAGGGTCGTAATGGTTACACTCTCTACGATAATCAGCCACAGGATGGAGAATGGCTTGGCACCCAATGCCTTGCGGATCCCAAATTCGCGTGTTCTCTCTTTCACTGTGATCAGCATGATATTTGATACACCCACAATGCCACTCAGCAGTGTAAAGACACCGATCACCCAGATGGCCGTGCGCAGGATACCCATGGCATTCTGAGATTGCAGATAGTTGGTAAAGCGGTTCCATATCCATAGTGCACTGTTGTCCGAAGGATCGAAACGATGTTTGGCACCCATCACTTTACGATAGGCTGCTTCAAATGCCTCATTCGATTCCATCGTGGTGAGCCCTTTGGTCGTGAAAGTCAGGTTGTTTAGTTTATCGCCTTTATTGTAAATCACCTGTAGGGTTGAGAAGGGAATATATGCTTCACTGCTTCCCTGGTCACCCGGATCGGTGTAAAGTCCTACTACCTGATAAGAAACTCCACCGGCATTTACGAATTTTCCGATAGGCTCTGTTCGGCTTTTTCCGAAAAGGATCTCAGCCGTTTTGGTATGTAGTACAATTACTTTTCGCCGTTCTTTGAGGTCGATATCATTAATGAACCGTCCCTCTGTCGATTTTACGGATTCCACTTCTGTAAAGTTCGGATATACCCCTTCCAATGAAAGGTTAACGTACTCCTGTCCGTAACTCAGATTCACATTGCTCTGCCATTGACTGGCACCTACGCTGATGATGTTGTCACTGAAATGTTCCATGGTAGCATTCAAGTCTTTGTTATCCAGTTGAATGCGGCGTCCCTCTTTCAGTCCGTCGTAGGGCTTTCCGGTCCATCCCGGATAGATTTTGATGGAGTTCAGTGCTCGTGCGGAGGATGACTTTTCAAAAGCATGGATCAGCCCGTTACCGGCTCCCAATAGCACTATCAGCATGAAAATTCCCCATGCTACGGCAAATCCGGTCAGGAACGTACGAAGTTTGTTCCGTTTGATGGTGCCATATATTTCTTGCCAAATGTCAATCATATTTGTATTTGTTTTTATTTCATATATCCATCCTTGCCGAATGGTGAGGCATCATGATTCTGGTTCTCTTCAATCCGTTCGATAATACCGTCTTTGATGTGAATAATCTTGTCCGTCTGGTTGGCAACTCCGCTTTCGTGGGTTACTACGACAATGGTCATTCCGGTCTTGTGCAGGTCTTTCAGGATTTGCATGACTTCTACTGAAGTTTTGCTGTCCAGTGCACCGGTAGGTTCGTCGGCCAGAATAATCTGAGGCTGTGTAATCAGGGCACGGGCGATGGCTACACGCTGTTTCTGACCGCCGCTCATTTCGTTGGGCATGTGGTGTGCCCAGTCCTTGAGCCCAAGTTTGTCGAGGTATTCCATAGCCATTGCGTTCCGCTTTTTCCGGCTTACTCCTTGGTAAAATAGAGGTAGTGCAACGTTTTCTACTGCGTTTTTGAATGAAATCAGGTTAAACGACTGGAAGATGAAACCGATCATCCGGTTGCGGTACTCCGCGGATTTAGTTTCGCTCAGGTTTTTAATCAACACATTGTTGAGGTAATACTCTCCGTCATCGTAATTATCCAGTATACCTAATATATTAAGTAAAGTAGATTTGCCGGAACCTGATGCTCCCATAATGGAAACGAATTCACCCCGCTCGATATCGAGATTGATGCCTTTGAGTACGTGGAGGGGGGCTCCGTTGTTGTAGGTTTTGTTAATGTCTTTTAAGTGTATCACAGTTTCATCTATTTAGTTTCAATTTTCTTATGATTTGTTCTATTAGACGCACGGTTGATACGAAAAGTTGCAAACGAAGTGAACTTTTTTAAAAAAAGATTTTGTAGACTCAATCTTCTTTACGTAATTTGTGTGCAATAAACATTTAATATTAACTAACCCTTTAAATAAGAGTATCATGAATTCAAGCATGGAGAAACCCTACGTAGTGGGTATTGACATTGGCGGAACAAACACTGTCTTTGGAATTGTTGACGCGCGCGGAACTATTATAGCAAGCGGTGCAGTGAAAACTCAGGTATATCCTACAGTAGAAGAATATGCAGATGAAGTATGCAAAAATCTTCTGCCGTTGATCATTGCAAATGGCGGGGTGGATAAAATAAAGGGTATCGGCATTGGCGCTCCTAATGGAAACTATTATACCGGAACCATTGAGTTTGCTCCTAACCTGCCTTGGAAAGGTGTATTGCCGTTGGCTTCTATGTTCGAGGAACGTCTGGGCATTCCGACAGCCTTGACAAACGATGCTAATGCTGCCGCTGTGGGTGAAATGACTTACGGGGCTGCTCGCGGTATGAAAGATTTTATCATGATTACTCTGGGAACAGGTGTCGGTAGTGGTATTGTTATCAACGGACAAGTGGTTTACGGACATGACGGCTTTGCCGGAGAACTCGGTCACGTGATCGTTCGTCGTGACGGACGTATCTGTGGTTGCGGACGTAAAGGATGTCTGGAAACATACTGTTCGGCTACAGGTGTGGCACGCACTGCACACGAATTCCTCGCTGCACGTACCGATGCCAGCTTGTTGCGCAATATCCCGGCAGAGAGCATTGTATCGAAAGATGTATACGATGCTGCCGTACAGGGAGATAAGCTGGCTCAGGAGATTTTCGAATTTACAGGTAATATTCTGGGTGAGGCATTGGCTGACGCTATTGCTTTTTCAAGTCCCGAAGCTATTATCTTGTTCGGTGGTTTGGCAAAATCGGGCGATTATATCATGAAGCCGATTACAAAAGCCATGGAAAATAATCTTCTGAACATTTACAAAGGTAAAACAAAATTGCTCGTTTCTGAGTTGAAAGACTCCGATGCTGCCGTACTGGGTGCCAGTGCATTGGCTTGGGAATTGAAAGACCTGAGAGACTAAGAGCGAATGAAAGCGATTATTTAGCTGAAAGCTCCGGAAGCAATTCCGGAGCTTTTTTTGTCTGTGTGGGCAGGAACTTCGGGATGTACTCCAATATCGTTTTGTCAGAAATGTCATTTTGTATTTTCTATCGGTTCAGGGCGGGCATATTCCGATCTTTGTTGGGAACCGGTGGGAAAAATGAATTTTAGCTGACTCCCGGCAGGTCAAAAAGATGTCTTATTGAGCTTAACCCTCGCCGGAAGAAAGAAAAACTCTTTTATTTCGTTTTATGTGATAGTGAATCTTGTAGTCTAACTTTGAAATGGTATTTGGGGTACTTCTCTCCAACCGGAGCTAATAAGTGAAAAATGACTTTGATTTTAGACTATTAATAACCTCTTTGGAAGAAGTTAATGATTTGTTTCGACTTTATTAATAAAAGACTCGGACGTTATTAACAAAAGACTTGGACGAAATTAATAATCTCTTTCGTCTTTTTCCGTATATATACTCTCAAAGTGATCAAGTTCTGCATGAATACTCTTTTTTTATTCTTTTTTATGCAAGAAAGATCTACAGAAGCTCTTTGTTTAAGAAAGGGGTGGTTAGCAAATCGATTGAAAAGAGAGTATAATGATTCCATTTTATAAGATTTAGCATCTTTTTGCCGGATTCCTTTTTTATCATCTTCCAATGCTGTAAGGGGGGCTATTTGTTTCTTTTGGATTTCCACACATGAAGACTATCGGAAGCTTTTTGGTGATTATACTGTATAAGTGCTTGTGCCGCGAAAGGTAGGAATGATAATTGTGTTACGAAATAAAAAAGAGGAAATCTTGCCAGAAGATTCCCTCTTTTTTATTTCGAATCGAAAAGTAAGGCTGATTAGCCGTTAACTCTTTTTTCTTTGATTCTTGCTTTCTTACCAGTAAGAGCACGCAGGTAGTACAGTTTAGCGCGACGTACTTTACCAACCTTGTTCACTTCGATGCTGTCGATAGCCGGTGATTCGATTGGGAAAATTCTTTCTACGCCTACAGTTCCTGACATTTTACGTACAGTAAAACGTTTCTTTTCTCCGTGACCTGCAATTTTGATAACAACACCACGGTACAACTGTACACGTTCTTTGTTACCTTCGATAATACGATATGCTACTGTTACAGTGTCGCCTGCTTTGAAGCTCGGGTGCTGTTTTCCGGTAGCGAATGCTTCTTCTGCAATTTTAATTAAATCCATTGTTGTTTATTATTAAATTGTTTTATCGTTACAACGCAACATACCAGGCAACTCTCTCCTGACAGCGATTGCGCGAAAGCGGTGCAAAGTAACGAATTATTTGCCGGATAGCCAAATGTTTTTGTATATTTGTAGCATTATTAAGTACTTAAGGATATGAAACAAAATTACGCAAAGATTATTTCAGGAGTAATTCTGGCGGGGTTGCTGACATTTACTTCTTGCCAGTCGACGCACGAAATGGCAAAAGCCGATTATCGGGTTGCCAAGGTAGAAGGAAGGATGATTGACATTGACGCTAAATGGGATGCTCATCCCGATGCAGATGCCGTGGCAATATTAAAGCCTTACAAAGAGAAGATAGACAACATGATGTATGAGGTAATTGGCACCAGCGAGCAGAAGATGGACAAAGGTCATCCCGAAAGTCTGCTTTCCAATCTTGTTGCGGAAGTATTGCGCCAGGCTGCGGTGAAAGTACAGGATAAGCCGGCTGACATGGGATTGGTGAATATGGGCGGATTGCGTAATATTTTGCCTGCCGGGGATATTACGGTGGGAACGGTATATGAGATATTGCCATTCGAAAATTCACTTTGCGTAATGACGATGAAGGGAACACACCTGAAAGCATTGCTCACAAGTATTGCTTCGCTGAAGGGAGAAGGAGTGAGTGGTATCCGGATGGAAATCACTAAGGATGGAAAATTACTGAACGCTACAGTGGGCGGCCGGCCGATTGATGACAACAAACTTTATACGGTGGCGACCATTGATTATCTGGCTGACGGTAACGGAAGCATGGAAGCTTTCTTGCAAGCGGAGAAACGTGTATGTCCGGAAGGAGCAACATTACGCGGACTCTTTCTTGACTATGTGAGACAACAAACAGCTGCCGGAAAGAAGATAACTTCGGCACTGGATGGTAGAATCACCGTGAAGTAAAGGTATAATAGAATGTAAAATGATAAAATTCAGTGAATTATGATATCCCCAACCAATAATAAATATATTCTTAGTTTTATGGAAAAGAATTTTCTGGCTTTCTTTTTCATTTTCTTTTTTTCTTTTTCAGCATTTGCCCAACAGGATAAAAAACTGATCCTGTTGCAGACCAGTGATGTGCATAGCCGTTTGGAACCTATCAATCAGGAAGGTGACCGGAATTATGATAAGGGAGGATTTGTACGTCGCGCTACATTTGTGAAAGAGTTCCGTAAGGAACATCCTGATATGTTATTGTTCGACTGCGGAGACATATCACAGGGGACCCCTTATTATAATATGTTTCAGGGTGAGGTAGAAGTGAAGATGATGAACGAAATGAAATATGATGCCATGACTATTGGCAACCATGAATTTGATTTCGATCTGGATAATATGGCACGTTTGTTCCGGATGGCCGACTTTCCGGTGGTATGTGCCAACTACGATGTGAGTGCCACAGTGCTTAAAGACTTGGTGAAACCATATGTAATCATCGAGAGAGACGGAGTTAAGATTGGTGTTTTGGGATTGGGCTGCCAACTTGAAGGCATGGTTCAGGCCAATAAATGCGTGGGAGTCGTTTATAATGATCCTGTAGCTACGGCAAATGAAGTGGCTGCTGTCCTGAAAGAAAAAGAGGGTTGTGATGTGGTTGTTTGTCTTTCTCACTTGGGTGTGCAATATGATGAAAACCAGTTGATTCCTAAAACTCGTAATATAGATGTTGTTCTCGGAGGGCACTCGCATACCTTTATGAAAGGACCGAAGACTCTTCTTAATATGGATGGCAAAAATGTATCATTGATGCATACCGGTAAGAGCGGGATCTATGTAGGACAGATGGACTTGACACTTGAAAATAAGAAATAAGAGGGATTTTCCCTTTTGAAATACCCCCAAACAAACTATGCTAAAACAACTGCTAACCGCTGCGTTGCTGCTGGGTGCGGGTGCTCTTTGGGCTCAGCAAACAGCAGGACTCTTGCCTGTACGGGAAGATGTACATTGCAATGAATGGGTAGAGCAAACGCTCTCCCGCATGAAACTGAAGGATAAGGTCGGACAATTATTTGTTTATACCTTGGCTCCACGGACAGATAAAGATACTGAAAAATTAGTGGATAAACTGACCCGTAAGTTGAAAGTGGGTGCTTTCCTGTATTCCGAAGGAACGGTAGAAGGTCAGGCGAAATTGACCAACCGGGCACAAAGCCGGTCGAAAATTCCGTTAATGATCACTTTTGATGGTGAGTGGGGACTATCCATGCGATTGGAGAATACGCCTGTGTTTCCGCGTAATGCGGCATTGGGTTGCATCAGTGATAATGCACTGATTGAGGCCTACGGGCAGGAAGTGGCACGTGAATTCCGGGAGATGGGTGTACATGTTAATTTTGCTCCGGATGCGGATGTCAATACCAATCCTGATAATCCGGTGATCCATGTGCGTTCGTTTGGTGAAAACCCGGAAGCGGTGGCTGAGAAAGTGATAGCTTATGGGCGTGGATTGGAGAGTGGTGGTATCTTGTCTGTTTCCAAACATTTTCCCGGACATGGTGATACGGACGTAGATTCTCACAAGGCGCTGCCTGCGGTCTATTACAATCGGGCACGTCTGGACAGTGTGGAACTATATCCTTTTAAAGAGGCCATTCGGGCTGGTTTAGGTGGTATTATGGTAGGGCATTTGCAGGTTCCGGCTCTGGAACCTGATCGTATAACTCCTTCTTCATTGTCGCGTAGCATTGTGACAGATGTGCTGCGAGGAGAGCTGGGATTCAATGGCTTGGTCTTTACTGATGCGCTTGCCATGAAAGGAGTAGCAAGCGAACCGGATGTGACGGTGAAGGCTCTGAAGGCGGGCAATGATATGGTATTGGTGCAACAAAATATAGAGAAAGCACAGCAGGATGTTCTGCAAGCCATTAAGGAAGGACGGCTCAGTATGGAAGAAGTAAATGCAAAATGCCGCAGGATCTTAACTTATAAGTACCGTTTGGGATTAAATAAGCGTCCTGTGATTTCAGTAGATGGGTTGAGTGATCGTATCAACACTCCTGAGGCACGGGCTTTACTGACAAAACTCCGCACGTCAGCAGTGACCGTACTGGGGAACTATTTCCGGATTCTACCTCTTGTTACTAAAGATGAAATAGCTGTATTGACGGTAGGTGGTGAAGGTAGTGATGCTTTGTTCATTGAAGAGTTACGCACCAGACTGTCATTGAAAACATTCCGAATGGATAAAGATACGGGAGAGGAAGAACGCAAACGGATAGCAAAAGAACTTGGAAAACATCGGAGGGTCATTGTGAGTATGACGATAAAAGATAAAGAAGCGGAAGAATATCGTCCGTTCTTTACAGACCTCAATCTCCAGGCTCCTGTGGTTTATGCTTTCTTTACTTCGTACCGGACCCTGGTGACACTTGAAGAGGCTGTTGCCCGTTCGGCTGCTGTTGTACTGGCACATTCCGATGAAGCGGATTTGCAACGTTATGTAGCGGATGTGGTATTGGGTAAAGCTTCGGCGACAGGGCGTTTGTCTATGCGTATCGGAGAGACGTTTGCTGCCGGTTCAGGTGTAGATATAGTGCCCGGCATGACTGCCGGTACGGCTCCTGAAGATTATGAATTGAAATCGTACCGGCTTCATCGTATAGACTCTGTAGTATCTGCCGGATTGGCTGCCAAAGCATTTCCCGGGTGTCAGGTACTGGTATTGCGACATGGACAGCCTGTTTATGATAAATGCTTCGGCATTCATTCCGATACGGATAGTACCCCGGTACGTCCGACCGATCTTTTTGACCTTGCCTCTTTGACCAAGACAAGTGCTACACTATTGGCTGTGATGAAACTTTATGATCAGGGACAGTTGAAATTGACTGATCCTGCTTCTAAATATTTGCCTGCTTTACGGAATACGAACAAAAAGAATATTACCATCCGGGAGTTATTGTTGCATGAATCCGGCTTGGTTCCCTATATCCGTTTTTATCGCAACGCAATCGATGAATATTCAGTAACCGGTCCTTTTACACAAGGGTTTGTGGATGAATGGCATCATACCCGTATGGGGGAATATACTTATGCCTGTTCGGATTTCAAGTTCAGGAGAGGGCTCGTCTCTGCAACAAAAACGCCGGAACATACGTTGAAAATAGCCGATGGAATGTGGCTGCACAGAAAGTTTAAAGCCGCAATGATGAAGAGTATTGTTCAGTCGGAACTGGATCGTAAACGTTTTGTGTATAGTGATATCGGCTTTATTCTGTTACAGCAGGTGGTAGAATCCATAACCGGTCAAACGCTCGATGCTTATTTGGTTGCTGAGTTTTATCGACCTATGGGGTTAGAACGTACGTTGTTCCAACCGTTAAACTGTTATAAGAAAACAGAAGTAATGCCGACTGCTACCAATGATTATTTGCGTCGGCAGAACCTTTGCGGATATGTGCATGATGAAGCGGCTGCCTTTATGGGAGGCGTGAGTGGCAATGCCGGATTATTTTCGACAGCCTGCGAACTTGGAAAGATCTATCAGATGATTCTCAATGAAGGCGAACTGGACGGGAAGCGTTATCTCAGATCGGAAACCTGCCGTGCATTTACTATGGGAAAATCTGCTGTCAGCCATCGTGGATTAGGATATGACAAGCCTAACTTGAATGATCCGAAAGCAAATGCCTGTGCACCTTCGGCACCGGCCTCTGTTTACGGACATACTGGATTTACCGGTACTTGTGCTTGGGTGGATCCGGAAAATGACTTGGTTTATATCTTTCTGAGTAACCGTCTCTGTCCCGATTCCTGGAATGGAAAGTTGAATAGCATGAAGATTAGGCAAGGGATACAGGAAGTGATTTATCAGTCATTATATACAACAGAATAGCTAATGGCTTTTTACAATATAGAATGAAAAGAAGATATTTATTTGCTGGTTTAGTCGTATCAGCGTTTTTTGTGGTAGGGGCGAAAACTCCTACTTTAAAAGATACTCCTATTGGTGAGAACTTTCATGCTCCTCCCGGTGTATCTGCTCCTATAGAACCTTTATTGCTTTATCAGGCCTCTCAGGACGAAAAATGCCGTCACTGGGTCGATTCTGTTTACAAGCGGATGAGTTTGAAAGAAAAGGTTGGTCAATTGTTCATTTATACCATTGCACCTGTACAGACCAAACGGAATATGCAGTTGTTGCGCGATGCCGTTCATACCTATAAAGTCGGTGGATTACTCTTTTCCGGTGGAAAGATACAGAATCAAGCTACACTGACCAACGAAGCGCAACGGATGGCACGCTGTCCGTTGCTGATAACCTTCGATGGTGAGTGGGGACTTTCCATGCGTTTACGCGGTACTCCTGTTTTCCCAAGAAATATGGTATTAGGATGTATTCAGGATAATCGGCTGATCTATGAGTATGGACGGGAAATGGCTCGCCAGTGTCGTGAACTGGGAGTACAGGTGAATTTTGCTCCGGTGGCTGACGTAAATATCAATCCGGATAATCCGGTTATCAACACCCGTTCGTTCGGTGAAGATCCGATGCAGGTAGCCGACAAAGTGATTGCTTATGCTTCGGGGCTGGAGAGTGGAAAAGTCCTTTCGGTTTGCAAGCATTTCCCGGGGCATGGTGATACGGACGTGGACTCACACAAAGCATTGCCCGTATTGCCTTTTACACGTGAACGTCTGGACAGTGTAGAACTATATCCGTTTAAAGAGGCTATCCGTGCCGGAGTCAGTGGTATGATGGTGGGGCACTTACAGGTTCCTGTAATCGAACCAATCGGTGGATTGCCCTCATCTTTATCGCGCAATGTGGTTTATGGTTTGCTGACCGAAGAATTGGCTTTTAAGGGACTTATTTTTACGGATGCGCTTGCTATGAAAGGGGTTTCCGGTAATCAGAGTGTCTGTCTGCAAGCCTTGAAAGCCGGAAATGATATGGTATTGGCTCCCCGCAGGCTAAAGGAAGAGATAGATGCTGTATTGGCAGCGGTGGAAAAAGGAGAACTTCCGGAAGAGGAAATTGATGCAAAATGTCGGAAAATACTCACTTATAAATACATTTTAGGTCTAAAGGATAAACCTTTTGTGAGACTATCGGGGTTGGGGTCTCGTATTAATACGCCTCAAACACGTGATTTGATTCGCAGGCTAAATCTGGCTGCAATTACAGTGTTGAATAATAAAGGAGGCGTATTGCCTCTGCATCCCGACCTGAAAGAGGTAGCTATATTGAATGTCGGTGATGGCGGGAAAACAGAACCTTTTGACCGCGAAATAAAGAAGTATATTCCATTTACGCGTTTTCAATTGCGTAAAGATTTGCCGGAGGTCGAACAGCAGAAACTGCGTGATTCTCTTGCTGCTTATCGCCGCGTTATTGTTACTGTTACCGAGCAACGCCTTGCTCCTTATCAATCATTTTTTGCCAGGTTTGCTCCGGAAGCTCCTGCAATTTATGTATTCTATATTCCGGCTAAATCCATGTTGCAGATCCAGCGGGCTGTATCGGCTGCTGAGGCTGTGGTACTGGCTCATGCTCCTCATGATGATGTTCAGGAACGTGTGGCTGATATACTTTTGGGCAAAGCGACAGCAGACGGAAGGCTGTCTGCCAGTGTGGGTGGATTGTTTTCTGCCGGTTCGGGAGTGACGATCACGCCGCATACGCCTTTCCATTTTGTGCCCGAAGAATATGGTCTGAAATCGGAAGTGCTAAGTCGCATCGATTCAATTGCTTTGGAAGGTATTAAAGAAGGAGCTTATCCCGGTTGCCAGATACTGGTAATGAAGGATGGTAAGGCTTTATATGACCGATGTTTCGGGCACCATACAGATAAGCATAGTGAAAAAGTGAAACCGACCGATCTTTATGATCTGGCTTCACTGTCAAAAACAACAGGTACATTGTTGGCTGTAATGAAGCTCTATGATAAAGGGTGCTTTAATCTGACTGATAAAGTGTCTGATTATCTGCCTTTCTTGCGTAAGACGAATAAGGAGAATCTGACCATTCGTGAACTACTCTTGCACCAATCGGGGTTACCTTCCGGATTAGTCTTCTATCAGGAAGCTATTGATAAGAAAAGTTATAAAGGTTCGTTGTTCAAGCAGTCAAAGGATGCGTTGCATACGGTACGGTTAGGTGCTCGTACTTGGGGAAATCCGAGGTTCCGGTTCAATAAAGGGATGGCAGCCGAGACGAAAAGCGGAGACTGTATCCTTCAGGTTTGCGATAGTCTATGGTTGAATCAGTCGTTCAGGGAAGAGATGCAGAGAAAAATTGCAGAAGTACCGTTAAAGGATAAGAACTACCGTTACAGTGATATCGGATTTATCTTGTTGCAGATGCTTGCAGAAGAGTTAAGTGGTAAACCATTGGATGAATATCTGTGGCAGGAATTCTACAAACCGATGGGGCTGGAGCGTACTGCATATTTGCCATTGCGCTACTTCGAAAAGAAAGAGATTGTACCTTCTGCTGTAGACCGTTTCCTCCGTAAGACCACTTTGCAAGGTTTTGTACACGATGAGTCGGCCGCATTTCAGGGAGGTATTTCAGGAAACGCCGGACTTTTTTCTACAGCTCGTGAGGTTGGCAAGGTCTATCAGATGTTACTTAATGGTGGTGAGCTGGATGGACGACGTTATTTAAGTAAAGAGACTTGTGCTTTGTTCACTACCGATAAATCTAAAATCAGCCGCCGTGGTTTGGGCTTTGATAAGCCGGATGTGGTGAATGAAAGTAAAAGTCCGTGTGCTGTTTCTGCTCCTGCTTCTGTATATGGGCATACCGGATTTACAGGAACCTGTGCCTGGGTAGATCCGGATAATGGTTTGGTTTATGTGTTTCTGAGCAATCGTACCTATCCCGATGCTTGGGTTAACAAATTATCTAAAATGGCAATACGGGAAAAAATTCAGGAAACCATTTATGAGGCGATGAAGTAGAATTAATCATTACATATACCAGCGTATTATAAGTCGACTCTTGGTGAGGATGTACCTCGCTGAGATTTGATTTATAATGCTTTATGATTCATGATGTTTTGTGCTTTGATATTTTTATTTAGTACTATAACTCCACCGTGATAGCTTCTGACAAATGTGAATGGCATTCTTTTAATGTAAATAATTTAGCCTGAGATGGGTGTGGGATAGAGAAAAGTATTAAAATCAATAGTAAAAAGAGCATTCTCTTCTAAGTTCTATCAGAACTTTCCGAAAGGAGTTAGGGGAAATTGGGGAACATTTTCTCATAAGTATTAATATTTAATTGGTTTTGAGATAGCAATATAGGATCTGTTTGGAATCGGTTAAATATATGTTTGTTTACTATCCTAATCCTATTTTTCTACCTGTATTAGATTTAACTTTCGCAGACAAAGTTAACTCTATTTTTTATAAATACAATAAACAATACTAAAAAATAATATAAAAGAAGTCCCCTGTTGGAGTGAATGTTTCCCCAATATGAATCAAAAAGTAATATAAAATGAAAATGGATGATTACATATTGTTTTAAGTTCTGATAGGACTTGGCATTTCTGCCGGCCTACTCTCTCCGAACCATGTGTTCGCTACGTCTTTAGAGACTTATGAGAACCAGTCTGTTGCTGCCATTCAGCAAGCAAGGAAGATTACCGGTACTGTAACCGATGCTGCCGGTGAACCGGTCATTGGTGCTACTGTCTTGGAAAAGGGTAATGCTTCCAATGGTACAATTACCGATATTAATGGTAAATTCTCTCTTTCTGTTTCGGGCAATGCCGTAATCAGTATTTCGTATATAGGATACATAACGCAAAATATTAAGATAACCAATCAGAGCTCACTCAAAGTGATATTGATGGATGATACCCAAGCACTGGAAGAAGTGGTAGTGGTAGGCTATGGCTCTCAGAAGAAAGCGAATCTGACTGGTGCCGTATCTTCAGTCAAAATGGATGAGGTATTAGGTGACCGTCCTATCTTGAATGCATCCGATGCTCTTCAGGGAGCTGTCCCGGGATTGTTTGTTTCTAACGGGGGTAATGCTCCCGGAACAAGTAAATCTTTCCAGATTCGTGGTGCCTATTCTGTCGGCGTCAAGAACTCGGACGGTTCATATGGTAATACCATTAAGCCACTGGTACTGATCGATAATGTGGAAGGTGATCTTGACATGGTCAATCCGGAAGATATCGAGTCAATCAGTGTATTGAAAGATGCTGCTTCTGCGGCAATCTATGGTGCACGTGCTGCCGGTGGTGTAATTGTTGTCACAACCAAACGTCCCAAAGGTGCCGCTAAATTCTCATTGAATTACAATAATAACTTTGCTTTCGGAACAGCTGTCAACCTGCCTAAGCAAGCTCCGTTGATGGATTATCTGCAAGCTTATCTGGATTGCGGATATTCGGATGCTTATTGGTCGCTCGGTTCGCCAAGTGTCAGTAAATGGATGGAGTATCTCACTGAATACCAGAAAAATCCGTCTGCTTTCAATACGGTAGGTGATGGTATCTATATGGATGAATCCGGTGTACCTTATTATCTGAATGAGAAAGACCTCTATAAAAACTTTATGGAGACCAGCTTCCAGATGACCCATAATATTTCGGCCTCCGGAGGTACGGACAAGCTCCGTTATCGTATTTCGGGAGGATATACTTCAAACGATGGTGTGTTGATATCCGATCGTGATAAGTTTGAGCGTATGAACATCAACACCTTTATTTCGGCCGATGTGACTAATTGGTTTACTCAGGAAGTGACAATGAGCTATGCTCACAGTTTGCAAACTTCACCTGGTGGAATGGGTGGTGTGTATAACACCCGTTTGATTTCATACTATCCCGAAGGAGATTTGCCGGCATCGGTTAATACTTTGGCAAACGAAGACCTTCCTTTGTTTACCCCGCGGAATCAGATTTTACTGTCGAACCCGGTAAACAACAATAATGATAATCCACGTATCTTCTTGAAATCCATTCTGAAACCGCTTAAAGGGCTGGAAGCAGTATTTGAGTATACGTTCGATAAAAACATTTATGATTATCATTGGTATACAGGGCAGTATGATTATACCACTATCCAGGGAGGAAGCTCTAAATCTTTTGTAGACGATTATCTGAGAAAATACAAACAGCATACGAATTATAATGCTATCAACGTGTATGCTACGTATAGTAAGAACTTTGGCAGTCATAATTTTAAAGTAATGGCCGGATTCAATCAGGAATCGAGCTATCAAGAGACTTTGGATGCCTACTCATACAATCAAGCTGTGATTGATGTGCCGGCAATGGGCTCCGGAACCGGAACCATCAAGACTACTGACTCATATAGTGAGTATGCTGTACGTGGTGGCTTTTTCAGGGTTAACTATAACTATCAGGACAAATATTTGCTGGAAGTAAACGGGCGCTATGACGGTTCTTCCAAATTCCCGAAGAGTTCCCGTTTTGGCTTCTTCCCTTCAGTGTCAGCCGGCTGGCAGATAGCACAGGAGAAGTTTATGGAGTCTACACGTAACTGGTTGGATGGGTTGAAAGTCCGTGCATCATATGGTGTTATTGGTAACCAGAATGTGAATCCATATACATTCACTCCGACCATGAGTGTCAGCAATAAGTCTACCTCCTGGATTATCGATAATACGTATGTTACCTCTATCAGCTCGTTGCCTGCATTGGTAAGCCAGAATTTTACCTGGGAAAAAGTAGGTACGGTCAATGTCGGACTGGACGTGAATCTATTCAATAATCGCCTGAATGGTGTATTTGAATGGTATCAGCGTAATACTAACGGTATGCTTGCTCCGGGCGTACAGTTGCCTGCTGTTGTAGGTGCCAGTGCTCCTTACCAAAATACGGCCGATATGCGTACCCGAGGTTGGGAACTGAGCCTGAACTGGCGCGACCAGATCGGTAAAGTAGGATATCGTCTTGGTTTTAACCTCTCTGATTATAAGTCGAAAATTACCAAATACGATGACAATGCGGCCACTAAACTGTTAAGCAGTTTCTATCCCGGACAGGTGATGGGTGAAATATGGGGTTATGTAGCAGACGGCTATTATACAGTAGATGATTTTGAAGATACTTCGTCCTGGAAACTGAAGGAAGGCATAACTTCGATTAATGGTTATAACGTCCGCCCGGGTGATGTGAAATTCAAAAATCTTCGTGATGATGAAAGTTCTACTAATGTTATTACAAGCGGTGACAACACATTCGATAATCCGGGTGACCGCAAAGTGATTGGTAATACGACTCCGCGTTATCAGTATGGTATTAATCTGGGAGCCAACTATGCCGGTTTCGACCTGAATGTTATTTTGCAGGGAACTGGAAAACGTGATTACTGGATCTCGAATGTTCTGACTTTCCCGATGAACGGTGATAACTTTATTCCTCTATTCGATGGGCTGGATGACTATTGGAAGCCGAAAGACCCGGATAACGGTGACTGGACAGCAGTTAATCCGAATGCTAAGTATCCCCGTCTGTATGGTAACCGTGGTAATTCAGGATCAAATCTTCGTCAAAGCGACAAATATTTGTCCGATGCTTCTTACCTCCGTATCAAGAACATTACTCTGTCCTATAACCTGCCCAAAAAGTGGCTGTCTCAGATCTTCCTGTCACAAATGAAAGCGTTTGTCAGTGTTGAAAACGTAGCTACTTTCACCTCTCTGCCTTCGGGTATCGACCCGGAAAGAATAGAATGGAACTATCCGGCATTCCGCACGGTTTCATTCGGTATAAATGTCACATTATAAACTCTAATCTGATACACGAATATGAAAAAGATATTATTGTTTTTAACCCTTTTCGCGGGGATGATGCTGTCGGGATGCAACGATAGTTTCCTGGAGAAATATCCTGTAACCAGCCTGACGGAAGAAAATGCCTTCAAATCTTATGACAATTTTAAGGCCTTTATGTGGCCATGTTATGAAATGTTTTCTAATACGAACATTGCTACTTCTACCACTGCAATCGGGCGTAATTCTCATTACTTGGGTGATGTGTATGCCGGATATCTGAATCAGCGCGGAGCCAGCAGCCAGAATAAATATGCGTTCCAAACGGTGACTAATGCTACATCAGGTAATGGATGGAATTTTTCCACCTTTATCCGCCGTATTAACCTGATGCTTTCACATGTGGATGCTTCTGATATGACGGAAGCTGAAAAGAATCACTGGAAAGCCGTCGGATATTTCTTTCATTCATTCTGGTATATGGAGCTTATCGATCGTTTCGGTGATGTGCCTTGGATTGATAAACCACTGGATGAAACCTCAGAAGAGGCTTATGGTACCCGCATGCCACGCTTTGAAGTAGCCGATAAAGTGCTGGAGCGTTTACAATGGGCTGAAGAGAATATCGGTGATGCATCGGTTTACGAGAAAAAAGACGGTTCGAATACCATCAATCGCGACTGTGTGCGTGCAGCTCTTTCACGTTTCACGCTGCGTGAAGCTACCTGGCGTAAATATCATGAACTGGGAAGTTATGATAAGTATTTCACTGAGTGTATCCGTGTATCCAAACTGTTGATGGCAGACTATCCGACATTATATTATGGAACTGACGGACAACCGGCAGCCGGATATGGTGAGATGTGGACCACAGAGGACCTGAGTAAGGTACAAGGCGTTATTCTGTATCAGCAGTGGCTGGAAACAATAAAACCGGGACACTCGTGCTATTATGAACATACTTCTTCGCACGACATAGAAATGCATCAGGGAACAGTGGACCTGTATTTGTGTAAAGATGGAAAAACTATTTCTCACTCAGATTTGTATAAGGGAGACAAAGATATTTATTCTACTTTCCGCAACCGTGACCCGCGTATGTATCATACCATCATGCCTCCTTATAAAGTGAAAGACGGTAAGGGAGATTATGCTACATGGTCTTATACCAGTGATCCCGCCGACCGTGAATATATCGACATCATGGGAGCGAATGAGTCGTGTAGCAATCCGGGTATCGGTATGAAACGTTTACCGGGACAGAACTGGAGTGCTTCATTGGTACGCCGCGTTCCGAATTTGCAGGGAGGCGCACAATATACGATTGAAGGAAAGAAATATGGACCACATGCTTATGTTGCTTGCCGTTCGGGATATTATGTATGGAAAAACTGGGATAACTGGGAAGAAAATTATAACAATGCCCAAGTGAACACTGCCGATAAACCTGTCTTTAAAATTGAAGAGGTTTTGCTGAACTATGCCGAGGCTATGTTTGAGACCAACCAGTTCACACAGACAATTGCTGACGAGACAATCAATAAATTGCGTAAACGTGCCGGTGTGGCCGATATGGTAGTGGCGCAGATTGATGCTAATTTTGATCCGAATCGTGGAAAATATTATCCGAAGGGAAATGATAATGGAATTCTCGTTGATCCGGTATTGTGGGAGATCCGTCGTGAACGTATTATTGAACTGATGGGAGAAGGATTCGGTTTCTACGATGTACGTCGTTGGAGAATGGCTCCTTGGTTTGTGAATATGCAGCAGAAAGGTATGTGGATTTCGAAGAGCGAACTCAGCTCACTGACACTGCTTAACGAAATGACCGGAACATCGGATGGGGCAAATGGATCTATGACCGAAGGTTATATCTATCTGTTCAACGATCCGTTGAAAGAAGGAAAAGGCTGGCTTGAAAAATATTATCTCTATCAAGTCCCGTTGGAAGAAATAGCGCTTAATCCTAATCTGACTCAAAACCCGGGCTGGGAATAGAAAGATCTTTATCCGTTCTTTTAAATTAAACAATGAGAGAAGAAGAGTGGCGAAACTGGCTTTAGTAGCGCCCTCTTCCTTCTGTTTTGAAAACTTTAAATACATATCATGAATCAGAAATTATTACTCGGAAGTGCATTGCTCGTAGGGATGGTTTCTACACAACAAACGTTGGCACAGAAAAAGAAAGCACAGGGGCAAACCCGCCCTAACGTTGTTTTTATACTGGCTGATGACCTGGGGTACGGAGATTTGGGTTGCTATGGGCAAGAGAAGTTCGAAACCCCTAATATCGACCGATTGGCACAGAATGGCATGCGTTTCACCCAATGTTACTCGGGAACAACGGTTAGTGCTCCCTCGCGTTTGTGCCTGATAACCGGAACCCATAGCGGGCACACAGCTATTCGCGGGAACAAAGAGCTTGCTCCGGAAGGACAATTCCCATTACCGGAAAACTCACAGACCATCTTTAATGATTTTCGTAATGCAGGTTATCGTACAGGTGCCTTTGGCAAATGGGGGCTTGGCTACATCGGTTCGGCGGGTGATCCTAACAAACAGGGAATCGATCAATTTTACGGATATAACTGCCAGTTGCTCGCCCATAGTTATTATCCCGACCATTTGTGGGATAATGATAAACGTGTCGATTTGCCGGATAATAATTTAAACGTGCAATACGGAAAGGGAACTTATTCGCAGGATCTGATTCATTCTAAAGCATTAGCTTTCCTGGATGAAGCTGCTAAGGATAAAGATAAACCGTTCTTTATGTGGTATCCTACTATTATCCCGCATGCCGAACTGATAGTACCGGAAGATAGTATTATCAAGAAGTTCAGGGGGAAATACCCGGAGAAACCCTATCGTGGAGCAGAGCCCGGCAGTCCCGGTTTTCGTAAAGGGGGATATTGTACCCAGTTCTATCCGCATGCTACTTTTGCTGCAATGGTTTACCGGTTGGATGTGTACGTAGGGCAGATTGTACAGAAACTCAAAGATATGGGAGTATACGATAATACCATTATTATTTTCTCAAGTGATAATGGTCCTCACATGGAGGGCGGTGCCGATCCGGATTTCTTTAACAGTAATGGTATCTGGCGCGGATACAAGCGTGATGTATATGAAGGTGGTATTCGTGTACCTATGATTATATCGTGGCCTGGACGTGTACAGCCAAATACGGAAACCGATTTCATGTGTTCATTCTGGGATTTGATGCCTACTTTCAGGGAAGTATTGGATCCGAAAGTGGATACTCGGAATATGGATGGTGTCAGCATACTTCCTTTGTTGCAAAACCGCAAAGGACAGAAAGAGCACGAATATCTTTATTTTGAATTTCTTGAGATGAACGGACGCCAGGCTGTCCGCAAAGGCGATTGGAAACTCGTTCATATGAATATACGTGGAAACAAACCCTACTACGAATTGTATAATTTAGCTTCGGATCCGTCAGAGAAACACAACGTGCTGAACCTGTTCCCCAAGAAAGCGGATGAGCTGAAGACAATTATGAAAGAAGCTCATACAGAAGATCCTAATTGGCCTTTATTTCGATAAATAGTGATTGATAAAGTTGTCAAAATGAAAGGCAAGCATGTATTGCTTTAAAAGGAAGGGGCTGTTATGTGATATAACAGCCCCTTTATATATATAGTCAGGTACCTCTGCTCTTTTTAGAAAGCAAGACCTACCCTGAAGCCGAAGTTGTTCAGTTTGTCTACATTGTAAGTCAACACATTGGCTTTGTTGGTAGCATAGCTGTAATAAACAGCGATGTGCAGGCCCGGGCCATATGCCCAAGGGTAAACGTTCAGACCGAGTTCCGGTGATACGTAAAATCCCCAAGTATTGTCGCGGGTTTCGAACATATTGTAGTTAGAACGTACTTTCGCATAGTTGGCACCCAGTTTGACACCAAAGTAAGGCTGCCATGCTCCCCCACGATTCAACTGATAGCGTGCGGCGGCACCAAAAGGTAACTGGAAGATGGTATGCTGCTGGTCAGTATTCACGGTTCCTTCGCCCACAGGGAAAGTTGCGCGTGGGAAGTATTCGTGATTGCTGCTATAGTTCATAAAGAGACCCAGTCCGAGGTTAGGGGTTACAAAATAACCGCCTTCGAAGTTCATACCCCATCCACTGGCTTTATCGGCAAAGTGATTTTTCAATGGCACGTTGAACTGCCAGTCCACGTTAGCGTATCCATTATCTGATAACTGTGCCTTGGCCGGCATGGCAAAGGCCAGAGCAAGGGCCGCTATGGCCAGTACTCTAAGAGAAATATATTTCATTGTTTTCATAACGGTTCTTAATTAAATTATTTGTTAGTGAGATAAGGTGACTGTGCAAACGACTGATTGATTGCGCGAACAACCAGAGTCTGGTTCACTTTGCCGGAATAGCTTGCAGGACCGCTCAGGAAGCTGCTCCACAGAACCGGAAGTTTCTGATTATCACCTTCGGGAGCCTTCAGGTTCATGATTTCAGTCAGGAATGAGTTGGTTGTAATGCTATAGTTCACAACATACGGATAGTACCAACCGCCCCAGTTACCCCAGTAAGGTGCATCCCAATAGCCGGGATAGTTCCACCACCATTCAGGTTGTCCGTAGTCGGTAAAGTAATAAGTACTCTGAACGTAACTAATCTGCACGCCCAGATCGGCAGCATCTTTATTGTCAGTATAAGCAAAACCTTTGCTGTTCAGGTTATCTTTGTATGCATTGATAATGGCTGCTGCTGCTTCACCTTTCCAGTATTCCGGATCTTTTTTATCTCCTATTACGAGAACGCTGTCAGGGATGTAGTACGTGCTGAACTGTTTAAAGTCAGCTTTCTTGTCGTAGTTGGTATAAACCAAATAGTCATTGTCCAATTTGTCCATGTCAGGGTCTTTTTCGCAAGCTGCGAATGCAAAGACCGCCAATAAGATGGGAATTAATCTCTTCATATCTTTATAATGTTTAGGTTATTAAAAAAATCTTGCCCTGGTACCTTAAGGCGTTTGCAGAAAATAACAAGACTCTTGTTAAAAGGTTCGCAAAGAATAATGTTAAAATGCAGTATGATTACTTGGAGCCTTTGGTGAAAGATCTATCTTTGTACAAAATTAAAACCGAAATAAATATGAAGAACCTACGCATCTGCCAGACATTTTCTCTTTGGCTCGTTTTGCTTGCTACATCTTTGTCTCTATCTGCCCAAACAACTTTATTGGATAAGTTGGGTAAGATTACCGAAATCACCAAGACCCAACCCTTGGAATCTACAGAGTTTGTTGAGAAATATGTGGCTTATTTCACCCAGCCGTTAGATCATCATCATCCAGAGAAGGGCTCTTTCAGTCAGCGTGTTATTGTTTCCCATGTCGGATTCGATCGTCCTACTGTGATGGTTACCGAAGGTTATGGCGCTTCTTATGCTTTGGGAATCAATTACCGGGAAGAGCTATCAAAACTATTTAATACCAATATGATATTTGTGGAGTATCGCTATTTCCTCGAATCGACTCCTACTCCTAAAGATTGGCAATATCTGACAGCCGAGAACTCTGCTGAAGATTTACATGCCGTGCGCGAGGCTTTCCGCTCCATCTATCCCGGTAAGTGGATTGCTACCGGCATCAGTAAGGGAGGACAGACAGCGATGCTTTATCGGACTTTCTTTCCCGAAGATGTGGATATCTCTGTTCCGTATGTGGCTCCACTCTGCTATGGAGTCGAAGACGGGCGTCACGAACCATTTTTAAAGATGGTATCTACTCCTGAGGCTCGTGAGAAAATTGAAAATTTTCAGTTGGAAGTGTTGAAGCGTAAACCTACTTTGCTACCTCGTTTTGAGAAGTATTGTACCGGAAAGAAATATAAATTCCGCGTTCCTGTAGAAGAGATTTATGATTATTCAGTACTCGAATATTCGTTCTCTATCTGGCAATGGGGGACTCCGGTCGATCAGATTCCTGCAATTACAGCCTCGGATGACGAACTCTTTAAACATTTGCTTGCAATTAGCGAACCGTCTTATTTTGAGGAAGAGGGTGCCAATACTTCCTTCTTTGTCCAAGCTGCCCGCGAGTTGGGGTATTATGGGTATGATATCCGTCCATTCAAAAAATATCTTACCATTAAAACCAGTGAAGATTACTTGAAGCGTTTGATGCTTCCTGAAGAACTCGGCAATATGAAGTTTGATAAGACTCTGAGCCGAAAAATAATTCATTTCCTAAAGAAAAATGATCCGAGGATGATCTTTATCTATGGGCAGAATGATCCATGGACGGCAGCAGGTGTCACTTGGCTGAAAGGAAAAAAGAATATTCATGTCTTTGTGCAACCAAACGGAAGCCATTTGGCCCGTATCGGCACTTTACCTCAAAAAGAGAAAGAGGAGG
This sequence comes from Bacteroides sp. NGMCC 1.200775, assembly GCF_040798045.1. Lineage (NCBI taxonomy): Bacteria > Pseudomonadati > Bacteroidota > Bacteroidia > Bacteroidales > Bacteroidaceae > Bacteroides > Bacteroides sp. NGMCC 1.200775. Next base: position 474,464 of record NZ_JASCQK010000002.1, on the reverse strand, counting down.
CTATCGAGTTGATAAAAGAATGGTTGGAAGAGTGATTCCATTCTTACCCTTCTGTAAATGAATAGAAAAGTTACAGGGGCGTTTTCACCACAGATTACACAAGTTTATACAGATGAAAAACAACTGGATTATTGCCCATACAGATAATCAGTGTAATCTGTGGTGATCTCTGATGTTACAAACTTACATCAGCGGTTTCAATATCTCCGGCACCTCTACTTTGTCCAGGTCCAGTTCGTCTAAACGCTTCTTTCCCGCTTCTGTCAGGTTGAAATACATTTGACGTTTGTCTACTTCACCCAATGCACGTCGGATGAGTCCTTTATCTTCTACCGCACGGATGACTTTCGAGGTATGCGACGGAGCCATTTCCGTTCGTTCGGATATGGCGGTCGATGTAATCTCTTTTCCGGCTTCGCGCAACGCACATAGCACCATTGCTTCGTTAAGCGATATCGCATACATCTCCTCAAATGCTGTTTCGAATACGGAGAGAGCTTTGTAGATATCGCGCATTTTACATATTGTATTCATACTTCTTTATTAAATAAACAAATTGATGTTAGCATTATCGGCACGCTCCATGTAAGTGGCCACTCCACCTACCGTAACTTCGTCGAGCAGTTCTTCACGTTTCACTCCCATGACATCCATCGACATCTGGCAGGCTATGAATTCCACACCGTTTTCTAATGCCTGTTGCCGCAGGGATTCCAGTGAGTCGATGCCCTTGCGGTGCATGATGTATCGCATCATCTTTCCGCCCATGCCTCCCATATTCATTTTCGACAGCTTCAGTTTCAGTGAACTCGATGGTAACATCATTCCGAACATCTTGCCGAAAGCGTCTTTCTCTACCTTGTGTTTATGAAGTTTCTTAATCACATTCAGTCCCCAGAAGGTAAAGAAGATAGTCACTTTCTGTCCGGTCGCAGCCGCACCGTTGGCCAGGATGAAAGTAGCAAGCGCCTTATCCAGATCGTCGCTGAACATAATCAATGTTTTTCCTTTGCTGTCACACGTTGTAGTGAGACTACAGGCTTTGGGCTCTCCTTTTTCAATAATTACTACCGACTTCCCGTCTGCACTCTCTTTTGAGATGAAATTATTTCCGGTCGAGTTGCACCATGCTGCGGCATCTCGTGAGAATCCCGGGTCTGTAGCTACAATTTCCACTCGTTCTCCCGGGGCGAGTGTATCCATTGTTTTCTTCATTTTCAAGATTGGGCCCGGACATTGTAATCCGCAGGCATCCACTCGGATGATTTTAGACATTGCAACGGGTGCAGCCTGCATCTTTTCAGCAGAGGCAGGCTGCTTTACCTGACTTTCTTGAGTAATAGACATGTTTTTCGTTGCTTCATCTTCGTGCAGGACGATAGGAGCAGTAGCTGCACGGTATGTTTTCAGTCCGCCGGAAAGATTATATACATCTTTGAAACCATGCTGAATCAGGATACGGTAAGCGAGATACCCTCTCAACCCTACGGCACAGAAAGTATAAACGGGTTTCTCAGAAGGTATTTCGTCCATACGGTCGCGTATTTCATCCAACGGGATATTGACCGCTCCCGGCAGCGAACCCAGTGCGAATTCATCCGGTGTACGCACGTCCAGCAAGAATACGTTTTTCAGTTCGATGTCTCTCAGGTCACGCCAGTATATGGGTTTCACTTTGCCAAGGATGATGTTTTCGGCTACATAACCGGCAATAGCCACGGGATCTTTTGCCGAAGAGAAAGGAGGGGCATATGCCTGTTCCACTTTCATCAGGTCATAGATCGTTCCCCCGTGCTTGATGACGAGTGAGAGTTCGTCGATTCGCTTGTCCACACCATCGTATCCCACAATTTGCCCGCCATACAACTTGCCTGTTTGAGGATCGAAAGTTATCTTGATACTCATCGGCATAGCGTTCGGATAGTATCCTGCATGTGAAGCCGGATGTGTTGTTGAAGAAGCGTATGAGATGCCCGCTTGTCTCAGCCGCTTGCCGGGAAGGCCGGTAGAGGCTACCGTCATGTCAAATACTTTTGCGATGGATGTACCGATGGCTCCTTCATAAGAGATTTTCGCTCCCAGCAGATTGTCGGCAACGATACGTCCCTGGCGATTAGCCGGTCCGGCAAGATAGTTCAGCCAGGGTTTGCCCGTAATGGGATGGCGGAATTCAATGGCATCACCGATGGCATAAATTGATTCATCGGAAGTCTGCAAATTGTCGTTCACTGCGATGCCACCCGCTTCGCCGATTGTAAGCCCGGCAGCCCGTGCCAGTGTAGTTTCCGGACGTACACCGATGGAGAGGATCACAATATCCGCCGGAATAGACTGTCCGTTTTTGAAGATCACTTTCACCTCTTTGCCTGCTTGTTCGAACGAAGCCACAGCCTGTTCCAGATATAAGTTTACACCTTTCTCCATCAAATGTTGATGAACCAGTGCCGCCATTGAAAAGTCAATAGGTGCCATCACCTGGTTGCCCATCTCGACAATAGATACTTGTGCTCCTAATGCATGCAGGTTTTCTGCCATTTCCAGTCCGATGAATCCGGCTCCGATCACGACAGCCCGGCGGGGAGGCCGACTGTTGACGTATGCTTTAATGCGGTCGGTGTCTGCTACATTCCGCAAAGTAAAGATACCGCTTGAGTCAATGCCCGGTAATGGTGGGCGTACAGGAGATGCACCGGTGGATATTAACAGTTTGTCATAACTCTCCTCGTAAGTGTCTTCACTCTTAAGGCGGACGGTCACTGTCTTTTTTTTCCGATCTATAAAAATAACTTCATTTTCGGTACGTACATCCACTCTGAAACGTACTCCGAAAGCCTCAGGAGTCTGCACGAATAACTTCTCGCGGTCTTCAATAACGTCACCTATATAATAGGGTAGTCCGCAGTTGGCATAAGATATATATTTTCCTTTTTCCAGTAAGATGATTTCTGCTGTTTCATCCGAACGTCTGATGCGAGCCGCAGTAGTAGCTCCTCCCGCTACGCCTCCAATAATAATGATCTTCATTTGAATATGTTTTCGTTTTAAAATAGTTTCCTTTGGAAATAAACGTTTATAGGCTTCAAAAGGTTCATGGGATGTACAGGAAATTATCCGGCATCCGCTCTCTTATCTTACTGAGATATGGTTGATTTAAAAGACGGCTCTTTTATCCCGTTATTATCTGTTGACAGATATGAGGATATTCGTATTCTCAATATCCCTTATATTAGTCAACTTTTCTTTAGAAGAAAAGATGGTTTGTCCGTGTTGTTCCACTTACTGCGGTTTAATGTCGGGGCACATGTATGAGAGACCATTGTAGCTGAAGGCTTAAACAGGGTATCGTTCAGTAGTTGCAATGCTTCTTTCTTATTTTCTGCTTTGATAACAAGAGAAACGTCGTTATTATTACTACCATAAGAAATCATCCGAATCGGGATGGCTGTCAGAGCGTTTAGGATTCGGGTCTCCAATCCGGTATATTGCCATTGTATGTTTCCAATGACCGACAGGATGCACATACGGTCCTTTACTACCGTAGTTGCGTATCGCGAAAGCTCATGCAGGATATTTGGTAGATGTTCTTTATCGTTGATGGCGACGGATACATCCGAGCCGGACGAAGTAAAAAGGCACAGGGGAGTGTGGTATTTTGCAAAAACATCGAATATCTTGCTGATGAACAAGTAGGGACGCAATGTCCGGTTCGACTGGAATCTGATGTAACAAATACCGTCTCTGGCAGTAATGGTTTTTATACTTTCTCCGCTCTGTATGTGTGAAATCAGAGTACCCTTTTCCGTGGGATCCATTGAACAGAACAGGCGTATCGGTATATTGCTTTCTCTTGCCGGGAAAATGCAGCAGGGATCGAATCCCGTTCCTCCGCAATGGGCGAATCGTTCGGCTTCGTCGAAACTGAGTTGTGTAACCATAGCCGGATGTTTCACGAAATGCGGATCACAACTGTGTATGCCATTACCACCTATCCATAGCCGTATTTCTTCGGTCCGTAGGGCGGCTCCGATTAATGTGGCAGAAGCATCGTCTCCACCCGGCTTGAGAAAACAGGTTTCGCCATAAGCATTCCGGCAGAGGTGTCCTTGGGTAAGAAACACGTTGATGTGTTTGTTGTCTTCCATGGATGTGTGCAGTTTTTTATTGATGTATTCCAAGTCAGGTTCTCCTTCCGGAGTCAATCGCATAAAGTCAAGACTGTTAAGCAATAGATTATTGATTCCCCGTTCTTTCAAATAAAGGCTTGACAGCATGCTGCTTATGAATTCTCCTTGCGACAATATGTCTTTTTCATCGACCGATGTAAAACGTTGCCGGGTAAAGTTCCATAAGGTACGGAAGCGGTCGATGATGGAGTCAACAGCTTGTTGTTTGATCGACTCGTCGTTGAATAGTTCGTTAGCGAAATCAATGAATCTGAATTCCAGTTTGCTTATTTCGTCATGCGCCCGTTCTGTATCTCTGCTGAAAAGATGTGCTGCTATTTTCGTTAGATGCTCCGTAGTTTCTGTAGGGGCAGATAGAACGATTATTTTGGGTGTACTGTCGTTGACCAGTTGGAGCATTTCCTGCATTCCCCGGATTGAACCAGTGGGAATATTACCGAATTTGTAGATCTTCATTTTTTTGTTTTTGAGTTATACGATATATTTTCTTTGTTCGTTACCCCTTTCCATTTTAGGTTGTTTTTATCAAAATGGGAGGGAATATAAGTACCTGTTCCGGCTGTATCTTGCCCATTGAAAGCGCTGCTGTAGTATTTGTAAGGCAGATTAGACGAATTTTCAGGGACTATGTCATGAATGAAAGATCAAAGTATATGCCATTGAAGGCACGGCTCTTTCATTTAATAACCGCCTTCCTCCCTTGTCCCCCCCCCACAAAACCTTCCATTCGCACACAGCGATGCGGAAGCAGCGCTTCGTTGTTTCTTTTTTAAGAAAGAATCCGGCCGGCTATTACCGGAGAAGTGTAGTAGATTAACCATTGTCATACAACTCTTTATCCCGGCCCGCATACCCGGGCTGATGAGCCCGCATACCTGGGCCGATGAGCCCGCATGCCCGGGCCGATGAGCCCGCATGCCCGGGCTGAGATAAAGATCCGACCATTTGCACTAAAGAGAGTAAGTGAAATGAAATGCTTTTAGAGAGATTAACGGATAAGAAATTGGATATATCCATTTGTTTTCCAAACCTTTACTGCTGAAATATCCCCTAAAACAGCGGGTGGAAGATGGAAGATAGGGGTGGAAGATAAATGGCATAAAAACCGCATCTTCCACCAATCTATACATCTCACAATCAACTATATGCACTCTAAAAGGTGGAAGATGGAAGATCGAAACGCGTTTTTTGTATGAGAGGAAGACGGTTGTTAAATGAAAGAGCCGTGCATTGAAGGTTGTTTTTTTCCACAGTCCGATCATTTGCATTGTAGTAGAAAACCATTATATTTGCACACCCTGTTTTTTACCGTTCACATTTTAACTTATCAGACATGAGTAAAATTCTGATTATAGATGACGAAGTTCAGATTCGTGGTCTGCTGGCCCGTATGATGGAACTTGAAGGTTATGAAGTGTGCCAGGCCGGCGATTGCAAGGCAGCGCTCAGACAATTGGAACTTCAAATGCCCGACGTGGCTTTGTGTGACGTATTTCTTCCGGATGGAAACGGGGTAGACCTGGTGACGGAAATAAAGAAAAAAGCACCCGGAGTAGAAATCATCCTGCTGACGGCTCATGGTAACATACCCGACGGTGTGCAGGCCATTAAGAACGGAGCTTTCGATTACATTACAAAAGGAGATGATAATAATAAGATCATTCCTCTCATTAGTCGTGCTGTAGAGAAAGTGCGAATGAATATCCGTTTGGATAAGCTTGAGAAAAAAGTCGGACTGATGTATTCGTTTGACACTATACTTGGCGAATCGAAGGCACTGAAAGAAGCGGTGTCACTGGCACGTAAAGTATCAGTGACTGATGTCCCTGTGTTGCTGACAGGTGAAACAGGGACCGGAAAGGAGGTCTTTGCCCAGTCGATACATTATAACAGCAAGCGGTCGCAGCAGAATTTTGTAGCGGTCAATTGCTCTTCATTCAGTAAAGAGTTGCTGGAGAGTGAAATGTTTGGGCATAAGGCGGGTTCGTTTACCGGTGCGTTGAAAGATAAGAAGGGGCTTTTTGAGGAAGCCAACAATGGAACAATCTTTTTGGATGAGATTGGTGAGATGGCTTTTGAATTGCAGGCCAAACTATTGCGCATCCTCGAAACCGGTGAATATATCAAGATAGGAGATACGAAGCCTACCCGCATCAATGTACGCATCATTGCTGCTACGAATCGGGATTTACCTGCTGAGATAGCAGCCGGACGCTTCCGTGAGGACTTGTTCTATCGCCTTTCTGTATTTCAGGTACATCTTCCGCCTCTGCGTGAACGTACGGGGGATATTAAGATTCTGGCTGAATCGTTTGTCCGTTCTTTCTCGGAGAAGCTTTCACATCCGGTGGGTACTATTACGCCTGCTTATCTTGAGGCTTTATGTCAACAACCGTGGAAAGGCAATATCCGCGAATTGCGTAATGCCATCGAACGAAGTCTGATTGTCTGTGAGGGTGATTGTCTGGATGTAGACGACCTTCCGCTTGAAATACAGAACAGCCATTATGAGAAATCTGATGAAGGAATGCCGGGCAGCTTTGAACTTTCAGCCATGGAACGCAGGCATATTGCCAGGGTATTGGAGCATACCAAAGGGAATAAGACTGAAGCGGCGCGTTTGCTGAAAATCGGATTAACTACCTTATATCGGAAAATAGAAGAATATAAACTTGGCAGTTGAGCGGACAGGAATATACTTGCTTGTCCGGGTTTATGCTTTTCTCCCTTTCAAAATAAAACATACCTTTTCAAAATGATAGGGTATCCTTGCACTGACGAGGATACCCTATTTGTTTTATCTGTCTGTATGTTAGTTGATTATGCTAACTCTCTTCATTTTTGGCACACATTTGGCATTAATTGTTTCAGGTAAAATAGAAATATAAACATTCTAATTAAAAGGTAAAGAACATGGGAATAACAGTTTCATTTATTTTCTGCCTGTTGAGCGGCATCGTCTGCTTCTGGCTGTTTTGGAAATGTGTCGATTGGTTTGAAACAATTTAAAGAGAGAGGAGAATTAAGTTTATGTACACAACACTATTTGTAATAAGTATTACACTTTTCGGCTATTTGGCGTATGTGCTCATTCGGCCTGAGAAGTTTTAATTGGAAGTAAAGCAATGAATACAGAAATTTTAGGAGTGGCGGTGCAAATCGTCCTAATGGTGGTCTTAGCTTATCCGTTGGGACGTTACATAGCCCGGGTTTATAAGGGAGAGAAGACTTGGTCGGACTTTATGGCTCCTGTAGAGCGAGTGATTTATAAGATATGCGGTATAAATCCGCAAGAGGAGATGAATTGGAAACAGTTTCTCAAAGCCTTGTTGATTTTGAATGCTTTCTGGTTTGTATGGGGAATGGTATTGTTGGTATCACAAGGTTGGCTGCCACTCAATCCCGATGGTAACGGACCTCAGACACCCGATCAAGCATTCAATACCTGCATCAGTTTCATGGTAAACTGTAATTTGCAACATTATAGTGGTGAGAGCGGATTGACTTATTTTACCCAGCTGTTCGTTATTATGCTGTTCCAATTTATCACTGCTGCTACAGGGATGGCCGCTATGGCCGGTATCATGAAAAGTATGGCTGCCAAATCCACCAGAACAATAGGTAACTTCTGGCATTTCCTGGTAATAAGCTGTACACGTATTTTATTACCTCTTTCGTTGATTGTCGGTTTCGTCCTGATTTTGCAGGGAACACCGATGGGATTTGATGGTAAGATGAAGGTGACTACCCTGGAAGGACAGGAGCAGATGGTATCGCAAGGACCTGCGGCTGCAATTATCCCTATTAAACAACTGGGAACCAATGGTGGCGGTTATTTCGGGGTTAATTCTTCACATCCGCTGGAGAACCCTACTTATCTGACTAATATGGTTGAATGCTGGTCAATCTTGATCATTCCGATGGCAATGGCGTTGGCTTTGGGCTTCTATACCAATCGCAGAAAGTTAGGATATAGCATCTTTGGAGTGATGCTGTTTGCTTATCTGGCCGGAGTTTTCATTAATGTTCAGCAGGAAATGGGAGGTAATCCACGTATCGATGAGATGGGAGTTGCTCAGGATCATGGTGCGATGGAAGGCAAGGAGGTAAGGCTTGGGGCCGGAGCCACAGCATTGTGGAGTGTTACTACAACGGTTACCTCTAACGGATCAGTCAATGGCATGCACGATTCGACTATGCCGCTTAGTGGAATGGTCGAAATGCTGAATATGCAGATTAACACTTGGTTTGGTGGTGTCGGTGTCGGATGGATGAATTATTATACCTTCATTATTATGGCCGTGTTTATCAGTGGCTTGATGGTGGGACGTACACCTGAGTTTCTGGGAAAGAAGGTAGAAGCCCGGGAGATGAAGATTGCAACTCTCGTTGCTTTGCTCCATCCGTTTGTTATCCTTGTGTTTACTGCCATTTCAAGTTACGTTTATACACATCATCCCGATTTTGTAGAGAGTGAAGGAGGCTGGTTGAATAACCTCGGTTTCCACGGGCTCAGCGAACAACTCTATGAATATACCTCTTCGGCAGCCAACAATGGTTCCGGTTTTGAGGGGTTGGGTGATAATACTTACTTTTGGAACTGGACATGTGGGATTGTGCTTATCCTGAGCCGTTTTATTCCAATTATCGGTCAGGTAGCCATTGCGGGACTTTTGGCACAGAAAAAGTTTATTCCCGAAAGTGCCGGTACATTGAAAACGGATACTGCGACTTTTGCCATGATGACTTTCGCTGTTATCTTTATCGTTGCAGCCTTGTCTTTCTTCCCTGTGCATGCATTAAGTACGATTGCCGAACATTTAAGTTTATAAGAATAGCAGGATAATATAGTTATGAAAAATAAAATGTCAGCTTCTATGTTTCAAAAGGAGCAAGTAATGGAAAGTATCAAGCAATCGTTTGTGAAGTTAAATCCGCGAATGATGGTAAAGAATCCGATCATGTTTACAGTAGAGATAGTTACCTTTATTATGTTGGTGGTGACGGTGTTCTCTCTGTTCACTCCGGAGTATGGTGCTTTCGGATATAATTTGTGTGTATTCCTGATTTTGTTTATCACTTTGTTGTTTGCCAATTTTGCCGAAGCGATAGCCGAAGCCCGTGGCAAAGCACAAGCGGATAGCCTGCGTAAGACACGTGAGGAAACTCCTGCCAGACTGGTGATGGGTGACAAGATTCAGACGGTGAGCAGTTCAATGCTGAAAAAGGGAGATATTTTTGTGTGTGAGGCAGGCGATACGATTCCTGCCGATGGAGAGATTATCGAAGGATTGGCTTCGATTGATGAAAGTGCCATTACCGGTGAATCTGCTCCTGTGATTCGTGAAGCAGGTGGAGATAAGAGTTCGGTGACCGGTGGAACTAAAGTGCTTTCGGATCACATCAAGGTATTGGTGACACAACAGCCCGGTGAAAGTTTTCTCGACAAAATGATTGCTTTGGTAGAAGGTGCCAGCCGACAAAAGACACCGAACGAGATAGCTTTGACCATTCTGTTGGCCGGTTTTACACTTGTGTTTGTCATCGTTTGCGTCACTCTGATTCCGTTTGCTGATTATACCAGTCTTGAGCATCCTGGAACGGCCATCTCGATCGCAGCTATTCTTTCTCTGTTTGTCTGTTTGATTCCGACTACTATCGGGGGACTGCTTTCTGCAATCGGTATTGCCGGTATGGATCGTGCACTGCGTGCCAATGTGATTACGAAATCGGGTAAGGCTGTTGAGACGGCAGGTGACATTGATACTCTGCTGTTAGATAAAACGGGTACCATTACGATTGGTAATCGTAGAGCGACAAAATTCCATTCGGCACCGGGAGTCGGTCCGCGTGAGTTTATTACGACCTGTCTGCTGGCTTCCCTCTCGGATGAAACGCCTGAAGGTAAGTCCATCGTAGAGTTAGGACGTGAATCGGGGGTACGCATGCGGAGTCTTAATACGACCGGTGCACGCATGATTCAGTTCACTGCCGAAACCAAATGTTCGGGGGTTGATTTGTCCGATGGTACACAAATCCGTAAAGGGGCTTTCGATGCAATCCGTAAAATAACGGAGGCTGCAGGAAATAAATTTCCGAAAGAAATAGAAGAAGTGATAGCTGAAATTTCGGGTAATGGCGGTACACCGCTGGTAGTGTGTGTCGACCAGAAGGTAACAGGGGTTATTGAGTTGCAGGATATCATCAAACCGGGAATTCAAGAGCGTTTTGAGCGCTTGAGAAAGATGGGAGTGAAAACGGTGATGGTGACCGGTGACAATCCCCTGACCGCTAAATATATTGCAGAGAAGGCAGGAGTAGATGATTTCATCGCCGAGGCGAAACCCGAAGATAAGATGGAATATATCCGTAAGGAACAACAGTCAGGTAAGTTGGTGGCTATGATGGGCGACGGAACGAATGATGCTCCTGCGCTGGCACAGGCTAATGTCGGTGTGGCAATGAACAGTGGTACCCAGGCGGCCAAGGAAGCCGGTAATATGGTCGACCTTGATAACGATCCGACGAAGTTGATAGAGATTGTGGAAATCGGAAAGCAACTGCTGATGACTCGCGGTACGTTAACAACTTTCTCTATTGCAAACGATGTGGCCAAATACTTTGCTATTGTGCCTGCCCTGTTTATGGTGGCTATTCCAGAACTCGGTGCACTTAATGTCATGAATCTGCACAGTCCGGAAAGTGCGATCCTTTCGGCTGTTATCTTCAATGCTATTATTATTCCGATCTTAATTCCATTGGCTTTGAAAGGAGTACAGTATAAACCGATCGGAGCATCGGCACTACTTCGTCGTAACCTGCTGATTTATGGGTTAGGAGGGGTGATAGTTCCTTTTGTCGGAATCAAGTTAATCGATTTGGTAGTCAGTTTATTCTTCTAAATATTCAAACAATGAAAACATTATTAAAATCTATCAAGATAACGCTTGTGTTTTGTGTATTCTTCTCAGTGTTCTATATTCTCGTGTTATGGTTGTTTGCTCGGGTAGCCGGTCCCAATCAGGGTAATGCGGAGGTGGTGACATTGAACGGTAAAGTGGTCGGTGCCGCCAATGTCGGACAAAAATTTACGGAGGATATTTACTTTTGGGGACGCCCTTCATGTGCAGGTGACGGTTATGATGCAACCAGTTCATCTGGTAGTAATAAAGGGCCTACCAATCCGGAATATCTGGCAGAAGTGAAATCCCGTATCGACACTTTCCTGGTTCACCATCCATACTTGTCCCGTAAAGATGTGCCTGCCGAAATGGTGACGGCCAGTGGTTCGGGACTGGACCCCGATATCACTCCTCAGAGTGCTTATGTGCAGGTAAAAAGGGTCGCTCAAGCACGAGGAATGGATGTAGAGGAAGTCAGAAGGATTGTAGATAAGGCAGTGGAAAAACCATTGTTAGGGGTATTCGGAACCGAGAAAGTAAATGTATTAAAATTGAATATAGCTCTTGAAGAGACAAAAGTAAACAGGAAATGAATATGAGAAATATTATAAATAAAAACACGATTTTAACATCACTGGCACTTGTGGCTATGTGTTTTTGGGGAGGCATAAATGCAAATGCTCAACAGTTCAATGTTCAGGGCGATCTGGTAAGCTCTTACATTTGGCGTGGAATGTATCAGACAGGGGTCAGTATTCAGCCGACTCTGGGTTTCAGTGCCGGAGGCTTTTCGCTGACGGCATGGGGATCTACAGATTTTGACGGGACTTCCGCTTCGGCCGGAGCTGCTGCCAAAGAGATAGATTTGACTGCTGCCTATACTTTAGGTAATTCCGGATTGACTTTTTCAGTTGCAGATTTATGGTGGGCAGGACAGGGAGCGCGTAAATACTTTAATTTTAAAAGTCATGAAACCGCTCACCATTTTGAAGCAGGACTTACTTATGCCGTCCAGTCTGAAAAGTTTCCTTTATCTATAGCATGGTATACCATGTTTGCCGGACAAGATAAGAATGCGGAAGGCAAACAGAATTACTCGTCTTATGTCGAGTTTAATTATCCTTTCTGTGTAAAGATGGTAGATCTGAACGCAACTTGCGGTATTGTCCCTTATGCGGCTCCTCAGTACAATTGTGATGGATTTGCTGTGACCAATGTTGCTTTGAAAGGAACTACCCGGATCAGATTCAATGATACGTTTGCTTTGCCTATATTTGCACAGGTTGTTTGGAATCCTCGTATGGAAGATGCACATTTGGTGTTTGGTATCACTTTAAAACCGTGAAATCAGATATAACTTAAAAACTCATGAAGTTGTTAGCCGGCCCGTAGCAGTAGTGATACTGTTACGGGTTATGCAGTATAAAAAATGAATAAATATGGATAGAGAAGAGAGTGTACAGCATTTCCTCGATTTGATAAAGAGATCACGTCGTGGTAAGTTCAAGGTTTACATCGGTATGATTGCCGGTGTAGGCAAGTCTTACCGGATGCTTCAGGAAGCACACGATTTGATTGATAGTGGAGTAGATGTCCGGATAGGATATATTGAGACACACGGGCGTGCCGGGACGGAGGCCGTATTGGAAGGCTTGCCGGTTATTCCGCGTAGGAAACTGTTTTATAAAGGGAAAGAGCTTGAGGAGATGGACTTGGAGGCGATTATCCGTATTCATCCCGAAATTGTGATAGTGGACGAGCTGGCACATACTAATGTGGAAGGAAGTCTAAATGAGAAACGTTGGCAGGATGTGATGACATTGCTCGATGAAGGCATTAATGTGATTTCGGCAGTCAATATCCAGCACATTGAGAGTGTAAACGAAGAAGTGCAGGATATAGCAGGCATTGAAGTTCGGGAACGTATCCCCGATAGCGTACTTCAAGAGGCTGACGAGGTCGTGAATATTGACCTCACAGCCGAAGAACTGATTACCAGGCTTAAAGCGGGGAAGATATATAAAGCGGAGAAGATTCAGACCGCACTCAATAACTTTTTTAAGACTGAAAACATTTTGCAACTCCGTGAATTGGCCTTGAAAGAGGTCGCATTGCGAGTAGAGAAGAAAGTGGAAAATGAAGTTGTGATGAGCATTGGCCTTGGGGTTCGTCATGAAAAATTTATGGCTTGCATCAGTAGTCAGGAAAAGGCTCCCCGGCGTATTATACGGAAAGCAGCCCGTTTGGCTACCCGGTACAACACCTCGTTTGTAGCACTCTATGTACAGACTCCCAAAGAGAGCATGGAGCGTATCGATCTGGCCAGTCAGCGTCATTTGCTGAATCATTTCAAACTGGTGACAGAGTTGGGGGGAGAAGTGGTTCAGGTACAGTCGAGAGATGTATTGCAGAGCATTGTACAGGTTTGCAAAGAAAAACAAATATCCACTGTTTGTATGGGATCCCCTTTCCTCCGATTGCCCGGCGCTGTGTGCGGAATATTGAAATATCGCAGATTTTTAAATAATCTGGCACAAGCGAACGTAGATTTGATTATACTTGCATAAAAAATGATTTAGTCTCATTATCGATTATGAATATAAAAACCAAATTACTTTTCGGCATTGGAATATTGGCCGGAATGATCATTTTACTGGTAACACTTTCAGTGGTTAATCTTCAGATTTTGACGGCTACGGAACCTGACAGTCCGGTTGCTATGCCTGCTCTGGAACGTGCTCTTTTATGGATTTCCATAACGGGTGGTATTTGTATCTTGACGGGGTTGGTTCTGCTTATTTGGCTACCCCGCTCCATTAATAGACCGGTAAAGGAACTGACTCGTGGAATTCTGGAAATAGCCAATCATAATTATGAAAAGAGATTGGAGATGAAGGGGTATGAAGAATTCAGGGAGGTTTCCGATAGTTTTAATCGTATGGCAGAGAAACTGACAGAATATCGTGATAGTACGTTAGCTGATATTCTTTCTGCAAAAAAATTTCTTGAGGCTGTAGTCAATAGTATCCATGAACCGATTATCGGGCTGAATACCGAACGGGAAATTCTTTTTATTAATAATGAAGCACTGAATGTGCTCAATATGAAGCGTGAGAATGTGATTAGGCACTCGGCTGAGGAACTTTCTTTGAAGAATGATCTGCTGCGCAGACTGATACGTGAACTGGTGACTCCCGGCGAAAAGAATGAACCCTTGAAAATCTATGCGGATAATAAAGAAAGTTATTTCCAGGCTTCTTATATCCCGATTGAGAATGCAGAGGCAGAAAAAGGAGAAGCCCGTAATTTGGGAGACGTCATTTTGCTGAAAAATATCACAGAATTTAAGGAACTCGATTCGGCAAAAACAACCTTCATTTCCACTATTTCTCACGAACTGAAGACCCCCATTTCTGCCATTATGATGAGCCTTCAGCTATTGGAGGACAAGAGGGTAGGAGTTCTGAATGGAGAACAAGAACAGCTGTCAAAGAATATAAAGGATAACAGCCAACGTTTGCTTGATATTACCGGAGAATTACTGAATATGACTCAGGTGGAAGCCGGTAAACTTCAGATGATGCCGAAAATTACAAAACCTATCGAACTGATTGAATATGCCATTAAGGCCAATCAGGTACAGGCCGATAAATTCAATATACAGATAGAAGTGGAGTACCCTGAAGAGAAGATACCTAAGTTATTTGTGGATAGTGAAAAGATAGCTTGGGTGCTTACTAATCTTTTGAGCAATGCAATCCGCTATTCTAAAGAGAATGGACGGGTGGTGATTGGTGCACGGCGTGAAGAAGAGTATATCGAACTCTATGTCCAGGACTTTGGGAAGGGTATTGATCCGCGATATCACCAAAGTATTTTTGATCGTTATTTCCGTGTGCCGGGCACCAAGGTGCAGGGGAGTGGTTTAGGATTGTCTATCTCAAAAGACTTTGTAGAAGCACATGGAGGTACGTTGACCGTGCAGAGCGAATTGGGTAAGGGGAGCTGCTTCGTGATGAGACTGAAGGCTTGATGATGATTGTAAATGACAGAGGTGAACTTGTGGCTCTGTAGGGCATTTTCCGGAAAAAACAACTTATAACATCTTTATATTAAGCTTTTTTTGTTATTTTTGTCAGCGTATTGATATATAATCTGATACTTGTCTAAGTTAATCTTTTAAGCGAGGTATAATAATGCATTCTGAAATCGCAGATGAAAAATTGCTGGTCGTCCAATTCTCACAAGGAAACCATATAGCGTTTAAGACATTGTTTGTGCGTTATTATCCAAAGGTGCGCTCTTTTATTATGGGATTGGTTAAATCAGAGAGTGAAACGGAAGATTTGGCACAAGAGGTTTTTCTTAAGCTGTGGACCCATCGGGAACGATTTCGTGAAGTGGAAGTCTTTGGTACTTATCTGTATGTTTTGACTAAAAATACAACTTTCAATTATTTGCGTTCCAGGCAGAATCGTCAGGATGATCAAAGGGCTGATTCAGTGGAAGAGTCTACGGATACTACACCTTACGAAGAGTTAGTTGCCAAAGATTTGCAATTATTGATTGATATGGTGGTAGAGAACATGCCTCCTCAACGGCAAACGATTTTCCGGTTAAACCGGGAGGCTGGGCTTACCAATGCAGAAATAGCGGAAAAGTTGCAGATAAGTAAAAAAACAGTTGAGAACCATCTTAACCTGGCATTGAAAGAACTGAAAAATGCTTTGTTACTCTTTATTTTTCTCTATTTATGTTAATACGGTTAGGGATAAACTCGGATTTATACGTCCTATTATAAATTACTAATAGAATGAGTTATTTAAAAAATATAATCACTTACTTTTTCCATCATCCGGCATCGGAAGAGGTGGCGGGGAGAGTGTATAAACGATTAACCGACACAAACAGCAAGCAAGAGAAAGAGGAGGCTTTGTCTGGTATTTGGGAACAGATCGGTTTCCCGGAAGGGGATGAACACGAAACATTAAGAGCGTTTGAGAAGCTGGAACAACAGATTGGAGGAAGCTCTGTGAAGTTGGAACCGGACTCTCCGCGTTTCCGTATTCCCCGGTGGACTTGGGTTGCTGCATCTATCATCATCCCTCTATTGCTTTTATTCGGTTCTGCTTATTTATATACAGAAACTCTTACTATCAAGAATGAACTCAGTAATGTGACCTTCATCCAATACTATGTTAATAATGGGAAGAGGGAACAAATTATCTTACCCGATCAATCGAAAGTTTGGCTCAATTCCGGTTCTCTGTTGGTTTATCCATCTTCGTTCATTGGAGATGAACGTGAAGTTTATCTGGCCGGTGAAGGTTATTTCTCAGTAACGAAAAATAAAGAATGTCCTTTCATTGTGAAAACGAACTCTATTTCAATCAGTGTACTTGGTACGGAGTTCAATATAAATGCTTATCCTAATATCGATAAGGTCGTGACAACTTTGGAAGAAGGATCCATTCGTATGTTGCTGAATCGTTCCAATTCATCCTATTTACTGGAGCCTGATGATCAAATCGTTTATATCCCGTCTACCGGACATATAGAGCGAAAACGGGTAAAAGCTTCTGATTATTCTGATTGGAGAGATGGAGGTTTATATTTTAGTAGTAGTCCGTTTAAAGAAGTGATACAGACCTTAGAACGCGCCTATTCGGTTCAGGTACATTTACAGACTTCTATTTATCAATCCAATAATCTAACTATTCATTTTTATCCTAATGAGTCGATAGAAAATGTAATGATGCTGATCAAAGAAATGATTCCGGGACTTGAATATCAGATAGAGGGGAAAGATATTTATATCGAATAAGATTTTAAATATTAGCTTTTGTTAACGTTTTGTCGTTGGGTGTAGTTAAATAACAGACTGTCCTATTGTAAAAGTCGCCAAAGGACGGCTATTGTTTAACTAAAAAAAATAATATTATGAACAAAAATCGATCAATCCGAGTGGCAACCTTTTGCCTTGGTTTGATGTTGGCGGGTTCTCTGCAAGTACATGCCCAGAAAGTTACGTTTCGGGATGGAACAGTATCATTGAAACAAGCGTTTGAGAAGATCGAAGCATCTTCGAAGTATAAAATCGCTTATAATGATTCACACCTGAACGTCTCTCGTAAGGTTTCGTTAAACCAGAAAGAAACTGAAGTCCTGGAGATATTGGCAACCATCCTGAAAGATACGGGTTATACATACAAAAAAAACGGCAACTACATCGTTATTGTGCCGGTGGAGCAAAAGCCTGCTTCAAAAGTAAAGAAAGTGAAAGGAGTTGTAAAAGATGCCAGTGGCGAGGCGATTATCGGAGCAAATGTATTAGTAAAAGGTACGACAACAGGAGTAATTACCAATCTCAATGGAGATTTTGAGTTAGAAGTGCCGGATAACGCAGTATTACAGGTTACATATATTGGATATGTACAGCAGGATATAGCTGTAAAAAACCGGAATCAATTAACTATCTCGCTGAAGGAAGATACTAAAACTTTAGATGAAGTTGTTGTCGTAGGTTATGGTACTATGAAGAAAAAGGACCTGACCGGAGCTGTAGCATCAGTGAAGATGGATGATACTCCCTTAAGTACAATCTCTACGGTAAGTCATGCATTGGCTGGTAAGGCTGCTGGATTGCAAGTAAACACAGTTAGTGCCCAGCCGGGTGGGGGTACGACATTTCGTATTCGTGGAGCTGCTTCGACCGGTGCAGGTAATAATCCGTTAATTATTGTGGATGGATTTCCTGTAAGTAATGCGGGAAATGTCAGTGTCGGTTATAACAGCGATAATGGTACAACTGATAATATATTGGCCTCTATTAATCCCAATGATATAGAATCAATTGAAGTATTGAAAGATGCCAGTTCTACTGCCATCTATGGTGCGCGCGCAGGCAGTGGTGTTATCATTATTACGACTAAACGGGGAAAAGAGGGGAAACCCAAAGTTACCTATTCAGGATCGGCTACTGTACAGACCATGGCTACCCAATATGAAATGTTGGATGCACAGGATTTTATGATTCAGTCTAACCGCTGGTTCAAGGAAAAATGGATGTATGACAATAAAGTTGGTATTTATGGCGGTGAGAGTGAATCGGATGTCACCAGTACATATAGTCCAAAATATTCGGATGCGGAGATTGCGAATCCGGTGAACGATACGGATTGGTATGATCACATTACGCGTACTGGTTTTCAGACACAGCATAATATTTCTATCAATGGAGGTACAGAATATACCAAATATCTGATTTCGGGTAACTTTTTTAATCAGAAGGGTATTGTGAAGAATAATGGTATGTCGCGTTATACCGGGCGTGTTAATTTGGATCAGAAACTTAGTAAATATGCAAAAGTCGGTATCAACCTGACTGTGAGCCGTAATACATTGGACAATGTTCCGTTGGGAGCGGGGCAAAATGAATATGCCAGTATTTTAGTGTCGGCAGCTCAGTTTAGTCCTCTACTTTCGGTCAAAGATGAAAATGGTGATTACAGTTTGAATCAACAAGCTGCTTATATTCCAAACCCTGTTTCATTACTTGAGATTAGTGACCAAACGACTAAAGAACGTTTGTTGGCTACTCCGTTTGTTGAAATTAAACCTATTAATGAACTCACATTAAAAGCGAGCTTCGGCATTGACCGCAACTACCAGCGTCGTGAAGTCTATATGCCCAAAACAACTCTTTATGGAGAAAAGGCAGATGGACGTGCAGATATCGGGCAATATGACAGATCTGATTATTTGCTGGAACTGACAGCCAATTATGCAAAGCGTTTTGGTAACCATAATTTGAATGCTTTGGTCGGGTATTCTTTCCAGCGTTTCACCAGCAAATATCTGAATGCCGGTAACCAGGGGTTTTTGACGGATGCTTTTCTGTTTAATAATCTGGGTGCAGGTACTTATGAGAAACCATGGGTTGGTTCTTCCGCTTCTAAAAGCGAAATGGCTTCTTTCTTCGGTCGTGTAAATTATACCTATAAAGATCGTTGTTTGCTGACTGCCACTCTTCGTGCTGATGGTGCCTCTAACTTTGCAAAAAATAACCGCTGGGGATATTTCCCTTCTGTCGCTTTGGGTTGGAGATTTACGGAGGAAAATTTTGCCCGGTCTTTGAATTTGGATAAAGTGCTATCTAACGGTAAGTTAAGGTTAAGTTACGGACAAACAGGTAACTCGAATATTGGAGATAAATCAGTCACTTATTATGGTACTGGATATAATAAAGTTTTCGGTAATAAAGAATATACAGGAGTTTATGTCAGTCAGATCGGTAATCCGGATTTAAAATGGGAGACGACGACCGAGTGGAATGTAGGATTGGATCTGGGCTTCTTAAACAACCGTTTTAATGTAACGGCAGAATACTTTCATAAGGTAGTTTCTGATTTGCTTAGTTCCCGCAGTGTGCTTTCATATAATGAAGTAGGTTCAATTGCGGCCAATATTGGTAAAACACAAAGCCAAGGATTTGAACTGACAGTCAATACAAAGAACTTTGATACAAAAGATTTTAGCTGGAATACCGATTTCACCTTCTCATTCTATCGTGATAAATGGAAAGAACGTGACGAGAGCTGGAGCCCGAACCCATACGATATGTATAATGCTCCGTTGAGGGGATACTATATGTATCTGTCTGACGGGTTGATTCAGCCGGGAGAGGAAGTATCATGGATGCCGGGAGCCCTACCGGGACAGGTGAAATTAAAAGATATTGATGGATATGCATACAATGCAGACGGAACTTATAAAACCGATAAACATGGCATTCCATTGAGGACTGGAAAGCCGGATGGAAAGATCGATTATGCGGATGCTGTATTTAAAGGTTGCAGTGATCCGGGGTATTTGTTGGGATTGAATAATACTTTCCGTTATAAGAATTTCGATCTGAATGTTTACTTCTATGGGCAGCTGGATTTATTAAAGAGTGGTTCTTATAAAGATTATTGGATTGTTGGTTCAGGTACAATGACTGGAGTGAATAACTTATATCGTGGCTATAACATGCCGACTTCGGCTAAAGATGTGTGGTCACATGATAATACATCGGGTAAGATGCCGGGTTATTTTCAATATATGAGTAATTATGGATATGGAGACTATTTTCTGGAAAAGAGCTGGTTTATTCGCTGCCGTAATATTACATTGGGATATACATTGCCTGTTAAATCGGCAAAGAAGCTGATTTCCAATGTACGTATCTACGCTGATGTAAACAACTTGTTTACTATTACTCCGTATGATGGTTTGGATGTGGAAACGGATGATTCTTATTGGGCATATCCTAATGTGCGCAGTTTTAGTATTGGTCTGGATATTACTTTCTAAGCAATAAAAAATAAAGAATGATATGAAAAAGATAATTTATATATTTTCCCTGTTTATCGCAGTGATTGGTTTATTGGATTCTTGCATTAACCTGGAATCCGAATCATACGACTCTATTAATACAACTATATTTCCAACTAATGCAGATGATGCAGATGCACTGGTTATTGCAGCAGCTTACGGTCCGTTCCGTGCAGATGGATATGGCGGATTATTTCAATGCGCTAAAGGTGGTCTGGCCTCCAATACAGATATGTCTACCGACCTATTGGATTGTAAATGGGGAGATTCATGGTGGCCGGCTGTATTACAGTTGAATTTCACTGCTACCTCTGATATCCCTACTTCTTTTTATGGTACGTGGGCGAATCATATCGGAAAGATGACATTGACATTAGACCGTATTTCTGGTATTGATATGAAAGAAGAGGAAAAAACACGTTTAGTTGCCGAAACACGTTGTGGACGTGGCTGGTTAGCATATATTCTTTACGACTTGTATGGCCCTATTCAGATTCCTTCATTAGAAGTTTTACAGAATCCTACCCAGAAGGTCATTGTACCTCGTTCTTCAAAAGAGGAAACAGTGAAGTTGATTGAAGATGATTTGAAAGCGGCAGCTGAAGTACTTCCTGCTAAATATAGCAAGTCTGATGAGAACTTCGGACGATTTACCAAAGGACTGGCATATACAGTGTTGATGAAACTTTATATGCATGAAAAAGAATGGGGCAAAGCTGTGGAATGTGGAAGAGAAGTTATGAAATGTGGGTATTCGTTGGTTGCTAATTATAAGGACATCTTTACTTTAGATAATGAAGGCAATGATGAAATGATCTTTTCATGTATTGAAACCAGAGGGGTAAATGAGCAAATGTGGCATGCACATGTGTTGCCAAGTAATTATCCTACAACTAATCCCAATATCCAAAAATGGAATGGCTATCGTATGCCATGGCAGTTTTACCACAGTTTCGATCCTAAGGACAAGCGTCTGGAAGTTATTTGTAGTGAATATGTAGGAACAGATGGGGTGACATACAATGAAACTAATCCGGGCGAGTATCTGGATAAAGGTGCATTGCCCATCAAGTATGGAGAAGATCCGACACAAACCAGTGAAAGCAGTGAAGTAGATGTTGTTGTTTACCGTTATGCCGATGTATTGACTCTGATGGCTGAGGCATTGGCACGTAGTAATAATGCGGTTACTCAGGAAGCTGTGGACCGTCTGAATGATGTACATACACGTGCAGGATTGACTGCTTATCAGTTGAGTGATTTTACCTCACTGGACGATTTTCTTGGAGCTGTTCTTAAAGAACGTGGGCATGAATTATGGGGTGAGGGCTGCCGTCGTAGTGATCTGATTCGTTATGGATTGTATATTGATTATGCTATCAAGTATAAGGGATCTACTACTGCAAAAGAGTATATGAACCTGATGCCGTTGCCGCAGAGTGTCATTACCGAAAGTAGTGGACAGGTTATTCAGAATGAGGGGTACTAATGCTTATTAAGAGATTATTATAAATTTATTCAAAACGGATTCCGCAATTTGTCATGGGGCATCTTATGATTCTTTAAATTGCCGGGATCCGTTTTTTCACAATTAGAATAGAAAAAACAGATTATGCTTTTTAAAGGAATACGTTTAGCCGTTTTATTATCCGGAATGTTGATTTTCAGTCCAATGACTCCGGCACAAATTGTTTTGAAACACCCTGGTTGGGAATGGAGAATTTCTGAAACCGGATGTGCGGAACAACTAATATTTAAAAATAAACAACGAAATGATACAGTACCTTTTTTCCGTAAGGGCGATCATGCCGGCCCCTCTTTCTATGCTAAACGCGAGGGAAAAGAGATACGTGCGCTTTGGATTCCGGATGGATATGCTTCCTATCGCAGCGAAATAGACGGGGTGCTTTGCTGCATTTCCTATACAAAAGTTCATGGGCAACCTGCATTGAAGGTAAAGTTGACTAACGAGTCATCAGTTCCTTTTCAACCTCAGAAGGCAGGGCTTAAGTTAGGTATCGATACATATATGGATAAATATCCGGATTGGTTCGGTAAATATTTTCCAACTTTGATGAGAAATGAAAAGACTCATTTTTACGGGTATCTGCAGACTCCTTCCGGACATACATTGGGACTTGTGTCACAACAGCCTGTAGCATCTTGGAGTGTGGACTATAATTTGGGATATCAGGATCCGGCACCGTTTTGGTTCATGGGGCATCGCATTGAATCGCTAAATCTTGACTTGTTGAATGCTTTACCTTTACCGTCTCGTCATCCGCAAGATTTGTATGAGTTGAAACAAGGCGAAAGTAAAGAGTGGACCTTCCTGTTCATCAATGTGGGGAAGCTGGATAATTTGGAATATGCTATAACACAAGCTGCAGATATTCCTTTGATTGATATTCGTCAGACCTCTTATGCTGCGCATGAGGAAGCGTCATTCATGCTTACAGCGGATACTCCAGAGGTAAAAGTAACTAATGATGCGGGGGCAGAGTTACCTGTTGTGCTGACTAAAGCGGAGGGTAAACGTTGGATAGGAAAGGTTAAACTGGAAGATGCAGGACTTTATACTCTTTCCGTCCGTTCGGGCAATAAGGTTGCCGAAGCGGTATGGACGGTGCATCATCCTTGGCAGTGGGTGATGAAAAAGGCACGTGAGAATGTAGCCCGTTATCATCAGAAACCCACATCACATGCCGAAAGTTGGTATGGGTTCTATTCGGCCTTTCTGGCCGCCCGTTATTTTCCGGATAAAACATTGGATAAACAATTGAGTGATTATTTTGATCAGCTCTACAATAAATTGCATGATCCGGAAAAAGTGGAGCCATTGTATTTTAAAACTCGTATTCAAAATACTTCTACTACAATTGGGATGTTGGCAGATAAGTATGAGGCACAGGGAAATTTGGAGGATCTGAAGAAAGCATCGAAATTGGCTGACTGGATGATTCGGACTTCTCAGCGTGATGACGGAGCCTATTATAATCACGGAACAGTCTATACCAGTGTTATTTATATTGCTAAAAGTGTTTTAGAACTTGCCGTTCTTGAACGTAAACTGGGTGAGCAAGATCCGTTTTGGAAAGATTGTGCCGAACGTCATTTTTTATCTGCCAAAAAGGCAATCGACCAATTGGTTGCATCACAAGGTGATTTCCAGACAGAGGGAGAGCTGACATTTGAGGATGGAATGATTTCTTGTTCGGCTTTACAGATCGGTATGATGGGGGTTCTTGAAAAAGATGTTGAAACACGTAAATATTATACTGATGCAATGCTGAAGATTCTTAATAGTCACGATTGCCTGACTCAGCTTCGTGTTCCTGATGGACGTCGCCGGCAAGGTACTATGCGTTATTGGGAAGCGCAATACGATGTGCAAATGTTACCGAATATGTTTAATTCGCCACATGGTTGGAGCGGATGGCGTGCATATGCTACCTATTATGCCTATTTGTTGACAGGTGACGAAAAATGGTTGGAACAGACATTTAATGCAATGGGGGCCTTTGCTAATTTGATTGATTATAAGACAGGACAGTTGCGTTGGGCTTTTGTTGTTGATCCACACCTTGAAGTAGAGCAGGCATGCAGTGCTGATACAAAATTGAACTTTTCAGATCTTAGTTTTGGCAATCCGCATCCCAAATTATATGATACCCGTAAGTTTGTTATTGGCGAACAATATGTAAACATGATCAGCGATTGGCAGACAGTCAATACTCAGGATAATGATGTGCACGAACTGTTTAAGTGTATTGGTGAGACGGTACTGACTAATGCTTTTGTGATAGAACGTCCAAATGGTGAGGTGGTTGGATATAATTGTCGTGTATCCGGAAAAGGTAATACACTGACAGTAAAGGCAGATGAAAAACAAATCGTGAATCTGCATTGTAACTTAAAACAACCGTTCTCTGTGACTTTTGGTGGCAAATCCCGCTCTTTACCCAAAGGATACTGTGATTGGGCCTTTGGGCAATCCGGTTATTAATTATTCGATAACTTTCATTGATCCCCTGTATTCATAAAACGAGATGTGTGATATGTTTCGTTTTATGAATATAGGGGATGTTTTTTGAAGAAACTGTTTTTATGAGAAACTTTGGCTTACCCATAGGAATACTTATCTTAATGATGTAAGTGATGAACTTGTCATCAAAAAATAGTAATTGATATGGGCGGTCTCAAAAGATCATATTTGGGACCTGAAAGTACTCTTTGCCGTTGATATTATTTTTAATTAACATTCTTGGATGCAGGCTTTTCGGAATTGTTTTATTTCTATAAATAGAGAGAACCTATTTTGAATGTCTAATGAAAATGAAATCTATTATGAAAGTCTGTTCATTCTTGAATAAAGGAGTTATAATTGCGATGGCGGTTGTTTGTTCTGCCGGTTTACAGTCTTGTCTGGATGACAATGATAAGTACTATTATGTAGGAGGATTTCCTAATGCTCTTGTAACAGTGAAAAACGCGACTGATGGTTCATGCTTTTTACAGTTGAATGATAGCACGACATTGTTGCCTACTAATATGACCTCTTCTCCTTTTGGCGAGAAAGAAGTAAGGGCATTGGTGAATTATGATGAATTGGATGAATCAGGTGGAAAATATGATAAGGCCATACAGGTGAACTGGATAGATAGTATTCTGACCAAATCGATTGCACCTGATCTGGGGACGGAAAATGATGTTGTATATGGCACGGATCCAGTCGAAATTGTGAATGATTGGGTGACTATTGCAGAAGATGGTTATTTGACTCTACGTTTCAGAACAACGTGGGGAGACTATCATAAAGCCCATTTCGTAAATTTATTGTTAAGCCAGAATCCGGAGAATCCTTATGAGGTAGAATTCCGTCATCATGCGTACGGAGACACATATGGTACGATGGGAGATGGTCTGGTCGCTTTTAAACTGGATGGTCTGCCGGATACAAATGGTAAAACAGTCAAATTAAAACTAAAATGGAAATCATTTACCGGCGACAAATCTGCAGAGTTTGATTATTGCACTCAAAAGTCCGTTACACCAGTTAATGCAGCAATCACATCGGTAAGGAGTAATTTGAACTTAAAATAACTTCTCAAGCCCCAAAAGGTTACGTTTCTGTGAATCTCGATTGGAGCATACGGCTTGCCGGGATCTGAAAATAGATAGGAGCGTAGCCCTTTTCTATTAACATTGTTAATGCCTTTTTCAGAACGTTTTTTTTCTATTTGCAGAGAAGAAGTCTTTTGTGCACAAAAGACTTCTTCTTTATTATCAAAAGGCTTGTTTTAACGTACTGTTAAAACAAGCCTTTTGCAGGAATGTAACTAATGCTTATAATTACTTGATTTTTAATCTTATGGAGTAGTGTCAGAACTTTTACTCCCCAATTTTCTCCTATAAGGTTTAGCGGGGATATTTGCTATTTTAATAAGTATATGTGCTTTGATAAAAAAAGTAGGTGGTTGAACCTTTCGATAAGATTGTTTGTTCAGACTTCCTGTATTTATCTCATTTCAGTAAATAGACTTACATAGTTGAAACATTATCATTTTCCCTTGTTGATAGCCTGTTTGAAGTAATGGTTAATAGAATGAATGTAAACTTGTAATCAATTGAAGCTTATTTTGTTATCCTGTTGATAACTTTAGTGGATACCTGTTAATAACCTTGTTGATAACTGAGTGGAATGTATGAGGGGAGCAGCGTGTCGTGCAATAAAAAAGCGCCCAAGAGTGGAAGCCTCCTAAACGCTAATTTTCTTTTGGTAGCGGGACCCGGGATTGAACCGGGGACCTCATGATTATGAATCATGCGCTCTAACCAGCTGAGCTATCCCGCCATTGTTTCTCGATTGCGGGTGCAAAGATAGAGCCTTTTTTTTAATCTCCAAAACATTTTCTATCTTTTTTGTGTTTAACTTAAAAAAAACATCTCTGAAAGTATGATGAACAGGCTATTTCTGACTCTGAAAGAAGAGATGTAATGAAGAAAGTGAATTAATTATGCCTTGTATTTAGAAAAAAGTATTTATCTTGGCACACACAATCAATAATAAAGCTATGAAAAAGGAGAAAATACATTTGGAATATCTTCTGAATGCGACTTCTAAAAATATTCTTTGGTCAGCAATAAGCACACCTACCGGTTTGGAGGACTGGTTTGCAGACAAAGTAGTATCAGATGATAAAACAGTGACTTTTTGTTGGGGTAAAACCGAACAGCGTCAGGCAACTATTGTTGCCATTCGGGCCTATTCGTTTATTCGTTTCCATTGGCTTGATGACGAAAATGAAAGGGAGTATTTTGAAATAAAAATGAGTAATAATGAATTGACGGGCGATTATGTGCTTGAAATTAGTGACTTTTCTGATCCGGAAGAGGTTGATGATTTGAAGGAATTGTGGGATTCCCAAGTGAGTAAGTTACGTAGAACATGCGGTTTTTAGTTAACTTTCAACCAAAAATTTTTTGCACTCCTTTTTTTGTGCTAATTTTGTATCTTAATTGCATGAAACTATTAAGATGCTACGCATAAAAAGATTAGATATTTTTATAATAAAGAGTTTCTTATTACTCTTTGTCGGTACATTTTTCATCTGCCTCTTCATCTTCATGATGCAGTTTTTGTGGAAGTATGTAGACGAATTGGTGGGAAAAGGGTTAGAAATGAGTGTACTGGCTCAATTCTTCTTTTATTCTGCGTTGAGTCTGGTACCGATGTCTCTGCCTTTGGCAGTGTTGTTGGCTTCTTTAATTACGTTTGGTAATTTTGGCGAGCGTTTTGAGTTGCTCGCCATGAAGGCAGCAGGCATTTCGCTGCTTAAAATTATGCGTCCGCTCATTGTCCTTGTCTTCGCCATTTGTTGTGTATCCTTCTATTTCCAAAATGTCATAGGGCCGCGGGCACAAGCCAAGTTGGGCACTTTGCTCATTTCGATGAAGCAGAAATCTCCTGAGGTAGATATTCCCGAAGGAGTTTTTTATGATGAAATTGATGGGTATAATTTGAAAGTGCAAAGAAAAGACCGTAAGACGGGCATGCTCTACGATGTGATTATTTATGATTTCTCCAATAACTTTGATAATGCACGTATTATTGTAGCCGATTCGGGACGTCTGGAGATGACAGCCGATAAGCAGCATCTTTATCTACATCTGTACAGCGGTGAGATGTTTGAGAATCTGAAGGCACAGAGCATGAGTTCGAAGAATGTTCCTTATCGCCGGGAATCTTTCCGGGAGAAACATACGATCATTCAGTTCGATTCGGACTTTAATATGGCTGATGCCAGTATTATGAGCAATCAGTCTACCACCAAAGATATGATAAAAATACAGGCTTCCATCGACTCGATGACTGTATTGGCCGATAGTATCGGCAGGCAGTATTACATTGAAGCAAGTAAGGGGCCGTATCGCACTGCGGCCGGACTGACCAAGGAAGATACCCTGAAGATGGAGGAAGCGCGCATTGGCGATTACAATGTGGATAGTCTGTTTAAAGTTGCTACCTTGATGAATAAGCAGAAGATCATAGCTTCAGCCGTTGGCCGTACGGAGAATCTGTCGAGTGACTGGGGGTTTAAGAGCTTTACAATGGCTCAGAATGATCTTAGCATACGAAGACATAAAATAGAATGGCATCGGAAAATCACAATTTCTCTTTCCTGTCTCTTATTTTTCTTTATTGGCGCACCTTTGGGAGGTATTATCCGCAAAGGTGGATTGGGTATGCCGGTTATTGTTTCCGTGTTTACCTTTATCATTTATTATATTATTGATAATACAGGCTATAAAATGGCTCGAGACGGGAAGTGGATTGTATGGATGGGGATGTGGATGAGTTCCGCCATTCTGGCTCCGCTGGGATATTTCCTGACTTATAAATCGAATAAAGATTCTGTGGTATTGAATACTGATGTTTATATTGCTTGGTTTAAGCGAGTATTCGGTGTGCGCAGTGTCCGCCATCTGTCAAAGAAGGAGGTGATTATTCATGATCCGGATTATCGGCGCCTTCCCTCTGATCTGGATGCACTTTCGGAGGAGTGTAAAAACTATATGGAAAAGAACCGGTTGTCTAAAGCTCCTAATTATTTTAGTTTGTGGATGACTGCCGGTCAGGATCAGGAGATCATTGCGATTAATAACCGTATGGAGTCATTGGTAGATGAGATGTCCAATACCCGTTCGTTGATATTGCTTCAGAAGCTGGAGAAATATCCGATTATCCCTGTAAACGCACATGTGCGTCCGTTCCATAATTATTGGCTTAATATGGCAATTGGAATTTTGATGCCTATCGGTTTATTTTTCTATTTCCGTATCTGGGCTTTCCGTATACGTCTGAATAAGGATATGGAACGGATAATTGCATTGAACCGGGATGTAGAACTTACAATAAAGGATATTAATAACAAAAATTAAGATATAAGAGTATGGAACCAATAAGACTGAATACCATCGAAGAGGCGATAGCCGACTTCAAAGAGGGTAATTTCGTAATTGTGGTAGATGATGAAGATCGTGAAAACGAAGGTGATTTCATTATTGCTGCCGAAAAGATTACTCCGGAAAAAGTGAATTTCATGCTGACTCATGGCCGTGGCGTACTTTGTGCTCCTATCACGGAAGAACGCTGTGCCGAGTTGGAACTGGATATGCAGGTGTCATCCAATACTTCAATTTACGAGACTCCCTTTACGGTTACTGTCGATTTACTTGAGGGATGCACGACGGGAGTTTCCATGCACGACCGTGCTATGACTATCCGTGCTTTGGCCGATCCGAAGACAAAACCTTCCGATTTGGGACGTCCGGGGCATGTCAATCCTCTGCGTGCCCGTTCGCGTGGAGTCCTTCGTCGCGCTGGACATACTGAGGCGAGTGTCGATTTGGCTAAACTTGCCGGTTTGTATCCTGCTGCCGCGTTGATTGAAATCATCAATGAAGACGGAACCATGGCTCGTCTGCCCCAATTGGTGGAAGTGGCCCGTCGTTTCGGATTGAAAATAATCTCCATCAAAGACCTGATCGCATACCGTCTTCAGATGGAGTCGATTGTTGATAGAGGAGTGGAAGTGGATATGCCTACGCAGTTCGGACATTTCCGTCTGATACCTTTCCGTCAGAAATCGAACGGGATGGAGCACATTGCATTAATAAAAGGAACGTGGGACAAAGACGAACCGATTCTGGTACGTGTGCACTCTTCGTGTATGACTGGTGATATTTTCGGTTCATGCCGTTGTGAATGTGGTGAGCAGCTTCATAAAGCTATGCAGATGATCGAAGCTGCCGGAAAAGGGGTAATTGTCTATATGAATCAAGAAGGTCGTGGTATTGGTTTGATGAACAAGATTGCCGCTTATAAACTCCAGGAAGAAGGATATGATACGGTAGATGCCAATCTCCATTTGGGTTTTGATGCCGACGAACGTGATTATGGGGTCGGTGCGCAGATTTTGCGTGAGATCGGAGTGAAAAAGATGAAGTTGATGACGAATAATCCGGTGAAACGTATCGGTCTGGAAGCCTATGGGTTAGAGATTACCGAGAACGTGGGAATAGAGGTTAAACCGAATCCTTATAATGTACGTTATCTGAAGACAAAGAAAGAGCGGATGGGGCATACGCTTCATTTTAATAAGTAAACTGTCTATTTGCTTTCATATATCAAATATTATAGTTTATTTTGCAATCAAATTCACTCAACAACAATAAAATAGATACGAAATGAACCAACTATCAGACCGTTTGAACAGCTTGTCGCCTTCGGCGACTCTTGCTATGTCGCAAAAAAGCGCTGAGCTGAAAGCTCAGGGTGTTGATGTAATTAACCTCAGTGTGGGAGAACCCGACTTCAATACTCCCGATCACATCAAAGAAGCTGCCAAGAAAGCGGTAGATGACAACTTCTCTCGCTACTCTCCGGTTCCGGGCTACCCGGCTTTGCGCAATGCAATCGTAGAGAAACTGAAGAAAGAAAACGGTCTGGAATATACAGCCGCTCAGATTTCTTGTGCAAATGGTGCAAAACAATCTGTATGTAACACCATCATGGTGCTGGTAAATCCGGGTGATGAGGTGATTGTGCCTGCTCCTTACTGGGTAAGCTATCCGGAAATGGTGAAACTGGCCGAAGGTACTCCGGTGATTGTAACTGCCGGTATCGAACAGGATTTCAAAATCACTCCTGCCCAACTGGAAGCTGCCATCACTCCGAAGACCAAAGCTTTGATTCTTTGCTCACCGTCTAATCCGACCGGTTCTGTCTACAGCAAAGAAGAGTTGGCCGGTCTGGCTGCCGTATTGGCTAAGTATCCGCAGGTTATCGTCATTGCCGACGAGATTTATGAGCACATCAATTATATCGGAAAACACCAGAGTATCGCTCAGTTCCCCGAGATGAAAGAACGTACGGTGATTGTAAACGGTGTGTCAAAAGCATATGCGATGACCGGATGGAGAATTGGTTTCATTGCC
Organism: Bacteroides sp. NGMCC 1.200775; assembly: GCF_040798045.1. Taxonomy (NCBI): domain Bacteria; kingdom Pseudomonadati; phylum Bacteroidota; class Bacteroidia; order Bacteroidales; family Bacteroidaceae; genus Bacteroides; species Bacteroides sp. NGMCC 1.200775. The sequence continues at coordinate 443,503 of NZ_JASCQK010000002.1, read as the reverse complement.
GGTCCGGAATGGATTGTGAAAGCCTGCAATAAACTTCAGGGACAGTATACTTCGGGTCCTTGCTCAGTTTCTCAGAAGGCTGCTGAGGCTGCTTATATAGGTTCTCAGGCTCCGGTGGAAGAGATGCGTAAGGCTTTCGAACGTCGTCGTAACCTGATTGTGAAGTTGGCGAAAGAAGTTCCGGGATTTGAGGTGAATGTGCCGGAAGGCGCTTTCTACCTGTTCCCTAAATGCAGTTCTTTCTTTGGCAAATCCGTTGGGGATCGTAAGATTGAGAATTCGGATGATCTGGCGATGTATCTGCTTGAGGATGCTCATGTAGCTTGCGTAGGCGGTACTTCGTTCGGTGCTCCGGAATGCATCCGTATGAGCTATGCCACCAGCGATGAAAATATAGTTGAAGCGATCCGTCGCATCAAAGAAGCATTGGCTAAGCTGAAATAAGACTCTGCCAATCAGATAAAGGAGAAGGATGTATCGGTGAAAAGATACATCCTTCTTTCTTTTTAAGAGTATCCGGTTTCAATAGCCGGGTAGGGGTAAAAATCAATAAAGGCCGCTTTCCATCAGGAAAGCAGCCTTTATCTTGTTTTGGGGGATTGTATTATTCAGCTGGGTGAATTGCTTCAGAAGGACATACATCTGCGCAAGTACCACAGTCTGTACACTGCTCAGGATCAATTGAATAAATATCACCTTCAGAGATAGCGCCAACCGGACACTCGTCAATACAAGTTCCGCAAGCAATACAATCATCACTAATTACGTAAGCCATTTTGTTTGATATTTTAATTATTAGTACTAATTTGTAGGTACAAAAATAGAGTTTTTAATCATTAGTTGGTATCGATTTTGATTAAAATGTTTTAATTTGTATATCTTCTAAATAAGGAAAACACTATTTTTGCATTGATTATTAAATACGTATGCAATTATGCCTTTAAATTTACCCGATAAGCTTCCTGCGATAGAACTATTGAAAGAGGAGAATATCTTTGTGATAGATAACTCCCGCGCAACACAACAGGACATCCGCCCGCTACGCATTGTCATCCTCAACCTGATGCCGTTGAAGATTACGACAGAAACAGACTTGGTGCGTCTGCTCTCGAACACTCCGCTTCAGGTGGAGATATCTTTTATGAAGATAAAGAGCCACACTTCGAAGAACACGCCGATAGAACACATGAAGACATTTTATACCGACTTCGACAAGATGAGGGACGATAAGTACGACGGTATGATCATTACCGGTGCGCCGGTAGAGCAGATGGATTTCGAGGAGGTGAATTATTGGAACGAAATAACGGAGATATTTGACTGGGCACGTACCCATGTCACCTCTACGCTCTATATATGCTGGGCCGCGCAGGCCGGTCTGTACCATCATTACGGTGTGCCCAAGTATGCACTGGGCAAGAAGATGTTCGGCATTTTCAAACATCGCACGTTGCTTCCGTTGCATCCCATCTTCCGCGGGTTCGATGATGAATTTTATGTTCCCCATAGCCGGCATACGGAAGTGCGGAAAGAAGATATACTAAAGGTGCCTGAACTGACATTGCTTTCGGAGTCGGACGATTCGGGAGTGTATATGGTGGTGGCTCGCGGTGGGCGTGAGTTCTTTGTGACAGGGCACTCGGAATATTCGCCGTTGACACTGGATACGGAATACCGCCGGGATGTGTCGAAAGGTCTGCCTATCGAGGTTCCTCGCAATTATTATGTAGATGATGATCCGGACAAGGGGCCGCTGGTGCGTTGGCGCGGACATGCCAACCTGTTGTTCTCCAACTGGCTGAACTATTTCGTCTATCAGGAGACTCCTTATAATATTGAAGATATCAGATGATAAAACAACGTAAGATAGAATTGCTGGCTCCGGCCAAAAACCTGGAATGCGGCATGGCTGCCATCGATCATGGGGCGGATGCCGTATATATCGGTGCGCCGAAGTTCGGTGCCCGTGCGGCAGCGGTCAATTCATTGGAAGATATAGCCGCTTTGGTGGAGTATGCCCATTTGTATAATGTGCGGATTTATGTTACGGTCAATACGATCCTGAAAGATGAAGAACTGAAGGAGACGGAGGAGATGATCCGGGCCCTGTACCGTGTCGGAGTGGATGCGCTTATTGTGCAGGATATGGGAATCGCCGGTCTGGAGTTGCCGCCCATTCCGTTGCATGCGAGCACGCAGATGGATAACCGTACGGCAGAGAAAGTGAGATTTCTGGCCGATGCGGGCTTCCGCCAAGTGGTGTTGGCGCGTGAACTTTCGTTGCGGGAGATCGGCAAGATACACGAGGCTTGTCCCGACGTGCCTCTGGAAATCTTTGTGCACGGAGCGCTCTGTGTAAGTTATAGCGGGCAGTGCTACGTCAGCCAGGCTTGTTTCGGGCGTAGTGCCAACCGGGGTGAGTGTGCCCAGTTCTGTCGTTTGCCGTTCAGCCTGGTCGATTCGAACGACCGGGTGATTGCGAAGGACAAACATCTTCTTTCACTCAAGGATCTCAACCAAAGTGAGGAGCTGGAGGCTCTGCTCGATGCCGGTGCCTCTTCTTTCAAGATAGAAGGCCGGTTGAAGGACGTTTCGTATGTAAAGAACGTGACGGCCGCCTACCGCCAGAAGCTGGATGCCATCCTTGCCCGCCGCAAGGAGTATGTGCGTGCTTCTTCCGGCAGCTGCCGTTACGCTTTCAAGCCTCAGCTGGACAAGAGTTTCAGCCGTGGTTTTACGCATTATTTCCTGCACGGGCGCACCAGGGATGTTTTTTCGTTCGACACCCCCAAGTCGCTGGGAGAGGAGATGGGGACGATGAAAGAGGCCAGGGGGAATTATCTGACCGTGGCGGGATTGAAGTCGTTCAATAACGGTGACGGTGTTTGCTACATTGACGAGCAAGGCAAACTGCAAGGTTTCCGCATCAACCGTGTGGAGGGCAATAAGCTCTATCCGCAGGAGATGCCCCGCATCAAGCCCCGAACGGTGTTGTACCGTAACTTCGACCAGGAGTTTGAGAAGATACTCGCCCGCCGGTCGTCCGAACGCAAGATGGCCGTGGCCATCCGGCTGGCGGACACTGCCTTCGGATTCGCCCTGACGCTGACGGATGAGGATGATAACCGTGTGACCCTGTCGCTGCCGCGTGCGAAAGAGCCGGCGCGTACGCCACAGGAAGAGAACCTGAAGACGCAGCTGGCTAAGTTGGGGAATACTCCTTTCGAAGCGGAACGCGTCGACATCGACTTCACGGAGAACTGGTTTCTGCCTGCTTCGGTATTGGCCGATTTCCGCCGGCAGGCGATTGAGAAACTGATTGCCGCCCGCCGTATCAACTACCGGAGAGAGCTGGCGGTGCTTAGGCCTACGACTCATGCTTTTCCGCAGACGACGTTGACCTATCTGGGAAATGTGATGAATGCGCGGGCTGCCTCTTTTTATGCCGGGCATGGCGTGGCAAGCATTGCTCCTGCTTTTGAACAGACGCCTGTGGAGAAGGCGGTGCTGATGTTCTGCAAACATTGCCTGCGCTACAGCATGGGCTGGTGTCCGGTTCATCAACGGGAACGCTCTCCGTATCGTGAACCTTATTATCTGGTATCGACGGACGGCAAACGCTTCCGCCTGGAATTTGACTGCCGGAACTGCCAGATGAAAGTGAGTGCCTTATGAAAATGAAGGGGCTCTGCGCGCGTCTGTGTTATGCTGTGATAGGCTTTTTCCTGCTGGCGGCCTGCCATTATTCACCGCCCGATCTCACTGCCGAGGGGCTGGGGGAGAAAACAAAGGACTCTTTAGCTTATCTTTTCCGGTACCATTATACCTGGAACACGAATCTGGAGGTGCTGGACGACTCCGTCCGGTTGGAATATCTTCCGGTGAAGGATGCCTATGTCAGTCTGAACAAGGGTGACCGGGTGGTCGTGGCAGAGTTCTCCATTCATCCGCAGGACAGCGTGGACAGCGTATGGGTGAAGCTGGCCCACTCGCAGGACGTCCAGGGGTGGGTGCGCAACCGTGATTTGGTGCGCTCCTTCGTGCCCACCGATAGTATTTCGCAGTTTATCCACCTTTTCAGCAATACTCACGCTTCGTATTTCGTCATCATTTTCGCCCTCTTTGTCGGGGTCTACCTGCTCCGTGCTTTCATGAAGAAGCAGTTGCAGATGGTTTACTTCAATGATATCGACAGCGTCTATCCCCTTTTCCTCTGTCTGCTGATGGCGTTCAGTGCTACGGTTTACGAGACGATGCAGGTGTTTGTCCCCGATACCTGGGAGCATTTCTACTTTAATCCCACCCTTTCGCCGTTCAAGGTGCCTTTCATCCTTTCGGTTTTTCTGCTGAGCATCTGGTTGTTTATTGTCGTCACGCTGGCCGTGCTCGACGATTTGTTCCGCCAGCTCACTCCTGCCGCCGCCGTTTTCTATTTGCTGGGGCTGATGTCTTGCTGCATCTTCTGCTACTTCTTCTTCATCCTGACCACGCACATTTATATCGGTTACCTGTTTTTAGCTTGCTTCATCTGGCTTTTTGTGAAGAAGGTGCGTAGGAATTCCGGCTATAAATACCGGTGCGGAAACTGTGGGCAGAAACTCCGGGAGAAGGGGGTATGCCCGCATTGCGGGGCGATCAACGAATAAGATCTTCTCACCACAGAGGACACAGAGGAGTTTTTCTCTCTCTCTTTTCTCTGTCCTCCACCCTCCAAGGGCGAGCGGAATTAAAACTCTGTGTCCTCTGTGTCCTCTGTGGTGAGAACAGCCAAAATTACGGTGCACCGCCGTCGGAAAAACGGTGCACCGTTTCCTCAAGAACGGTGCACCGTTGTTTCCGCCCCCTTCGGGCGTCCTTCCGGAGGCGCAGGCTTCGGCGTCAGAACCGGCAGCGCACGTCTACCCCGAAGTGCACCGGACGGCCTTTTTGCATGAATCCGTTGCCCATTGATTCGAAATAGAACGCGGCATATTCCTTATCCAGTATGTTGCGTACCCAGAATCCGATCTGTCCGTTTCCCTTCTCCAGGCTGACACGTCCGTTCAGGGTTCCGTAGAACGACTGGCTGACGTTGTTCTGCTCCGTCCAGTAGATCCGTCCGACACCGTTGTAGTTCAAGTTCACCTGTACCCGGTCCAGCCAGTGGCGGGGAGCGATGCGGAAGATGTATTGCGCGCCCACGTTGAGCGTGTGTTTGGGGACGAAAGGCACGTAGTTGCCGTTATAGTTCTCTTTTTCTTGCAGGCTGCCGTCCTCCGTTTTCTGGCGGACGACGTAATCGGTGAACGTGGCATACGTATATCCGTAGTTAGCGTTCAGGCTGAGCGCGTCTGTCAGGCTGCTGCGCAGGGCGACTTCGGCGCCATAACTTCGGCTCTTGCCGGCATTGATGGTGATGCGTCCCAGTCCGCTTTCGGCAAACTGCGCTATCTGCTGGTCGCGCGTATCCATATAATAGGCGGCGAGGTCGGCCCAGAGACGGCCTTCCCACAGGGTGAGGTGCGCGCCCGCTTCGTAGTTCCACGAGTATTCGGGCTTATACGTGGTCGATGCCTTCACGTCGATCTTCTCTTCCGGCATCATCTGGCCGATCATCCCGGCGTATTTCTTGAACACGTCGCTTTCCATCATGGCGGTTTTCATCGAGTTCTTCAGTTCGCTCTGCACCAGGTCGGAGAACATCTGCACGTTGTATCCTCCCGAACGATAGCCGCGTGAAACCGTGGCATAGACGCTGTTCCCTTTTTGCCATTCATATTGCAGGGCGAATTTGGGGAGCAATTGCAGGTAATCGTTCTTCAGTTTGCCTTTGAAGGATGCCGGGGCCTTCATGTGCTGGTCCTTCAGGTTCAGCATGGGCGGCATGCTGATGCTGAAATCAAAGTCCATCGGGTCGCTGACGGAGTTGTACGTCATCGATATCTTTTCATAGTCCAGGCGCAGGCCGGCGGTAAAGGAGAGCCCTTCGGTGAAGAGGTTGTTGAATGTAGACTGGTGGTAGATCGCTCCGCTCAGTATCGGAGTGTCAAAGTTGCCACTGACGCGGAGTGTCGGGTTGTTCACCGTCAGCGCCATCCGGGGGGCTTTGGGGCCTAAGTTGGCGAAGGCCTTGTTGGCGCCTCCCTCTATCACCTCTTTTACCCCGTCTTCTTTAAATATCACCGGTCCGTCCGTGTTCAGCCACTGATAGAAACCGAAGGCGCCCGTAGTCCATTGCCAGTTGCTTCCCGGTTTCGATTTCAGCATCACTTCCTCCGAGAGGGTATTCAGCTTCTGCTTCTGAATCAGGTTGAACAGGTTCTTCTCCGTGAAGTCCTGGTCGAGAAACATGCGGTCGTTCAGGTTCTGGAATCCGGTTACGGCGCTCAGGATGAACTTCTGCGCCTGGTACTCTATGTTGACTCCCGCATTCAGCAGCCCGCGGCGGTAGGTGCTCTCATCGTTGTACGAGATCTTGCCGATTCGTTCTTTTCGCGGATCGTCCTCTCTTTCCGCCGGGTCCACTCTTCCTGTGTAGAAGTACGGATATCCCCCTTCGTGGCTGTACTCGTAGCTGATGTTCAGGTCCAGCTTCAGGTTCTCGCCGGGCAGGTAAATGCCGCGGAACCGTCCGCCTGCTGCCTGACTCTTGTCTATTCTTTTGTTAAGGTAGGTATTCTTGAAAAATCCGCCGCCGTATTCGTAGAATCCGCCCGTTGAAAAAGCGAATTGATCCGATACACGATGGTAGTGGGTCACCGAAGCGTTGTAATTGTTGTAACTTCCGGCACCCAGACGGAGGTCGGTGCCCTGATAGCTGAAAGGCGATTTGGTGTGCACCTTGATCAGTCCGCCCATGGTGTTGCGCCCGTAGAGAGTCCCCTGAGGGCCGCGCAGCACGTCGATGCGTTCGATGTCGGCGTAGTTGAAGTCGAACGCCGATTTGTCGATATAAGGTACGTTGTCCACATACAACCCCACGGAAGGCGTGTTGATGCGTGAGCCGATTCCGCGGATATAGATGGCGGAAGTCAGCCTGGAACCATAGTCCGGTATGAAGATATTCGGCACAAGGGCAGTCAGGCTTTTGATGGAATTTACCTGGTTGGCCTGCATATCCTGCTGCGAGAGCATGGTGACCGCGGTCGGCAGCTCCCGTAGTTTGCGGTTTTCTTTCGGAGCGGCGATGACTACGATTTCTTCTACGTCTATCACCTTCAGTGTGTCCTTCGGCAGCTCCCCGGCCCATGTTCCGCTGGCCGAAAAGAGGGCAAGAGCAATAAGAATGCTGTTTTTCTTCATTTACTGTATCTTTTCATTGATTCGTTTGCAAAGATGCAGCAAAAAATGTTAAACGGCAATCCTCATTTATTAGGATATATCGGATTCACCACAGAGGACACAGAGGGCACAGAGTAAGGTATATGGTGAATATAGGGTAGTGCATATAGGATACACAGAGCGGACAAGGCGGACAGCGCCCACAGCGCAATCGATAACTCAAAATATCCTCTGTGCCCTCTGTGTCCTCTGTGGTGAATTCCCGGTTTATATCCTGTCCGCCTCCACGTATCCGTTCATCACCGCGTAGATGGTCAGCCCGGAGACCGACTTGATGCCCAACTTCTCGGTGATGTTCTTCCGGTGTGTGATCACCGTAGTGAGGCTGATATTCAGCTTGTCGGCGATTTCTTTGTTGATCAGCCCTTTGGTGATCAGCACCAGCACCTCGATCTCGCGTGCCGAAAGCTCGTGTCCGGTGGCGGCAGGCGGGGCAGGAGGCATGTCCTTCACCGGATAACCGTCGTGGTGCGCGTGCTGGTGGAGTTTCAGGATATCCTTCACCAACCCCTCTTCCGTTTGGTAGATGTTGAGTATCGGGACGCCCGAAAGCTGGAATTGGTGACTGTCTCCCGCCAGTACGATGGTTTTCCGTTTCCGGGGGAGGAAGAAAGCATTATGCTCCACATATATCTGTGCGGAGATAAAGTAATGAGCGTACATGTCCGGCGTGTCGTCCATCAGTTCGCCGAAACCGGGAAACGTGCGGATGACTGCCATGGGGATCATCCTCTCCAGGATTGTTTTCAGTCCCAGGCTGGTGAGGGTGTTCGCCTCTACGATGGCTATTTCGGGTTGGTGATTCATCATAAGTCCTATTGATTCATAAATTGTGCTACTGCTTCTGCGCATCGTTCTCCATCGATTCCTGCCGAGACGATGCCCCCCGCATAACCGGCCCCCTCACCGCACGGGAAGAGTCCGCGCAGGGTGATGTGCTGCAATGTATCCTTGTCCCGCACGATGCGTACCGGCGATGAAGTCCGTGTCTCTACGCCTATCATCACCGCCTCGTTGGTGAGGAATCCGTGGCTGCTGCGTCCGAACTGCTGGAAACCCTGTGACAGCCGGCCGGTGATGAACTCCGGCATCCAGAAGTGCAGCGGAGAAGAGATAAGCCCCGGGCTGTACGACGATTCCGGTAAGTCGTAACTCAGCTTCCTGCGTGTGAAGTCTGCCATGCGCTGGGCGGGAGCCGTCTGTCGTCTGCCTCCTTGCAGCCAGCACTGGCGCTCCAGCTCTTCCTGAAAGCGCAGCACCGCCAGCTCGGGATGGCTCCCTTCTGCTTCATCGTTCATCGTTAACCGTTCGTCGTTCATGATGTCTTCCGGCTGTATCTCCACCACCATGCCCGAGTTGCTCCACCGGGAGCCACGGTTGGAGGGCGACATTCCATTGACCACCACCTGCTCCGGCCCGCTGGCGGCAGGTACGATAAATCCTCCCGGACACATGCAGAAGCTGTATACCCCCCGGCCTTCCACCTGTGTGACGAAACTGTATTCGGCTGCCGGCAGGTATTTCCCTCTCCCGTTCCGGTTGTGGTATTGGATCTGGTCTATCAGTCCTGCCGGATGTTCCAGGCGTACCCCGACGGCAATGCCTTTCGCCTCGATGGGCACCTTGTTGGCCGCCAGCCATCGGTATACATCCCGTGCCGAGTGCCCTGTCGCCAGAATGACAGGTCCGAGGAATGTCTTGCCCGTCTGGGTTTCAATGCCTTTCACCTCCCCCTTCTCGATGATCAGTGCGTCCATCCGGGTTTCGAAGTGCACCTCACCGCCACATTCGATAATCGTATGACGCATGTTCTCTATCACCCGTGGCAGTTTATCCGTACCGATGTGCGGATGGGCGTCCACCAGGATGGCGGTGGAAGCCCCGTGCTGGCAAAATACGTTCAGTATCTTGTCCACGTTTCCCCGCTTTTTGCTCCGGGTATATAGTTTCCCGTCCGAGTAAGCGCCTGCTCCCCCTTCACCGAAACTATAGTTCGATTCCGGGTCTACCCGGTGCTCCCGGCTGATTTGTGCCAGGTCCTTCTTGCGCTCGCGTACATCTTTGCCACGCTCTACGACGACGGGACGCAGCCCCAGTTCTATCAGTCGCAGTGCGGCAAACAATCCGCCGGGTCCGGCGCCCACAACAATTACCTGTGGCTTGTCTTCCACCTTATTATATATAGTACGTTCGTATTCATCATCCGTCGGCATTTCATTGAGGTATACCCGCACTTTCAGGTTGACGAAGATGGTGCGTTGCCGGGCGTCTATGCTCCGTTTCAGTATGCGGAGAGAGGTTACATCACGCAGGTTCAGCCCTTTCTCCTGAGAAAGGTATGTCTTGAGTTGCTGCTCGTTGGCGGCAATTTCAGGGAGGATTCGTAGTTGGTATTCTTGTATCATAGGTTCACCATAGAGGACGCAGAGGTCACAGAGTTTAATTAGTTTATAATATGAAACGTTTGATGCCGTATTTGAGGCTTGCAACGTTGAAGTTTAATAATAGTCCGTACTTAATATTACTCAATTTCATATAAGTCAGGATTTGGGCAGAATGTACCGGAAGTAGCGCTTCCACGCTTTTTAGCTCTATAATAAGCCGGTCGTCAATTAGTAAGTCCAACCGATAGTCGGTATCCAGTTTACTACCTTTATATATGATAGGCAATTTCTTTTGTCTTTCCACTTTTATGCCAGCTTCGATAATTTCGTGGAATAAGCATGTCTCATAAGTACTTTCTAATAATCCCGCTCCCAGTTGCGTATGTACTTCGAAAGCTAATCCCAGAACCTTGCTGGTAAGTATATTAATCTCTTCCATTCCTATGTCTTTCTATTTTTTAACTCCGTGTCCTCCGTGTCCTCTGTGTCCTCTGTGGTGAACTCATCCGAAGAGTCCCCGGAACGCCTCTTCCACCTTTCTCACCGGCACCAGTTCTATCTTCAGCTTCTTCATGTCGATTCCCTGCATATTATACTTAGGCAGGATAAACCGTTTGAATCCAAGCTTCTCGGCTTCACCGATACGTTGTTCGATCCGGTTCACCGGACGGATTTCACCGGACAACCCGATTTCACCTGCCATACAGACTTCCGGTTCGATGGCGGCATCCATATTGGATGAAAGGATGGCACTGATAACAGCCAGGTCGATGGCAGGGTCGTTCACCTTCAGCCCTCCGGCAATATTTAGAAAGACATCTTTCTGTGCTAACTTGAAGCCGACACGTTTCTCGAGCACAGCCAGCAGCATGTTCATGCGGCGGATATCGAATCCGGTTGCCGAACGTTGCGGATTGCCGTAAACGGCAGAACTGACAAGTGCCTGTGTTTCTATCAGGAACGGCCTGACTCCTTCGATGGCAGATGCGATGGCTACCCCGCTCATGCCTTCGTGATCTTGCGATAGCAACAGCTCCGACGGGTTGCTGACCTGGCGAAGACCGTCTTGCCGCATCTCGTAAATACCCAGTTCGGCCGTACTGCCAAAGCGGTTCTTGATGCTGCGCAGGATGCGGTACATATAATGCTGGTCCCCCTCAAACTGGAGCACGGTGTCTACGATGTGTTCCAGTACCTTCGGACCGGCAATGCTGCCTTCTTTGTTAATATGCCCGATCAGTAATACCGGAGTATGCGTCTCTTTGGCAAAACGGAGAATGGAGGCCGAGCACTCCCGCACTTGCGCGATACTTCCCGGCGAAGACTCGATGCTTTCGGTGGATATGGTCTGTATGGAGTCGATGATTACCAGGTCCGGACGTGTATTCTTAATGTGCACATAGATCTGCTCCAACGACGTTTCGCACACAATCAGGCAGTCGCTCGACGTTTGTGTCAGTCGGTCCGCGCGGAGCTTCAGTTGCCTTGCACTCTCTTCTCCGGAGATGTAGAGTATCCTGCGTTCGGGCATGTGGAGCACGGTTTGAAGTACCAGAGTCGATTTTCCGATACCCGGTTCGCCACCGATCAGCACCAGTGATCCCGGCACCAGTCCGCCGCCCAGTACCCGGTTCAACTCCTCGTCGTGCATGTCGATGCGGGGTTCCTCGTCCGCTTCGATCTCGTTCAGGGTGACAGGTTTGGCTTTAGGCGATTCGATGCCCGATACCGGACGTTTATTCGGAACCTCCTTGCGTACGATTTCTTCTACATAAGTATTCCACTCGCCACACGAAGGACACTTGCCCACCCATTTGGGTGATTCCTGTCCGCAGTTACTGCATACATAAACGGTTTTCTCTTTTGCCATTGATCTCTTGATAAATAGGTCTCAAAGTTACGCATTTCGTCTTTTTCTGCCAAACAGAATATAGCTTTTGACTTTTGAATGCCGGGAAGCCGTTATTCTTTTGGATACAGCATCTGGCCGATTGTCAGCGAAATGAACGGATTGCTGACTCAATGTCGCCTATTGGCCGGCTTCGCTGACAAGCTTTGTGCGATAAGATTGCATTCCGGAAATGGAACTTGAATAAATATTCCCAAATAACTGCATATTCCGCATTTCCGTCGTTAGTTTATTCGGTTTTAGGGCTTCAGGTTATTAACTTCGTTGCGGTAAGATGCTAACTTCATAGCGGCAGGATGTTAACTTCGTGACGGCACAATGTTAACTTCGTGCAAGTAGAGTGTCAACTTCCTGCCGGCAGAGGCTTCGTTTCCTGAAAAGAGAGCCTCTGCCGGGGAGAGATTGTACTTCTTGTAGCGCTGGTTGGTTATGGATCTTGATCGGGCTGAAGCTGTTGAAAAGATGGTATTTGGTAACTATATCCGTCTGAATCGGGCAGAAAAGACTTCTTTACTTTCTTCTTGTTTGAGAAAAACGCGTTTCAGTATCAATCTGATTGTGTCTTAAACAAAATGACGGCGTTTTTTGAACCATTCTTTATCCTGTGCCCAGAATAATGGATTCTGAGCTCTTAGGAATATCGTTTTGACAAAAAGATAATTGCTTCTTTTATTGCCGGCGGATCTGTTTGGATACTGTGTGCTGTTATTTTATTCTGTAGGTTTTGAGTAAATTCGATTGGTAAGTATTATCTTTGTTTGGATAATTATAAAAGCATGACACTATGACGATTGCAGTTGATTTTGACGGAACTATAGTGACGGACCGCTATCCCGGCATTGGTAATGAGATTCCTTTTGCGGTGGAAACCTTGAAGCTGTTGCAACAAGAGCACCACAGACTTATTTTATGGAGTGTGCGCGAAGGCAAACTACTGGACGAGGCCGTGGCATGGTGCAAAGAAAGAGGGGTGGAGTTTTATGCCGTTAACAAGGAGTACCCCGAACAAAAACTTCAGGATGACGGATTCTCCAGGAAACTGAAAGCCGATCTCTTTATTGACGACCGTAATGTGGGAGGACTGCTCGATTGGGGTATTGTATACCGGATGATAAAAGAACACAAAACGTACCGGGACATTTATGCTTCAGGAGATGATGTACTGAAAAAGAAAAAGAGAGGGTGGTTTTAAGAGAATGCCGTTTGTGCAGAGTTTACGTCTGCCGTTATAACAGCATTCTCTTTTGAAAAGATGAAATGAAAAGTTGGTATTATTGATGATACGTTTAATGGGTATGTCCATATCCGTAACCGTATCCGTATTTCTTCTCTGACAGATTACCACCGTTTACAATCAGTGAAATGTGGTTTAACCGTCCTGTACGTTCCGTATTCACAATCTCAGGCAATACATTCTTGTAGGTATAATTTATGCGACAAACGTATAGTGTGAAGTCCGTCACTTTGCTTAAGCTCAGCGTATCACTGGCTAAGCCGGTAGGTGCTGAGTCTACAATGATATAGTCGAAGTGCTTCCGGAAGTAAGTAAAGGCATCCTTCAGCCTTTCCCTTTCCAACAGTTCTGCCGGATTGGGAGGGACAGGACCCGATGGAACCACGGATAACAGTTCGTGTACCCCCGATGGATAAATGATACTTTCCGGTTTTACCTCGTTTCCGGCAAGGAAATTCGTTATTCCTTGCCGGTTCTGAATATGAAAATGCTCTGCTAACCGGGGGCGTCTGATGTCTAAACCGACAATGAGTACCCGGCATCCGAGAAAAGCAAAGGAAAGGGCTAAGTTGATACTGATGAAGCTCTTGCCCTCTCCGCTGGTGGACGAGGTAATGAGTATGCACTTCTCGTCTCCTTTTTCCGTCAAGAAACGCAGGTTGCTTCGCAGTCGGCGGAAAGACTCTTCCATAAGCCCGTTCTTGCCTTCGGTCACACCGATTTGTTCTTTATCGAGGGGAATCGTCCCTACTATGGGAAGTTGTATGGCTTCTACCTCGGATATTGATGAAATCTTGGTACGGAACATGTCTTTGAACAGAATCAGTGCTATGGTCATGATGCAAGCCATAAACAAACTTCCTGCATAAATCATCGGACTCTTGGGGGCAATGGGAGCATCGGCGGTTAACGGTGCGTCGATCACCCTTGCTTTATTTATGGTTGCCGCCAAAGAGATGGTGGCCTGTTCGCGCCGTTCCAATAGCATCAGATACAGGTTAGCCTTGATCTGCTGTTGGCGGTCTATGTTATTGAACTCTCTCTCCTGTTTGGGCATGTTGCCAATACGTGAATTGAAATAGTTCGTCTTGCGTATGATATCCTTGCGGGCAATCTCGAGTCCCTCTTTGACTCCCGTGACAGATGACAAGATGTTTTTTCGCAAAGCCGTGATGTTTATATTTTGGTTTACAATGGTAGGATTGTCCGGCTTCATGGTATTCAACAGGCGTTCACGTTCCAGTAGTTCCTTATTGTATTCGTTAATCAGACGCATCAATTCCATGTCCGAAATCCCGGTATTTACCGGCAATAGGGAGAAGTGATACTGTTCATCTTTCAGATAATCGTAGATGTAGGTGGTCATGTTCAATTGGGTTTCCACTTCCAGCAGCTTCTTTTCGTATTCGTTGTTGGTGTTCAAGTCGAGATCCATGTTCGTTTTAAGATCGATCAGTCTTTCCTTTTCTTTATACTGTTCCAGATGTTTTTCTACAAATCCCAATTCACGGCTGATGCTGTCCAGCCTTTCCTCCAGAAAGATCAATGTATTTCCTGTTACCTTATTCTTGTCGTTCATGGCATCGCGGTTGTAGACTTCTATTAGTTTGATAAGAAATGCTTCTGCCCGCTTCTTATCTGTATCCTTGAAAGTGAGGCTGATGATGGATGTCTTTTTCGAAGTTGTGGCAACGGTCAGCTTTTGCAAGTAATGGTTTACTGCGTCTGTCGGCCGGCAGATATTTACCTTGACGGTCCGGTCGAAAGTTCTATTGGGAAGTAACTCCAAGGTACATAATCCTGCCAGAGTCTTTATGGTTGCGGGAAAGGTGGTGAAAGATTCTGTCAGGCAAATGTCATGCAGGGCACTCCGCGCTTCATAATGATCGCCCATTTTCTCTATTTGTATCAGCAGTGCCTCCTGTAAAGTATCCATTGCGGCTTTCTCCAACGTCACGCTGATGGGAGGGGTGGTGGTCTCCGTATATCCGAGTCCTTCCTTTATTCTATAGCTCGTGTGCATATTCAGTTCGTTGATGACTTGCAATAATATGGATCTTGAACGCAATATTTCCAGTTCGTCTTCTATCTGAGTATTTGTTGCCGCCATATTGGACGGAGATACTTGATTAAACAGATCGTTGATTGCTTTGTCGCTTCCTTCAGAATCTTTGATCACTACCGAGGCTGAAGCCTGGTATACCGGTGTGGTGATGTGTACATAGATATATGCGCCTGTCAGTGCGACAGCGATTGCTATCAGGAACCACCTCCAGTGTACTATGATTTTATAGAATAGTTCGATTAAGTCTATTTCCTGTTCTTGTTGTTTCTGTTCGTTTTCCATGGGGCGTAATTTGTTTTGTTATCTTAATATGGTCACAATCAGTCCGGCCATTGATATTAATATAGATGTAATAGAAATCAGCAGATTGGTGGAAGAACCGATATTGGCTCCCTGTGTTTTGGCTTTATTGGGTTCCACATATACAATGTCGTTCTGGTGCAGATAAAAATCGGAAGAGTGGATGACGTTTACATCATTGAGGTTGACGGTGATTAATCGTTGCCGGTTGTTTTCTTTGCGGATGATGCGTACGTTGTTCCGTTTGCCATAGATGGTAAGGTCACCTGCCATTGCTATTGCTTCAAGAAGATTCACCTGTTCATTGTTTACCGTATATATGCCGGGATGGTTTACTTCTCCGATTACGGAGATTTTATAATTCACCAGGCGCACCGTAACAATGGGCTGTTCTTTCAGATAGCGTTTCAGCTTCTCGGCGATCATATCCGAAATCTCCTGGGTTGTCATTCTCTCTACCTTTAACTCTCCAAGTACGGGTAAGGTAATCCTTCCCTCACTGTTCACCAGATAGTTTTGCAGGATCGGTTGGCTCGTCGAGTTGGTGGTATTAAGCTCGTTTTGTGATGTGGGTACTATTAAATTGAAAGGGAGGGCCGCTTCCGGTTCGGAGCAGCTAATGGAAATCGTAAGCAAATCTTTCGGCATGATACGGGCATTGAACTCTACAAGAGCATTGTTCTGCTCCGTACCTAACTGCTGTAAATAAGCTACTCGTTTGCTTGAGGAACATGATGTGCAGAGAATGCACCAAAATAACGCTGTCCATACGGTTTCTTTCATCATTGTATATCGCTGCCCGTCATTCCCCGAACCGGCGTTTGAGTAAATAAAAAAAGCGTGGGAACTGTTGCTGTTATCTGTCAAAGAGGCATCGCCAAACGCCTGAGTATAGATAATAAAGACAACAGCCCACGCCCAACTATATACTATTGAAGGATATACATTGAGCATGAGCGTTTTGTTGCCTATTATTCTTATACTCCTCTGAAATTGGCGATTTCCTTTGACAAGAATAATATGGTAAACGCTTCTAACTACTTAAATATGTTTAGTTTAAAAGATACATCAACGCTCTTTAAACTGAGTGCAAAAATAATCAATAATTTATAAAAGGCAATAATATTGATTCTTTATTTCATCATAAGTCCGGTTTAACTTTTTTCTTTTATGGAATTTGCCATAAACAGGAGGCGATAGAAAGAAGGAAGCGGTTCCCGGTAAGATGGAAAGAGGACGGCATGGAGCTTGCTATTCTACATTTTTTATTCTCTTTCGGAGCTTATCTGTATTTTTATCGCAAAATAATCGCAAAAAGTGATAGATTGAATGAAATTATTCTTATTTTTGCAACATCTTATCAAAATCAAAAGTAGAAACAGAGACAATGATGCATTACTATCCACATACAGTCACATCGATGTGTATCCTGATGATCGGGACACAGGGGACAATGGGGATGACCCTTAGGGGTTAATATATAGTATGATGTGTATCTACGTGATTCACGCTTACAGGAAGTAAGCAAAACTCAATTTTATATTTTATTATTTGTATCAACAAAAGTGGTTTTGTATGCCTTAAGGAGCGTACAAAGCATTTCATTAAATAAGTATCTGCATGAAAGTAATGAAATTCGGCGGAACGTCCGTAGGTTCCGTGAACAGCATTTTAAGCGTAAAGAAAATCGTAGAGTCTGCCGGTGAGCCGGTAATCGTTGTAGTGTCCGCATTGGGCGGGATCACTGACCAGTTGATTAGTACTTCCCGAATGGCCGCCACCGGCGATGCAGCTTACGAAGGGGCATATCGGGAAATAGTACGCCGTCACGAAGAAATGGTAAAGGGAGTGATTCCTGCCGGAGAAACTCAAACTTTGTTGCACTATCAAGTGAATGAATTGCTTGATGAACTGAAAGATATTTTTCAGGGCATTTATCTGATTAAAGACCTTTCCCCGAAAACATCCGATACCATTGTCAGCTATGGTGAACGCCTGTCTTCACTGATTGCGTCACGGCTGATTCAGGGGGCTGTGTGGTTCGATTCACGCACTTTTATCAAGACAGAAAAAAAACACAATAAGCATACACTGGATACGGAACTGACCAATCGGTTGGTGCGGGAGGCTTTCAAAGAGATTCCACAGGTATCACTCGTACCGGGATTTATTTCTTCTGATAAGGTTTCGGGAGACGTGACCAATCTGGGACGCGGTGGCTCCGACTATACTGCCGCCGTCATTGCTGCAGCCCTCGGTGCCGATAGCCTGGAGATATGGACAGATGTGGATGGCTTTATGACTGCCGATCCGCGGGTGATCAGTACGGCCTACACCATCAGTGAGCTGACCTATGTTGAAGCGACGGAGCTTTGTAACTTCGGTGCAAAAGTGGTTTATCCGCCTACCATCTATCCGGTGTGTCACAAGAATATACCGATTCTGATTAAAAACACATTCAATCCGGATGGGCAGGGAACGGTGATCAAGCAGAATGTAGACCATACGAAGAGCAAGGCCATCAAAGGTATTTCGTCTATCAACGACACGAGCCTGATTACGGTGCAAGGTTTGGGTATGGTGGGGGTGATCGGTGTAAACTACCGCATCTTTAAGGCGTTGGCAAAGAACGGCATCAGTGTGTTCCTCGTTTCGCAGGCTTCCTCAGAGAACAGTACCTCTATCGGTGTGCGTAATGCCGATGCCGATCTGGCTTGTGAGGTGCTGAACGAAGAGTTTGCCAAAGAGATCGAGATGGGTGAGATCTCGCCTATCCAGGCAGAAAAGAACCTGGCTACTGTGGCTATCGTAGGTGAGAATATGAAACATACACCGGGTATTGCCGGAAAGCTGTTCGGCACGCTGGGACGGAATGGCATCAATGTGATTGCCTGTGCGCAGGGAGCGTCCGAAACCAATATATCGTTTGTGGTCGATTCAAAATCACTGCGTAAATCGCTGAACGTGATCCACGACTCTTTCTTCCTCTCGGAATACCAGGTGCTCAACCTCTTTATCTGCGGTGTGGGTACGGTGGGTGGAAGCCTTGTCGAACAGATACGCCAGCAACAGAAGAAACTGATGATGGAGAATGGGCTGAAACTGCATGTGGTGGGTATCATCGATGCGACGAAAGCGATGTTCAGCCGTGCCGGATTCGACTTGGGCAACTATCGTGAGGAGTTGAAAGAGAAAGGAACCGACAGTTCGCTGGACACTATCCGCGAAGAGATTATCGGCATGAATATATTCAACTCGGTATTTGTGGATTGTACGGCCAGTCCGGACATCGCATCTTTGTATAAGGACTTCCTGCAACACAACATCTCTGTGGTGGCGGCCAATAAGATCGCTGCTTCGTCGGCTTACGAGAATTACCGCGAACTGAAGCTGATAGCCCGTCAGCGTGGTGTGAAATATCTGTTTGAAACCAACGTGGGTGCCGGACTTCCGATTATCAATACCATCAATGACTTGATACATAGCGGTGACAAGATCCTGAAAATCGAAGCCGTCCTTTCGGGCACACTGAACTATATCTTCAATAAGATCAGTGCCGATGTGCCTTTCAGCCGTACCATCAAGATGGCGCAGGAGGAACGCTACTCCGAACCTGATCCGCGTATCGACCTTAGTGGCAAGGATGTGATCCGTAAGCTGGTGATCCTGGCCCGCGAAGCCGGATATAAGCTGGAGCAGGAAGAGGTTGAAAAGAACCTGTTTGTGCCGAACGACTTTTTCGAAGGTTCGCTGGAAGACTTCTGGAAGAAGGTACCCAGTCTGGATGCTGACTTCGAGGCCCGCCGCAAGGTGCTCGAAAGCGAGAATAAACATTGGCGTTTCGTTGCCAAGTTGGAAAACGGTAAGGCATCCGTAGGCTTGCAGGAAGTGGACCGCAACCATCCTTTCTACGGACTGGAGGGCAGCAACAACATCATCCTGCTGACTACCGAGCGCTATAAGGAATACCCGATGATGATTCAGGGATACGGTGCGGGTGCCGGAGTGACAGCCGCCGGTGTGTTTGCCGACATCATGAGTATTGCAAACGTATAAAAAGAAGCTTATGAAACACATCATCCTGTTAGGCGATGGAATGGCCGACTGGCCTGTGAAATCGTTGGGAGGCAAGACGCTCCTGCAATATGCAAAAACGCCTTATATGGATAAACTGGCCCGCATGGGACGGGTCGGACGGTTGGTGACCGTAGCCGACGGGTTTCATCCGGGAAGTGAAGTAGCCAACATGTCGGTTTTGGGATACAATCTTCCGCAGGTATACGAGGGGCGCGGGCCGCTCGAGGCCGCCAGTATCGGTGTAGATCTGCAGCCGGGCGAGATGGCGATGCGTTGCAACCTGATTTGTACGGAAGGGGATATCCTGAAGAACCATTCGGCCGGGCATATCACCACGGAAGAGGCGGATGTGTTGATTCAATATCTTCAGGAGAAGTTAGGTGACGACCGGGTGCGGTTTCATACCGGTGTGCAATACCGCCATTTGCTGGTGGTGAAAGGGGGGAACAAGCAGTTGGACTGCACTCCGCCGCACGATGTGCCTTTAAAGCCTTTCCGTCCGCTGATGGTGAAACCGCTGGTGCCGGAGGCCGAAGAGACAGCCGGCTTGCTCAACGAACTGATCCTGAAGTCGCAGGAACTGCTGAAGGATCATCCGCTGAACCTGAAGCGGATGGCCGAAGGCAAGGACCCTGCCAACAGTATCTGGCCGTGGAGTCCGGGTTATCGTCCGCAGATGGAACGTCTGTCCGATACATTTCCGCAAGTGAAGAGGGGAGCCGTAATCTCGGCTGTCGATCTGATCAACGGTATCGGATATTATGCCGGACTGCGCCGCATCGCGGTGGAAGGGGCGACGGGACTGTACGACACCAACTATGAGAATAAGGTGGCCGCCGCATTGGAAGCCTTGAGGACGGATGACTTTGTCTATCTGCACATCGAAGCCAGTGACGAAGCCGGGCACGAAGGTGACGTAGCACTGAAGTTGCGGACCATCGAGAACCTGGACAGCCGTGCCGTAGGCCCTGTCTACGAGGCGGTGAAGGATTGGGACGAACCGGTGGCCATCGCCGTATTGCCCGACCATCCCACTCCTTGCGAGCTGCGCACGCATACTAATGAACCGGTACCGTTTTTCATCTGGTATCCGGGCATCGAACCGGACAGTGTGCAGACTTTCGATGAAATGGCAGCAGTGGAAGGGAGCTACGGGCTGATGAAAGAGGACGAATTTATCAAAGAGTTTATGAATCATTAGCGAATACGGTTCACCACAGATTACACGGATTAACACAGAACTTTTAATCTTAAATATCAACGATCTATATTATTAATCTGCGAAAATTTGTGTAATCTGTGGTGAAACGGAAATGAAACATTTAGCGCATAATCATTATAAAAGTATCTATGAAATATTATAGCACAAACAAGCAGGCACCGCTTGCTTCACTTGAAGAAGCAGTGGTAAAAGGGCTTGCTTCCGATAAGGGCTTATTTATGCCCATGACCATCCGGCGTTTGCCGCAGGAGTTTTACGACGAGATAGACAGCCTTTCTTTTCAGGAGATCGCATATCGGGTGGCGGATGCCTTTTTGGGCGAAGATGTCCCGGCGGAAATATTGAAAGAGATCGTTTATGACACATTGAACTTTGATGTTCCGCTGGTACAGGTTAAGGACAATATCTACTCACTGGAGCTTTTCCACGGTCCCACGCTTGCCTTTAAGGATGTGGGCGGACGGTTTATGGCCCGTTTGCTGAGCTACTTTATCCGCAAGGAAGGCAGGAAGCAGGTGAATGTGCTGGTGGCTACCTCCGGAGATACGGGCAGTGCCGTGGCCAATGGCTTTCTGGGAGTGGAAGGCATCCATGTGTATGTGCTCTATCCGAAGGGAAAGGTGAGTGAGATACAAGAAAAACAGTTCACTACGCTGGGGCAGAACATCACGGCACTCGAAGTGGACGGCACTTTCGACGACTGTCAGGCGCTGGTGAAAGCGGCCTTTATGGATAGTGAACTGAACGAGCGGTTGTTGCTGACTTCGGCCAACTCCATCAATGTGGCCCGTTTCCTGCCGCAGGCTTTCTATTACTTCTACGCTTACGCACAGTTGAAACGGGCGGGACGGGCAGCGAATGCCGTCATCTGCGTGCCGAGCGGAAACTTCGGAAACATTACGGCAGGCTTGTTCGGTAAGAAGATGGGGTTGCCCATCCGGCGTTTTATCGCTGCCAATAACAGGAATGACATTTTCTATCAATACTTGCAGACGGGGCAGTACAATCCTCGTCCATCGGTTGCTACCATTGCCAATGCGATGGATGTGGGCGATCCGAGTAACTTTGCCCGTGTACTCGATCTGTATGGTGACTCGCATGCGGCTGTCGCAGCCGAGATTTCCGGTGCGACGTATACCGACGGGCAGATCCGTGAGACTGTGAAAACCGTATGGCAGGAGACCGGCTATCTGCTCGATCCCCACGGTGCATGCGGCTTCCGTGCCTTGGAAGAGGGCTTGCAGCCGGGTGAGACAGGTGTTTTCCTGGAGACGGCCCATCCGGCAAAATTCTTGCAGACGGTTGAGGCCATCATCGGTACTGAGGTCGAGATACCTGCCAAACTCCGGGCATTTATGAAAGGTGAGAAGCAAAGCTTGCCGATGACGAAGGAGTTTGCCGATTTCAAGAGCTACCTGCTGGGCAGGTAGAAACTCACCCCTGAGGGTACAGGGAGACACATAAGGGCACAGGGTAACGCAGACGATTTAGGTCATGGATTATTGACGTGAATACTCTGTGCCGCTCTGTGCCCTCGGTGATGAAATATGCTTTTTCCCCCGCCGCCGGTTTTTCCCCCGGATTCGCTTCCGCGCGTATGCGGTTTTTTTTTCGTTCCACATGCGGGTGAAAGCCGGTTCTTGTGTAAAACTAAATAACTGGAATCCGCTTCCCGCTCCGGGCTTTATCGCCCTCCTTTTCCCGAACTTTCCGCCGCCTCTTTTGTTGTACCCCAATAAAACCTAACCCCTTGTGTATGATGAAGAATAAAAAAGTGGAGGCCAATCTGAGCATGGTGGTGTCCAAAACCTTTAGCGGATTGAATATGAATGCGTTGAAATACCTGCTTCCCGTGTGGGTCAGCCCTCTTTCGGGAGTGGCCCTCCGGTGCGTGTTTGCCGCCGTTGCTTTCTGGATCATCGGAATGTTTGTCAAGCCCGAGACTTCTACCCGCAAAGAAAAGATCTACCTTTTCCTCCTTGGTGCGTTGGGCATTTACGGTTTTATGTTTCTCTATCTGGTGGGGCTGAGTAAGACGACCCCCGTCTCCAGTTCCATTTTCACCAGTCTCCAGCCCATTTGGGTGTTTGTCATCGCCGTTGTCTTCTTCAAAGAGAAAATCAGTGTCCTGAAGGTTGCCGGCATCTCCCTCGGACTCGGCGGGGCCATCCTCTGTATCCTGGCACAAAAGAGTGACGACTTGGCTTCGGACGCCCTGACGGGGAACGTGCTGTGCCTGTTGAGTTCGATTGCCTATGCCATCTATCTGGTGGCGAGCAACCGTATCCTGAAATCGGTCGGAATGTTTACGGTGCTGAAGTATACCTTTGCCGGAGCAGCCTTTTCGAGCATTCTGGTCTCTGCCATCACCGGTTTTCATGCACCGGTATTTTCCGGACCGGTGCATTGGTTTCCGTTGTCTGTCCTCCTGTTCGTCCTGATTTTCCCTACGGTCGTCAGTTATCTGCTGGTGCCCATAGGACTGAAATATCTGAAGACTACCGTGGTCGCCATTTATGGTTATCTGATTCTGATGGTGGCCACCATCGTTTCCCTGTTGGTCGGGCAGGACCGCTTCAGCTGGGCGCAGACCATTGCCATCGGCATGATATGCATCAGTGTCTATCTGGTCGAGGTGGCGGAAACGAAGGAGAAACCTCTCAGTAATTCAGATAAACCAGGTAGTCTCCCTCCGCATGGATCGTGAATTCGTCACCTGTCGCCTCGTTCAGTGTCCCTTGCCACCAGTTGTCGAAGTCGCTGAGCGGGTATACCAATCCCTCTCCTCTGAGTCCGGTGGCACCGAAGTTAAAGACAGAGACCTGTTGTCCGGGGCGTGATTTGAAAGTGTTCCGTCCCGATGCGGGAACGAACATGCCATGATCGGTCAGCATCGTCACCTGTGCTCCCACCTTCATATAATCCACCAGCAGGCTGATGTTTCCCAATGTATGGTCTTCCCGTTTGCCGGTTGCACCTACAAGGATGATCACCTTCTTGCCTTGGTCCAGCAGGAAATGGACCGCTTTGGTCTGATCGTTCGTTTCCTGGTCGTCTATCTGATGGAATATTTCCCTGAAACGGTCTTTATTCTCCGCCGAGAGGGAGTCCCCGTCACCGATGATGGCATTCGGGATGAATCCCCGGCGGATGTGTTCATCGGCCGATCCGTCACAGCATACCACATAGGGAGCCATGATCAGCATGGTTTCGGGCATGGAGTGGGTTGGATATTCGCCGTTGCCCAGTATCACGGCATCCATATCGATATCATTTACTTTCATAGTGCATCATTTGTTTCCATTTAAAGTAGCCAAAGATAGCAATTATTGAGTAAAGTCCGTAAAGGGCGGATGTGAAATAAAGCTCTTTGTAGATGTAAAGTCCGCAGCATACCACGTCGACCAGTATCCATGCCCACCATTGTTCTACGTATTTGCGCGCCAGCATCCACATGCCGATGATGCTCAGTGCCGTGGTAAACGAATCGAGCCAGGGTACGTTGCTGTCCGTGAACCGGATCAGTATCCAGGCAATGCCGAGGAAGGCTGCTAAGAATACCGCGGTCAGCGGAAGATACCTTTTCAGCGGAGTATATGTGATGGGGAGTTCGGCTTTCGACTCCCGGCCGGCACCCCGCATCCAGACAATCCATCCGTAAACGGCCGCCAGCAGATAGTAGATGTTGATTCCGAAGTCGGCATACAGTCCCGCCCGGTAGTAGACGAAGATGTAGATGGCAGGCATGATGATGCCTGCTATCCAGAGGTAAATGCTGGCACGGTATTCCAGCCAGAGATAAATCAGCCCGATCAGGGTACCTGTGATTTCGAGGTAGTTCATGGCTTAAAAGCGGATGGAAATGTTACCCATTACATTCGTTCCGGCCTGTGCGGCGTAGCCGGCATAGTTGTAGCGCTCTACCTCTCCTTTTACTATCTTATAACCGCTGCGTGCATATCCGTTGTTTTCGTACTCGGCATTGAAGAGGTTGTAGATGGTGAATCCTGCCGTAACCGACTTTACGTGAGGGAGCTTGAAGGTGTAAGCCAGGTTGAGGTTGCTCACGAAATAGGCGTCCAGCGTCTGGTCAGCCTGTCTGGCATTGCTCATGTACTGCTTGCTGACGTATTGTGATTGCAAGGCGGCCTCGAATCCCCGATAGCTGAACGAGAAGCGGTTGTTCAGGATCAGGTCCGGCGAGAAGGCAATCGGTGTATTTCCGTGGCTGACCTCGATCGGATTCTTCCATTCGTCTTCATACAGCTTTTCGGTGAAGTTCTTCACCCGGTTTTTGCTCAGTGTACCATTGATGTCCCACTGGAACCATTGGCAGGGCTTCACACCCAGCATCAGTTCCATTCCTATCCGGTAACTGTCGGGCACGTTGCGCGCCATAGCCTCGCCTATCTCGTTCAGCTCTCCGGTCAGTACCAACTGGTCTTTGTAGTCCATATAGTAGAAGTTGGCCCCGGCGCTCAGCCAAGTGTTCCGGTAGGTATATCCCAACTCATAGTCGAGCAGTTTTTCCGCCTTTGGATACTCGTCCGCGTTGCCGTCGGTATAGTTGTTCCGTGTCGGTTCCTTCTGGGCGATGGAGAACGATGCGTAAACCCGGTTGTTGGCGTCTATGTCCCAGTTCAGCCCGGCTTTCGGGTTGAAAAAGTTGAAGTGATCGTTTACCGCCAGTTTTTGCAGGGCATCCGCGTTGTAGTCAAACTTATCGTTGTCGCCGTTTATCTTATAGTTGATGTAGCGGTATTGCAGGTCGGCGTACGCATTGAGCCCCGCCACCAGGTTATAGTTGGCTTTCAGATAGAGGTTGCCGTCCGTCTTCTTCGCTTTATTCCGGTAATATTCGTGGTCGGGGAGCAGTTCGCCGATGTAGTTTTTCACCCAGATCACCCGTCCAAAGTGCCATCCGTCATAATGGTTCAGCGCACCTCCCAGTGAAGCGTTCAGCTTTCCGTTCTGGTAATTTACCGAGAACACGCCGCCACCGAAGTGGTTGTCCATCTTCTTCTGACGGATCAGGTCGCTCTTGTCCACCTCTTTGCCATCGTGCATGAAAGGTGGCAGGCGATACTCCTTCAGTGTCCGGTCCTCCTTATACTCCTGATAATATCCGTCTCCTTTCGTATAATGGAGTGCTGCGTTCAGGTTCCATTCCGGCGAGAAAGTGTGGTTCAGTAAGAGCTGGTAGTTCATTTGCAGATAGTTGTCTGTCTGGTCTTTGTAGAAACGGATGTTGCCGTCATCATCCGTGTACATGCCGCACGAGTTGAAACGTCGTCCGTACTTCTCCATTTCTTCCTTGCTGGCATAATTCCAGGCATGATACGTTTTCTCTTTTCCGCCGAAAGTGATGAACTTCACCGAAGTGTTGTCGGCGAAATATCCCCCCTGTGCATAAAAAGAATAAAGGTCTACCGAAGCCCGGTCGATGTATCCGTCCGTACCGATGTTGGACAGGCGGGCATCGAAGGCCCAATGGTCGTTCAACAGTCCGGTACCGAATTTTACCGTTTCTTTGTGCGCATTGAAGGTTCCGTACGAAGCATTCAGTTCGGCATACGGCTTCATCGAAATCCCCTCCGTCTGCATATTCACGCTGGCACCGAAAGCACCGGCACCGTTGGTCGAAGTTCCCGCACCGCGTTGCACCTGTATATCCTTCACCGATGAGGCAAAGTCGGGCATGTTCACCCAGAAAAGCGTATGGCTTTCGGCATCGTTCATCGGAATGCCGTTGGCGGTGATGTTGATACGTGTCCCGTCCGTTCCGCGCACACGCAGGGTGGTATAGCCGATGCCTGCTCCGGCATCACTGGTGGTCAGTGCTGAAGGTGTCATACTGAGCAGATACGGGATATCTTGCCCGAAGTTCTGCTTTTTGAGTTCCTCTTTCGACACGTTGGTAAATGCTACGGGAGTCTTCGAAGTGGCACGTGTGGATACTACCTGCACCTCTTGCAGGTTTACTACTTTCAAGCTGTCTGTCTCGCCCGCTTGCGCGAAGACGCTTGCTCCGGCTATCAGACAGCCGGCAAAAATCATCTTTTTCATGTTGCTAATTTATTTTTCTCTACGCCGGCATTACCCGGATCAGGTCAAAGGGTATGTTCTCAGCCCGTCATGTTAAGGCACCCCTACTCAGTGAATCGGTGGCAAATTTACGCTTTTTGGGCGTGTTAAGCAAGAAACACTTCGCTATTTGATAAAAACATTGTAGCTTTGTCTGCTGTTATTAAATGAAAAACTTCTAAAATTGTACTATTATGCTACTATTCTTTCAAGCCGCGCAACAAGTGGCAGACTCTCTGCAGGTGGCGGCCGATAAGCTTGATCAGGCCATTGCACAGGCCGATGGACTGGATAAACTGGCTCTGGTTACCCAGCAGTTGATCGATTCGGGTATACAGGCCGGAGGTCACATCCTGAAGGCTGTGATTGTCTTTCTGGTCGGACGTTTTCTGATCCGGATGCTGAACCGACTTGTAAGGCGTCTTATGGATAAGAGAAATGTCGATATCAGTATCAAAACTTTTGTAAGGAGCCTCGTTAATATCCTTCTCACCGTATTGCTGATTATTTCCGTGGTAGGTGCATTAGGAGTGGAAACCACTTCGTTCGCCGCTCTGCTGGCTTCTGCCGGTGTGGCTGTCGGTATGGCTCTTTCGGGTAATCTGCAGAACTTTGCCGGCGGACTGGTCATCCTGCTGTTCAAGCCTTATAAGGTGGGCGACTGGATAGATGCACAGAACGTTTCCGGTACTGTCAAGGAAATCCAGATCTTCCACACTATCCTGACCACTGCCGACAATAAATTGATTTATGTTCCGAACGGTGCACTGAGCAGTGGGGTCGTGACTAATTACAGCAATCAGACAACCCGGCGGGTAGAGTGGATTGTCGGTGTGGATTACGGTGAAGATTATAATAAGGTTGAGAAGGTGGTACGTGAGGTGCTGGCTGCCGATAAGCGTATCCTGGATGATCCTGCTCCCTTTATAGCTCTCCATGCCTTGGATGCGAGCAGTGTGAACGTGGTGGCCCGTGTCTGGGTGAACAGTGCCGATTATTGGGGAGTATATTTCGATATTAACAAGGCGATCTATGCTACATTCAACGAACAAGGCATTAACTTCCCCTTCCCTCAACTCACAGTTCATCAGGCACCCAACTGATAACTCATGCAAAAAGGGTGGCTACTTCGTCGGAGGTAACCACCCTTTTTCAAGATTTATATTTAACCGATTAACACACTCCAAAATCTTCTGTCGGATCATACGTGTTGTCTGTGATGCCTAACAGATGGTTTATCTCTCTCCGCTTATCCAAATCCTTGAAATAGGTTTCCACCACTTTGTAAAGATCGAAACTGAATGTAGATCCGGCTGCCATATCCAATGACTCTACCATCTGTTCTACTGCCTGGTGGATTCTTTCTTGATCGATCAGGTGCAGCTCATTACTGTGAATAAGATATTTTTCCATAACCGTTGTTGTTTTAAATTTCTACAGATAAAACATTCTGAAAGAGTATAAGGTTCAATCTGTTTTTTCTTATCTTTGCGGTCTCTGTATTTTGCCTTAAATCTTTAAGTGGGGAATATTCGATAATGAATCAGTTCTTAGACTTTGACCAGAAACTGTATGCAGAACTCCGTAAAGGTAGCGAGCATGCTTTCGTTACTGTTTTCCGGCAGTACAATCGCTTGTTGTATGCATTGGCCTATCGGTATTTCAAATCCGGTGAAGAAGCTGAAGATGCCGTACAATACACCTTTATGAAACTGTGGGAACAGCGGGAAAGGTTTGACTTTCAGTCCGGAATCCGGAGTTTATTATTTACTATTTTAAAGAACTACATACTGAATGAATTACGACATCGTAACCTTGTTTTCGAGAAGCACTATGAAATGGCCCAGAAAGACGAAGAAGCCGATGATGGTTTCCTGAAAGATTTCGAGGATAAAGACTTCAGGGAGCATCTCCGGGCTGCTATCGGCAAACTCCCCCCTCAAAAGCAAAGAATATGCCGTTTGAAAATAGAGAAAGGGCTTTCCAATCAGGAAATAGCGGACGAGATGCACATCACGGTTCCTACCGTAAAATCACATTATACCCAGGCCATTAAGATACTTCGTGCAGAAATAGAATCGTTGATTGTATTACTTCATGTATTGTGGATTCATTTTTTAGGGTGAGTGTCAACTCATACTTTTAAGTTGGTGAAGTGTTTTTATTAGTAGATAAAGAAAAGTAGAAATGAAAATAGATGATGCGATTATAGATAAGGTGCTCAATAATGAAGCTTCTGCAGAGGAGGCCGGAAAGGTGGCGGAATGGTTTGCTACAGAGAAAGGTAGCCGCTATCTGTCGGAACGGCTGGAAAATGAATCTTTGCGGTTGACGGAAGAGCAGACCTTGGATTGGCTGGACCATCCGGTGCCGGAAGAACGGATGCGGCAACGCTTTATGGGAGAGATCAAACCACAGAAAAAAACAATATCTTATCGTCGCGGACTGATAGCGGCGGCCGTGTTGATCCCTTTCCTTTTTCTCAGTTTGTCGCTTTGGTTTCTGGCCGACAGGACCGGTGTATTCTCTGCTACGGAGTATGCTGAACTGAAGGTTCCTTGCGGTGAACAGATGCAGGTTGTTTTGCAGGATGGCACGGTCGTACAGTTGAACTCGGATACTCGTTTGCGATATCCCAAACAATTTGGGCTGTTCAATCGTAGTGTTGAGCTGTGGGGAGAAGGTTATTTTGTGGTAGCCAAAGAAAAGAACCGTCCGTTTATTGTTGATCTGAAGGGAATCGAGGTGAAGGTGACCGGAACCAAATTTAATGTGAAGGCATATCCTGCAGAGCAGAATGTATGGGTGACACTGGAAGAGGGCGGAGTTCTGCTAAAGGATTCGAAGCATAAGGAGTACCCTCTTGTACCCGGTCAAAGTGCGGAATATAACAGAAAGTCCGGACGTTGCCAGATATCCGAACCGGAAGATATGAACCAGATCTCTTCCTGGCGTTCCAATAGCCTGAACTTTTATCTCACTCCGCTGAAAGAGATCATAAAAGTGATGGAACGGCAGTATGATGTTCATTTCATAGTGCGTGATTCTACTTTATTGAATAACAGGTTTACTCTGTCTACCAGCAAAGTGAACGTTGATGATGTATTGCGTGATTTGGAGGCGGTTTCATGGATACGTTTCTCACAAACAGAAGACGGGGTGTTCGAAGTCTTGAAGAAAGAATAGATGGATTTCATCATTCCCATATAGATAGATGCAGACCAGACAAAAGGGACTGCATCTATTTTTTTAGATGTACTCTGAAACAGAAGACTCATACTTTCTTTCGGGTGAGGTGTTAGCTTATGTATACTAAAAAGGCCTTTCGGAATATTTATTTTGAGTATGAACCAGATGTCTGTACATAAAGATATCACAATGATTATGTGTTTATATGAAGTATTTGTTTACTTTGTTGATGGCCTGTCTCCCGTTTTCCTTTACTCATGGGATTAAGAGCCATCCATCTTTTCTAAATTCGTCCGGACGATGGGTAGTTTGGTCCGAAAAACCTGCTGCATCCTGGCAGGATGCATTCGTTACCGGTAATGGAAGTCATGGAACAATGGTGATGGGACAGCCGGGAGAAGAAAGGATTATCTGTGTCCACGAAGAATTATTTATAAGGGGATGGGACCGCAATAAAGTGGCGGTTCCTTGCACCGCTTCTTTGCTCCCGCAAGTACGAAGTCTGATGGAATCAGGAAAAAGTGATGCCGCGGATGCGTTGATGACGAGCGAAGCGGACCGTCAGTTGGTTGCCATGGGAGCCCGCCAACGTTGGCCTTTGATTCCTCATCCGGCTTTCGACCTGTGTATCCGGCATACGGGTATACCTTTACAAACCGAAAAACAGTATAGAAGGCAGCTCGACCTGGAGACTGGAGAAGTGCTCACTTCCTGGTACGAAAATGGGAAGGTGACGGAATCTGTGTTCTCGTCCAGAGAGCATAATGTGAATGTAGTCCGCTTGAAAGCCGATGAGTGTAATAAGATGAATCTGGTGCTGAGTCTGAAAGAGACTCCTGGACGTGAAGGCATGCACTTTGAACATAACTTGGACAGTGCTTTTTCATCGGTGAAAGCAGAAGCCGTGTCGGGTTGGTTATCCTATCGTGCCGGCTATAAATATGATGCCGGTGGCTATGAAGGGTTAGCCCGTGTGACGGTTAAGGGAGGAAGTATGACGGCTGAAGGAGATTCTCTACGGATAACGGACGCTGAAGAGGTGTTGGTGCTCATTAGGATCGCTCCTCTGGAGGAGGCCCGTTTATCCGTGCGTTCGTCCGTACAAAAAGAACTGTCGGGTTTGCCGCTTGATTATGGCAAATTGCTGAAACCTCATAGCCGGATACATGGGGAAATGTTCCGTCGCATGCAGTTGGATCTGGGATGTTCGTCCGACTGGAAGACCGTTCCGACTGAGAAAATGCTTTCGACGATTCACGAATGTGGGGTTACTCCCTTGTTTTTGGAGCAGATTCACGCAATGGGCCGTTATCTCTTGATTTCTTCGTCCGGCAAATATCCGCCTCCCTTACAAGGAATTTGGGGAGGAGGCTGGAAACCCGGATGGATTGGCGGATTTGTCTGGGATTCAAATATTAATCTGGCTATTTCGGCAGCATCTATGGGCAACTTGCACGAATGTGCGGAGTCTTATATTGGATATGTCGAAAATCTATTGCCGGGTTGGAGACTGAATGCGAAAAACTACTTGGGATGCCGGGGCTTTCTTGTAGCCCATTACAATGATCCGGAAAACGGATATCTGACCCATTTCGGAAGATCTTTCCCCTGGATGTTCTGGGCAGGTGGAGCCGGTTGGAATATACGGCCATTCTACGAGTATGCTATGCTGACTGGTAATGAGATCTTCCTAAAAGAACACGTATTCCCCCTCTATCGGGAGATGGCCGGTTTTTATGAAGATTATCTTATTATGGGCTGTGACAGCCTTTATCATATCTGTCCGAGTGTTTCACCGGAAAACGCACCTCCCGGAACTGATACCTGGCTGAGCAAAGATGCTACGATGGATGTTGCCATTGCCAGAGAAGTGTTTGATCTGCTTCTGGAGATGGGGCATAAGTTCCATGTGGATAAGAAAGAACTGGAACGGTGGAGTCACTACCTGCAACACTTGCCGGCTTATCGGATAAATAACGATGGAGCATTGGCCGAATGGATTGATCCCTGTTATCCGGATGTGTATAACCACAGACATCTTTCACACTTATATCCGGTGTTTCCCGGTTCCCGGTTGGGTAAGTCAAAAGGAGATCCCCGTCTTATTAAAGCAGCAGGTATAGCTTTGGACAAACGTTTTGCCTTCGATACCGGTTCGGCTCATGGACTAATCCATGTAGCACTACAGGCTGTACGGCTGGGCGATATAGAGAAAGTGAAGACCAATCTGGATCGCTTTTGCCGCCGCCATTATTTATATGACGGACTGGTTACCTCGCATGATCCCGAACATCAGGTTTACAATCTGGATGCGGTTCTGAGTTTTCCGCGTCTTTTGATGGAAATGCTGGTTTATACGGAAGAGGGGAAAATAGAACTACTGCCGGCTTGGCCCCATGAATATGCCGATGGCTGCATAAAAGGGATACAGGTGTACGGTGGACACACATTGGATATTACGTGGAAATCCGGACAGCTGGTGGAAGCCGTCCTGCATGCACGGCAAAACGAGTCCTATGAAGTAGCTTATGGGGATCGGAGAACACGATTACAGCTACGTGAAGGCAAGGCTTATCATTTCTCTGCACATTTTTTTGCAGAAAAATGAAAATGACACTCATACCTTCTTTGGGATGGTGTGTTAGCCTATATAGAAAGGCCTTTTTATAAATCATAAAAATAACTAATTTAATACTGTATGAAATGAAAACAAGAACCAGAACGAAAATGCTGTTGCTCTTAGGAGTTCTTTTATTTGGCTTCACTGTTTCGGCATGGTCACAAAAAGTTTCTTTAAATTTTAATAATGAGAGGGTAGAGAAGGTACTGTCTTCTATAAAAAGCCAGACAGGGCTAGGGCTGGTGTTCAGCGATCAATTGATCAACGTAAACCGTAAAGTATCCATTCAGTTGAAAGATGCCACTCTGGAGGATGCGTTGACAAAACTATTGGCAGGAACGAAAGTTACTTTTGAGGTCAGAAATAATAAGATTTATTTTATTGAAAAGAAAACGGACCAACAACCCGGTTCCCGGAAGAAGAAGGTATCCGGAGTGGTGAAGGACGCTATGGGGGAACCTGTCATCGGAGCCAATGTTGTTGAAAAAGGAGCAGGTACCAATGGGGTGATAACAAATCTGGATGGGGAGTTTACGCTGGAGGTTCCGGAGAATGCTTCTTTGACTGTCAGTTACATCGGCTATCTGCAACAAGATGTTTCAACAAAGGGGAAGGATGCGTTTAACATCATTCTGAAGGAGGATACCAAAACCCTGGAAGAGGTGGTAGTTGTGGGATACGGTGTTCAGAAGAAAGTGAATCTGACGGGAGCAGTTGCTGCAGTCGATTCCAAATCATTGCAAAACCGTCCGGTGACTAACGTATCGAATGCCATCCAAGGGTTATTGCCCGGTGTGACTGTTATTTCCGGAACCGGACAGCCGGGAAGTGACAATACAACCATTCGTGTGCGTGGTGTCGGGACTTTAAATAACTCTAATCCGATGTATGTTGTGGATGGTTTACCCGTATCGAGTATCAATGAGGTAGATCCCAGCGATATCGAGAATATCTCAGTACTGAAAGATGCTTCTTCAGCAGCTATTTACGGTTCACGTGCGGCAAATGGAGTTATCCTGATTACTACTAAAAAGGGAGGTGATAAAGCACCTACTCTACGTTATGACGGCTATGTGGGCTGGCAGAAACCTACAGCTCTTCCCGAATATCTTCATTCATGGGAATACGCAAAGCTGTACAATAAAGCCATGGTTAATGAAGGTAAGAAACCTATTTATACGGACGAAGAGATTGAAAAGTTCAGAAACGGTTCAGATCCTGACAACTATCCCGATACGGATTGGCAGGGGCTATTCTACAAAACCGGTTTGCAACACAGCCACCGTGCCGAGATTTCGGGAGGTACGGATAAGATGACTTATATGTTCTCTGCCGGTTATCTGGGACAGGACGGTATTATCGATATTGCTAAATACGATCGCTATTCGGTACGGGGTAATATGAATGCCAAGATGGGAAAGTTTACAGCAGGGATGAACCTTTCTTTCACGTATGGTGAGGCACAGGAACCTGTGAGTGGTTTTACCGGTGAGATGTCTAATATTTTTTCACAAATCAACCAGATCGCTCCTTTTATTCCTTATAAATATTCAAACGGATATTATGGATATGCCAATGACGGTAACCCGTTGGCTTTTATCGAGGAAGGCAACTTGCGTACCACCAAGCAACACATCACCAGAGCCATCGGAAATGTGAGCTATGAACCGGTCAAGGGATTGAAGATTCAGGAAATCGTGGGTTATGAATATAAATCGATCTCCGACGAGAAGTTTATTAAGGATATCCAGTATTATAACTGGAAAACAGGAGAGCCTACAAAATATCAGGGACCTAACAGTCAGACTGATGAACGTAAGAATGGGCTGAAACTGAATTTACAGACACTGGTCAGTTATAACAATACGTTTGGAAAACATACTGTAGGTGCACTGGCGGGATACGAACAGGAATATTACCGTGAGGACTGGACTAAGGGATACCGGAAAAATTTCTTGAACAATGATCTTTGGGAATTGAATGCCGGTTCACCTGATGGACAGACAGCCAATGGCTCAGCCAATGAATACGCATTGCGTTCATTCTTTGGGCGTCTGACTTACGACTATGACAATCGCTATTTGGTAGAGGCAAATATCCGTCGTGACGGAACTTCACGCATCTTTAAAGACTCCCGTTGGGGTGTGTTCCCCTCTTTCTCGGGGGCATGGCGAATCATCAATGAACCGTTTATGGAAGGAACCCGCAATGTACTGTCCGATCTGAAGCTGCGTGGAGGTTGGGGCGTTCTGGGCAATCAGGCTATTTCTTACTATTCTTATCAATCTGTACTTGATCAAGCCAATTATTCCTTCGGTGGAACAGTTGTACAGGGAGTGGCTCCGGTAGATGGTGCTAACCGTAACCTTGTTTGGGAGACCACAGAAACATTGAACTTCGGACTCGATATGGGATTCTTGGGCAATCAGTATACTTTGTCTATTGAAGGATACCGTAAACTGACTTATGACATTCTGATGAAATTGCCGGTGAGCACCTTGTACGGTCTGAATGCTCCTTACCAGAATGCAGGTAAAGTAAAAAATACCGGTTTTGAAATGACTGCAGGCTATAAACTGAATACTCATGGCTGGAACTTCCAGGTGTCGGCTAATGCTGCATATAACAAGAATGAAGTACTTGACCTGAAGAATGGCGGAGCACGTATCTGGAGCGGTAAGTATTTTAATCAGGAAGGTTATGCCATCAATTCTATCGGAGGATATATTGCGGAAGGACTTTTCAAAACAGAAGAAGAGGTTGCCAATAGCGCTACGATACCCGGTACCGAAACTGCACCCGGTGACATCAAATACCGCGATATCAATAATGATGGAAAAATTGACGGAGAGGATCGTGTTTATATCGGTAATACAATGCCTAAGTGGACTTTCGGGCTGAATCTGTTTGCTGAATGGAAAGGGTTTGATGCTACTTTCCTGTTCCAGGGAGCTGCTGATGTGCAAGGGTATCTTGCAGGCCCCGGTGTAGTGGGCGAAATGATCGGAGCTAAGGGAAAACCTTCTTATATGTATCGTGATTGTTGGGATGCTGAAACCAATCCGAATGGCAAGTTTCCGAGAGCATTCTCTTCTTATCGCCAGAACAACAGTATCTATAATCCCTCTTCTTTCTGGATTGTCAACTCTTCATATTTACGTTTGAAGAACTTCCAGTTGGGATATACACTGCCCAAAGAATGGTGTAATGTGATGGGGATTTCGAGAATCAGAGTTTATTATAGCGGGCAGAATCTGCTTACCTTTACCAAATTTGATAAAGGCTTCGATCCGGAATCACCCGAAGGAGGAAGCTCTTATCCTCAAGTCAAAACAAATACATTTGGTTTAAACATAACTTTCTGATAGATAATACGTATGAAAAAGATAATATATAGTTTGTTATTTGCCGCTTTGTTCTCGGCATGTAGTACCGATTTTCTGGATCGGAATCCTTTGGACAAACCCTCAAACGAAGCCTTTTGGAGAACTGAAAAAGATGCCATGGCCGCAGCTACAGGATGTTATAATGGTTGGTTTTCTATGGATGAAGTGATTTATGCCGACTGTGCGTCGGATAATGCTTATAATCCTTTTACTTGGGAAGGCTGGGCGGTACAGGCCGCAGGAACAGCGACCCCTACCGATCCGGGTTATAGCTATATGGGATATGGGAACATGGTTCGCTATAATAATTTCCTGGAGAATATCCACCGCCCCGAAATGAATGAAGATTTACGCAAACGCTTGACAGCCGAAGTACGTTTTCTGCGTGCGTGGGATTATTTTCAGAAAGTGACACATTATGGTGATGTCCCGTTGGTAACTTCCGTACTTGAAATTAAAAATGCCAATTTACCACGTACCGAGAAAGCGAAAGTGGTTGAGTTTATCTTGAATGAACTGAAAGAGATCGCTCCGCAACTTCCCGAATCTTACTCCGGAAGTGATGTCGGACGTATTACTCGTGGCGCAGTTTTGACACTGAAAGCCCGTCTGGAACTGTTCGAACACCAGTATGATGATTGTATGGTTACTTGTAGCGAAGTAATGGGATTGGGCTACGAACTGTTTCCCGATTATAAAGGTTTGTTTAAGATTGCGAATGAAAATAATTCGGAAGTTATTCTGGATATACAATATGTAGAAAGCTTGTATGGTAACTGGGTTTTAGGAGTATTGCCTCCGGCCAGTGTGGGTGGATGGTGTTCTATCAATCCTACTCAATCACTGGTAGATGCTTTTGAGTGTGAAGATGGAAAAACGATCGAAGAGTCTGAGGTATATGATCCGAAAGAACCTTACTTGCACAGAGACCCTCGTTTGGCTGTTACCGTATTAGCTCCGGGAAATCTATACGAAGGAAAACGTTACGACCCAATTGATGTGAAAGATCCGAATGGAGATTATTATGCTCCCTACGGACGTTCTAAAACAG
The DNA here is from genome assembly GCF_040798045.1 of Bacteroides sp. NGMCC 1.200775. Lineage (NCBI taxonomy): Bacteria > Pseudomonadati > Bacteroidota > Bacteroidia > Bacteroidales > Bacteroidaceae > Bacteroides > Bacteroides sp. NGMCC 1.200775. The sequence continues at coordinate 406,662 of NZ_JASCQK010000002.1, read as the reverse complement.
GATATTTGGTTCGTAAATATGTGGACGATTTGTCTGATTATGCGGATATGTGGGATTGTGGCATGAATGCCATTGTCATGCGTTATGCAGAAGTGCTGTTGATGTATGCCGAATGTAAAATAGAGCTGAATCAGATTGATAATTCCGTTTACGATATTTTGGACGACATACGTACCCGTGCTAAAATGCCGGTTGTAGACAGAACCCGATATACCGGTCAGGAGAAGTTGCGCGAATTACTCAGAAGAGAAAGACGTGTGGAACTTGCTATGGAAGGACTTCGGTGGTTCGATATTTGCCGTTGGAAAATCGGTGAACAAGTGTTGAACGGTAAGGTATACGGTTGTTTACTTGGAACGGTCGATCCTGTAACCGGTGCCCTTTCATTGACAAATGAACGGATTTTTGTTGAGAACCGGAAATTTGATCCGGCAAAGCATTATCTGTGGCCTATTCCGCAGACAGTGATCGATGCCACTCCGGCAATTGTACAGAATCCCAATTATTGATTTGGATGGGGAACTTTGAATACTTATATACAAAGAGTGCAATATTATTGTTTGCACTCTTTGTTACTACAGATGTTTACTCGAATTGTGTTGAATCATGCCCGTCGGGTAGGGAAATTCATGTGTCTTCTTCGCGTGGTAATGATTCTTATGGAGGAGAGGAAGCCCGGCCTTTAAAGACCATACAGGCTGCTGCCAATATTGCGCGGCCGGGAGATGTCATTACTGTTCATGAGGGGGTCTATCGGGAATGGGTGAATCCCCCCGTTGGAGGGGAAACAGCGGATAAACCTATTATTTATCAGGCTGCCGGAGGAGAGTATGTGGAAATCAAAGGTTCGGAGAGAATTAAAAACTGGAAAAGGCTGAGTAATACTACCTGGAGTGTAGCAATCTCGAATAATATATTCGCTGCGTTCAATCCCTATGCTGATACTTTGAAAGGAGACTGGCTTGAAAAAGGTAAATGGGCACATACCGGAGAAGTTTATTTGAATGATCGGGCGCTTACGGAAGCTCCACGACTGGAAAATGTATTATTAAACAAGACAGATAGTGCCCTGTGGTTTTGTAAAGTTACTAAAGACACAACTTATTTGTGGGCTAATTTCGGTCAGAAAGACCCGAATGAAGAATTGACCGAAATAAATGTTCGGCAAGCTGTGTTCTATCCGGAAAAGCCATTCGTCAATTATATTGTTGTGCGCGGATTTCGCATGAGCCATGCCGCTACTCCATGGGCACCGCCGACTGCTGAACAGATAGGATTGGTGGGTACACATTGGAGTAAGGGGTGGATAATAGAAAATAATACGATAAGCCATTCCAAGTGTGTCGGCATTACACTGGGAAAATATGGAGATGAATGGGATAATAAATCCGAATCTGTTGAAGGCTATATACAAACTACCCAACGGGCACTTGAAAATGGTTGGGATGAAAAGCGGATTGGTAACCATTTGGTGAGGAATAACCATATTTCCTATTGTGGTCAAGCTGGAATAGCCGGAAGTCTTGGAGCTGTTTTTAGTAGAATAGAAACGAATGTCATACATGATATCGGGTTACAGGAAACTTTTTGGGGATACGAATTAGCCGGAATAAAATTGCATGCTGCAGTGGATGTAATGATAAGCGGGAATCATATCTATCGGACAGAAGGAGGAATTTGGCTTGATTGGATGGCACAGGGAACCCGGATAAAAGGTAATCTGTTACATGACAACCAGACACAAGATCTTTCTTTGGAAGTGAATCATGGTCCCATACTGATAGATCATAACTTGTTTTTATCTCCGGAACTGGCGCAGATTAGACTTTCGCAGGGAGTTGCGTTCGTCAATAACTTGATTGCCTGGGAGATTTGGCCTACTGATAGCGTTGATAAGCGTGAGACCCCTTATTTAGAGCCGCATGGTACATCTATTATCGGATTTCATGATTGTCCTTGCGGCAACGTGTCCTATTTCAACAATATTTTCATGCGGACAGATTTGACTCCTTATGATCAGTGTCGTTTGCCAGTGCAAATGAAGGATAACGTGTTTTGGTCAGGGGCTATACCATCCATTCATGAGACTATGTGTGCAGTAGATACCACTCAACATCTGGTTGGGATAAGGAAATGTGAGGATGGCTGGTACTTACAAATAGATGTTCCCGAAAGTTGGGAGAAAGAAAAAAAACGGGTTATTCCTACTGTTGGACAGTTGAGATATGCAATTATTTCAAATCAAGCTTTTGACAAAATGGGCGGACTACCTGTGTCGTTAAAGGAGGACTACTGGGGTAAAAGACGTAAGAGTAAGATAACTTATTGTCCGGGTCCTATTGAGTTTGAAGCGAAAGGATTACAAATGATTAAAGTTTTTTGTGAAGATGAAAAGATTGTATTATAGGATTATTTTTTCTTGTTTAGCTATTCTGTTTCCACTTTCTCTGCTTTATGCGGGGGAAGTGGAGACAAGAATTTCGCTGAACATGAATCTTGGTTGGGCCTTTCACCGCGGGGATATTGTAAATGGTGAATATCCTGATTTAGATGATTCCAGCTGGATAGCCGCTACCCTTCCTCATATTATGCAATTAGAGAAGAAACATTGTGGCGGGGATATTATCTATGATGGAATAGGTTGGTACAGACGCACTTTCAAGGTACCGTCACAATACAAAGATAAAAGGATCAGTATCTCGTTCGAAGGAGTGATGAACGCCTGTGAGGTATTTCTGAACGGGCAAAAAGTATATACTCATCGAGGCGGATATATTGGTTTTGTGGCAGATCTCACTTCTTATCTTAATTGGAATCAAGATAATTTGTTGGCTGTCAGAGTTTCAGCAGAGTATGATCCGCTTACACCTCCCGGTAAGCCACAGGGAGGAATGGATTTTTATTATTACAGTGGTATTTATCGGGATGTGGAAATGATTATTGCCGATCCGCTTCACATCACTCATGCATTAGAAGAGGATGAAGTTGCCGGTGGCGGAGTTTTCGTCACATATCCGATAGTTGAAAAAGAGAGAGCTGTTGCTCATGTAAAAACACATATCAGAAATGAAGGTCAATATCTCCGGAAGGCGCAGCTTCGTACCCGGATGATTGATAAAAACGGTAAAGTGGTAGCTTGCCAACAAGACTCTTTTCGTTTGTTGGCCGGTGAGGCTCTTCATATCGAGCAAGATTTAAAGATAGACAATCCTTTTCTGTGGCATCCATATACTCCCGATCTGTATCAATTAGAAAGTACGGTTATTGAAAATGATAAAGTGACAGATCATTGCGCTGAGGCAGTTGGTATACGTACGATTGCTTACACCCGTGACGGGGGATTTTTCATAAACGGTGAACCGCTTTATTTGCGTGGAGCAAATCGTCATCAGGCATTTGCCTATATTGGAGATGCCGCTTCCAACTCCATGCAAGAAAGAGATGTGATCGATTTGAAACGCGGGGGCTGTAATGCCGTCAGGGCAGCTCACTATCCACAAGATCCTGCTTTCTTGGCTGCTTGTGATAAATATGGGTTATTGGTTGTGGAATGTATTCCCGGTTGGCAGTATTTTAATAAAGATTCTGTATTTATTTCCCGTCTCTATGAAGTCGGGAAAAAGATGATTCGTCGGGATCGCAATCATCCTTCGGTAATTCTTTGGGAAACAGCTTTGAATGAGAGCCGTTATCCGGCGGAAGTGGCCCGGGAATTACATGCCATTGCACATACCGAATATCCCGGCGACCAAATGTATACTGCCGGTGACTACTTCGGACATACGGACCGGGTTGATTATTTTGATGTATTTTATAAACAGGTATCCCGTTTCCCGAAAGATGGGGATGTGATGAGTAATTATCCGGAAGACCAGATTGCGGTGAAACCACTGTTCTGTCGTGAGTGGGGTGACGGCGTAGGAGAAAAACCTCGTGTGAGCCTAATGGAGAATGAAGAGGAACAATTGAAGCAGTGCCGGGGACGTTTTCAGCAGCTTAACGGACATGGATACTTTGACTGGTGCATGCTTGACGCAAATCCACGGATGGGGGGACATTTTTTGTGGAGTTATAATGATTATGCACGTGGAGCAGAGCAGGAAACTATGTTTTGTGGAATGGTCGATATGAATAGATATCCCAAATTCAGTTATTATATGATGCAGAGTATGCGTGATAAGGATATATCCCAACCCGGATTATATGACGGACCGATGGTATTTATCGCGTCACAGAATACAGCTCCGCGTTATGTCTCATCCGTGAAAGAGATTACCGTATTTTCCAATTGTGATGAAGTCCGGTTGTTTCGTAATCATCAACTGATAGGTAAACAGACGCGCATAGAGCGTACTTCGTTTTATCATCCTATTGTGGAGAAAGGGGGAAGTCCCTGTTATGTCTTCGATGCCGGAACCTATGAAGCCGGTGAATTAGTTGCTGAAGGACTGGTAGACGGAAAGGTGGTTGCAACTCACAGTGTGCGTACTCCCGGACAACCCCGGCAGATTGAAATCTGGTTGAAAGAAGATGGAATACAACCCATAGCGGATGGTTCGGATATGATTCCTGTCTATTTTAAGATCTGTGATTCGTATGGAACTCCCGTTAATACTTCAGATGTCAGGATATATATATCCGTATCCGGCGAAGGGAGTCTGATAGGGGATGGTATAGAGCGTATCGGGGTTAATCCTCAGCAAGTAGAGGGTGGAATCGGATACACACTGATACGGACTACTTGTCGTCCGGGTAAAATTCATGTTTCGGTTTCGGCTGATGGGCTTAAGGGAGATAGCCGGGAGATTACGACCCGAAGATATAACGGAGCGTATGTGCCTGAGGGACAACATGCTTCCTATATCGGAAATGAAGAGGAAGGAGCAGTTGTGAAGGCAACTGCTTGGGAAAATATAATTCGTACAAAAACTCCGTTGAAAATAGTGCGGGTTGAAGCCACTTCGGAACAGAAACGTTATACAGCCGCATGCATTACAGATGGAGACGATTTTTCGTGGTGGATTGCTGACAATGAAACTCAGCCTCAAGTAGTAACGCTTGAACTGGATAAATCCGAGAAAGTGTTTGCAAGCCGTATCCGGTTTCAGAAGGATAGTTCCACTTATACACATAAAGTGGAAACCTCTATCGACGGAAAAAATTGGGAACTTCTGTATGAACGTGAGTGTACGGGGTGGGATTTTAAGCCGGTGCAGATCGGTAAGGAACTAAAATATATGCGTATCACCATTGAGAAAAGTTCGGAAGGAGCAGCCGGACTGGCTGAAGTCACAATCTATAAGTAAATTGATAATTGGAATATAAAAAGAGACTACTACCATGAAAAATTTTTGTTTATATATTCTTTTAGGATGGTTTGCTTCGCTACAATGTTTGTGTGCTGAGAAAGAACCGGTAAAGGATGCGGATATACAAAAGGTGTACGTAATATTCAAGACCCATTTAGATGTAGGATTTACTGATTGGGGCTCTAAAGTGATTGACACCTATACCTATAATTTCATTCCGGCAGTTTTAAATCTGTCAGAAGAAATTATGAAAGATTCGTTGTCACAGATTGATTATCCCTGGACTTGTGGGTCGTGGCTTATCTGGAATTATTTGGAAAGGGCTTCAAATGAAAATGGACAACGAATGAAGGAAGCTATTGGTCGGGGAGACTTTACCTGGCACGCAATGCCTTTCACAATGCAGGTTGAATTGTGTGATAGTGCCATGCTGTCCGCAGCATTGAATATTTCGAAAAAACTGGATCTGCTTTTTGGACGGAAAACGATTGCTGCAAAAATAACGGATGTACCCGGTGTCACGAGGGGGGCTATTTCTGTCTTAAAGCGGAATGGGATTCAGTTGTTGCATGTAGGGACAAATCCGGGTGCAGCTGTGGCACGATTTCCGGAGATATTTCGCTGGAAGAATGCTAAAGGCGATGCCATTAATGTAATCTATCAATCAGACTATGGCAAACCGGTGCATCTGCCCGGAACAAAAACTGCTGCGGTTTTTTGTTTCACTCATGACAATCATGGACCACATTCCTTGAAAGAGATTAAGCGAATCTATGCCGGCTTAAAGCAAAAATATCCGTCAGCCCGGATCATACCGTCTTCGTTGAATGAAGTAGCTCTTGAATTGAGTAAAGTTGAGAACAGTCTGCCGGTCGTTACTCAAGAGTGGGGAGATACGTGGATATATGGTATTGGCAGTGATCCTATGAAAGTGGCTCAGTTACGTCAGTTAATGCGTTTACGTAATCAATGGATACAGGATGGTAAGCTAAAGGTTAATAGTGAAATGGATACACAGTTTTGTATTCCTTTGCTGTTAATGGCTGAGCATACATGGGGAGTGGATGTAAAGTGGTATTTGAGGAATTTTGATAAATATCAGTTCGATCTTTACCCTTCCTTTTTGGACAGTGAAGAAGCCCGGTATTCCGAACGCTCCTGGAGTGAAAAGAGAGAATATATTTATCAGGCTATATCCAAACTCACTCCGGCCTTGCAATACGAAGCGATGCAAGCTCTCATGAAACTGGTTCCGGTGAAAAATCAAGATACTGATTTCCGTTCCTACCGTTCAAAAGCAAAGATAAATACCCCATTTTTTCGGTTTGCTTTCAATCAGGAGAATGGTACACTATGCTATCTGGAAGATAAACAAAAGGGCATTGTTTGGGTAGATGATACGCAGGGTTGGGGGGACTTTGCCTATCAACGTTATTCCGGAGCCGATTTTGCACATTTTATTGATAGGTATTGTCCAAAGAATCCGGAAGGATGGATGTTGGCGGATTATGGAAAGCCCGGGCTCGATAAACTGTCTGTTACCCATGGGATATGGAATTATAAGGCATCGGATATCCGGATAAAAAAGGAGGTCGGACAGACCACTGTCCGGATTCGCCAGCAATTGAATGAACCTGTTTATGGTGCACCGGAGTATGTTGAAATAATATATGTATTCCCGTATGACTCACCTGATATCAAGGTGGAGATCAATTGGTTTGATAAACCGAAGAATCGTGTTCCGGAAGCTGTTTGGTTTTCGTTCTTTCCAAAAGCCTGTGATTCGAAAGTTTATGTTGATAAGATGGGAGAGCGTGTCGATGTGGAAGATGTTGTTTATAACGGAGCGAGGCAGATACACGGAGTGACGGGAGACGTTCTCTTTTCCAGTGGAAAGGGAAAATTGAGTCTTGAGTCTTTGGATGCTCCTTTGGTGGCGTTTAATAATCGTGATTTATTGTCATTCGACAATAAGGTTGCAGACCCCGATGCCGGTATCCATTTCTGTTTATTGAATACTCTATGGGGGACGAATTATCCGCAATGGTTTGGAGATAATATGAAATATCGTTTTAAACTTAAATTTTATTGAAAATCAGATGAAACAACCGTCTAAGAATTGGTTATTATGTGTCCTATTGGGGATGATAGTGTGTTCCTCAGCAACGGCTCAGAAGTTGCCCGAGAAACAGTTTTTCCATCCCGACCGGGTGAGATACGACAAAGATTGCTTTACAATCGAAGGGAAAGATATTTTTATATTCAGTGCTGCATTCCACTATTTTCGTTGTCCGCAAGAGTTGTGGCGTGACCGTTTCAGGAAGATCAAAGAAGCAGGGTTTAATACAGTGGAAACTTATGTGCCCTGGAATTGGCACGAACGGAATATGCCTAAGAATGTAGATGATTATTCACAATTCGACTTTGATGATCTGAAAGCATGGCTGCGTATGGCACACGAGGAGTTCGGATTTTATACCATTGTCCGTCCTGGCCCTTTTATCTGTGCCGAATGGGCGGGAGGGGCATATCCCCGTTGGTTGGCTAAATATTGCCCGGACAGTTATGACACCAGTTTCTGGCTCCGGAGCAACCATCCCGAACATATGAAATGGTCTGAACACTGGTACAATGCTGTTTGCCGAGTATTTTGTGATGAACAGCTTACACATAAGAAACCCGGAGAGAAAGGAATCATTATGGTGCAGCTTGAAAATGAATATATCTATTTTGATATGGAATCTGAGAAGAAAGAAGAATTTCTGCGTGTACTGTCAGATGCTTGTATCCGGAACGGTATCGATGTTCCCCTTTTCACTTGCGTAACTCCCGAAGTTCGCGGTTCGCACGATCCGGTGATCAGTCAGTTATTCGATATGGATAATCAATATGTATGGTGGAATATGCATGAAGCCAAGTCACGTATTGAAAATCTGAAAGCAGAACAGCCTAATGCTCCTGCCTTTGTGTGTGAGTTGCAGGGAGGGTGGTTCTCTACGGTTGGCGGACGCTTGAGCGAAGATAGCTATCTGGACGGACGGCATGCCCGGGGAATGGCGTTGATGGCAATGGCAGGAGGTTCTACCGGGTTGAATTACTATATGTTTTTCGGTGGAACACATTTTGACGGCTGGGGAGCACGACGTATGACTACCACTTACGATTATGGAGCTCCGTTGAAAGAAACCGGAGGCGTTGGAGAGAAATATGCTGCAGTGAAAGGAATCGGTGAGGTGGTCGGTAAATTTGGAAGCCGGCTTGTCAGAAGCAAGTCTGTACCGTTTGAGATGAAAGGAAATGATAATCTGACGATGGGGGTACGCCGGGCTACGGACGGAACTTTATTTATTTTCTTACTGAACCGTGATAAAAAGCAAGAATTCCGTCAGATAGTCAGCTTGACTATAGAAGGAAAGCCGATGCGGATAGATTGTCGGTTGGGGGCGCTTGACAGTAAGTTACTGGTACTTTCTCCCGGAGGCACTTCGACCGAATGGTATCCCCGTGAACAGGTATTGCCGGCACGTCCGGTTGCACTTCCTGCCGCCATATCAGTAACGAAAGTATGGCGAAAAGACGAAGATTTTCGTGGTGACTGGAAGCCTTTGCGCAAAGGTGTATCGCTTCCCGAATTGGGTGTGAACGATTGCCGTTATTCTATGTATCGCAGCCGGGTGAACCTCACTCAAAAGGAAGTAGATCTTTACGGTTCGTTGGTGTTCGAGCTTTTCACTGGTGACCCGGTTTACGTACAAGTGAACGGAAAGTTTGCCGAGCGGGTGTCGAGAGACGAATTGGATAACACCTTTATCGTTTCAGGATTGTTGCATAAAGGAATGAACGAAGTGGTTGCTATCTACGAAAACCGGGGACATGCTCATGGTTACCGTCCGATGGAAGAGTTGAGCGGACTCCGGCAAGCCGGTTTCGGTCGTAAACAGACGGGAATTTTGCCGGTAGAGGAATGGGAAGTAAGAACCATTGATAAAGAGGAACCGCTGTCTGCCTTGCTTGCCGAAGAAACGGGCTGGGAAAGAATGCGGCTCGATCAACGGACCATTGACAATCTGGCCACTTTGCAGATAGCCGGACTTGAAAAGCCGGAATGGCCTGCTGCCTGGATTTTGCAGGAGAAGGCCGGAAGTGCAGTTTATCGTACACACCTTAGGTGGACACCGGAGATGATTCGGGAAGGAATGACTGTTCTGGAATTTGGCTGTATCGATGATGCCGGAACTTTGTGGGTGAATGGTAAGGAAGTGGGTACGCACGAAGAATGGGATAAGCCTTATGTAGTGAATGTTGCTCCATTCGTCAAACCTGGCGACAATGAGATAGCTATTGTGGTGAGTAACCAGAGTGGGGCAGGAGGCCTCCTTAAGGCTGTCCGCCTGAAACAGGAATTCGAAGTGATTAAAAAAATAAACTGGGAGGTCTCTGCCGATCTGGGAGGAATCTGTCAGGGCTGGAACAGAGAACCGGATAGTACGGAGGGCTGGTCGGTAGCAGAGCTTCCTGCAGATTATCCTTTAGTCTGTAAAGGAAGGATTACAGAAACTCTTGAAGCCGGTGTCGGACGGGATGCATTGCTTACCTGGTATCGTCTTGAGTTTGATATGCCCCGGAATGATCCTTCTGTCCGGATACCTTGGAAGTTGATAGTAAATGCTACGGGTACCGGTTATATGTGGCTGAACGGACATAACATCGGACGCCATTGGGAAGAGGGTCCGCAACGGGAGTTCTATCTTCCGGAGTGCTGGCTACGTCCCGGTGAAAAGAATGTGATAGTGTTGGGATTGCGCCAATCTGAAAATAAAGGTGCCCGTTTGTTTGGGGCAGAAGTGGCTCCTTATGTTGAAGATGCTGAATGTATCCAATAAAAAAAGTACAAAAATGAAAAGAGTTTTTTATATTATGATCGCATTGGTGCTGCCTTTTTGCAGTGTCGGTGCACAAACTTCGGTGTGGAACCCGGATAATGGAAACGGGACATTTACAAATCCTATAATGTGGGGAGACTGGCCTGACCCCGATGTCATTCGAGTAGGGGATGATTTTTATTTTGTTTCTACCAGTATGCACTATGTTCCCGGTTGCCCTATTGCTACCTCAAAGGATCTTGTAAACTGGGAGATGGCCGGATATGCGGTAGAGCGTTATGATGAGCATCCCTGCTATGATTTAAAAGGGGGTGACCGTTATCTTCGGGGATCGTGGGCGGCTACCATTCGTCATCACAATGGTAAGTTTTATGTGGGCTTCTGCACTCCTTCATGGGAGGGGGAAGGTCCCGGACACTTCTCAATCTGTATTGCCGATGATGTGAAAGGTCCTTGGGAGCGTACAATCTTTCCTGAATATCTGTACGATCCCGGATTACTGTTTGATGATGACGGAAAAGTTTATGTCGTCCACGGACAAGGTACGCTTTATGTCACGGAGCTGAATGCGGATGCCAAATCTGTGAAAGGAGAAAAAGTGAAAATCTGGGAAAAGAGGTTCAAGAACGCTCACGAGTTTGGAGGAGGATATGGTATGGAAGGTGCACACGTCTATAAGATAAACGGGAAGTATTATATCACTTGCCCGGCAGGCGGAACCGAAGGCTGGCAGATTTGTTTGCGTTCCGACAATATCTATGGTCCTTACGAACATAAATTAATTATGAATGATTGTAGCTCTTATCCTCCCAACGGTTTGCATCAGGGAGGGATGGTACAGCTTAAGAATGGTGATTGGTGGTTTATCATTATGCAGGACAGGGGGCCCATCGGACGTGTTCCCCATCTGGTTCCTGTAGAGTGGGTAGATGGATGGCCCATGTTGGGGCGAAATGGTAAAGATGCCATTACGTATCCAAAACCGGAAGTAGGTAAAGCATATCCGTTTGCTTCTCCTGCTACAACGGACGAATTTAATACTCCCGTACTCGGGCTGCAATGGCAGTGGAATCATAATCCGGACAATACCCGATGGTCCTTGAAGGAACGGAAAGGCTACATGAGGCTGAAAGCTTCATATGCCGACTCATTGAAAACAGCTCGTAATACATTGACACAGCGTGTGCAGGGGCCTTCGTCCGAGGCAACGGTCGAAATCGACGTGTCCGGACTAAAGGATGGAAATGTGGCAGGATTTGGAATTTTCGAGTTTCCTTATGCCTATGTCGGTGTGGAACAGTCGGAGGGTATAAAAAGAATCGTGATGTGTAATGACGGTAAGAATATTGAGGTCATCGACAACTTTACGGGAAATAAATTGTGGGTACGTGCCCGTGTGATGGATGTGAACTTCCGTGCTACTTTCTATTATAGCCTCGATGGGAAAACATTCATTCCGATAGGTAATGATCTTAATATGGGGCTTGGGTTGGTCTGGACAGCCAATCGCTTTGCTTTATTTAATTTTACCAGAGATAAAGCCGGTGAAGACGGATATGCCGACTTTAACTGGTTCCGCTTTACCAATAAATAAGAATCAATTATTGGGTTGAGAATAGAGATATAAAAAGAGGTGTATCGAAACCCGTATTCACCACAGGTTACACAGGATTTACACAAATAAATATCATTAGCTATCGATAGACTAAGCTCGTTCTGTGGAACTCTGTGGTGAATTATGCTTTCCCCGCCTTGTATTCCGATCTACTATCCGAAGCATTTATTATCCACCGGATATAAGAATTACAGGGTTACGGGAATTAAAGCAGGGGGATGCCTGTTTTACCAAAATTTATTCTGTTCGGCATTGTATTCAAATCCGGCCGATTCCAGTTTGCCAATCAGTGTTTCTTTATTGACATTCATATCGTCACATAGTTCATCGAGCGATTTGTAACAATCGCGGAGTTTCATGTTGATGACGCTGAACAACATCATCGGATCTTCTGGAAGTTCCATAATCATTCTTTTTTAAACGGCTGCAAAGATACGGTAACTCTGTTTATTCTGCAAGAAGAGCCCTTGTTTATTAGAACCATGAAAGGCATCGGTCTTTATTTATCAAAATAGTGGCATAATATCGGATTACCTACTGTAGTCAATATGGGTTCTTTAGACACCTCACCTGTCTGTATGTCCAGAGAGTAGATACCTTTCGCTTTAGTCGAAGAGTTACCTATCAGCACAGTTCCTTTGTAGAGGGCAAGCATGACTCCGAAACCATTGGAAAGGTCGAGTCCCTTGATCTTTTTCATGGACCGGTCGTATAGGTTTATTTCTACAGCGAGATCGGCGATGGCGGTATGTCCTTGTTCTCCAGGCTTGTAGTAACCGGGCATATTGATATAAGCATATGCTTTTCCATTGTTTACATACCGGATGGCAGAGATAAATCCCGCAGTTTTTTCTTCTCCGCTGATGTCAGCTCCCGTAATGGTCCAGCGATACGTTGGGTCGAACTCAGTCTCTCCTGCCTTGATACGCAATATGCCGGCATTATGACCTTTGACCATGCCAAAGGCACCGACACACGAAATATAGATATCCTTTTTTTCATCCATGAAGATTGAATAGCGGTCAATCGGACGGGTAGGCATGGAGATACCACTGGTTTGGTCTGTAATCATTTTCAGTAGTTTATCCGTTTGAGTGTCTATAATGGCAATGTCGCTGTATGGACGGTCCTGTGGAGGAACCCATCCGCCCACCATCTGGCTGAGGCCTACGTATAAAAGTCCGTCGCGCAACAACATGGCAGAGGGGTCCGGATTATTGTCGGACACTCCGAGAGAAGGCAGATCGATCTCTCCCTTCTGGACCATGGTGATAGGGTTGAAAATAGCGATCCTGCCCAGTCCTGCCATAGATAGGTAGGCTTTTTCAGCAGAAGCGAAAACAATATTGGTGGCCGAAGAGTTGGGAGGCAATTTCATTGTTCCTGTTTTTGATAACCGGCCGTTGACTCTTGTGTATTTCACCAGTTCGTTTTTACTGTCACCCATGTATCCCGGGAATACAAAGATGTCGTTTCCTTCAATAACCGGATATGCTCCTCCGTAGGGAATGGGAATTCCGTTGTTATTGTTGGTGTTCTGCGGAAATTCATCACGGATCAGCTGCAGGTAAGCGGCTCCCGTCATACCATCGGGGTTGGGCAGAATAGTTGCCAGGGCGATGTTAGCATTGTCGGCCGGGACTTTAGGGTCAGGATCCTTTTCGCATGCCGAAAATACAAGTGCAGCACCGGCAAGTGCCAGTGTCAGATTTCTAATCTTCATAGTTCTCTTGGTTTTTAAATAAATAATCTTGTTTCATTTCAATACATATCTCAGCCTTACTCCCCAATTGCGTCCGGGTAGAGGACGGTTGAATTCGGACATCATCCGGGCATTAGTCAGATTGTTTATCCGTGCTGTGATGATGAACCGTCCGTTCATGAAGCTATGCTCTATTCCGACGTTGGCAGAGAAGGTGCGTGGTATTCTTCGCTCTTGGAACCGGCTTTGTTCAAAGTCGTAGAAATACTCTTCAACGAAAGAACCGTCCGTAAAGATGCGGGTATTCTGCATTTTGCCTCCGAATAGATTTTCTTTATGAAATTCCAGTCCGGCGTTTGCCAGAAGATAGGGGATGTTAGGCATCCGGCTACCTTTGGTCGGGTTGGGGACATGAGTGTTCGGTTCGAACTTTCGTACATCCCGCAAATCCTGATAGGTCATGTTGCAGTAGCCGTAAAGCCAGTGGGTAAGGTCCGCTTTCACCTCTACTTCTGCTCCCAAAGTGCGCATTTTTCCGAAATTCTGGTATTGCGATTGCAGATAACCTCCGGTAAACCGTATCATATTCTCGAGATACCCATAAAAAGTGTTCAATTCCAGTTGAAGATTACTGGCAGACTTTCCGGTACGGTCGAACAGGAACCCCAGATTGATGCTTGTGTTCCGTTCCGGGAGCAGATTTCCGGAAGGAGCGACTGCATATCCATCGCCCAAAAGTTCACTTTCGGCAGGCAGGCGTACGTCATATCCAACCGAAAACTTACCCATGAAGTCCGGAGTGAATCTGTAACGGAGGGCATTGCTGATACCGAAATCCCGTTTCAGCATGTCTACTTTTTCTGCTTCCGATGACATAATGCTGCTCATGTGAGTATTCATGCCGTATGTATAATACTTCACGTTAAGTGAATTCAGGAAAATATCATTGTTCGTGCGGAAATCGTATCCTATTCCGGCAATCCAACTCATCATCGTACTTTTGAAGTTGGTTTTATAACCGACAACTTTGTCCTTCAGGTCATCCTTAGGATGTCCGGATGCATAACTGAACAGCGAGTTGAAGTTAACAGAATGGTTGTTGTTGATAACGTAGTTCAGGTGTAACTTGTGGGTGATTGTATGTTTCTCGTTTCTGGCGTTTGAAGCCCATTTGCCTATTTCCCCTCCATATTCGGATACGGCGGGGTAAGTGGTACCGTCCCAATTGTACCGATATGCGGCGGTATCCACCATATGAAATACCGTATAAGCATAGGCCAGATTCGATTCCATATCGAGCCCCTCGACAAGAAAGTTTTCTTTCTCCAACTTGTTGGCAAAGAGGAAAGCGTCAGAGTAAGTGTGGGCTTTTTCAATATTATATTCGATTCCTTGGATTTCTTTGAAAGTGTGCATAAAGACAGGTTCAAACTCAATCAGGTCGAACCACCATTTACGTGCTTTCAGACTACCTGCAACAGCTAACTTTTTAAATTTATCGTGGTTGCGTTTAATGACAAGCCCCTCTTCGAAGGGAGATTCCATCTTATAGTTGTTGTCAGAATAGGTATAGAATCCCCCGCCTCCGAATTCCAGTCCTTTAGAAGCAATATTCCGTTTGGTTACCAGTGAAAGCTTGTGGGTATTGAAACTTTCGATGCTGTAGCTGGCATCGAGGTACTTGGGCGGATACTCCCTGATGACAATGTTTACAGCTCCGCCTACGGACGATCCGCCAAACCTTGCGGGTACCACTCCTTTGTAGATTTCAATTCGGTCGATCATCTCCACGGGTATGTCATTAATGTCGATGAAGTCCGAATTATCATTCATCGGGCTTCCGTCAATGAAGAAACCGATTCGTTTCCCCTCCAGACCGCGTACCGATACCCGGGACGCACTGCCTACACCTCCTGTGTTACGGATGGTTACACCTACGGTTTTCGACAGGACATCTTGCACATTACTGACCGTTCCCTGTAGTTGTTGCATGCTGATTACCGACATAGGCATGGCCTGCTCGCGCAGTTGGCGGGCTTCACTTTTGGCTGTGATGACAACTTCACCCAGTGACTGAGCTTCCGGTTCCAGGCGGATAACCAGCTTTTTACCTTTGGTATTCGGAATCGTTATTTCCTCTTTCCGGGTGTGATATCCCATAAATGAAAAAGTGACCGAATAACGTCCCGCAGGAGCTTCGATGAGGAACTCCCCGTTTTTATCCGCCGAGACGCCTTTCTTCAGTGCTTCTATATATATGTTGGCACCCGGGAGTATTTCCTCGTCATTGGTGTCGATGATGACTCCGCTCAGTTTGCCCGGTTGTGTTTGGGCCGGGAGGCCGCTGCACAGTGAGAGCAGAGTGATGATGAAAACACAGATTTTATTTCTCATATCCTGTTCTCCTTATTTAGATGATTGTTGTTGGAACTTCATATGTACTATCCGGGATGATTTCCGTAAAGATGGGAATAGTGGGAGCATCACTTTGAAGAACAGAGGCCATCGTTTTTTTAAGCGGTCCATATATAGGTATTCCTTAATCACGTGTAGTCCCGGATACCAGTCTTCCATATCATATACGTTGTCTGTTCCCCATCGGAATGGTGCGTTATACTTCTTTACGTCCGGATGCCATTTGTAGTTCCGGGCTGTCCATGTATTAATTACGTCGAATGCCATTTCCGCATGATGGAAGCGTTGTCCGATCCGGTAAATTAACTCTCTGATATCTTCTTCTTTGAAGTACATCATCACTCCTTCCGATATGATCAGCAGAGGAAGACCTCTGGGAACAGAGTTCATCCATGAATCATCGAACATCGACCGGGCGATCATTTTATAATTATCCGTTTCCTTGAAGAAAAGTTTTCGTAACCCGATGGATTCTTCTACGTCGATGTCTAACCAAAGGCAATTTTGCAATGGAAGTCTTTTGCAGCGTGCATCCAGTCCGCATCCCAGATTTACGACGGTAGCTCCCTTAGGGTGTTTCGACAGGAAGTCGAGGATGATTTCGTCCAATACGAGGGTACGGGCAATTGTGCCCACCTGCGAACCTTCCGAAACTTTGTCTTTCGAAGAACTTGCCAGTTCGATTCGGTGGAGTATATCTATGGCATAAGGGTCTTTGATAGCGCCGTTGGGTTTTACTGTCTCTATAGCCCTTATTCGCAAGGTTATAAACAGAGTTTCGGGAACTCCTGATAAATTTACTTTCATGTTTAGTTTCTGCTTTTATATTTCCGGTTGTTGTTTATTATTCGTGGAGAATTACCTATTAATGGGGATTGTGCCGATAGGTGGCTTATTGTAATTTTGTATCTACTCTCCAATTGGAGACAAAAGTAGAGCCTTACCGGCTTTTACTGCTTACGCGAAAAGGAACTTGACTTTAACTTAAAGGAATAATGATGGCAACTCGGTTAATGAAACATGATTTGCATGAAATGATGCTGGAATGGCCCGTACAGAATCTGGCGGGAGAGAGCCGGACAGAAAGAAATAGTTATCGGATTGACAATGGGTATCTGAAAGCGACATTCGAAGAAATATGTACTCCGTTTTTTTCGATTATGGAACATCATATATCATGTGAGGAGTCCATTGAGATGTATGCACAGGCCGATGAATATCATGCTGTTTGGTTTTGTGCCGCCTTAGCCGGACACGTCACTTGCTTTTATGACCCTATTACCCGGAGTGAGGAGTGGAACAAAGGAGATGCCAATCTCCTGCAATGTGATGGGATAGACTCATGCGTCTGTTTCCCTAAGCATACGCCGTTTCACATGATGGAGATTATGCTTTCCAACGATTATATCCGTGAACTTGCCGGACAATATCCCGATCTGTTTGGTAATGAAGATATCGAAACTATTTTTTGTGATAGACTCTACAGGGCATATCGGACAAATCGCCCTTTTTGTACCGGTATTTATAAAGCGTTGAGTGATATTAAGCTTTCACAGCTGAATGGGAATATGGCACTTATGTATGTGGATGCCAAGATTAGGGAAATTCTTTCGCTTTTTCTCGCACGGCGGGGAGGAGAGGAGTGTCTTCATTGTTCGTGTTCTGTCGGGATAGAGTGTGATAAGATGCATCATGCCAAGGCCATTATTGAGCAGGAGTATCTCAATCCCCCTTCGCTTCATCGGTTGGCATTGCGGGTAGGTACCAACGAATGTACTTTAAAACGAGGTTTCAAAACGGTATTTGGTACCACCGTGTTCGGCCATATCTTTGATTATCGTATGGAGATGGCCTGTCGTTATCTGCTGGATAGCAGTAAGACGATACAAGAGATCGGGGCATGTGTCGGTTATGAATATCATGCCCATTTCTCTACGGCCTTCAAACGGAAGTTCGGACTGACCCCTCTGGAATACAGGTGCAGCCGTTTGGGCGCCTCCTGAGGTAACGACGGGATTGTCGTCCGACGGAATAAATGGTAAAAGCGTTTGAGAAAAACTTCCTTTATCAGCAGATTTACACGATAATATCATTGGGATAAATCCGTATATGAAGTCTGGTCTATGAAAGTTTGCGCAGGTTTTGCTCCCTTTGCTTGTTCAGACTTTGACGGCAGAAACAGCCAGCATCATAGGCCGTCTCAATTCTTCTTCCATATCCTTGATCTTTTGCAGCATCTCTTTAGTCGGTTGAGGCTCTATCACATTGGTTATGGTAAATCCGGCCTGCAATAGTCCCTGCAATATGGAAGTTAAAGTATGATGGAATTTCACTACCGTTTCTCCCAAGAAAGAGGTTTCCCGGTATCCTTCAGTGAAATAATGATCTACCGGCCAGTGCTGTGCGGTTCCTGCTGTGTTGTAAAACCAATCTTCGGTTCCATGTGCCGTAAATATCGGATGTTCCATTGTAAACACGAATGTTCCTCCTTGGGCTAATGTACGGTACACCTTTCGGAATATCTCTTCTAAATTTTCAATGTAGTGTAAAGCCAGTGAACTGACAACTACATCAAAGCGATTCGACGGATAATCATAGTCTTCTATCCCTATCCGGTGATATTCTATTTTGTCGGACTCCTTCTTTTTTTCAGCCTCTTGTAGCATTTTCTCAGACAAATCAATACCAACCACATGGCTTGCTCCTTTAGAAGCTGCAT
Organism: Bacteroides sp. NGMCC 1.200775; assembly: GCF_040798045.1. Taxonomy (NCBI): domain Bacteria; kingdom Pseudomonadati; phylum Bacteroidota; class Bacteroidia; order Bacteroidales; family Bacteroidaceae; genus Bacteroides; species Bacteroides sp. NGMCC 1.200775. The sequence goes on along the minus strand of NZ_JASCQK010000002.1, from coordinate 388,019 downwards.
ACATGCAGTGCCATCCATAGCCACATCCCAAATCAAGTGTCCGTTTCCCTTCAAAATCAGGTAATATCTTTTCCAGTGTCGGCCATTCTCCCGCACCTTTCAACCCTTCTTTTGAGCGTAGCATCTCGCCATATTTCTCAAAGAAGGATTCTTTATCGTAAACATTCTCCTTCATAAATTATTAATCGTTTCTGTTTATACATCTTGCCCTGCATTTCACCTATGCATTAACCGCTGAAGGGGCAAAAGTACGAAAGATAATCTGCTGATTATCGGAATAGATCGTATTTTTGTGCCGATATCCACTTTGCTTTTCTTTGATCCTGAGAATTTTCTATAAAGTTATTAACAGGATAAATTGTTGATATATAGGTGGTATCTCTTTTTAAATAGGCTTTGTGAACAACTTCATAGAGAGTCGTTGCCTGCTTTGAGACATCTTTTTGGATTCGTTGTTGGTGGAAACTTGTCAATGGCTTTAAATACACTCATAGCGAAGTTAGATACTAAATCCAGAAGCACTTCGACTAAAGTTCTTTTCATCCCTTTGGAAAGTAGCTTTCTTCATCTGACTTTCTTCATCTTAGCAGCTGAGATTTACATCTTAGCCGCTAAGATATAGATCTTGGCTGTCAAGATGCACATCTCGGCTGCTAAGATGAACTTAAATTACTTTCTTTCTCTGTTTCTCATTTAATGCTTTAGCACTTTGGAACGGGTAGTATCTTATTTAAGAACTTGCTTCTTAGCTTCCTTTTCACTACAGAGTATACAGAGAGAATCCCTTTTATTTTTCTTATTGAACAGCTTTTGAACGAAGTTATTAACAGGATAATTATCTGGCTATCTGTGGTTTGTTTTGTAGTAAGCAGGTTTTATGAACAGGTGTGAATAAGGAACTTGTTGATAACTGGGAGAGGGGTATTAATCAAACAGCCTCAGAATTGATTCTGAGGCTGTTTGAGTGATCCGCCTGGGATTCTCTTGACAGAGTTACCACGCTGATATTTAAAACTTTATATTTTTAGTTTCAAGCATATCCCATGATTTAACCCACTGATTTGCTACGTGCTTTTGCGGTAGTTTGCTCATGGAGAATACTAGGTGCAAAGATAAACATATTTGTTGATTTATCAAATTTCGAGAGCATATAGGCATTATAATTATTATAAAGTAGTAATAGCCTCTTTTACTACATCATTTAACCAATTGTGTCCAATTGCAAAATTACGAAAAGCCAAAAATTCATTATCATTATCATTGGCTTCATTAACAAAACGTCTGACCAATATATTTATAGCCTGCTTTTGTTCTTCTGGAGTTGAATTATGAACAAGCTCTGAAATTATTTCTCTCTTAAATTTATCAATAATTTTTTTTCTACTATCATTTAAATATTTACGGTCTATTCTACATGTTTCTATTGTATATTTATAATCTTCGTTATCAGAAGTTATTTTCCCATCTCTTTCAAATATCAAGTAAGGACTTGGATCTGATTGCTCTGGATTTATTAACTTTGGTTGCTCTTGAAGATTATATTTGTTGGATGATATAGTATTGATGCTTTTTAAATTTTTTGTACTAGGGCATTTAGCTCGCTTTCCTTTTATTGCGAAGTTTATGCCTTTATAATTATTGCAATAGTGGCACGCTAATAAAAGATTATCCCAACTATATGCTAACCAGTAGTAAATTTGCTTAGGTCTAAAATGTTCAATATGATATTGTTCAACCTTTTGTTCGCAAAAAGCACATTTGTTGTTATATATAAGCACTAATCTATCTCTAATATCATCAGTTTTATATCGATCATTGTAAGGTGCTTCATTAATATAATGTTTCTTTGCTATTAGTTCTAATCTCCTTTGGTGTGTTAACTTATCATCACCAATAACTAGTGATGGTGGTATTACTGCTAAGTCTTTATTGATCTTCTTCATTTTGATATTCTTCTAAAATGCTATCTATCAAAGAGTCAATTTCGTTCTCACTAATAAAATTCTTACCTTTTTCTTTTTGTTCTTGTAACTTTGAAATAAGTTTCTTGTTTATTTTATACAATAAATAAGTGTCGTTAGTATCGGAATTATTATCATCTGTGTCTAATCTGGAATCTTCCAATCCAAACAGAGAAGAAGTTACTAAAGTATTCATCATGAGATGATCTAAGTCCTTTCTATAATAGGGTTCACTCACTTTTGTTATGCCGTTCACTCTATATGTTCTAAATATAATAGAATCGTCTGATGCACCTTGAATAATTGTAGGGCTGTGCGTCGTAAATATGAACTGTATATTTGGAAATATATTTCGTAACTTACTAACAATTATTCTTTGCCATTTTAAATGCAAATGTTGATCTATTTCATCGACTAAAACAACACCTTTCGTTTTGAATATATCGTCGCTATTATTTTTATATAAACGATACAACAAATCACAGACAAAAATAATGATACTCCTATATCCTTCTGATAATTGATCTATACCTAGGAAACATCCTTTTTCCTCAAAAAAAACCTTACTCCCTTCAATGTGAGTTTTAACGTTTCTTTCGAGTAAATTAAATAGAATGTCTTCTAATTGTTTAGTTGCAACTTTTATTTTTAGCTTATTTTCTTCAGCTTGTTCCTCTTCCAATTTTAGATTTTTCAGCCATTGCTCTGGGCTATTTAGTGTAAGATCATTATTGAATAATGACATGAAACCATATTTTTCAGAAGGATCAGCATTATATCTTCCGCGATGTGTACCATAAGCATAAAGATTATCAAGATATATTGCATTAGAAATATTATATTGATGCCCCCACTCATCAATACCATATAGATCGCTATTATTATCCAATATATCGGATGCAATTCCTGTATCCCGCTTTTCAGTTTTATATTTGATATAATTTCCGTTAAAAGCAAGATATATTGCCATTATTATAAGTGACTTTCCGTCACCATTTTCTCCAAGAAAATATATTTCTTTTGATTTTTCTAGGTCAATATCTACTGGCTCTTTTATTGATAGAAAATTCCTGATATGTAATTCTTTAACATAGCACGCATTAAAGCTATATCCTTCAAGCCATGTTTTGAATTGATCAAAAGTTAAACTTAAAGCTTTATGAAATTCATTTTTCTCACATATACTATAAAACTCATCATTCGAGAGTTCTTTGTTTGTAAATCTAGAAAACCTTTCTAATAATACTTTTTTAAATAATTTTCCAACTTTAGGATTATAATATGCAACGGAGAAGTCATAAGGTACTTCATTTTTTCTCCTATTTGTCGGTTCTGTTGCTTCTGCAACCACTAAAGCACTGCGAATATTAGTAAGCTGTTTGTCTTTAGAATCAATATAAAAGACACCTTTCATGTTATCTTTTGAATACTTAGTTGCAAAGTCTTTTACAACCCCTCCATGAGTAAAGATCAGAGCTAGTAATGAAAATATTTTCTTTTCTATTGGATATTTTTGAATTTCAATCCAATAATCAGGAATTGGATCATCTAGAGAGTTGATACCAAGAAATGAACGCAAAATTCTTTCATTAATTTTTGCTTCCTTATTCTTATATTTCTGTATAGTATCAACACTATATATAACATCTAATGCTTGGACTATATCATATTTAGTCCATGATGTCCTTAGTTCTGTAAAATCTATCTGAATAGAATCCATGATTATACTTTTTTATAAGATATAATAAGCTCATTCACATCTAATTGGTTTTCATCAGAGCGTCCCATTTTGCTGTGAATATATTCCCTTGATTGTAAATCGCATTTATATCCTTTTCCCAAGACTGAACTCCCAATGTTTAATATTTCTTCTTGACTAATCATTCCATTATTGCTGTAGCTTAGGACTAAATGGGATTCCCTATTTTTAACCCCTTCAAATAATAATTTGAAAGCATTTCTCACCTCTTTCTTCTTATCAAAAGGGGATTGATGCCGATCATCCCTATACCGACCTTTATACTTTATAATGGGGTGGTCATATCGGACTAAAGTTTCTATAGCATGATAAAACCTTGAGTAATGAACCGTGCTATATGGTGGGTCTGCATAAACGATAGAATTTTTTTCTATTACTCGAAGACAATCCATATAGTCTAGTGATGTTACTTTATATTCAAAATTAGTTTCTATATTTAATGTGGAAATTAACTCTTCAAATTTTTTAGAAAACAAATTCCATATATTTTTATGACGATATATTAAAATATCATTCATATTAGATTCAGTAACATCTCGATATTGCGCAAAATGACCTGTACTTTGTGATGCATAAGACATTGAAAAGATTAAGGATGATAATATTGCATAATACGAAGGTGTACCAATATAATCTTCTGCTATTGCTCTAATAGAATCTATCCATACACATTGTTCAAATGACCAATATGTACCAGAATAATATTTTGTGAATAGGTTAAAACCTATTCCAAAATCAAAACTAATCAGTTCTTGTTGAGCTTTCTCAAGTTGCTGTAACTCTTTATAGTTGGTGATTTGGGTATAATTAAATTCTAATTGAGGATATCGTTCTTTGAACTCTGCGACTAAAAAACAAACACGTTTCTCAATCTCCTGTATTTGTAGAGGCGGAATTAAACGATTTAGATTTAGCAAATACGTATTACTAAATATGGCTGAGTATTGCTGTATATCGTTTGCATGTATATTATATTCGTCTTTTAAAGATGCGGAAATTATAGATGTTCCTGAAAATAAGTCACATAGCCATTCGGAATTCACATTTAGATTTTGAATTGATTCTGTTACATATTCCAATATTTCTCTTTTGGCTCCCATATATTTGATTAAATGGGGTATATTTTGACTATTAATCATAAACGTAAGTTAATTCTATTTCAATTATATGCAAATATAGAGAAAGTTTTCCGCTTTCTCGCTGGATTTGAGATTTTATGTATGCAAAATATAGTATCTCTCCTTATAATACTTTTAAAATTTGAACAGATACTTTTACCGTTTGGGCTTTCTCTGTTTTCTCTTTTTGGGTTTAGGCATTTGCTCTTCTAATGTAGAACTCAATGTAAAGTCTACTCCCAATGAAAAGATAGATAACAAGGAATCACCGCCATTGTTGTTTTGTTGATTGTTAGAATGTTTGTTTTCCATCTTGCTATCAAGATTGCAACAAATATTGTTTTCTTTTTCAGTGGATTGGAATATATCTTTTTTCTTTTCACCAGTAAAAGTTTGCGTCTGTAATTCAAGTTGTGAAGAGATAGAATCGTTTTTCATTGTGTTGTGGTAGTTAAACGATTCGTAATGTTGGCGGTCGTAACCAAAGAGTTTATCAAAGCCCTGTTCCGCTTGTTGGAACAGGTTCACACGGTCAAAACCTCCTTTGATTATCCCGTTCTTGGTATTCTTATGATTGGTAAGTGGTGATAGCTTTTTTTTATTGGCTTGGTCTTTTCGGCTCACAATCAAATGACAGTGAATATTTAGTTTATTATCAGAACAACTACGGTCAAAATGAATCTTGCCATAGAACTTTATATCCGATGCTGATAGTCCTTTGTTGAAGTTCTTGGCATATTCAGGGATAAATACCTCACGAATATAGCGTTTCATCGCTTCGGCTTGTTCCTGTTCGGTGTTACCCATTGCCCAAAGCTCACTTTCCGATGGGTTGACATGGATAGCGTAAAATTTAGCATCTGTTTTCAGCAGTTGCCCGATATTACTGTCTATTTCCTTTATCAAAACCGATTTATAGATATTATCCTTCGTCAGATTAAAAAATCCATCGGTATAGATTCCCTTTTCTATACGCTCCAAATCTTCATGTTCCATGTAACTTGCCAGTTGTCGGCTACTTCCTGTATTGCTGTATGTCCTTTTTGAGGGTGGAGCAAAATCTATGTGCATAAGCCTATGTATTTATCAGGTTTGTAATCTCTACTTTTAGGTTTTCTTTCCGTTTGCTATCCATCACACCACAAGCGGAGAGTTCAGAATATAGTTGTATCAGGTGGAGTAGCTTCTTATAGTTCCGTTGATGTATCTGATAGAGTGTCGAAAGTTGTTTGCCCTGCTGATTGATTACATCGGCATGATTGCAGAACTGTTCACTCAATTTTTTCAGTACAGCTGTTTGTCTCTTCTGGTTAGCTTCCAGTTGGGAGAGTATAAGAGTTTCCAAAGTTTTGCCGATAGCATCGAAGCGCAAAGCGATAGAATTAGTTGCCCGTATCATGGGATTCAGTTGCTCTTCCTCGTAGTGTCGGATGAAGCGGATAATATCATCCTGCCTCTTATTTATTTTCGCCAGTTCCGATTTTACGGATTCAGGTGCTTCGGAAGGGTTGATATGTGCCTTTTCAATATACCCGAATGCCAACTTTACAACTTCGCTCTTTTTCAGTGAATAGCGTTTGCATATCTTCTCTACCAAAGCTGCCGTTTCCTTGTCTATGGAAATGGTAGTGAAAATCGTTTTTCGACTGTTATTTAGCATGATAATTACTTTTTTATAGAAATATGAATAGATAAATGCCTGATAATAAGTGTTGAAAAGAAAATGCTTATTACTGGTGTCATTACAACGTGTTCTTGTAACACGCTAAAGCCGAAGGCTTTGCCCCGCAGGGCAAGAGGGAAGAACAGGATTTGTCCAGTTCCCTCTTGCTCGATTTAGTGAAACGGGCTGAACCGATAGGTGAAGCAGTTTCTGTTAAATCGAGGTGACAACACAAAGAAATAGCCCGCACACAGGCTTCTTCCTTCTACTGCATTTTGCTATCAGGGCTGATTTGTCAACTGATTGTCTTTTTCAAACCGTTTGTAGGTTTGGGAATCGGCACGTTCACGAACAAAAGCTCGAATATCTACAGCCCGATAATAGGTTTTCCTTCCGATAGTGAAATAAGGAAGTTGATTATTTACTCTATAGCGTTGAAGAGTTCGGAAAGATACTTCCAGGAGAAAAGCTAAATCCTGATTATCAAGAATCTTCTCATTATCATCTAGTACTGTATCAGTATTGATAAGAGATTTCAAATCTTGTCCGATTACGGTGAGCTTTTTAGATAGCTTTTCCATCCACTTCTCAAAGTTTTCATTGTCTATATACATTTTGCTTCATTTTTTAGTTCAACATTATTATTTTCAATCGATTGATGAAGCAAAGTACGGTAAATGGATGCAAATAAGTTAGGGGTGTAGTATATCTACTCCCCTAACAATTGTTGGTAAGTTCTTGATTTATAGATAGCCTTTCTTTTTACTTTCTTCGGCAATAGCTTTGCGAAGTGTATCTAAAAATTCAGTTACTTTAGATGGCTTGCGCTTTATGACGCTTTCGTGTTTCTTGTGAACATCTCCTAATTTGATATTAAAGAGGTGTTCAAATGCTCTCCCAATTTCTGTTAATGGTGATTTTGTTCCGGCATGGGTTACTACTCTTTGTGATAGGAATAGTCCACTAATCAACTCCATGATTTCAACTAGATTGGTATTGTCGGTCAAATAGAGTGGTGAAGGTGGAAGGCTGCTTATTCTATTTTGAAATTGGCTGGGGTACTGAATTTTTAGATTCAGCAGTTCCATTTCTGCGGTAATAGTAGCCTGTACCTTTTGTATGAACAGCTTTTTAAGCGCATTTTTCCCCCTGCCCGTAAAGAGGTATTGTTTCAAGTAAAGCTATCTCGATACGGGTAGCTGCAAGAATTCGATAAGTAGTTGAATAATCATTTCCATTACTTATAGTTCTAATCTGTTCAACAAATTCGCCATAGGCTTCTTGCATTTCATTATTAGTTACTTCTTGTGAGGTTTCAGAGAATAGTCCGAACATCCTCATGTTTAACAATACATTCATAAGCATAATTTTAATGGTAAGTATTATATAGAAAGACTTAACGTCTGATTTCATGCTTTTATATTACCAATAAATATCCATTATGCCAGAAAATACTAAAATCAATCTACGAATATGAATCTAAACTAAATGAGCTTCTTTCTTTAGAAAAGAATGAAGTGATTTGATAGAACTAAACACATATCCTTGATTTTCCTTTTCTAATTTCTTCATTTTTGAGAGTGAGGCTATCCATGCAGCAGATAAGCATTGTATTCCAACTTTACTACAAGCGGTAATATCGGAAAATTCATCTCCAACATATACCATTTCTGCTGGTTGGGTATTATATTTTGATATTAGTTCCGTCATTGATTCCGCTTTTGTGTTTCTATCTGGCGATCCGATTGAAATACTATCAAAAAGAGCTTCCATTTCAAAATGGTGAAGCGTAATATCACAACTCCTTTGACCTTTACCTGTTATTAAAGATACAATAATTGAGTTCTTCTTCAATTCTGTTATCAATTCTCTTATCCCCGCAAATGGTTGAATGTAGACTGTGTGCATTTCTTTGTATTTCACATAAAAATCAATCAGAGCTTTTTCCCAATCTTCTGAAACGACCTCTTTAATCATTCCCTCTTCATTAAGTCCGAATGTTTTCACAATATCATCTTCTGACAATATTTTTGATGCATAGGGAGATACTGCCTGCTTAAAGGCTTCGATACACATTGGGATTGTATCGGCAATTGTACCATCCAAATCAAAAGCGACCAATTTTATCATAGTTTCTTAGTTTGATTGATTTGACGTATCACTTTACATGGATTTCCAATGGCTAAACTATTTGCCGGAATATCTTTTGTAACAACACTACCTGCTCCAATTACACTACCGTACCCAATTGTTATTCCGGGAAGGATTATTACACCTCCACCAATCCAGCATCCATCCTCAATTGTAATAGGCAAAGCGTAAGTGCGGCGAACTCGTTTTATTCCATCTTCTGTTTCAACAGGCGCTAGCCGTTCATCTAAATCAATAGGGTGAGTTGCTGTATAAAGCTGAACATTAGGGGCAATAAGAACATTACTTCCGATAGTGATTTTATTACAATCCACAAAGGTACAACCGGTATTTACAGTGACATTATCTCCTATATGTATATTGCAGCCATAATCACAAATAAATGGACTGGCAACCGAAACTTTCATTCCGATACTACCTAGCATCTTTTTTAGCAAGCTGTTTTTTTCTTCTTTATTCTCATAAGGTAATGAATTATATTTCATCAATAACTTATGTGTTCGGGGCTTTAAATCCAAGAAAACTTGGTTATGACAATCATACCATTCACCAGCCAGACATTTTTCCATTTCTGTTTTCATAATTGTTACGTTTATAAGATTGAAACTATTTCGGTTATATCTTTTCGTTTAGATGATTTTTCAGGTGGTTGTTTTACATAACCTAATGAAATAATTGCCACAGGGTACATATTGGGAGATAAATGAAGATTATCCTTTAGCATATCAGGATCGAAATTACATACCCAGCAGCTACCTAATCCTTGTTCTGCTGCGGCTAAACAAATATGTTCAGTCGCTATTGCTGCATCAATATCTGCATGGTTCTTATTGTCTGATTTTCTCACCCAAGAAATTGAATTGTCAGCACAAACTACAATATAGAGTGGAGCTTCGGTAAACCATTCACGTGGATAAGATTGTTGAATCAGTAGTTTGGGTTTATTACTTTTTACGACAAAAAAGTGCCAAGGTTGATAGTTTACAGCAGAAGGAGCAAAACGGGCACATTCTAAAATGTAGTCGAGTTTTGCTTGCTCAATCATATCAGAAGAGTAGTTTCTTGCTGAATAACGTTGTTTTGATAGTTCTAAAAAGTTCATAAGTAATCTAATTTTGATTTATGGCAAAGTTATACCTATTTTGTTCTAAATATAGGTATATATTTTCGCCATATTGGTATAATTCCGCTTTATGTGTTATATTTGAGGTATGAAAAAAGAAAATCTTCATCAACCATTTGAGATCAGCTTTAACGAGCATAGTGAATCGTTATTAACTGAGCATGAGCATACTTTTTTTGAACTAGTCTACATCTTAACAGGAACAGGTATTCAATGGATTAACAATAGTATGTTCCCATATCATGATGGACACTTGTTCTTGATAACTCCAAATGATTCTCATTCCTTTGAGATTCACACAACTACAAAATTCATTAACATCAAGTTTAATGACATCTATATACATTCAGCCATATTTGGTTCAGAGAATATCCAGAGATTAGAATTTATTTTGCAACATGCAAATCATCAACCGGGCTGCATTCTTAGAAATAAGGTGGATAAGTTATTAGTGAAACCAATGATTGAAGCAATTATTCGGGAGTATGTAAATAGGAATCTTTATAGTAAAGAGATTATCACGCAGTTGATAAATACTATAATTATTGTTGTGGCAAGAAATATAGCTATGTTTTTACCTCAACAAGTCGATGAATGTTCAGATGATAAGTCTCTCGATATTCTTCAATATATCCAAGCAAATATCTATCAAACAGGTAAAATTAGAGCAAAAGAAATCAGTCAGCATTTTGGTATATCTGAAAGTTACTTGGGACGTTATATAAAAAAACACACCAACGAAACAATGCAGCAATACATATTAAGCTATAAACTAAAATTGGTCGAAAGCAGATTGTTACATAGTCAAATGAGAATAAATGAGATTGCCGAAGAACTAGGATTTACCGATGAAAGCCATTTGAGTAAATTCTTTAGAAAAAACAAAGGCTGTAGTCCTTCAAGTTTCAGAAAAAGTAATAAGACAATATGATGCGTATCTATTCTTAATCTAATATATTTCAACGATAACATATATACTATTTATCTGTTTTCTTATTTCAATAAGAAGCCAGCAATAGTCAAATCTCACCACTTCCAGACAGTTTTTAAAACGTCTCTTGATTCTTCTTTCATTTGCCGATGAAAATAGAATCAACACGTTTTATAAACCATTTAAAAGAGAAAGTATGGAAGTAGTAACCATTGAAAAGAGAACCTTTTCGTATGTCTGCGAACGGTTCACTGAGTTTGCCAAACGAATAGAAAGTTTGTGCAGCACTCATACCCAGAAAGTAGAAAACTGGCTGGATAGTCAGGAAGTGTGTCTGTTGTTAGGCTTTAGCAAGCGAACACTGCAATATTACCGAAGTAGTGGACGGCTGGCTTATTCTCAAATCGGCAGCAAGATTTATTATAAGTCTTCCGATATTGAAAGAATTATTGCGGACAGTGAAATACAGAATCAATCATCCAAACAAACCATGCCTTATGAATAGAACTAAAGAAGATTACCCGTCCTTCAACCTGTTTTCTATTGTCGGCACATGGGAAAGCGTTAATCTGAATCCTACGGTTATCATCTACCGGAATGATAAAGAGTATGTTCTCTCTATTATATATGTATCGGAAACCACAAAACAGGCTTCACCCGCTACTTATGAGATACAGCGAGATGGTAGCCAGTATTTTATTGCCACTGCATCCAAACGGCTCTATGTAGATTATGATCCGGCAAAAGATGTACTTAACATTTCATCTTTGGGTGACTATCTGCGTAACCAGCCAGCTATCTTGAAATCAATATTTCAATAAAACAATCTTTCAATTATGGAACTAATAAATAAAGATACCCCGCAAGTTAAAGAGTTTATTTCCTCGCTTGATTCGATGCTGAACAGTATTGAATCTATAGTCAAGCATTACAAGCCCTACCTGAATGGGGAACGCTTTCTTTCCAACCATGAAGTTTCCAAGAAACTGAATGTCAGTTTGCGAACCCTGCAAGAATGGCGAGATACAGGTCTAATCCCCTTTATCCAGATAAAAGGTAAAATCATCTACCGTCAGAGTGATATTGATAAACTGCTCCAAAAGCACTACTTTGAAAGTTGGAAAGAGTAACCTGCCAAGCCCAAAACATTGTTTTTCGGAATTTAATTTGAATCATTGACTTTCCCAGTGAAGTATTTAGTCTGTGCAAGTCTTTAGATGAAAATACGCTCGAACATAGTGAGAGGAAGATTCTCATCTAAACCGAAGGCTCGGACTTGAACAGGCTAAATACGGAACTTACCTTTGTCAATGCTTCATATTGAGTTCTGGAAAACTTACTATAAAAGAAAAGGATTGAGAAAATGAAATTCATTCTTCCCAATCCTTTTTCAATATTAGCTACTATCTTTATTATATAGCCAATTCCGACAGGCAGCTATTTACTTTTTGCATATCCTTGAAAATATTCTGATCCAATACCCTTGCATAGTGTTTTGTTACGCTTGTATCTGCATGACCTAACATCTTAGCAACATTCTCCATACTTACGCCATTTGCAAGGCAAATGCTTGTGGCATAGCTATGACGGGCGGTATGTGTGCTAAGATTTTTATGAATTCCGCACACATCGGCAATCTCCTTCAAATAACTGTTCATGCGTTGATTACACAATACAGGTAAAAGTTTTCCGGTACACTCTGCCACATCCTTATATTTATCAAGTATAGAAGCTGCCACAGGCAGCACAGGAATGTTACACATGATTTTAGTCTTTTGGCGGTTCTTCCTTATCCAAAGTTCCCCTTTATTGTCTTTTACCAAGTGTTCGGGTGATAAATCTTTCACATCGCTGAACGCCAAGCCAGTAAAAATGCAAAAGACAAAAACGTCACGTACCTGTTCTACTCGTTTAATTGTAAACTCTTTGGCGAGAATGATTTTAATCTCGTCCATCGTCAGAAATTCAGGATCGGTTTCTTCCAATTTGAAACGGTAGTAAGCAAACGGATCTTTCTTTATCCAGTCGTTTTCCAAAGCAATACGGATAATCTTCTTTAAGTTCTTCAATCGGGTAATAGCGGAGTTCTGCGCACAACCTTTTTCAATCTTCAAGAAAGCATCGAACTTAGAAATGAAGTTGGCTTCCAAGTTATTCAGGGCAATATCAGATAACTGATATTCTTTCTTAATGAATTCCTCCAAATATCGGGTAGTGGTTTCATACCGTTGAACGGTTTTACTAACAAAGTCTTTGCCGATCAGCTTACGACTTTGTTCGTTGTGTTCTCTGAATACTTGCAAAAGGGTTTTGCTTTCTTCATCCACACCATAATACAGTTTTCTCACAAGATCAACGGTGATAACCTTGTCGGAAGTTTCCAGTTCCCTATAAATTTGGTGTATGCGTGAGCGTGTGATTTCTAAGTAGTGGTTCAGTTCCACCGACATACGGTCTTTTCCTTTTGAATTCTCTTTTGCTTGATTCCATAGGTTTACGGGACAACTTCTTTTGATAGAAATATCTACCATACAGCCGTTTACAGTGATTCTCATGCACACAGGTGCTTCTCCGTTCTTTAATAACTTGGCTTTTTTGATAAAGAACAAAACAGAAAATGATTTTCGAGCCATTTTTACATCGTTTTTTTAAGTTACAAAACTATGTATTCTCTTCCAAAGTAAGTCTATGCAAAATGCTATGAATCAGTGAGAAAGATGCAAATTCGTGGGACTTTTTAGAATTAAATTTTAGTCCCACGATTTATCCACCGATAATATGCTTGAAACGGCTATTTTCTGCTACCTGCCAGAAAAAAGAAATCCCTGATAATATCTGATTATCAGGGATTTGCTTGATTTTTCTTTTGTTTTCAGTGATCCGCCTGGGGCTCGAACCCAGGACCCCAACATTAAAAGTGTTGTGCTCTACCTGCTGAGCTAGCGAATCAATCCTTATTTGCGTATCAGTTATTTCCTGATTGCGGGTGCAAAGGTAGTGACTTTTTTTATATCTGCAAGCTTTTGGGTGAAAAAAGTTTTATTTATTTTTCGTCATCTCCCTCTATCTTCTGATTATCAGATGTTTCATGTGTGTCGTATTTTATTCTCTCTTTATTGATGATGAAACGTTGATAATAGGAGAGCATTAGGGTGGTGAGCGGGAGTGCTATGATCATACCTAACATCCCGAGCAAGGATCCCCAGATGGAAAGAGATAAAAGAATGATGGCAGGGTTGAGCCCTGTGATCTTTCCCATGATTCTTGGGACAAGGAAACCATCTTGGATGGCTTGAACAACAATAAAAACAACGAGGGCACCTGCCAGGATTACCCAGAAATTCTCACCGGTATCAGCAGCTTTTAGGATTGCTAATATGACGGTAGGCAAGAAACCGATAATCTGCAGATATGGAACCATATTGAGGGCACCAATGAAAAGTCCCAAGGCAATAGCCATCGGAAAGTCGATGATCAGGAACCCAATGCTGAACAAGATGCCGACACAGAAGGCAACAAGTGCCTGGCCGCGGAAATAGCGATTCATTCCATCCTGTATGTCATTGACCAGATTGGATGCAAAGGTACGGTATTTGCCTGGTAGCAGGTGAAGCCATCCTTCTGCGATGGATTCATAGTCGAGCAAGATGAATACCACATATAATAAAATGATGAATGAAGCGAATACGCTAAACAGAATATTAATAGATTCCGCAACGAGTGCCCAAAGTTTAGGAACAGTCTCTTTAATGGTATTCATTATATTTTCTTCACTTAAGATTCGGTTCAGTGCCTGAAGGTCGATATGTCTGTGGATAAATTCCGAAAGAGTAGGAGGCACTGTTCCGGAACGATAAGCACCATTAGTCAGATAAGTAACCAACAGATCGTTCATTCGTCCTATTTCGGCAAGCATTGGGGGCACTAAAAGGTAAAAAATGGCAATTCCTATTATGGTAATGCTGAACAATGCGCAGAAAATAGAAATGATCCTGCTTTTAAAGCGTAATTTATACTGGAAAAATTTGACGAGCGGATAAATCATATAAGCGATAAGCCATGCCACAAAAAAAGGTAGCAGCACGCCGCTGAGCCTTTTAAAAAGTATCAGTAATCCCACAATGAGCGCACAGCAGATGGAACCACGTATGAAACTATCAAATGTAATCTTTTTCCTTTCCATAATAATCTGACGTTTGATGTGCGACCTCACCGAAAATGTCCGGGCTTTGCTACCGTGAGGTCATTATGATTTTTCTTTGTCCTCTTGCAGGGCTTTCTGGTAACATTCCCGACATAAAGGTTCGTATTCGGCTGTTTCACCCAATAGCACCTGTTTGTCGTTTTTCACCGTACGGTGTGAAAAAGAGGCTAATTGTCCACATTTTACACAAATGGCATGTACCTTGGATACTTCGTCGGCAATGGCACACAAAGCCGGCATCGGACCAAACGGTATGCCTTTGAAGTCCATGTCCAATCCGGCTATGATGACACGTACCCCGTTGTTTGCCAATTGATTGCATACATCTATTAATCCACTGTCGAAGAACTGTGCCTCGTCAATGCCTACCACATCAATTTCGGATGTGAAAAGCAGTATGCTGGCTGAAGAGTCGATGGGGGTGGAGGAAATGGTATTACTGTCATGTGAAACAACGTCCCCCTCAGAATAGCGTGTGTCAATGGCAGGTTTGAATATCTCTACGCGTTGGCGGGCAAACTTGGCCCGCTTCATGCGACGGATCAGTTCTTCGGTTTTTCCTGAAAACATGGAACCGCAAATTACTTCAATTCTTCCTCTTCTTCTCGTCTCTTGTATATGATCTTCTGAAAATAATACCATGCTGATGTATGTTATAATTGGTTGCAAAAGTAATAGTTTTATTGGCTTCTCGGTGTTTTTTCATTATTTATTTCTACATTTGCGAAGTCATTCAAGAAGAAATTCAGATGTAGATATGCAAGCATTGTTGAACGATATAGAATTGGATATTCAGGAACTTAAATGCCTGATGGAGGCCGTTTCGCGTAAACCGGATTCTGCTTTGCGTGAAGTGGCAAAGAGAAATATTGTGCAAATGCGTGGCCGGTTGGACATCTTACTGGAACAGTTGGATCGGGGAGCACTACCGGAAAACGAACTTCCTGACCGGATTATAAATCCAATGCCGGAACCTGTGTCTGCAGCAGCAGAAGCAGCAGCAGCAGCAGCAGCAGAAGAAGAAGAAGAAGAAGAAGAAGAAATAGTTGTGGGTAACCCGGAGAAAGATGAAGAGCCTGTAATAGTTCCGGAGGCTCCGGAGATGCCGGAATCTGAACAATTGGAATTGCCTGAAGTGACCGTAGAACCGGCACAATCGGCTGAAGTATCTATGAAGATTGAAACCAATACGGCTTCTACACCTATTTTGGCCGAGCGGATTAAAACAGCCGGAGATTTACGCCGTTCAATCAGTCTGAATGATTCGTTTCGCTTTTCCCGTGAACTGTTTGGGGGAAGCATGGAGCAAATGAATCATGTGTTGCAACAGATTGGGGAGATGCATTCACTGGATGCGGCTCTTGTTTTCTTATCTTCTAAAATAAAGGTGGAAGAGGAAAATGAAGCTAAAGCTGATTTAGTGGAACTTCTCAAAAAGTACTTTATATAAAAACGCGATTATTAGGATATGGGAAAACT
This sequence comes from Bacteroides sp. NGMCC 1.200775, assembly GCF_040798045.1. Lineage (NCBI taxonomy): Bacteria > Pseudomonadati > Bacteroidota > Bacteroidia > Bacteroidales > Bacteroidaceae > Bacteroides > Bacteroides sp. NGMCC 1.200775. Next base: position 371,630 of record NZ_JASCQK010000002.1, on the reverse strand, counting down.
ATATGTGGTACCGACGCCGGTCGGGAATTTGGAGGACATGACATTCAGGGCTATTAAAGTCCTGAAGGAGGTCGACTTGATTCTGGCGGAGGATACCCGTACTTCCGGAATCTTGCTGAAACATTTTGAGATTAAAAACGCGATGCAATCCCACCATAAGTTTAATGAACATAAAACGGTGGAGAGTGTTGTTAATAGAATAAAGGCAGGAGAAACCATCGCTTTGATTTCGGATGCCGGAACACCGGGAATTTCTGATCCGGGTTTTCTGGTAGTTCGTGAATGTGTGCGCAATGGTATCGAAGTACAATGCCTGCCCGGGGCGACAGCTTTTGTTCCGGCGTTGGTAGCATCGGGATTGCCTAACGAAAAGTTTTGTTTCGAAGGTTTTCTCCCTCAGAAAAAGGGGCGTATGACAAAATTGAAATCGTTGGTGGATGAACACAGAACAATGGTGTTTTATGAATCCCCACATCGTTTGCTGAAAACATTGACACAGTTTGCCGAATATTTCGGTTCCGGACGTCAGGTATCTGTGTCCCGTGAAATTTCAAAGATTCATGAGGAAACGGTTCGCGGGACTTTGAGTGAATTGATAGAACACTTTACCGTTACCGAACCCCGGGGAGAGATTGTGATTGTACTTGCAGGAATAGACGATTAATAATAACTTCATTTAAAAACGTAAAACGTAATCGTATGAAAAAGTTAGTAGTTTTATTAGTATGCGCAGCTATGTTGGCTTCGTGTAACGGCCTGGGTGGTGGAAGTAAGGACCTGAAGGCAGAAAATGATTCTCTTTTGATGGAGTTGACCCAGCGCAATGCCGAATTGGACGAAATGATGGGTACTTTCAACGAAGTTCAGGAAGGATTTCGTAGAATAAACGCAGCTGAAAGCCGTGTTGACTTGACCCGTGGCACTATCTCTGAGAATTCTGCAACCGCAAAACAACAAATAGCATCTGATATTGAATTCATTACGAAACAGATGGAAGAAAACAAGGCACAGATCGCTAAGTTGCAGGCTATGCTGAAGAATAGTAAGAATAATTCGGCACAATTGAAAAAAGCCGTTGAATCTTTGACTCAGGAGTTGGTTGCTAAAACTCAGCGTATCGAAGAACTTCAGGCTGAATTAGCTTCTAAGAATATCCGTATTCAGGAATTGGATGCTGCAGTAACCGGACTGACTGCCGATAAAGAGTCATTGGCTGCTGAAAATGAAGCCAAGGCAAAGACCGTAGCAGAACAGGATAAGGCCATCAATAGTGCATGGTTTGTGTTTGGTACTAAATCGGAGCTTAAATCTCAGAAGATTCTTGAAAAAGGGGATGTGCTGAAGAGTGCGGATTTCAACAAGGATTATTTTACTCAGATCGATATCCGTACTACTAAAGAGATTAAATTATATTCTAAACGTGCTGATTTGCTCACTACTCATCCGGCTAAATCTTACGAGCTGGTTAAAGATGATAAAGGTCAGCTGACTTTGAAGATCACGAATCCGAAAGAATTCTGGAGTGTATCTAAATATCTGGTAATCCAGGTCAAATAAGTAGTATAAAACAAACGTAACTGATAAGGGCACGGACTACACAGTATGTAATCCGTGCTCTCTTTTTTGAAATGTACCTGATATATTAATATGAAATATAGAAACCTGTTTTTTGATTTAGATGATACTCTCTGGGCCTTTTCCCAAAATGCGTATGATACGTTTGAAGAAGTTTACGATAAATATGGATTGGGAAGGTATTTCGATTCGTTTTCCCATTTTTATTCTCTTTACCAAAAGAGGAATGCGGAGTTGTGGGTAGAATATGGAAACGGGGAGGTGACTAAAGAAGAGTTGAATCGACAGCGTTTTTTATATCCTTTGAAAGCTGTTGGCGTTGACGATGAAATGCTTGCAAAACGTTATTCTGACGATTTCTTTTTGATAGTTCCTACTAAAAGGCGGCTAATGCCGTATGCGGAAGAGGTACTTTCGTATTTGGCACCTAAATATAATTTGTATATTCTTTCAAATGGTTTCAGGGAATTGCAATCCTGTAAAATGCGTTCGGCAGGCATTGATACATATTTTGATAAAATAATTCTTTCGGAAGATCTGGGAGTGATGAAGCCTTGGCCGGAAATTTTTCATTTTGCTTTGTCGGCTACACAATCCGAACTACGTGAATCATTAATGATTGGGGATAGTTGGGAAGCTGATATTGTTGGTGCCCATGGAGTGGGAATGCATCAGGCTTATTATAATGTGTCCGGACGCACTGATTTTCCTTTCCGTCCTACTTATTCAATGACTGATTTGAAAGAGTTGGTGGAACTGTTGTAACATTTATAGATATATTGTATTTTTGCGTTCAATATAGAACGCATAAAAATACAACTATGGACACTCTCTTGCCTTTTGCTTTACTCTGTTTCACTTCTTTCTTTACGTTGACTAATCCGTTGGGTACAATGCCCGTTTTTCTGACCATGACTCATGGTATGACTGATAAAGAGCGGCAAGCGGTTGTTCGCCGTGCCACTTTCGTCTCGTTTATCACTTTAATGGTATTTGTTTTTGCAGGGCAATTCCTTTTTAAATTCTTCGGTATTTCGACCAACGGATTTCGTATTGCAGGTGGAGTGATTATTTTCAAGATAGGCTTTGATATGTTGCAGGCACGGTACACTCCGATGAAATTGAAAGATGAAGAGATTAAAACCTATGCTGACGATATTTCGATCACTCCACTTGCCATACCTATGCTTTGTGGTCCGGGGGCGATAGCTAATGCCATTGTTTTGATGGAGGATGCCCATACCATTGAAATGAAAGGAACGTTAATTGGCATTATTGCTTTGATCTATTTTATTACCTTCTTGATTCTGCGTGCGTCTACCCGATTAGTTAAAGTGTTGGGGGAGACCGGAAATAACGTGATGATGCGTTTGATGGGACTTATTTTGATGGTGATTGCTGTTGAATGTTTTGTTAGTGGATTGCATCCGATATTGGTAGGTATCTTGAAAGAAGGGTTGCTATAAATCAGATACTGATTCGTTCAGAAAAAGAAGAATGCCCGGATACGTTTTATATGTAAATCCGGGCATTCTCTTTATTGTTTGATAAATACTTTAGAAAGCATTATGCTGATTAGCGGCTACCGCCGGCCCACCAAACCGGATCGGTATATACATACTGGCCGTTTCCAAATGCAGATTCTACGTTCGGGTTTGCACTTACATCATCTGCTCCGTAAGGTGCGCGAAGTGGGAACTTGTAAGGGTTGTCCAGTTTGATATATTCCTCACCCATTGCTTTGAGGCGGCGTACATCATTATAGCATTCTGTTGTCTCACCGAAGGCTCCAAGGAATGCAATATATTTCTGTACCATTACCTCTTTTACAGGATTGGCATCGAATAATGGTTTTACGTTGTTGGTGAAATACTCTTCTGCTTCAGCAGTTGTGATAGCTTTGGTAGTCTCTTTAACGCCTCCGTAACTTTTTACTGTAGGAGCGTTAAGTGCAGCTGTTACACCTGTTTCTGCATTTGCAATGGCTGCAACAATAGCATCTTTCAGAGCATCTGCCGCATCATTGGTCTTATTCAAGCGAGCCAATGCTTCAGCTTTCAGGAAAAGTAATTCATGATAGCTCATTAATAAGGTTGGACATGTTTGCGAATATACGAATATAGGAGTATTATATTCATATTTAACAGACTCTGCCGTACCGTTATCGGCCATAAGGAATCTTGGGTCATCTGCACCGGTTACTTGGATGGACACAGCTTTTTCTTCTCCAGTTACCTTACCTTGTCCAATGCAAAAGATACGGCGTAATCTCGGATCCTTACGTTCTATTAGTTTATCAGCGTAGCTTTTACTTGCAGCCAATCCGTCACGGCTCCACTGGAAGTCAAATAACGGGTTTAAGTTTGTTGCACTATAAATAGAGAAAGCAGCTTGATCCTGAATAGATGTATATGATTTCTCTATGTACTCTAAAATTTTTTGTAAATCAGCTTCTTTTGAAGAAGAACGAGCTAACAGACGCATTGTATAACGAGCTTTCAAGCCGTATGCTAGTTTTAACCATGCTTCTCCGTCACCTTTATATATGAAGTCATACTCACCAATTTCATCGCTTTTGTCACCTTTGGGAAGATCAGTGATTGCTGCATCCAAATATTCCATAATGGTAGTATAAATAGCTTCTTGCTTATCTAATTCCGGAGTCATAAACTGGGGTTGTCCATTGACTAATTCCGGAAGGGCAGCCTGGCTGAAAGGAGTGTCACCGAATGAGTCTGCGATCAGTCCTGCATTGATTGCGGCCAATACTTCGGCAATACCTTTGGTTGTATAATTGGCTGAAACCTCATTTGAGCTTATGTTAATTGCGATACGTGCATTCTTCAGTGTAGAGTATAAATTACCCCATACATTGTTAAAAGTAGAAGATGCCGAAGGCTCTCCGTTACGCTTTTCCGCATTTGCCAATTGATTGTCTACTCCAACCATATGCTCTACGTAGGTAGAATAATATGTATTAAAGTCGCCTCCGATATTGCTAAATGCAGTTGCAGTGATTACGTCAGCCAAGATGAATTTGGCAGGTACACTGGTTGTGTGGTCTTTGTCTTCATTAATACGATCCATTGTATCTTCCGAACAGGAAGCAAATGCAACGGAAATCAATGCCACAGACAATATGCCTTTTGATAAATTAAATATTGATTTCATTTTTGTCCTTTTTAGAATTTAACTGTAATACCAAAACCATAGCTTGATGTTCCCGGGAGCGAGAAGCGTTCGAAAGCACCAGCCATGTTGTTATTTCCCTGTGATGATTCAGGGTCAATACCATTATCCATTTCTGACCAAAGCAATAAGTTACGTGCAAAGACGTTTACTGTTACGCCTAAGTATGACTTATCCAGTACCGGATAACTTAAAGCGATTTCGCGTAATTTCAGGAATGAAGAACCGTATACTCCGGCTTCAGAGATCGTACTCAATCTGTCGAAGTAATTATAAGCGTTCTCACCGCTGATTTTGATGTCATTAGGTGCGTAAGAACCATCTGCCAACTGTTTTACAGCCGGTTTATTGAAGTAGAAGTAATCAGCTTTACGATAGTCTGCTGATTTCTGGGTTACACCATAATAGTCGAGTGTTGACACAGTACCGGCATACATACATCCACCTTGCTTCCAGTCAAGTACTGCAGAGAGGCGGAACTTATAAAATTCAAAAGTAGTATTGAAGCCCAGTCTGAAGTCAGGAGATACACTTCCCAACACTCTGTTTTCACCTAATGTCGGCATACCGTTTTCATCTACGACAATCTGACCATCTTCGTTTCTTTGATAGCTTGTACCATAGATAACCGGGAATTTATCACCGGCACTCAGACGTACTTGCGGATCAACAAAACCTCCTAACATGATGCTTGATACACCCGGAGCTAATTTATCGACATAGTTGTCGATTTTAGAGAAATTGAATGCAAAATCCCAGTTGAAGTTCTTAGTTTGGATCGGATTTACACTCAAAGTGATTTCGTGTGAGTTTGTATGTACCGATCCACCATTTGTGATCAATTCGCTATATCCGGTAGAAGTAGCCAAAGGCACCTCGAATATCTGATCCTTTACATTCTGGCGTGAATATGTATAGTTCAATGAAACTAAACCGTTCCAAAAACTGAAGTCTGCACCGATTTCGTATGATTTGGTGTTCTGAGGTTTCAGGTTAGGATCATAAATTTTGTAATATGGAATATATGAGCTGATTGATCCAATAGGATACTGGATAGGAGTTCCTGACGAGAATCCGCCACCATAGACCGGAGTTTTATAGTAAGAAGGATAGTAAGTACCTGCCTGCCCTACTTCTGCATAAGAAGCGCGAATTTTACCATAAGTCAGAACATCATTCTTCAGTGCTTCCAATTCGGTAAAGATGAAACCAAGAGAAACGGAAGGGTAAGTGAATGAACGGTTGTTGCGTGGCATGGATGAAACAATATCATTACGAACAGTAGCATTCAAATACAGCATGCTACGATATGCTAATGAAATGTTACCGAAGTTACCAACGGTACGCTCGCGATGGTAGGTTCCTGTAGACGAATAGATTGATGCGTTAGCTATATGGTTCCATCCTGGGAAATTGAAGTTATTTCCGAGGTTGTATTTGTATTTTGAAGAATTATCGACTAATTCATTACCATATAATACATTTAAGTCAAGTTCCGGAGTGATTTTCCAGTCATAAGTAACAGTTAACAATGAATTTATTTCATTGTTTGTAACGCTCTGCTCTTCAATGCTACCTGTTCCGTTGGAGTGTCCATATCCCCATGTATCGGTATAGTTAGTGGTATAAGCATCGGTACCTAACTGGTATTTTACATCCAGTTTATGATTTTCTGTACCGAAATCAGTAGAATATTTAGCAAATGCATTTCCAAAAAAACGTTGAGTACGTTCTTTAAAAGAGTTATTTTCAACGGCCCAATAAGCACCATCGAAACCGCCTGTCGAACGATACGTGTTTTGTGTATAAGGATCTCCATCAATGTGTGATGGGATACCGGCTAAATCGTAGCTGGACGGTGCACCATATACAGTTGCCAGGATACCATTGTTGGCACCGGTTTGCTTTTTGATTTTAGAATAAACGAAGTTTCCATTGAAACCGGTAGACCAATTCTTGTTCAATTGAGCTTGTGCAGTTAGTTTTGCATTATAACGATCCATACCTGTAGAAGGTACAATACCGTTTGCAGTAGTACTTCCTAAAGACAAAGAGTAACTTCCTTTATCGAGGCTTTGTGCCACGTTTGCACTGCTGTTCCACGTTACACCTGTATTAAAGAAATCTTTAGCATTGTCATATGCACGAGGAGTAGCCCATGGGTCCAGTCCTGCTTTGGCACGCTGGTCTACATAGTATTGCCCCTGATGTTTACCGTATTTCTGGGTATAGGTATTATCCGTATTGCCACCATATTTGGGATCGTTAGCCAGTTCTGAGATCAAAGGGCCCCAAGAACGAGAATCTGATGGGCTAAAAGCACCATTAAATCCTTGTGCGAATTCTTTTTGGAAATCCGGCATAGTAGAAACCTTATCGAATGATAAACCAGTGTTGATGGTAACTTCCGGTTTACCTTTACGTGCACCTTTACCGCTCTTGGTAGTGATTACTACCACACCATTTGATGCGCGCATACCATACAGAGCAGAAGCAGCTTGACCTTTCAGGATGTTGATGCTTTCAATGTCATTCGGGTCGATATCTACCGCACGGTTTGCATAGTCAGAGCCTGTAACAGAGTTGAAAGTATCCAAGTCTGTAGATGATGAGATAGGCATACCATCCACAACATACAGGGGAGTGTTATCTCCTGTAAACGAGCGTGATCCGCGAATAGTCATTTTGGAAGAGGCACCCGGCATACCTGATGACGGTGAGATCTCTACTCCTGAAACTTTACCTTGTAAAGCGCTGGAAAGGTTACTACTTGATGCTTGAGTCAGCTTATCTCCTTTCACATCCTGTACGGCATACCCTAACGCTTTTTTCTCTTTTGAGATACCCATTGCTGTTACTACGACTTCGTCAAGTGCCTTAGCATCAGTCTTTAATATCACTTTGATTATCGGTGCAATTGCTACCTCAGCAGTCTGCATACCGATATACGAAATCTGCAAAGTCTTTGCAGAACTGTAGTATACACTAAAATGCTTATAATGTGCGTATTACACAATGATATTGAACTTAGTAAAAAGAAAAAAAGATTTATTAAAACGCTTATTATCAAAATACTACAAATCTTCTATTTTATTGAGAAGCTCAAAATGAAACACTTCATATATCTTACAATAATCAGATAATACATTGATTATCAGCATGAATAAGATTCTGCATTCCATTTCCTATTCTACTACATTTTTCCTTTGTACTAATTGACTATTTGCTTTATATAGATATTTTATTCACCTATCAATAGTCGAAATTTAGAGTAGTGTCACATTCACAGATCGCATATAAGATAAATATTTTTTAATGTGTCTTTCATTTGTATCTTGAAATAAACGACATTTTTCTATTGAAAAACAGTTTGAGTTACTTTTGGCTAATATACAACAAATGTCATAATGAAACTCAATAGGAAGTTCCATTATTGTGAAATAAAAAAGGCCACTCCCTTTTAAAGAAAGCAGCCTTTTAATTACATGATTAATCCACTATTAATATCCGGGATTTTGTTGAGCTCTCAAGTTTGGATTTACATTTGTTTCATCAACAGGAATCGGAAGTATAGCTCTAAAGTAAGTTCGGTCAAAGCTTTGCGATTCTTTAATTAGTGAATAATGATACCCCTTATCTGCTTCATCTTTATAGCGAACGATTGTTTCATTATTGCGTAATGCATCGAAGTAACGTTGACCTTCACCAATCATTTCTTTTCTTCTTTCAATAATGATTCTTTCTACTGTAGCATCTGCTTCCGAAACAGCCTTAGCTTCCGGATTCGCTCTCAGAACAATTTCATTCAGGTATTTAGCAGCTTTATCCTGGTGTCCCCCAAGCTTAGCCGCCGCTTCTGCAGCGCTCAAATATACTTCCGAAAGACGAAGTAAAGGCAGATTATTTAAACGCATTTCACCTACGTCGTCCTTATCAGCCGGGAATTTATTAATGAAGATTTTTGCATCGCCATATTCTTCTTTAAGATCCTTATCATACTGAGCCGGCAATACCATACCTATACGAACATCTTTAGGATCCTGACTCAGCATATTCATAAAGTTTTTTGTTACTATTGCATCCGCATATCCGTTCTCGTTCAGCAAATAAGCAATACCATTACGGTCAGTCCAGTCATCATTACTTGCATTTATAACTTCGAAAATCATTTCGTTCGTATGTGCTCCATTGCTTTTATACCATGCATTTACATATTCTTCATTAGTCCAAAGTTTATATGGAGAGTTGGTTATAATATCTTCAGCAACTTTGAGTGCATTCTCGTTATCACCTTTAGTCAGATAGACTCTGGTAAGCAAGGCTTTTGCTGCCCATTCATTAATATATCCCTGAGTCTTATCTTTAGCAAGATATCCAGAATTAATAGCGTCAGTCAAGTCTCTGATGACTTGTGTATAAACTTCTGCTACTGTATTTCTGGAAGGCAAATCATTTCGTTCCAAAGGTTTCAAGATAACCGGGACACCCAAAGAAGCTCCGTTATCGGCTGTATAAGGCATACCATAGATTCTCACTAAGTCAAAATGAACCAATGCCCTGACAACCAATGCTTCTGAATATATTTTACCTATTTGTGCTTCTGTTGCGTCAGTCACCTTTTTTTCGTTAATTGCTTGAATCAGACGATTGGCACGGCGAACTACATTATAAGGTATATTCCACATATTAGGAGCATCATCCACAGTATAGCGCATCTCATAGCATGATGACGAACGCATACCCTGAGTTCTGGCTTGCATATCCTCAGCACGGACATCTCCATAATAAAACATACGGGCACCGTAATAGCTGGTGCTATTAGAGTTTCCCTGAATACCATCATACATACCTGTACGTGCAGTCAGAGCATCATTATAGTTTGTAATTGCATCTTCTGATGGAATTCCGTCAGCAGGTTTTCTATCCAGCCAATCATTCCCGCAGGAAGACAAACTTAGGATAGTAGCAACCAGTGTTATTGATTTATATATCTTTTTCATAAATTCTTTTTTCATAAATTGTTTCTACTTGATTAAAAACCGATTTCAATACCAAATGTAACAGTTCGAAGAGCCGGAGTCTCGAATGTACACAATCCGTCAACCGGAACTTCCGGGTCAACATACAAACTCTTTTTCTTCCAAGTTAGCAGGTTGTTTCCTGAAACATAAGCTCTTAATTTACTGATACCTGCTTTAGACGACCAGTTTTGCGGTAAAGTGAATCCCAAAGTCATATTCTTCACACGTAAATGATCTGTAGACATCAGCCAACGCGAAGAGGCTTTATTAGTGTTACCGTATGCAAATTGTGGCAATTTGGCATTATCACCTGTTTTCTGCCAGGTATCTTCCATCTTGTAATAAGCAGGAACATTACCCACATAATTATAAGTACCTCCATTAGATTGTAGCCAGGTAGCATAATCATAAGCATGTCCGCCCAAAGAGTAAGTCAGGGTTAAATTGAAATCAATAAACTTCCAACTGATATAATTGGTCAAACCACCTTGTACTTTAGGTTCGATAGAACCGATAATCGTTTTATTAGCAGCAGCAGAATTTGTTGTTGTTTCACGGCTACCATCTTCACCGTTTATATAATACAGTTCTTTACCTGTTTGAGGATCAACACCTGCATATTCATAGGCATAGATAGAATAATATGGTTCACCCACACGGTGGATAGAAACCCCATCAATGATTTCCTGTTGTTCGCCATCCAACTTGGTCAGCTTATTCTTATTATGTCCTAAGTTCAAGGAAGTAGTCCAGAAAAGGTCCTTGTTCTGGATGTTGGTAGACTTCAATTCCAATTCAAAACCACGATTTCTCATTGAGCCAACATTCACAAGCATATTAGCAGTACCCGCACTATTGATTACACCGACTGCAGCAGAAATCGGTTTATCCATTAAGAGATCTTTTGTCTCACGGTTATACCACTCAGCAGAAATAGTCAACCTATTGAGTAGTGTAAGGTCAATACCGATATTTGTGGCATAATTCTTTTCCCATTTCAGATTCGGATTATAGAAACGAGCTTCTGACGAACCACCATTTCCATTATAATTATATCCAAATTCATATACCCCCATATATCCGTAATAGTCTTTGGGCTGTGTACCATTTACACCGTAAGAAGCACGGATCTTAGCATCAGTAATAACATTGGATAATGATTCCATAAATGCTTCCTGTGAAAGTCTCCATGAACCTGATACAGACCAGAAATTCCCCCAACGACTATCTCTTGATAAACGCGAACTTCCATCACGACGGAAACTACCACTTACATAATATCTTCCGGCATAATCATAATTCAAACGTCCTAAATAGGAAGTCATTCGATAACTATTAATGTTACTGGCACCTCTTGAAACACCTGCATTTGTAATCTCCGGTAAGTAGGATGGATAAGTATTACCATTAGTATAGGTATAATCGTATTTGTAATCCTCCGTTTCAAATCCCAACAGTACATCGATATTATGGTGTTCTGCAAATGTCTTGTTGTAAGTTAACTGAGTTTGAGTATTCAACTTGCTTCTGTTCATCATATAGCGTTGAAATACCCCTTTTGAAGAACGACCATCATTGGAACGAGGATCCCACCATACACGATTGTTTGTCTGGTTAAAATCATAACCCAAAGTTTCTTTTATATTCAAATTATCCCAGATATTCCATGTTGCAGCCAATGTATTCAAAGTACGCACAATTGTACTACGATCATAATTATATGTTGCAGTCTGAAGAGGATTGGCACCATTCAAAGCAGGGAAACTCGTACTAAATGTACCATCTTCATTATATGGGAATGTAGAGGGAGAAGCTGTCATAGCCAGACACATGATGGGGCTTGAGAAACTAGTCCCTTCCGAGTTTACTTTTTGAGTTGAATTTGTAAACATCGTACTTGCCTCAATTGTAACGCGGTCTGCCGTATGACTCATATTTGCACGTCCGGTGATACGCTCGTATCCAGACTGTAGTGTAATGCCTTCCTGTTTGGTGTATCCAAAAGAGGTATAGAATTTAGTCCGCTCATTTCCTCCTTGAGCATTTACTTCATAATTTTGGTGAGAACCGTTTCTAAAAAGAATATCTTCCCAATCAGTATATCCGCTCCAAGGTTTTGCAGCATATTTATCAATATTATTATCTGCATAGTTCGTGGCATAAGCTTCATCCTTTCCAGAATTTAAAGCATAGTTTTTAAGACCCATATATAGGATATCGCGTCTATCTTCACCATTCAGAATGGGACGATAATCAATAGCTTTGTTGGAGAATCCCCAGTCTGCCCTCACATTGAGTTTCAATTTTCCTGAAGCTCCCTTTTTAGTAGTAATTACAATAACACCGTTTGCTGCGCGTGAACCGTAAAGTGAAGCAGCCGCTGCATCTTTAATTACCGTCATTGATTCGATATCATTGCTGTTGATGGTGGACAACAAGCTATTACCTGACTGAGAATAAGTGAATTCACTTGCGTCACCAGTCATTACAGGTACTCCATCAATGACATATAACGGATCATTACCAGCATTAATTGACCCCATTCCACGAATACGTACAGATTCAACAGCACCCGGTTGTCCGGAAGTAGACGTAATCTGTACACCGGCAACAGAACCGGCTAATTTATCTTGTACGCTCAAAGAAGGAACATCCTGAAGTTTTTCCGTCGTAATACTTGATGCCGCTCCCGTAAAAGATGATTTTTTAAATGTACCATATCCTGTTACAACGACTTCGTCCAACACTTCCGTATCAGGTTTTAGCGTAATCTTCATAACAGGCTTAATTGCTACTTCAACAGTTTGCATACCGATATACGAAATTTGCAAAGTCTTTGCAGAACTACAATTATATTATAAACTATTTATTATCAGTATTTTATAAAAGATACAGAGAACTTGTGCTTATACTACGATATCAATGGTTATATGTTTGAATATCAAATATATATGATAAAAGTACTAACAATAAAATCCGAATGATTCCCATATCTATCTCCCACTATTGTACGCGTAATTCGCTTATTGCAAGTGAAATATAGATTAAAAAGTATACGATTGAAAAAAGAATGTTATACTCAATAGTTCCAAACGAAAAAAAAGTCATAAAGCAGTCTATTATTATTTTACATAAACGGCTTAGAAATAAAAAAGGATAATTACTAATTTGATATTTATATAAAAACAGAGAATGCCAACCTAAATTTCCTCATAATAGGATTAATAAACTTATATATTTAATAAACAGCCAATTAAACCGTTCACTTTTTGCATGTAGGAAGTTAGTTTTAACATAATGTTAAAACTAACTTCCTACATGCAAAGAATTAGTGATTTTCAATCAGAAAACAAGTTCTTTATAGAAACGGTACTTGAGAACTGTGATTCGTGTTAACAATGTTAATAGCCAATACATCTACGTAAGGCACAAATCTCTGTTACATATAAGATACTTTACGATTATTTTTAGACTTTTCTAAGTCTCGTACAATAGTTATGTCCATTATATTAGTATAAACTTGAGTTGTCTTCACGCTTTTATGTCCCAATAGCTTTTGTACAGTAGTAATATTGACTCCACTGTATATTAATAATGTAGCATTGGTATGGCGAGCGGTATGGAACGAAATACGTTTATTCAACCCTGATAATTTTGCTATGATCAATAATTCCTTATTCACATTTGAATTATCTCTAAGCTTAAAAAAATCAGCAAGATTATCCTGATATTTATTCAAGACTTCTATTCCTTTTCCCTCAAATAAAAGATAAAGCGGAAGGCGCACTTCCGTATTCGTTTTCACAGATTTATAAATAAGCCAGGTTTCCTGATGCATTTTCACTATGTTTTCAGGGGATAAGTTGGTGAAGTCAGAATATCGTAATCCTGCATAACAACAAAAGAGGAAAGCATCTTTTGTCTTTTCCAGTTTCATAAACCGGCCATCCAATTCCAAACTTTCAATCTTTCCTAATTCTTCTGGAGAAAGGTGAGTATGACTGTTTTCGATACTTTTAATTTTATATTTTCTAAAGGCATATTTCTGTATCTCCATATATTCTTTATTTATGGCTACATTGATATGTCTTTTCAAATGTTTCATGTGCTTCGCAATGGTATTGGTGTGGTACCCTTTTTGTTGGAGGTAATGATCAAATGAGGATATAAATTCAAATGTCAGATCTGAGAATGACACATCTTTCTTATAGCCTCTCAATAACTCCAAAGTTGATAAATGGTTACGTTTGGTACTCTCCTTCAATGAAGATTTGGCTATTTCGTTGCGGAAGAACGCAATAAACGAAGTTCCATCATCCTGACTTTCCATTGAATTTTTTAGTGAATCCAATGAAATTTGTTTTCCCTGTTGCCACAATCCCAGTTCTTTCTTCTCTATTTCTGCCATGAACTCATAGAGCATGTGATTGATAGCATCCGCATTAGGGTGGTTTTTAACCATCCTTTTCTTGAAATCCCATTGGTCAGGACTCAAGTAAACCTTGGTAGAAAAATATTTCTTCTTCCTGTTTAAGTAAGCCTCAACCTGTACCAACGCCATCCCTTTTTTGTTCAGGCTCTTTTTTCTATTATACACTAAACTGTAAATAATTTTATCCATTTCCTTTATTTTTAATTAATACTATGGACAAATAAGACGTGCATAGACTCAATATTAGAATTGAATAAGGTTTAATATCTGCTAAAACCTGCTATTTTTATATAGAAATAACTAATTTGTATTTTTTAAAAGTGACTAATTTGTATTTATAAAAACTTCCTTGACAGAAAAACGAGCACTATTTTTGCTCATATTAAGCCTTGAATATACAAAAATAGACAAAAATGCATATTATTAGTACCTGCAACATGTTAGCAATACAAACCCCGTTTACGTTTTTTAAGGCGTATTTCTATGTTATTAGACATAAAATCGCGTATTTAGATAACGATTTGTTATATTTGCAAGGTTTTTTTATAGAAATAATTGTTCGTTTCATATTTCTTAATATATTTGCATTTTGTTAGAGTAAAGAAACAATTAATGTAAAGTTAAACTTTAAGAGAGAATTTATGAAAAGAAAATTAATGCTGTTATTGACTTGCCTTTTTATAGGTATAGGTCTAGTAACCGCCCAAACTCAGAAGGTAACAGGTGTTGTTATTTCTGAAGAAGATGGGCAACCAGTTGTTGGAGCCTCTGTATTAGCTAAGGGCACCACTGTAGGTGTTATTACTGATCTAAATGGTAAATTTACGTTATCTGGTATACCAAGTTCTGCAAAGACTTTGCAGATTTCGTATATCGGTATGCAGACTGCTGAGGTAGCAATTGCACCTAATATTAAAGTGATATTAAAGACTGACTCTAAGGCACTTGATGAAGTGGTAGTAGTAGCTTATGGAACACAAAGTGCACGTACTGTGACTGCATCTGTGTCTTCTGTAAAGGCAGATGCTTTGAAAGATGTACCGAGTGTAAGTTTTGATCAGATGCTTCAAGGGCGTGCATCGGGTGTCAGTATCACTACTCCGTCGGCCGGTGTAGGACAGGCTCCGATTGTGAGAGTGCGTGGTGTGAACTCAATCACTTCCGGAACTTCTCCTTTATATGTAGTCGATGGTGTGCCCATTGAATCGGGTAACCTTTCTTATTTGGCTAATGCCAATGCATTGGCCGATATTAATCCTGCTGATATTGTGTCTATGGATGTTTTGAAAGATGCGGCTGCGGCTGCATTGTATGGTTCGCGTGCTGCGAATGGGGTTATTTTGATTACTACTAAACAAGGTCAAAGTGGTAAAGTCAAAGTGAGCTATGATGGTTTTGTGGGTTTCTCAAATGCGACAGATTTTTATGAAATGATGAATGCTCAGGAATACGTGGACTTTAAGAATTTGGCTGTAAAGAACCGTTATGGGACGGATGAATTGTCACTGACTGCCGGTTATGTTTCTCCTTATGGTAACAAAGCATTCAATATGATGAAAGATGCCAATGGCAACTATGTAGATACAGATTGGAAAGATGCTGCATTCCAGAACGGATTGTCACAAAGTCATTCTGTTGCCGTAAGTGGCGGATCGGATAAAGTGCGGTATTATTTGTCTGGTAACTATACAACTCAGGAGGGGATTGTAAAAGGCGACAAGTATGACCGTTTAGGGGTGAAGGCTAACATTAACGTGCAGGCTACTGACTGGTTAAAAGTAGGAATGAACACCAACGTAACAACCGGGACAACTTCTTATGTAGATGCTGCCCGTAGAGGTTCTAACTTTGCCGTTGGAGGGTTCCCGCGTCTGGCATTGATCAATGCCCCTAATTTACCGATGTACAATGAAGATGGTACTCCTTATTATTTAGCTCAAGGTCTGGGTTATGGAGGAAATACTGTGTTTAGTACTTTTTCTAATCCGGCGGCTATTTTATCTTTAGGCAATGGTTTGAGTTCTGATGTAACCCGTTTCATTGGTGTATTTTATGCAGAGGCAACTCCGGTTAAGGGATTGTCATTGAAAACCCAATATGGTGTGGATTATGCCCGTATCGAGGAACAGCGTTTCTGGTCTCCATTGCATGGAGATGGTGTGAACAGTAAAGGTCTGGCAAATGCTTATAACACCAAAAATAACAGATGGACCTGGACAAATACGGCAACTTATAGCTTTTCTTTGGGACAGAATAATTTTAATTTGTTAGCCGGTACGGAGGCATCCGAGAGAAATAACTCTCGTTGGACTGCACAGCGTAAAGATTTACAGGATGATAAATTCATTATATTTCAGGGACCTTTTGGTTCGGCAACTGCCGGTGGTAGCTTGTCCAACAATACCATGGTCTCTTATTTCGGACGTATCAACTATGATTACGCTTCTAAATACATCGTGTCTCTTAACTACCGTCGCGATGGTTATTCTGCTTTGAGTGAGAAGAATCGTTGGGGTAACTTCGGAGGAGTTTCTGCTGCATGGCGTGTCTCTGAAGAAGCTTTCTTCCAGCCTTTACGCAACGTGGTTGATGACTTGAAAATAAAGGGAAGCTATGGTGTGGTTGGTAACACCGATATTTACGATTATGCTTCAAAGTCATTTTATTCAAGTTATAATTATGGTATAAATGGTACATATGGTTTGGCTCAGATTGCTGACCCGAACTTGAAATGGGAGTCTTCGGAGAAATATAGCATTGGCTTCAATGCCCGATTGCTGAATAGGATCAATGTAGACTTTGACTACTATTATACGAAGTCTTCCGACTTGATTCTGGATGTGCCCCAATCACCTTCTAAAGGTATCCCGGGCAATATAATTACCACTAATGCCGGAAAGATGAGGAACAGCGGTATTGAATTGACCGTTTCTGCCGATGTGATAAAGAACAGTGATTTTACTTGGGAAACGAGCTTTAACATCACTACTAACAAAAATAAGGTTATTTCACTGGCTGATGGCGTGGAGAATATTCTTAAAGGAGATAATGGCGGTTTAGAAATTACGAATATCACAGTACCCGGAAAGTCTATCGGACGTCTGTATCTGTACCCGACTGCCGGAGTAGATCCCAAATCGGGTCGTAGAGTGTTTATCACTCCGGAAGGTGACAGAACCTTACTGATGTTTGAAAAAGGGGGGTGGTTCTATGAAGACGGAACAGAATATGCCGGTGAATTTGAACCTGTTGATTGTGGAAATACACTTCCTACCTGGTACGGTGGGTGGACCAATAACTTTAAATATAAAGGTTTCGATCTTTCTTTGTTCTTCCAATTCTCGGGAGGTAATAAGATTTATAACGGAACCAAAGCCAGTGTGAGTGATATGCGTTACTGGAATAACTCTAAAGACGTTTATAATAAGTATTGGACTCCGGAACGTACCCATGCAGAGTATCCTATGCCGATATACGGTGATAATTATTCTAATGGTTCGGCATTGCCTATCAGCGACTTAGTGGAAAGAGGAGATTATTTGCGTCTGAAGAATGTGTCACTGGGTTATACGTTCAATACAAAGAACTGGTCGAAAGCGGTAGGAATCTCTGCGCTCCGTCTCTATGTTCAGGCTCAGAATCTGTTTGTGATTACAGGATACAGCGGCATGGATCCCGAAACACTTACCAATGTAGAAAGTGCTACTTTAGCCGGTGGTACAGATAAGAATACTTTGCCTCAGGCACGCACGTATACAATCGGTGTGAACCTGACATTCTAATATGGTTTTATATTAACAGATAAAAGAAACTACAATGAAAAAGATAATTATATTTTCGACATTATGCGCTTCTCTCTTTTTAGGTAGTTGCAGCAGCAGCTTCCTCGATCAGGAGCCTCCATTATATGTAAACGAGAACGATATTTTCACAAGCCCTACCCGAATAGAGGCTACTCTGAACGGCTTGTATGCTGCAATCAAGAACACAGGGACTAAGTCTTTGATGGGAGGTAAGTCCTATATGGTGTTTGACAACAGGGGAGATGATGTTATCAATATCTCCAACAACTTGGTGACTTTGTTCAATACCTATAATATGAATGTGGGCATTACGGATGCCGAGAATGCTGACACCTGGACATACGCTTATCTGGCCATCAATAAAGTAAATACTTTCCTTCAGTCTCTTGAAGGTGCCAAAGAAGTTGCCGGTGAGAATTATGACCGCTATGTGCAGGAAGCTAAGTTTGTCAGAGCTTTGGCATACTATTATCTGAATAATTTGTATCCGACTCCATATTCTGTGAATCCCGATGCAAAATCTGTTCCGTTGCGTCTTACTGCCGAGGCCGGAACCGAAAATAACAATATGCCTCGCTCTACAGTAAAGCAGATTTATGACCACATTCTGTCTGATCTGGAAAACATTTCGGCATTAAATACCGAAGTGAATACCTATGCAGGAGTTACACATGCTACTCAGGCCGCTGCCAACATGCTTAAGATGAGAGTTTATATGGCAATGAACGAATGGGACAAAGCCATTGCAGCCGGAGAGTTAGTGACCGGATATAGTTTGCCGGAAGACGTAACATTGATTTATAAGGCCCCGTATTTCAGTCAGGAGAGCATTTTCTCTTTGCCGATGGCTGATACCAACATCCCGAATACACAGCAGTCGTTGGCAGAATATTATTATGATGGTAAGATCATGTTGATTGATACGAAAAGCGGAATTATGTCAAAGCCTGATTATTCGTTGGCTACCGACAAGCGTATTATCGCCTTTAAAGGGGAGAAAGACTTGTTGTTGAAGTTTACGGATGCAAAAACTAAATTGCAGTGGGTGCCCATTTTCCGCTATGCCGAAACTTTGCTCGACCTTGCCGAATGTTATGCCAACAAGGCCGGAGGTGAAGCTACTGCCAAAAGCCTGTTGAAACAAGTCAGAGGACGTTCGGTAGATGCAGCTACGGATCCGTTGAAGATCGATAACTTAACGGGTGATGCACTGAAAGAAGCGATTTACAACGAGAAACGCCTTGAGTTTATAGGCGAGGGTATCCGTGGTATTGATATTATGAGACGTGGGGAACGTTTCATTAAGGTGGGTGCGAATGAAACAATTAATGTGGGTCCGTCCGATGAAAAATATACTTGGCCGATACCTCAGGTTGAGTTGCTGCTGAATAAAGATATTAATAAATAAATAGTCAATAAATAATAAAGAATCGCTCAGGTAGAAACACTTGGGCGATTTTTTCTTTTAGTAT
The DNA here is from genome assembly GCF_040798045.1 of Bacteroides sp. NGMCC 1.200775. Lineage (NCBI taxonomy): Bacteria > Pseudomonadati > Bacteroidota > Bacteroidia > Bacteroidales > Bacteroidaceae > Bacteroides > Bacteroides sp. NGMCC 1.200775. The sequence goes on along the minus strand of NZ_JASCQK010000002.1, from coordinate 352,138 downwards.
GTTACGAAAATAGCTATATTTGTCGCCATATTATAATAAGGTATAAAGTAGAATGAAAGAATTTGTAATATCCGAAGCCAAAGTCGAAACTGCTGTTCTGGTAGGTCTCATCACTCAGACACAGGATGAACGCAAGACCAATGAATATCTGGACGAGCTGGCATTCCTGGCTGAGACAGCCGGGGCGGAAGTGGTGAAAAGGTTTACGCAGAAGTTGCCGACGGCTAACTCGGTGACTTATGTGGGAAAAGGAAAACTGGAAGAAATTAAAGAATATATAAGAACAGAGGCTGAAGAGGACCGGGAAGTGGGAATGGTCATCTTTGATGACGAACTCTCGGCCAAGCAGATACGTAACATCGAAGCTGAACTGCAAGTGAAGATACTGGACCGTACTTCACTGATTCTTGATATATTTGCCATGCGTGCCCAGACGGCTAATGCCAAGACTCAGGTAGAATTGGCGCAATATAAATACATGTTGCCCCGTTTGCAACGTCTCTGGACTCACCTTGAACGTCAGGGTGGTGGTTCCGGAAGTGGTAAAGGAGGTTCGGTAGGTCTTCGTGGCCCGGGTGAAACTCAGTTGGAGATGGACCGCCGTATCATCCTTAACCGTATGTCACTGCTTAAGGAGCGTCTCGCCGAAATAGATAAGCAGAAGTCTACCCAACGTAAGAACCGCGGACGCATGATCCGTGTAGCTTTGGTAGGTTACACCAATGTGGGCAAATCGACCATGATGAATCTGTTGGCGAAGAGTGAAGTCTTTGCTGAAAACAAGCTGTTTGCCACACTCGATACGACGGTACGCAAGGTGATTATCGATAATTTGCCTTTCTTGCTTTCCGATACGGTTGGTTTTATCCGTAAGTTACCTACTGACCTGGTGGATTCCTTTAAGTCTACCCTCGACGAAGTACGTGAGGCCGATCTGCTGGTTCATGTTGTGGACATTTCGCATCCCGGATTTGAAGAGCAGATAGAGGTGGTGAATAAAACACTGGCCGACATCGGTGGAGGTGGAAAACCAATGATTTTAATATTTAATAAGATAGACGCCTATACCTATGTAGAAAAGGCGGCAGACGACCTTACCCCCAAAACAAAGGAGAACTTGACACTCGAAGAACTGATGAAAACATGGATGGCTAAGATGGAAGATAACTGTCTGTTCATCTCCGCCCGTGAGAAAATCAATATAGACGAACTGAAGAGTGTGGTTTATCAGCGAGTGAAAGAATTGCACGTGCAGAAGTATCCCTATAACGACTTTCTCTATCAGACCTACGACGACGAAGAGTAACTTGTAGTTTGTAATAAGAGGATTATGGGAAAGACTTACCGTAGACTGACTGAAGATGAAATTCTTCAGTTGAAGAGCCAGTCGTGTCTGGCTGATGACTGGAACCATGTTGCGGTCGCTGAAGAGTTCACAACCGAATTTGTGCATCACACCCGTTTCTCGGGAGAGGTGAAACTGGGCGTTTTCCATTCGGACTTTATCTTGCCGGGAGGAATCAGGAAACATTCCGGGCTGAGGCATGTCACCTTGCACAATGTAATTGTGGGCGACAACTGTTGCATTGAGAATATCCAGAATTACATTGCCAACTACGAAATAGGAAACGACACTTTCATTGAGAATGTAGATATTATTCTGGTGGACGGTCTGACTCAGTTCGGTAATGGAGTAGAGGCCGCCGTGCTGAACGAAACGGGAGGTCGCGAAGTGTTGATCAATGACAAACTGTCTGCTCATCAAGCTTATATTCTGGCTCTTTACCGGCACCGTCCGGAACTGATCAGCCGGATGAAGGCGATCACTGACTATTACTCCAACAAGCATGCTTCTGCGATGGGGACCATCGGCAGCCATGTGATGATTCTCAATACCGGTTCTATCAAGAATGTGCGTATTGGCGATTATTGCCGGATTTGCGGAACCTGCCGTCTGTACAACGGAAGTATCAACAGCAATGAAGCTGCTCCGGTACATATCGGGCATGGTGTCATTTGCGATGACTTTATTATTTCCTCCGGTTCTCATGTGGACGATGGAGCTATGCTGACCCGTTGCTTCGTTGGGCAAGCCTGTCAGTTGGGACACAACTACTCTGCTTCCGATTCCCTGTTTTTCAGTAACTGCCAGGGAGAGAACGGTGAAGCATGTGCCATCTTTGCCGGTCCGTATACCGTAACCCATCATAAGTCTACCTTGCTGATAGCCGGTATGTTTTCGTTTATGAATGCCGGCTCGGGGTCGAACCAGAGTAATCATATGTATAAACTGGGACCGATTCATCAGGGGACGTTGGAAAGAGGAGCTAAGACTACTTCCGATTCATACATTTTATGGCCGGCGCGTGTAGGGGCTTTTTCATTGGTGATGGGGCGTCATGTGAATCATGCCGATACCTCGAACCTGCCTTTCTCTTACCTGATCGAGCAGCAGAATACGACTTATCTGGTGCCGGGAGTCAATCTGCGCAGTGTCGGGACTATCCGCGATGCCCAGAAGTGGCCGAAGCGTGACAAACGTACGGACCCGAACTGCTTGGACTATATAAACTACAACCTTCTGAGTCCATATACTATCCAGAAGATGTTCAAGGGGCGCTCTATACTGAAAGAGCTGAAGCGGGTGTCCGGCGAGACATCGGAGATCTATTCTTACCAAAGTGCAAAAATCAAGAACTCTTCGCTGAATAGCGGCATACGCTATTACGAAATAGCTATCCATAAGTTTCTTGGTAATTCCATCATTAAGCGTCTTGAGGGGATTAACTTCAGAGATAATGAAGAGATACGCCGGCGTCTGAAACCGGATACCGAAATCGGAGTAGGCGAGTGGGTGGATATTGCCGGTTTGATTGCTCCGAAAAGTGAAGTGGAAAAACTGATTACCGGTATCGAAAGTGGTGAGATCGATCGTTTGAAGAGTATGAATGCCCGTTTTGCCGAGATGCACGATAACTATTATACTTACGAATGGACGTGGGCTTACCATAAGATACAGGAATTTTATGGTCTGAACCCCGAAACCATTACAGCAAAAGATGTTATCGCTATCGTCCGTGCCTGGCGTGAAGCAGTGGTCGGACTGGACCGCATGGTGTATGATGACGCACGCAAGGAATTCTCACTTTCGTCTATGACGGGTTTTGGTGCCGATGGCTCACGCGATGAAATGAAGCTGGATTTCGGCCAAGTACGTGGCGATTTTGAGAGTAATCCGTTTGTCACTGCCGTGCTGCAACACATTGATGATAAGACTGCTCTGGGTGAGGAGCTGATTAACCGTATCGGGCAACTGGCGTGACGGAATTACGAGCTACAATATATTTACTATGAAAATACACATTTTATTTGGAATGATCGGGTTCTTCCTGCTGACCGGATGTTGCCGGACAGCAGAGAAGAACCCTCGTTTTTATGATGCCGGCGTTTCTAAAGAGCTTGCCGATCATCGTAAAGCCGAGATTAAGAATTTGAAGTATGAACTCAGTTTCAGCATTCCACGGCAGAAGGAGACACCTATTGACGGTGATATCACCTTGCGCTTCGACCTTGCTGCCGCTCAGGAAGTCCTGATTGATTTTCGTGAGGAGCGTGGAAAAATTAAAGAAGTCATTGCCAATGGAAAACCGGTAAGTGATGTGCGCTTTGAGAACGAACACATTATTCTGCCTGTTTCGCTGACAGCGAAAGGGGCGAATGACATACAGATTCGTTTCATTGCCGGCAATCAGTCGCTGAACAGGAATGATGAATACCTCTATACGTTGCTCGTTCCCGACCGTGCCCGTACCGTCTTCCCTTGCTTTGAGCAGCCCAACCTAAAAGCCGAGTTTACTTTAAAGCTTGAGGTTCCGGCCGACTGGAAAGCTGTTTCCAACACATACGTTCGGAGTGAAACAGTAGCCGGTGACCGTAAAACCGTTTGTTTTGCACCGACCGAACCACTCAGTACTTATCTCTTTTCGTTTGTGACCGGAAAATTGGAGCGACAGGAGTATACTCAGGACGGGCGTACCATCGCCGCCTATTATCGTGAGACCGACCCTAAGAAAATAGCACAGTTGGATATTGTTTTCAGACAAGTCATGACATCACTTCACTGGCTTGAAGAGTATACAGGGATCGCATATCCGTTTGCCAAATATGATTTCATCGTTCTTCCCGGTTTCCAGTTTGGCGGAATGGAACATACAGGAGCTACCTTATATAATGATAACGGGATTTTCCTGAGCGAACATCCCACTCCGGACGAGGAGTTGAACCGGGCGGAATTGATTGCGCACGAGACCTCTCACATGTGGTTTGGCGATCTTGTAACGATGGATTGGTTTGACGATGTATGGACCAAGGAAGTTTTTGCCAATTATTTTGCTGCCCGGATTGTCGAACCCTTGTTTCCGGAGATCAATCATACCCTGAATAAGCTCAAGACTTTTAATGCCGCTTCTCTTACCGAGGACCGTACTTTGGGGACAAATGCCATCCGGCAGCCACTTGATAATCTGCGTAATGCCGGGCTGATCTATGGGCAGATCATCTATAACAAGGCTCCCGTGATGATGGAGAAACTGGTTGACAGGATGGGTGAAGCCAACTTCCGGAGTGGTATACAGGAGTATCTGAAAACCTATTCGTACGCTAATGCCACTTGGGACGATCTGATTCGCATTTTAGACGGCAAGGCGTCCGAAGATTTGGCAACCTTCAGTGATGTGTGGGTGAACCGGAAAGGAATGCCTACGCTGAACTTCCGGATCGATGGACAAGAATTGGAGATCCGTCAGAGTGATCCTTATAACCGTGGTTTGCTTTGGTCGCAGCGTTTTGCCGTCACTCTTTGCGGAGAGCGCGATTCGGTGTTGCGGGTGAATATGACGGATACTTTGGTTCGGATACAGCTTCCTTTTGTACCTTCGTTGGTGTTGCCCAATACCGATGGCAGAGGTTATGGCTTGTTCGTTCCCGACGAATCTGCTTTGAAGTGGCTGTTGGCACATTGGTGGGAGGTAAAAGACGATACGGCACGCCAATCACTCTTGATGACACTTTATGAGAATTACCTGGCTAAACATATTTCGGCGGACGACTGGACAAACAGCCTGTTGGCAGGGCTTCCTGCAGAAAAGAACGCTCTGGTGGCGTCTACAGTGAGTGGTTATTTGGCAGGTGCCATGCGGCGGGTAGCTCCGGCACAGATAGCAGAGGTTGAGGCGCGGGTCTATGCCATCAGCCGGAATCATCCGTTGCCTTCGTGCCGGGTGCAGTTGCTGCGTTATTTTATGCAGAATGCGACTTCCCAACCTATGGTGAAGGAACTTTATGCCTTGTGGCAGGAGCAATCGGACAAACGGTTGAACCAACAGGATTACACGACTTTGGCTTACGAACTTGCCATCCGCCTGCCTGCCGAAAGTGAACAGATATTACGTACACAACGGGCACGGATTGATGATCCGGACCGTCTGCGCCAGTTCGATTTTATTTCACGGGCGGTCGTATCCGATACCGCACGGCTCGATACTTTGTTCAACAGCCTGCTTGTAGCGGAAAACCGGCGGATAGAGCCTTGGACGGCTGCCGTGATACGTTATCTGAACCATCCGTTGCGCGAGGAGCAATCGGTGAAATACATCCGTCCGGGACTTGAGGTGCTGGAGGAAGTACAACGCACCGGAGATATTTTCTTTCCGAAAAACTGGGCCTCGGCCTTGTTGGGCAATCATCTCAGCCGTCCGGCTTATGAAGAAGTGGTGCGTTTTCTGGACGCCCATCCGGATTATTCACCGCTTTTGAAGAACAAGATATTGCAGGCTGCCTATTCCCTGTATCGCGAAAACGATTAAAATAATTCCCGGAATGCTTGACTTTGCCTGTCCGATGTTGTATCTTTGTCAACAGATTCATTATTTATATTCAAATTAGAATGCAGTAGAAGAGGAAGCCCGCAAAGCTTCCTCTTTTTTTGTACCCTTATCTCCCGGTGTCCCGGAGCCGGGGGCTTTTCTGCTCTTTCCCCGGCTCTCCATGCCCTCGAGACCGTTGCTCTGTGATGTGAAGAGCCTTGCTTCGGCCCAAACAGACGGTTGCATTTGTCCGGACAGACGGTTGCATTCCACAGAAATGAGCCTTTCTTCCGGAGCGGTCTCTTCTTCTTCGTAGAAACGCTCTCCGAACGTTAATAATAAGTAAATCCGCTCTTGACAAAATTCACCACTTTATTCATACTTTGGAAAACTATTCTTACCTTTGCCTCACTAACTAACATTACGTAATAAAATAAAGAGATATGGCAACACCTCCGTTTAAGTATCAACCTATGTTCGAACATGGGGAAGATAAAACCGAGTATTATCTGCTTACCAAAGACTATGTGTCAGTAAGCGAGTTCGAAGGAACACCTGTGCTGAAGGTACAGAAAGAAGGTCTGACAGCTATGGCCAATACCGCTTTCCGTGACGTATCTTTCATGCTTCGCCGCTCACACAACGAGCAGGTGGCAAAGATTCTGAGTGATCCGGAAGCAAGTGATAACGACAAGTACGTGGCATTGACTTTCTTGCGCAACGCTGAAGTGGCTGCCAAAGGCGTGCTTCCTTTCTGTCAGGATACCGGTACGGCCATCATTCATGGTGAAAAAGGACAGCAGGTCTGGACCGGCTATTGCGATGAAGAAGCTCTTTCACTGGGTGTTTACAAAACCTATACGGAAGAAAACCTGCGTTACTCACAGAACGCTCCGCTCAATATGTATGACGAAGTGAACACGAAGTGTAACTTGCCTGCCCAGATCGATATCGAGGCTACAGAAGGCATGGAGTACAAATTCCTGTGTGTGACCAAAGGTGGTGGTTCTGCCAACAAAACATATCTGTATCAGGAGACAAAAGCGATCTTGAATCCGGGTACTCTGGTTCCGTTCCTGGTTGAAAAGATGAAGACACTGGGTACGGCGGCTTGTCCTCCTTATCATATTGCATTCGTAATCGGAGGTACTTCGGCAGAGAAGAACCTGTTGACCGTGAAGCTGGCCTCTACTCACTATTATGATGAGTTGCCTACTACCGGTAACGAATATGGTCGTGCATTCCGCGATGTAGAACTGGAAAAAGAAGTACTTGCAGAAGCTCAAAAAATCGGTTTGGGTGCACAGTTCGGCGGTAAGTATCTGGCACACGATGTACGCATCATCCGTCTGCCCCGTCACGGTGCATCTTGTCCGGTGGGCTTAGGAGTGTCTTGTTCTGCCGACCGTAACATCAAATGTAAGATCAATAAAGACGGTATCTGGATCGAGAAACTCGATTCTAATCCGGGTAGCCTGATTCCGGCAGAACTGCGTAACGCAGGCGAAGGTGATGTTGTAAAGATCAACCTGAACCAGCCGATGGCAGATATCCTGAAGGAGCTGACTAAATATCCGGTGGCTACACGCCTGTCGCTGAACGGTACGATTATCGTAGGTCGCGACATCGCTCATGCCAAACTGAAAGAACGTCTGGATCGTGGTGAAGATCTGCCTCAGTACATCAAAGATCATCCGATTTACTACGCGGGCCCGGCCAAAACTCCTGCCGGTATGGCTTGCGGTTCTATGGGGCCGACTACTGCCGGACGTATGGACTCTTATGTGAATCTGTTCCAGGAACATGGAGGCAGTATGGTGATGTTGGCGAAAGGTAACCGTAGCCAGCAGGTGACTGATGCTTGCCAGAAACATGGCGGCTTCTACCTCGGTTCAATCGGTGGTCCGGCTGCTATCCTCGCCCAGAACAATATCAAGAGCATCGAATGTGTGGAATATCCGGAATTGGGTATGGAGGCTATCTGGAAGATCGAAGTAGAAGACTTCCCCGCATTTATTCTTGTAGATGACAAGGGCAACGACTTCTTCAAGCAAATTAAACCCCGTTGCGGCTCTTGCAGCAACAAATAAGAATATGGTGAGTGGTCATTAATATTGGTTATTTATCATGTTAACTCGAGTGAGAGGCGTCTGTATGCTGTGTTATACAGATGCCTTTCTTATTATAAACACCTTAATCATTATCAGTAAAACAATTCCCCGATGGAACTACAGAAAAATCCTCAACACATTGTCTGGCTGGACGTTGTCCGTTTCGTTGCCATGTTTACCGTTGTCTGTTGCCACTGCACGGACCCTTTCAACTTTTATCCGGGCACTGCCCCTAATATTGACGAAATCAAACTTTGGGGTGCCATCTACGGAGCATTGCTTCGTCCTTGCGTACCGCTGTTCGTGATGATTACCGGAGCCCTGCTTCTGCCGGTGCGCGGCGAAGTCTCTGTCTTTTATAAGAAACGTATTCCCCGTGTTTTATGGCCATTCCTCATCTGGTCGGTCATCTACAACCTTTTTCCCTGGATTACCGGTCTGTTGGGCATCAAGCCCGAAATTATTCTCGACTTTTTCCCTTACTCGGGTGAGGAAGTGATGCGCCAGTCGCTGTCCATCTCTTTGGATTACATTGCTCAGATTCCTTTTAATTTCTCCATTGTAGATGTACACATGTGGTATATTTACCTGTTGATCGGTTTATATCTTTATCTTCCCGTCTTCTCTGCCTGGGTGGAGAAAGCATCGGATAAGGCGAAGCTGTGGTTTCTCGGTGCATGGGCTGTCACTCTGTTATTGCCGTACTACAATCAGTTTGTGGCGCAATATCTTTGGGGAACCTGTTCGTGGAATGCGTTCGGCATGTTTTATTACTTTGCCGGTTTCAATGGCTATCTGTTATTAGGACACTATCTGCGTAACCTTGACTGGTCGTTGGGTAAGATTCTGGCAATCGGTCTGCCAATGTTTGTGATAGGATATGCCGTTACCTTCTTTGGCTTCCGTTACATCACGGCTTTGCCGGAATACAGTGACGAGATGCTTGAGCTCTTCTTCACTTACTGTTCGCTGAATGTAGTGATGATGACCATCCCGGTGTTTATGCTTTGCAAAAAAGTAAATTTCCGTTCGGAGGGAATCAAGAAAGCGCTTGCCAATCTCACTTTGTGTGGTTTCGGTATCTATATGATACACTATTTCTTTACCGGTCCTTCCGTACTGTTGGTACGTACGTTGGGTGTGCCTCTGGGCATTCAGATACCGGTGGCGTCTGTCATGGCATTTGGTGTTTCGTGGCTGATTGTGTGGGCTGTCTATCGTGTGCTGGGCAAGAAGGCGAAATGGATTATGGGATAAAACAGTAATTAAAGCATATTATTTATGAATCGTAAATCAATACTATTAACAATCTTACTTTGTGTTACTTCTTTGACAATGGCTGCTCCGGTGACCGGCTTGTTGGAGCGCATAGACAAAGGAGCTTCGAAGAAGTTTATTATCGAGCAAGTGAAGTCCGGTACCGACTTTTTTGAACTCGATCAGAAGGGTGATAAAGTCGTTATCCGTGGAAACAATTACGTGAGCATCGCTACCGGGTTGAATTGGTATCTGAAGTATTATGCCGGTATCCACCTTTCCTGGAACGGAATGCAGGCAAAACTGCCGGCTGTGCTTCCTCCGGTGACAAAAAAAGAACGGAGAGAAACGACCCTGCCTTACCGTTATGATTTGAACTATTGTACTTTTTCTTATTCCATGGCTTTCTGGGATTGGGACCGATGGGAGAAAGAAATAGACTGGATGGCTTTGCACGGCATTAATATCCCTTTGGCTGTGACCGGGGCAGAGGCTGTGTGGTATAACGTGCTTGATAAGTTGGGATATACCAAAACCGAAATAAATGAGTTCATATCCGGTCCGGGCTTTTTTGCCTGGTGGCTGATGAATAACCTTGAAGGCTGGGGCGGACCTAATCCGGATAGCTGGTATACACAGCAGATTGCTTTACAGAAGAAAATCCTGAAGCGTATGCGTGAATACGGCATCGAACCGGTCCTTCCGGGTTATTGCGGCATGGTGCCCCATAATGCGAAAGAGAAACTCGGATTGAACGTATCCGATCCGGGAACATGGTGTGGCTATCGCCGTCCGGCATTTCTGCAACCAAGCGACCCGCGTTTTGAGGAAATCTCTTCTCTCTACTATAAAGAGCTTGAGAAACTATACGGGAAAGCTGACTTTTACTCCATGGACCCCTTCCATGAAGGAGGCAATACGGCAGGCGTGGATCTCGATGCGGCAGGTAAGGCTGTGATGAAAGCCATGAAGAAGGCCAATCCGAAAGCGGTTTGGGTGGCGCAGGCATGGCAGGCAAATCCACGTCCGAAGATGATTGAGAATCTGGGGGCCGGTGACTTGCTTATACTCGACCTGACCAGTGAATGCCGTCCGCAGTGGGGAGATTCCACTTCCGAATGGTATCGCAAAAACGGATATGGACAGCACGACTGGGTATACTGTATGTTGCTGAACTACGGTGGTAATGTCGGACTGCACGGAAAGATGGATAATGTGATCGATAATTTTTATCTCGCTAAAGCCGATCCGCACGCAGGTTCTACACTTAAAGGTGTGGGGATGACCCCTGAGGGGATAGAGAATAATCCTGTGATGTACGAACTGGTGATGGAACTGCCTTGGCGTGCAGAGCGGTTTACGAAAGAGGAATGGTTGAAGGAGTATGTGAAAGCACGTTACGGTGCAGATGATCCGGTGGTACAGGCTGCCTGGACCAAACTGGCGAACTCCATTTATAACTCACCGAAGAACCTGACGCAGCAAGGTACACACGAATCCGTATTCTGTGCACGTCCGGCGGAAGATGTGTACCAGGTATCCAGCTGGTCGGAAATGAAAGATTACTACCGTCCGCAAGATGTGATTGAGGCTGCACGCCTGATGGTATCTGTGGCCGATCGTTATAAAGGAAACAATAATTTTGAGTACGATCTGGTGGATATCGTTCGGCAGGCACTCGCAGAGAAGGGCAGGCTGATGCAGAAGGCGGTTACCGCTGCTTACCGGAGTGGTGATAAAGAACTCTTCGGAATGGCTTCTCAGAAGTTCCTGAACCTGATTCTGTTGCAGGATCAGTTGTTGGGTACCCGCCCGGAGTTTCGCGTAGGAAAGTGGATTGAAGAGGCGCGGGCGTTGGGTGGTACATCCGAAGAAAAGGCTTTGTATGAGTGGAATGCCCGTGTGCAGATTACGACTTGGGGCAACCGGAATGCAGCCGATTATGGCGGACTTCGTGATTATGCTCACAAAGAGTGGAACGGATTGCTGAAGGATTTCTATTATATGCGTTGGAAGCTTTATTTCGATTCTCTCTCTCAGAAACTGGAAGGTAAAACCCCGGAGAAAATTGATTTTTATGCAGTGGAAGAACCTTGGACCAAAGCCACTAATCCCTATTCGGCGGAGGCTGAAGGAGATTGCATTGAAACAGCGAAGCGGGTGATGCAAGCGGTGGAATAGTATATCGCAAAGTTCACCACAGATTACACAGATTATCTACGTAATAAATAATCTGTGTAATCTGTGGTGAACTCGTTTTTAGACTATTTTTGCTTCGCTGTCCCTTTCCAGATACGCATCATATAATATGCACAATGCGTAAATGCGAAAACAAACGAGATTATCAGCAATACTTTACTTTCGTCCCAACCCACCGTCTGCTGGTGCCATAGCCCGGTGATGACACAAAGCACAGACAGTGCGATACCGATCATGTTCAGTGCCGATTGTCCCCGGCGATTTTTCACGCCTTGTTCCAGTTTGCTGTGCTTCATACCATAGCCAACGTAAATATCCAACCCGATGAGCATCCACAATACCAGACGTATCCAAGTATCGGCGGGAAGGAAAAGCATCATGCACAGGCAGGTGAGTATTCCTAAAATCGGGACGAGTGGCACAAACGGAGTTTTAAAAGAACGGGGGATATCCGGCATGGTCTTTCGTACTACCAATACGGCGGCACATACCAGTGTGAAAGCCATCAGTGTGCCGATGCTGGTCATCTCTCCTGCAAGGCGTGCCGGGACGAATGCAGCCAATAAACCTACTATCAGCATAAACAGGAGATTGCTGCGTGCCGGTGTGCGAAACTTTTCATTGATGTGCGAGAAGAATGGAGGGAGCAGTCCGTCATGGCTCATACTCAGGAAGACGCGGCTTTGTCCCAATAAAGTGACCATAATTACAGAACAGTAACCGAACAGGATGGCAAGAACGATAGCACGGTTCAACCAGGGATAGTCCGGATGGATGAGGCCTGCCGCATCGGTATGCCCCATGTGTTCGATGGCAATAGCTACCGGTGCAATGCCCTGCTGTCCGCTAAACTCGGTGTAGTGGGCAACTCCCGTCATTACGTGGGCAAACAACATATAGAGCACAGTACAAACAAGGAGTGATACCAGGATACCGATCGGCATATTTCGTTTCGGGTTCTTTGTTTCCTGGGCGGCCGTACTGACGGCATCGAATCCTAAAAAAGCAAAAAAGACAATGGCTGCCCCGCGTAAGACACCCGAAATCCCATACTCTCCAAGTGTGCCTGTATTGGCGGGAATGTATGGAGTATAATTATCCGCATTGATATATTTCCAGCCCAATACGACAAAAAAAGCGATCACCGATACTTTGAGGAATACTACGATACCGTTAAAGATGGAGCTGCCTTCCGTACCGCGAATCAGGAAGATACTCATCAGTACCACAATCAGGAATGCAGGGATATTGACGATTCCTCCATCCCACGGGCAGGCGGTTAGTGCTTGCGGAAGATGTATGTTGAGCCCTTCAAGGAAGACCACGAGGTATCTGCTCCAACTGATACTGACAGTGGTAGCCGCTACTGTATATTCAAGGACAAGGTCCCAACCGATGATCCAGGCAATCAGTTCGCCCATGGTGGCATATGAGTAGGTATAGGCACTTCCGGCAACCGGAATCATGGAAGCAAATTCCGCATAGCAGAGTCCTGCAAAACAGCATCCCAGTGCGGCAATGGCAAATGAAAGTGTAATGGCCGGTCCTGTATAGCCTGCTGCTACGGTTCCGGTGATTGAGAAGAGTCCTGCTCCGATAATGACACCGACACCCAGTGCTACCAGACTCCAGGGACCTAATACTCGTTTCAATGATTTACTTCCTGACGCATTGGCCTCTGCCAACAGGGCTTCAAAGGGTTTCTTTATGAATAATCCCATCTTTCTGTTTCTTTTTTTACTTAGTTGTACGTGGTACACAAAGAGTCGTGGGGAATATCGCTTGGTTTGCCCGCCGTACTCTTGTGATTGGATTGGCTGCAAAGATAAGCAATCTGAACGGGCGATACAAGGCTTCTTTTGTATTAAAACAAACAGTTCCGTCGGTTTAAAAGGTGGGGGTGTGTCAAAAGTCTTTCCCTCTGTGGTAAGTTTTGACACACCCCCGAATGTTGTAAGGAGAAGGGCAAAGTGTACGTTTAGTCCAGATATTTTGTTATTTTCCCACTGATCTGTAGCAGGGAGATTTCGCATAACTTAGTGTCATATTCGGCAGATAGAATTCGCTCTTCCGCATCCAGCAGACTCTTCTGTGCTTCACGCATTTCGATACCCGAAAGGTTTCCTAACATATATCGTTCCATGGCTATCTCGTGATTCTCTTTGGCAGCCACCAGGTTTTGCCGTTCCAGTTTCAGCATTTGCAGATTATTCTGGTAGGCTTGCCACAGATTGCTAAGGTCCGCTTTCAGTCCTTGTTCCAGCTGCTCCCGTTGCAGACGGGCGTTTTTGATGGCGATACGTGCGTTGTTCTTTTCGCGACGGCGGTTTCCGTCGAAGATATTGAATCCGATTGTTACCCCGAAGTTGGTACCCAGATTGCCTCTTTGGCTATTAGAGGCAATGTCGTATTTATTAAAAGTATAGCCATATCCGGTATTCATTTTGAGGTATGGGTAGTTACGAGAGTTTACCTTTTTATAGTCCAGCATGGCGAGTGTATTGTTCTGTTCAGCTTTCAGCAATGAAGCGTTGGTCAGTAGAGTGGCGTTCCATAATTCTTCGAACCGGAGTCCTGCGTTAACTTTAATGATACTGTCTTCTATCACAATCGGCTGGTCCACATCTTCATTGGCCATCAGTTCGTTCAGCTGGATGCGCGACGTATGCAGCAATTCCTGTTGCTTCATATACTTGGCACTGTCAGCATTGAAGTCTACTTTGGCCTGTTGATAGTCCAGGCGGGAGAAGTTACCGATGTGATAACGTTCTTCCACGATTCGCAGGCGTTCTTTTGACAAGGATACGGCGTAGCGGAAGTTCTGAAGGCGGATTTTCTGTTGAACGTAATTGTAGTATTCGGCTGCAAGGTTAGCTATCAGGTCTTCGATGGCAATACGGGTATTGGTTTCTCCCTGTCGTTCCAACTCTTTCAGCTTTTGATAATTGGCAGTGATGTTGAAGCCGTCGAAGATAGTCCAGTTCAGGTTCAGCCCCACGTTAACGGTCTGGTCGAAGACACCGTTTTCTTTTACCGACTCCCCGGTAGCCCGGACCTTGGTGTTGGTATTGTCCACAGTTCCTGTATAACCGGCCGTTAGGTCGAGGGTAGGCAGGTAGCCGGCATTACCCGGCGTAGCGTTATTTTTGCTTACTTGCTCTTCGTTACGGACTATTTGCAGGGAATAATTATTCTGGAGGCCGTACTCCAGACAGGATTTTAGAGTATAAATTTGTGGCTGTTGTGCTTGCAGACCCAAAGGGGTGCAGCACAATGCTATGATAAATAGGGCAATCTGTTTCATTCTCTCTTTAATTTATTACTTCGGTTCGTCGAAATATAACTGTAAATAGCGGGTACGATGTACATAGTCAGCAAGGTAGATACCAACATACCTCCCACAACAGCCGTACCCATTGCAATGCGCTGGTTACAACCTTCACCTGAGGCGAACGCCAGCGGGATCAATCCTAAGATGGTAGAAGCACTTGTCATCAGGATGGGACGCAGACGTTGCAATGCCGCATCCTTGATAGCTGTCAGTTTGTCTTCACCTGTTTCCTGTTTCTGATTGGCAAACTCCACGATCAGGATACCGTTCTTGGCTACCAGGCCGATCAGCATAATAATACCGATCTGACTGAAGATGTTCATCGTGATACCGCCGAAGTACATGAATACCAGTGCACCGGCGATGGCCAGAGGTACAGTCAACATGATGATCAGCGGATCCTTGAAACTTTCGAACTGTGCCGCCAGGATCAGGTAAATCAGCACAATGGCCAGGATAAAGGCAAACATCAGGCTTGAAGAACTTTCACGGTACTCCTTCGAATCACCGGTCAGTGCCGTACGGAACGTGTCGTCCAAAGTCTCTTTGGCTATCTTGTCCATCTCGTCCAGTCCCTGTCCGATGGTCTTGCCCTCCGCCAGTCCGGCGGAAACAGTAGCCGACACGAAACGGTTGTAACGATACAGCTTGGGAGGTGCGATGCCGTCGGTCAACTCGATCAGATTGTCAAGCTGTACCATGTCTCCTTTGTCACTGCGGATGTAGATTGCTTTCAGGTTGGCAGGCGTATTGCGTTGTTGACGGTTGATTTCTCCTAAGATTTCATATTGCTTACCGTTCATATAGAAGTATCCCATACGCTGTCCGCTCAATCCGTATTGCAGGGTTTGGGCAATGTTGCGGGTACTTACCCCCATTATACTGGCTTTATCGCGGTTGATATTGATACGTGCCTCCGGTTTGCTGAATTTCAGGTCTACGTCCGCCATCTGGAATACCGGATTTTCGTATACCTTGGCCATGAACTTAGGCAGTACTTCCTGTAGTTTCTCGATATTGGTAGCCTGCAACACATATTGTACGGGCATGCCGCCACGCCGTCCGCCAAAAGAAGACGATTGCTGGACGAACGAGCGCGCCATCGTCTTTTTCTGTACTGCCGCCGATAGCTTTTCGGCAATGTCCATCTGTGTATAGTCACGATCCTTCATATCTTTCAGCGTGATGCGTACATTACCGCTACCACTCGATACACGGGCTGTTACCGACTCTGCATCCGGTACGATCGAGTCTACCAGATCGTTTATGTCTTCCGTATAGTCACGAATGTACTCGTATGTCACACCTTCAGCACCACGGGTGTTGATACTTATTTGTGAGCGGTCTTCCAGCGGAGCCATTTCTGCAGGAATGTGGTTCCATAAGAAAGCGATGATACCGATTGTGATGGCTACAAAAGGTAAGGAAATCCAGCGCTTGTTGAGGAAAGCAGCCAGTGAACGACTGTACAGACGGTTCATTCCTTCGAAGAAGGGTTCTGTTTTCATATAGAACCAGTTTTGTTTTTCCCGTTTTACCAACAGTTTGGTGGCAAGCATCGGAGTAAAGGTCAGGGCTGCGAATGAAGAGATAATCACCGATCCGGAAACTACAATACTGAATTCACGGAACAGGCGTCCTGTCATACCCTCCATAAAGACAATGGGGAAGAACACGGCCACCAGCGTAATGGTGGTGGAGATGACGGCAAAGAAAATCTCTTTTGCTCCTTCGATGCCGGCTTCTTTCGGAGGCATACCTTTCTCTATGCGTACATAGATGTTTTCGGTCATCACAATAGCGTCGTCTACCACCAGACCTACCGCCAACACGACCGCCAGCATGGAGAGTACATTGATGGAGAAGTCCGCCAGATACATGACGAAGAAGGCACCGATCAGTGATACCGGGATTACGATACAGGGAACCAGCGTCACCCGCCAGTCGCGCAGGAAAAGGAAAATAATGATGATAACCAAGATGAAGGCTACATAAACCGTCTCTTTTACCTCATAGATGGATGCACGGATAAACTTGGTGTTATCGAATCCGTAAGAATACTTCACGTCTTCGGGAAGGTCTTTCTGCATCTTCTCCATGCGTTCGTACACTGCGTCGGCTATCTTGATATGATTGGCACCGGGTTGTGGGATTACGACGATACCTACCATCGGTACTCCGTTCATCTTCATATAACTTTTGATATCGGCCGGCCCCAGTTCGGCGCGGCCTATGTCACTGAAACGGATAATACGGTCGTTCTCTTCTTTGATGATCAGGTTGTTGAATTCTTCTGCGGTGTGCATCAACCCCAAGGTACGGATGGTGAGCTCTGTCGTATTTCCTTCGATACTGCCCGAAGGAAGTTCGACATTTTCTTTGTCTACTGCATTCTTTACGTCGATAGGGGTGATCCCATAACCCGACATCTTGATAGGATCGAGCCATAAGCGCATGGAGTAGCGCTTTTCTCCCCAAATGGAAACGCTACTTACGTCGGAGATGGTTTGTAATTGTTCTTTTACGGTCAGGTCGGCAATTTCACTGAGTTCCAGCAAGGAGCGTTTGTCACTTTGCAGAGCTACCATCAGGATAGGAGTAGCATCGGCATCTGCCTTCGAAACAGTAGGAGGGTCACAGTCGCGCGGCAGGTAGCGCTGGGCACGGGATACTTTGTCGCGTACGTCATTGGCTGCTGTTTCCAGATCGACGGACAGCTCGAACTCTACCGTGATACGGCTTTGTCCCTGCTGGCTGACGCTGGACAGCGAACGGATACCCGGAATACCATTGATGTTCTGTTCCAGGGGCTCGGTAATCTGATTCTCGATTACATCGGCATTAGCACCCGGATAGGAGCAGGATACTGAGATTATAGGATTATCTACAGACGGATACTCCCGGACACCCAGATAGTTGTACCCGATCAGTCCAAAGAGTAAAATGATGATGGTCAATACCGTTGAGAGTACCGGCCGTCGTATGCTTAATTCGGATATATTCATAAGGCGGTCGGGAGTTAATTGATATTATCCAGTGTGACAGGTAATCCTGTACGGAGTTGAAGGGTTCCCGAAGTGATGATGGTATCACCCATCTGCAGACCTTTTATCACCTGCACTTCAGCTTCGGTACGAATGCCTGCGGTTATTTCTACCGGTTCAGCCTTGCCCGATTTATAGAGGAATACTTTATCCTTACCCATTTCCGGTACAATCGCTTCGGATGGGATGGCAATGGCATTCGGGATTTCTTCTTTTTTCAGCTGAATGCTGGCGTAGCGTCCCGGGAGCAGTGCGCCGTTACTGTTGGCATATAGGGCACGAACGGTCAGCGTACGGGTAGACTGGTCGATTCTTGACTCGGTTGCGTATACTTTTGCCGGAAAAGAACTTAATTTACCTTCCAGCTCGAAGTTGAGGTTGGTGCCTTTCTTTACCTGGCTTGCATAACGTTCTGGTACGGAAAATTCTATTTTCAAAGGAATAATTTTCGTCAGTTTGGCTACGATAGTGGTTGGTGAGGCATATGAACCGACACTGACTTGCCGGAGCCCGATTACTCCGTCAAAAGGAGCGCGAAGTTCGGTCATGGCAATGTTAGCTTTCACCAGGTCGATGTCCGCATTGAGGGTAGCCAGTTCCGTTTTTACTTGTTCGTAGGCTTCTTTACTGACAGCGTCCCGTTCAAGCAGAGCGTTCTGACGGAATACACGATCTTCGGCAAGCTTTAACTGAGCTACGAGGCGTTGCAACTGAGCCTGCAACTGACGGTCGTTTACTTTCGCCAATAGCTGTCCTTTTTTTACGGCACTGCCTTCGTCAAAGTTGATTTCAACGATCTTTCCCGAAGTCTCGAAAGAAAGATCCACTTCTTCATCAGGCATCAAGCTGCCGCTAATTTGAATCTGATCTGTCAGCAATTGTGGCTTTATGATCTTGGCATTTACATTCAGAACTCTTTTGTTGATCTGCTTGCCAGCCATCACTTTGTCGGCTGCCGCCAACTCTTCATTTGCTTTAGGAAGCTGAGAGTAGATACCCCAGCCTATCAGTCCGGCACCAATCAATGTGATGATGCCCCATTTAACCTTTTTATCCATGTCTTAGTATTAGTATATGTCCGTTCTAAGGTTAGACTAAGAGGGTGGGAAAAGGTTTAATCGGGAAATTAAAATATAGATTTATTTTTTGTGTTAAGGTGTCTTATTGATTATGTTTTCAGTATATGAAAGCCCCAATATCCTTTCAGTAAAAGGGTGAGGACTTATTGTAACAGTCATCGAATCATCCTCCTGATAAAGTGCGACGGTTCTTTTCTTCTTCGCGGATTACGAACTAACCAACGGTATTTGTTTTTGGTCTTAAAGGCTTGTATCCAAAATTATTATAATGAATCTCTGTTTGTTTATTCCGGCCCTGGTATGCGGGCTCATGGGCCTTGGTATGCGGGCTTATAAGCCCGAGTATACGGGCTCATGAGCCCGGGTAGCGGGGATGGGATGAAGAACGGATCATTTTCGACTAAACAGTAAAGGAAAGCACAATGCTTTAAACAATGTATTCAGTTAATAAATACGTTCCTTAGTGTTGCTTATCAGTGTCTTAACGATTGGATGGCGCTCAAGTTAACGGGTGGAAGATGGAAGATGCGGGTGGAAGATAAACAGGCTGAAAATGCGATCTTCCACCATGTCATTGCATTGATTATTAATGGAGTAAGTGGAAAAAGGTGGAAGATGGAAGATCGAAACGTATTTTTTGTAGGAGAAGCAGTTGCTTTGCCAAGTGAAGCATTAAAATAGAATAAAGAATATTCTCTGAAAAATAGCAGAGATTCAGTATGCCGCACGGTATTTTCCTTCCTCCTTATCCTCAAGCATACTCAGATAGGAAGTATAGCGTGATTCGCTGATGTAGTGCTCTTCTACCGCTTTCCGAACAGCACAACCGGGTTCTTGACGGTGTGTGCAGTTTCCATATTTGCAGTTTGCCGAAGTCTTGAATATTTCGGGGAAGTAATGGCCTATCTCTTCCTCTTCCATATCAAAAGTGCCGAAACCTTTGATACCGGGTGTGTCGATGATATATCCGTTGCCGGGGACGGGGAACATTTCGGAGAAAGTGGTGGTGTGCATTCCTTTGTTGTGATAAGCTGATATCTCTGCGGTCTTGACTTCCAGCCCTGGGACAAGAGCATTGATGAGGGTTGATTTGCCCACTCCCGAATGTCCGGAGAAGAGGGTTACCCGGCCTTTCAGTTCCTCGCGTATGGCATCGACTCCTTCACCGGTCAGTGCGGATATTTTAAAACAAGGGTAACCTATTTGGGTATAGAGGGTGATGAGGCTGTCCAGATAATGCAGTTCGTCTTCATCATAAGCATCCACTTTGTTGAAAAGAATCTTCACCGGTACACGGTAGGCTTCTGCCGACGCCAAAAAACGGTCGATGAAGGTGGTTGAAGTTTCGGGATAGTTAATAGTCACCACCAGCATACATTGGTCGAGGTTGGCTGCAAGAATATGCGATTGTTTGGAGAGGTTCGATGAACGGCGGATGATGTAATTTTTCCGGTCTTCTATCTCATTGATAAAGGCCGTTCCTTCTTGGTTGAGTATGATTTGTACACGGTCACCTACGGCAACGGGATTTGTACTCCGTATGCCTTTCAGCCGAAAATTACCTTTGATCTTGCATTCAACCAACTGCCCGTCATCGGTTTTTACCTGATACCAGCTACCTGTATTCTTTATTACTAATCCCTTCATGTTTTATAAACTGCAAATTACAAGTTACGAGCTATAAGAAATGATTGGAGAGGCTGTGCTTGTGCACTGCACTCGTAGCTCGTAACTTGTAATTTAGAATTATACGGTCATAATTTCTTTGTCCTTTTCAGCCAGCATTTCTTCAATCTTGGCGATGTACTTATCATGAACCTTCTGCAGTTTAGCTTCTGCATTCTTTTGTTCATCTTCAGCCAAACCGTCTTTTACAGCTTTTTTCAGTGCATCTATACCGTCGCGGCGCGCGTTGCGGATACTTACTTTAGCTGTCTCGCCTTCAGCTTTACACTGTTTGGCAAGTTGTTTACGGCGTTCCTCGGTAAGAGGGGGGATGCCGATGCGGATAATTTCACCGTTATTCTCCGGCATGATACCGAGATCGGAGTCGATAATGGCTTTTTCAATAACCCGGAACATGCTTTTATCCCAAGGTTTAATCGTGATGCTGCGTGCATCGGGAGTGGTTACGGCAGCTACGTTGCTGATGGGCACCATGCTTCCGTAAGAGTCTACACGGATACCATCCAGCAAGCGTGTGCTTGCTTTTCCGGCGCGGATGTGTGCCAGTGCTTCTTCCAGATACATCACTGCCATATCCATCTTCTCTTGTGATTCTTCGATAATCGTTTTTACGTCTACCATCTTATTAAGTCTTTATAAAATTGGCACTTTGATTAATTTTGAAAACAAAAGTAGATTATTTTTTGGTTATCTGCAACTATCCCTATAAGAATAAGTGAAGAATGGGTTAATAACTGAACGTATCCTGTCCACTTATTAACCCATTCGTATTTCTTCAGATTAGAGAATTGACTAATTGTGTACCAATGTGCCAATCTCTTCTCCTGTGATTACTTTTTTCAGGTTACCTACCGTATCCATATCGAATACCACGATGGGCAGATTGTTTTCCTTGCACATACATGTAGCTGTGAGATCCATCACTTTCAATCCGCGTTTCAACACTTCGTCGTAAGTGATGGTGTCGAATTTTGTAGCAGTCGGGTCTTTTTCCGGGTCAGCAGTGTAGATACCGTCTACACGGGTGCCTTTCAGCATTACGTCTGCTTCTATCTCAATGCCGCGGAGGGAAGAGCCGGTATCGGTAGTGAAGAATGGATTTCCTGTTCCTGCCGACATGATCACGATTTCGCCGTTTTCCATACATTCGATGGCTTTCCATTTGCTGTAAAACTCACCGATGGGTTCCATACGTACTGCGGTCAGTACGCGTGCTTTCACCCCGGCAGCAACCAATGCCGAGCTGAGTGCAAGGCTGTTGATAACAGTGGCCAGCATTCCCATTTGGTCGCCTTTCACCCGATCGAAACCTTTATTGGCTCCGCTCAGTCCGCGGAAGATGTTGCCACCACCGATGACGATACCTATTTGTACGCCTTGTTCGTGAATCTCTTTGATTTGTGCGGCATATTCGGCCAATCGTTTTTCATCGATGCCATATTGCTTTTCTCCCATCAGGCTCTCACCGCTGAGCTTCAACAGGATTCTTTTGTATTTTGCCATACGAGTTGGTTGTTAATGATTTCTTTTTTTGCAAAGATAAACGAATAGTTTTAAAGCGAGATTCTTTTGAGAGTTATTTTTGTTGCATTATCTTTCTGGCGAGCAGTGCTTGTATGAATCCCCGTGAAGAGAGATAGACGATAAATGCCATCCATAGAGCGTGGTTACCCATTGAGTTATGAAATGTGTAATAGATAATGAAGAAACTGGCCGAAGCTATAAACATGGAATAGAGCATTTGGCGTGTTGCAGTCGCACCAATGAAGATGCCGTCCCAAAGGAATGCCGAGAATCCGGCAAGAGGAATAGCCAATACCCAATAGAAATAGGTTTCTGCTTCATTGATAACAGACGCTTCGTTGGTGAGTAAGCCGAGAAATGATTGTCCTCCTATGCCATAAAGTAGGGTGAAAGCGATTGAAAGACCGGTACCCCAGGCAAATAATCTGCGGACAGTGCGGTGAAGTTCCGTTCGGTTATCGGCGCCTATATAGCGTCCTGCCAATGCTTCGCCTGCGTAAGCAAAACCATCCATGATATATGAGAACAGAGTAAAAAGTTGCATAAGTAGTGTGTTTACGGCCAGGACAACTTCTCCCTGTGCTGCTCCGGCAGAGGTAAAATACATCGTTACCGCCACCAGGCATAAAGTACGTAGAAAGATATCACGATTTACCTGGAAGAAACGATACATGGCCTGTCTTTGCAACAGGCCTTTCCACTGGATGCGTTTTCGCAGTTGCCCATAATATCGGTGCCATAACAGGAATGCCATGAAAAAGCCTGCATATTGGGCAATCAGAGTACCCAGCGCAACGCCTTCTACTTTCATACCCAACAGATAGACAAAGCATAGGCTGGCTGCGATGTTGACTATATTTTGAGTGATGGCGATGTACATCGGGAAACGGGAGTTTTGCATACCGATAAACCATCCGGCAAAGCCATAAAGCCCTAACATGGCGGGAGCACCCCAAATGCAGATATAGAAATAAAGTGTAGCAAGGCGTTTCACTTCATCGGAGGTTTGGATAAAAGTAAATGCCGCTTTTAGTATGGGATATTGCAGAAGCATCAGGCAGAGAGCAATGAACAGTCCTACACCGACCGACCGTAATAGGAGTCGGGTCACTTCGTCAAGATCGCGCTTGCCGTATGCCTGAGAAGTCATTCCACTGGTACCCATCCGCAGAAAACCGAATATCCAATAAATGATATTAAACAGCATACCTCCCACGGCAATGGCACCAATGTAGGCTGCTGACCCCAGATGACCTACAATGGTAACATCGATCAGCCCCAATAACGGAACGGTTATATTGGAGATGATGGAAGGGACGGCTATTTGCAGAATCCGTCTGTTACCACTGCTGAGATGAAAGATTTTATCCATGGACGGGCAAAGTTACACGAAAAAAGGTGAATCTGAAAATGAAGAGAACAATAACGTTATTTAATTGGTTTTTAGCGACCGGTGAGTCGGAATAATTTCTATCTTTGTAGGAACCTAACTAAATAAGTATGAATAAGATGAAAGCTCTGACTTTATTTCTTTCCATGTTGTTTTCGCTTCCGTTTTCGCTTTCAGCACAATCGGCAGGAGAAATGCTGCAGAGAGTATCAGCCGCCATTGATAATAAACAGTGGGAACAAGCTATTAGTCTGTTCCGTCAGGCCGTGAATACGAATGTGGAAAAGGCCGAGATGTTTTACTGGACCGGGGTGGATAAGAATACAGATGTAGCCTCGAAGTTTGCTAATGAGCTGGCTTCATTCTATAAGAAGTCACGCAGCTATGATAAGGCGTATCTGTTTTATAAAGAATTGCTGCAAAAATCACCGAACGATGTAAACTGTCTTGTCTCTTGTGCCGAAATGGAAGTTTGCCGGGGTAAGGAAGCAGAGGCTTTGAAGACTTATCAGAAAGTGTTGATGCTGGATGCTGATAACCTTGCTGCCAATATTTTTATAGGTAACTACTTATATTTGAAAGCGGAACGTGAGAAGCAACGGATAGAGAATGAATATAAGAAGATAGCTGCTCCGACACGTATGCAGTATGCCCGTTATCGTGATGGTTTAAGCCGGGTGATGAGTAACGGATACGGAAAAGCAAGAGAGTATCTGCTGAAAGTTGTGAGCCGGTTTCCTTCGACAGAAGCAAGGAAGACGCTTGATAAGATACAGTTGATAGAAAAAGAGGTGAACAGATAACTATCTGTTCACCTCTTTTTCTATTATTTGATTGTGCGTATAGGTAGTTTAAGAACTTCTTCGATAGCTGCTCGGGTATTTGCTTGCTCTTTTTTAGGTCCGGGTATCAGCGGACTATATGTCAATACATGACGAATGCGGTTGCATTGGTCTTGTGTGAATTGGTCGGAGTAACTGACGGAGTAATCCATAATGTTATGGGAGATGAACTGGGCACCGTCACAACTTTCGCGTTTGACAAGATAAGCAAAAAGCTCTTTCTCAGGTATGTTACCTGCCATTGCCCACTGATATGTCATATCATAAGCATCCTTATCATAACTGGGTGTATCCTTGCAATAGTCTGTATCTTTACAACTACTTTCCGGATCTTCTGAAAAAACGTGGTGTAGTCCTAAATAATGACCCAACTCATGCGCCAGTGTCACTGTAATGTCAGTAGTGTTGTAGGCTGTGGAAGTAGATTGCTGGTCAATGAAGAGACTATTAATGGAGACACAATACGGAAAACTCAGATTCTTTAATTCCAAGTAAGAATATTTTGTTTCATTAAGCCCCTCCAGAGAGTTGCTGCCTGTAGTTGTGAATGCCAAATGAGAGATTCCTAAGGTGGTAGTATTTGACTGCGGGTCATTTGCAAAGTTATAAATCATCACGTTAATGTATCGGTTGGGGTCCCATAGATAATTTACATATCCCACTCCACCTTTTGTTGTGTCATCTTCCATGAATTTATCACAGTCAATGGGGTAGTCGTCTTTCCATTGTATATATTCTATTCCCGGAGAAGTTAATGTTTTCCCATTGGGATCTGTAGATGCCAGTGTAAAGGTTAGGTTCATATCTACACTTTGGGTCTTATCTTTATATAGTTTGTTGACCGTTTTTAATATGTCAGTTAAACGGTTTGGGCTAATGTACTGTTTGGGGTCGGAACTATTCTTATATAGCACGTGGAAGATTATGGGAAGTTCATAGTGGTACGATTCGGGATCGGTTGAATGTCCGGCTGCCAATTGTGTGACGGTTATGACCTTTTTTATTCCACTGGAAGTTACCGCAATCGTTGCATTTCTTTCAGTCGTTTCAAGGTTAGCTTCTACAACAATGCCGAGTGGCTGATTACTTGCTCCCTTATTGGGTACGAGCTTGCACCAGGTTGAAGAACTTGCTGCTACCCACGAATCGCTGCTGGTGATATTTACGGTTAGAGTAACTCCATCGCTGTCAATATCTTGAAAAGATGACTCCGACAACTCAAGTTTTGAATTATTTTCGGTATTGGAGTCTTCGCAACTGACAAACAGTAGTGTTAATATGGATATTAACAGTAGGCATCTGATTTTCATAAATTAAACGTTTTTATATTTAAAAACAATATTGCAAAGGTAATGTTTTAAACTAAAAAAAGAAGAAGTATTATAAAATGTGCTGTACCTCTTTAAATACGTATCGGCGTATTTTGCCTGTATCGTCTTGCAAAACAAGATGACCGTCGGCTTCAACTTCTATGGTTCTGGCTATAAACTCTCCGTTCGCATCGGAATACTTATGCATACCCTTTTTTCGGAAAAGCGCCTTCTGATACCGGTGGGTTATATAAGTGTGCTCCCCTTTTTGAAGCAGGCTGTAATATTCTATAATTCGTTGCATAACTCCTGCCAATATTCCGGAGAGTTCGTAAGTTTGACCGGTGATTTGTTTAAGTGATACAGGATTGGGGGCGGGGCTAAAAAACTCTTCCTGGTTAATATTGATACCAATCCCTGCAATGCTTTGGCTGATATGTACTCCCATCAAATCATTTTCAATCAATATTCCGCAGATTTTTCTTTCTTTCCAGTAGATATCGTTCGGCCATTTAATAGAGATATCTTTAACGTATGTGTCGAGTTCTTCCTTAATGGATAAAGAGATGATTTGAGATAGAAGAAATTGTCTGCGGATTTCTAAAGAAGTGGGATAAAGTACGAAGCTGAATATCAGATTCTTACCTTTCTCCGATTCCCAACTGTTTCCTCGCTGTCCTCTGCCCAAGGTTTGGTAGTTAGCTACTACCGTGGTTAGTTCACTGACATCTTGCTTATTGCACAGATCGTTTAAATAATGATTGGTGGAGTCTGTCTCTTCGATATAAATCAAAGGTACAGGAAAAGACTCAGGGAAGGGCATCATATTCGGCACGTAGTTTTTTAGTGAATTTCTTCAATACTTCTTCGTAAGAATGGTCAATCAGCTGTTTTATCAATTTATCGTCGGCATCCCGGTCAAAGAAAATCTGATTCCAATATTTTTTGTTGAAATGATAAGCACCTTCGATGGCTGAATAATGTTCACGTAGTTCGATGGCATAATCAGGATTACATTTCAAAGCAATCATATTGGCTCCTTCCAAATCGATTAGTGCGAACATTTTATCCATCACTTTCAGTACAAGTGAGTATTCATCGAATGGGAGGCATTCGGTGACTGCTTTTTTCTGAAGACAGTATTCTCTGGCTGATTCTATATTCATACTATTTAAAATAATGGCGGGTAAAACGCCTCTTTTATATGTTCAATTCTGAAATTTCCTACTTTACCTACGACAGTAATAATATCAAATCTTACAGATGCGTCTATTTGGAAAAGCTTAATATATGTATCGGCTGCGATTACGGTTCGCCTGATTTTCTGTGGAGTAACAGCATCCTGAGGTAATGCAAAGTCCGTGTCGGTACGTGTCTTTACTTCCACAATTATCAGTTCACCGTTTTGGGCTGCCACAATGTCCAGTTCCAGATGTCCCTTACGCCAATTCCGATGACGAATGGTATATTCGTGCTGCTCCAGATATTGAACAGCAGCATCTTCTCCGGCCTTTCCTAACAGATTATGTTCTGCCATATAATTTTAGCATACTATTTTCTGCAAATTTACTCTTTTTCTTCTTTGAAATTACAGAAGTAAAAGTAAATTTGCAAAGAATATGAGAAAGAGAGATAAAAAGTGTAATAAGGCAACTCTTGACGAACCTAAACGGGAACGCAGGATGAGTATATTGCTAAGCGAAGATGAGCAGCAGATTGTAGATCGTTATCTGGATAAGTATAAGATAACGAATAAATCGCGTTGGCTTCGTGAAACGATTCTCATGTTTATACATAAAAATATGGAGGAGGATTATCCGACTCTTTTTGGTGAACACGATATGCGGCGTTAAGATTATGTTGGACGATTCTTATTTTATGAAACAAGCTCTGGTTGAGGCTGCTAAGGCAGGCGAACGTGGAGAAGTCCCAGTGGGAGCAGTTGTCGTTTGCAAAGAACGGATCATTGCCCGTGCACACAATCTGACTGAAACATTGAATGACGTGACAGCCCATGCCGAAATGCAGGCTATTACTGCGGCAGCCAATGTCCTTGGAGGGAAATATCTGAATGAATGTACGTTGTATGTTACTGTAGAACCTTGTGTGATGTGTGCCGGTGCCATTGCCTGGGCACAAACTGGTAAATTGGTTTTTGGTGCTGAAGACGAAAAAAGGGGGTACCAGAGATATGCTCCAAAGTCCCTTCATCCCAAAACTGTAGTTGTCAAAGGGATACTCGCCGATGAATGTGCCAATCTGATGAAAAATTTTTTTGCGTCTAAAAGAAGGTGAATTTTTATATTATCAATCTTTTATCTCTTCATAATCCACATATTCTCCTTCATTGTCATCAAAAAGTTTTTTGTGCTTGTTAGCTCCGGTTTCAGTAATGATTTCCTCTTTATCGTTAGCTTGTGTCGGACGATAGTATCTTTGCCCCGAATTACTGTGTGTCGAATTCTGGCTTCCGGAACCGGAGGCAGATGAGCGTTTCCCCAGTCCGAAGATGGCTCTTAACACACTTCCTACAAGGGCCAGTCCGATAATGATAACGGCGATAACGATAATGAATAAAAATCCTAAAATGTGAAACATAGGCTATTTGTTTTATGCATTGTTTAAAATTTGTAGTACAACAAACGTGCCAGAAGGATTGTTTATTTATTTTTTCTTGTTAAAAGTGAAAGAATGATATACCATACAATAACCGCTGAGAATCCGCTGATACCCAAGAACAGCAACAGTGGAATGCAGACTATCAGGAATATGAAACTAATCTTATTGTCTTTCCAAGAAAGATTTTTAAATTTCAGGGAGAACATGGGGATCTCAGCTACCAGCAACCATGAAAAAAGCATTACCATTATAATAAGGTATATAACATTGCAGTGAGCAAGTAAGAATTCTTTGCCTCCTACAATAAGTGCACCCCAATATAAAGCGTTGGCAGGTACAGGAAGACCGATAAAGGAACTCGTTTGGCGTTCGTCTACATTAAAGTTGGCCAAACGGAGAGCTGAGAATATCGAAATAAGAAAAGCCAGATAAGGAATATACTCTTTTACGCCTGCCAGAAAGTCGGGATACACAAGTCCGGGTTCTTTCATGAATGAAAAAACAAGTATAGCCGGAGCTACGCCGAAGCTGACATCATCGGCCAAAGAGTCCAATTCTTTACCAATAGGAGAGTAGGCATGAAGCAAACGTGCCAACATACCATCGAAAAAATCGAAGACAGCACTCAAGATGATAAAAGTGACAGCCAATTCGTATTTGGCTTCAAAGGCCATAACACAAGCAATGCATCCTGAAAAGAGATTCAGGCAGGTCACTGTGTTGGGTATATGGCGGATAATAGCATTTGCCATTGTTCGTTTTTTATTTTAATTTGGCGATAACGGTTTGGTTACCGGTTGTCAATTGTCCCATACTAACACAAATCTCAGTGCCCAATGGCAGATATACATCTACACGGGAACCAAATTTAATAAAGCCCAGATGTTCGTCAATATAACATTCCTCACCCGGCTCGGCATATGTTACGATGCGGCGTGCCATTGCACCGGCTATTTGCCGTGCCATGACCTCTACACCCTCGGGAGTTTCAATAACAACCATTGAGCGCTCGTTCTCTGTGCTGGCTTTCGGAAGCCATGCTTTCATGAACTTGCCGTTTTCGTGAGAGACTTTTTTGACAACTCCATCCACCGGGTACCAATTGGCATGTACGTTTAGAATGCTCATGAAAATGGATACCATGATCCGGCGGTCATGAAAGTATTCATGTTCGTCTACCTCTTCAATAACTACGATTTTCCCATCGGCCGGTGCAACTACGATCCTTTCAGTATCTTGTCCGAACA
The DNA here is from genome assembly GCF_040798045.1 of Bacteroides sp. NGMCC 1.200775. Taxonomy (NCBI): domain Bacteria; kingdom Pseudomonadati; phylum Bacteroidota; class Bacteroidia; order Bacteroidales; family Bacteroidaceae; genus Bacteroides; species Bacteroides sp. NGMCC 1.200775. Next base: position 322,635 of record NZ_JASCQK010000002.1, on the reverse strand, counting down.
GGCGGATCGGGCAACGGAAAAAGTTAACCATCAACAGATAGACTATAACACTGACCAGAGCCATCAGGTAGAATGGTATTTTACAATCAATTCCCCAGTAAAGGGCTGCATTTATAATTAGTAGCAGAAAAAAGCTACCCCATAAAATATGTGTTCCTTCACGGTGAATTCTTATCTTTTTTAATTTTTTAAGTCGACCCATTTGCGCTATTTAATGATAATTATCCGCAAAAGTATACTTATTTTAAAAATCCAGCAAGCATTTGCAGATAGAAATGACTTATGTTGATAACTTTTTGGAGTTTATCTTTGTTAGTAGCTACAGACATTGTAATTTTATGGCTTCAAATTATCAACCTATAACTATGCAGGATTTCGTTCATTTACACGTCCATACGCAATATTCTCTTCTGGATGGCCAAGCCAGTGTCAGTGCGCTTGTCGATAAGGCCATAAAGGATGGAATGAAAGGTATTGCCGTTACGGACCATGGAAACATGTTCGCCATCAAAGAGTTTACGAACTATGTGAATAAGAAAAACGGGGGTCCGAAAGGAGAAATCAAGGACCTGAAGAAACGGATTGCAGCCATTGAGGCCGGTGAAGTGGACTGTGCGGATAAAGAGGCTGAGATTGCTGATTGTAAAGCTAAAATAGTGGAGGCGGAGGGGCGGTTGTTCAAGCCCATTATCGGTTGCGAAATGTACGTGGCACGCCGGACTATGGATAAAAAGGAAGGAAAACCCGATCAAAGCGGGTACCACCTGATTGTGCTCGCCAAAAACGAGAAGGGGTATCATAACCTGATCAAATTGGTTTCACGTGCATGGACCAAAGGCTATTATATGCGCCCCCGTACAGACAGGAATGAATTGGAGAAATATCATGAGGGCTTGATTATCTGTTCGGCATGTTTGGGTGGTGAAGTTCCCAAAAAGATAACTCAGGGATTGTTGGCGGAGGCAGAGGAAGCTATTCAATGGTATAAGAATCTGTTTGGGGACGATTATTATCTGGAAATGCAGCGTCATAAAGCAACGGTGCCGAAAGCTAATCATGAAGCATATCCATTGCAGGTGAATGTGAATAAGCATTTGATAGAATACGCCAAAAAGTATAATGTCAAGTTGATTTGTACAAATGACGTTCATTTTGTCAACGAAGAGCATGCTGAAGCCCATGACCGGCTAATCTGTCTGAGTACGGGAAAAGACCTTGATGATCCCAACCGGATGTATTACACTAAGCAGGAATGGATGAAAACGAAAGCAGAGATGAACGAGCTCTTTGCCGACGTGCCTGAAGCATTAAGTAATACTTTAGAAATTCTGGATAAGGTAGAATATTATTCGATCGATCATGCACCGATTATGCCTACTTTTGCTATTCCGGAGGATTTCGGAACAGAAGAAGGGTATCGGCAAAAATATACGGAAAAGGATCTTTTTGATGAATTCACCCAAGACGAAAATGGCAATGTGGTGTTGAGTGAAGAAGCAGCTAAAGATAAAATAAAACGTTTGGGAGGATATGATAAACTGTATCGTATCAAGCTGGAGGCCGATTACCTGAAGAAGTTGACTTTCGACGGAGCCAAGAAGTTTTATGGCGATCCGTTGTCACCGGAAGTAAAGGAACGCTTGGTCTTTGAGTTACATATTATGAAGACGATGGGTTTTCCTGGCTACTTCCTCATTGTGCAGGACTTCATTGCTGCCGGACGTAATATGGGGGTATCCATTGGACCGGGACGTGGTTCGGCTGCTGGGTCAGCCGTGGCCTATTGTTTGCAGATCACCAAAATAGACCCTATTAAATACGATTTGCTGTTTGAGCGTTTTCTGAATCCCGACCGTATTTCATTGCCGGATATTGATATTGACTTCGATGACGATGGTCGTGGCGAAGTGCTTCGTTGGGTGACGGAGAAGTATGGGCAGGAGAAGGTAGCACATATCATTACATATGGTACTATGGCAACAAAGCTGGCTATCAAAGATGTTGCACGTGTACAAAAGCTTCCGCTTGCCGAATCGGATCGTTTGGCCAAACTGGTTCCTGATAAAATTCCTGATAAAAAACTGAACTTAAAGAATGCCATAGAATATGTGCCCGAATTGCAGGCTGCCGAAGCGTCACCTGATCCATTGGTAAGGGATACGATGAAATATGCCAAAATGCTTGAGGGAAACGTGCGGGGAACCGGTGTACATGCCTGTGGTACCATTATTTGCCGTGATGATATTACGGACTGGGTGCCGGTCAGTACGGCTGATGATAAGGAGACCGGCGAAAAGATGCTGGTTACCCAATATGAAGGTTCGGTGATTGAAGATACCGGACTGATTAAGATGGACTTTCTGGGGCTGAAGACTTTGTCTATTATCAAAGAAGCCGTCGAAAACATCCGTCTGAGTAAAGGCATGGAACTGGATATTGATTCTATTTCAATTGAGGATCCTGCAACTTATAAACTTTATAGTGATGGACGGACTATCGGTACATTCCAGTTTGAATCTGCCGGTATGCAGAAATACTTACGTGAGTTGCAGCCGTCTACTTTTGAGGATCTGATCGCGATGAATGCCCTTTATCGTCCGGGTCCAATGGATTATATTCCTGACTTTATCGACCGTAAACATGGACGTAAGCCTATTGAATATGATATTCCTGTCATGGAGAAATACCTGAAGGATACGTATGGAATTACGGTTTATCAGGAACAGGTCATGCTTCTGTCACGCCTTTTAGCCGATTTTACCCGTGGGGAGTCGGATGCCCTCCGTAAAGCGATGGGTAAGAAACTGCGTGATAAGCTGGATCACATGAAACCTAAGTTTGTTGAAGGTGGAAGGAAAAACGGCCATGATCCGAAGGTACTTGAGAAAATCTGGGCGGACTGGGAGAAGTTTGCTTCGTATGCGTTCAATAAATCACATGCTACCTGTTATTCCTGGGTTGCATACCAGACAGCATACCTGAAGGCTAACTATCCGGCTGAATATATGGCAGCTGTCATGAGCCGAAGTTTGTCGAATATTACTGATATCACCAAACTGATGGACGAGTGCAAAGCAATGGGAGTGCAGACGCTTGGTCCGGATGTGAACGAAAGTAACCTGAAGTTTACGGCAAACCGGAATGGAAATATCCGCTTCGGGCTGGGGGCTGTAAAGGGAGTCGGTGAAGCTGCTGTGCAAAGCATCATGGAGGAACGAAGGGAAAATGGTCCTTTTAAAGGTATTTTCGACTTCGTTCAGCGTGTCAATTTGAATGCTTGTAATAAGAAGAACATGGAGTGTCTGGCTCTTGCGGGCGGATTCGATAGTTTTCCTGAGCTGAAACGTGAACAGTATTTTGCGGTGAATGCCAAAGGCGAAACTTTTCTTGAAACATTGATGCGTTATGGTAACCGTTATCAGGCGGATAAAGCTGCTGCCGTTAATTCATTATTCGGAGGAGACAATGTGATTGACATAGCGACTCCCGAAATTCTTCCGGCAGAACGTTGGAATGATTTGGAGAGGTTAAATAAAGAAAGAGAATTGGTCGGTATCTACTTGTCGGCTCATCCGCTTGATGAATATGCCATTGTGTTGGAACATGTATGCAATACCCGTATGATCGAACTTGATGATAAAGCTGCTTTGGCAGGAAGAGAAATAACGATGGGAGGTATTGTTACCAGCGTGCGTCGAGGTATAAGTAAGAATGGTAATCCTTATGGCATAGCCAAAATAGAAGATTACTCCGGTTCTGCCGAGATACCTTTCTTCGGAAACGATTGGGTTACTTTTCAAGGCTATTTAGGTGAAGGGACTTTTCTGTTTATCAAAGCTCGTTGCCAGCCTAAACAATGGCGTCCCGATGAACTTGATATTAAGATTACTTCGATGGAATTGCTGCCCGACGTCAAGGAACAACTGGTAGAGAAGATCACAATTCTGATTCCGCTTGCCGAACTTAATTCGAACTTGGTTACGGAACTTGCCACTTTGACGAAAGAGTCTCCGGGAAATACAGAACTTTATTTTAAGGTAACAGATACGGATGGAAAGATGTATGTAGACTTGATTTCTCGTCCCGTTAAACTTTCGGTAGGTAGAGAATTAATTTCCTATTTAAAGGAACGTCCCGAACTTGCGTTTCATATAAATTGATTATCTTTGCCCCATAACAGTGATGGATACTTAATAACTAACAATTAATAATTAAAGAAATGGCTTTAGAGATTACTGACAACAACTTTAAGGAAATCCTTGCAAAAGGAACACCGGTTGTTATTGACTTTTGGGCTCCCTGGTGCGGGCCTTGTAAGATGGTAGGTCCTATCATCGACGAGTTAGCTAAAGAATATGAAGGAAGAGTGATTATGGGTAAGTGTGATGTAGATGAAAACTCTGATCTTCCTGCAGAATTCGGTATTCGTAACATTCCTACGGTTCTTTTCTTCAAAGACGGAGCATTAGTGGATAAACAAGTCGGTGCCGTAGCTAAACCTGCATTCGTAGAGAAAGTTGAGAAATTATTATAATATACTTTCATTAAAAATATTTGTTTATGGGACTGGAAGACGATTTTTTGTTAAGTGATGCCGATGATGAAAAGACCATCGAGTTCATCCGGAACTATTTGCCTCAGGAGTTGAAGGATAAATTCTCAGAAGACGAGTTATATTATTTCCTCGATCTGATCGATGAGTATTACTCTGAAAGCGGAATCCTTGATGCTCAGCCCGATGCTGACGGTTATGTAGACATCGATCTGGAGCAGGTAGTGGAATATATCGTGCAAGAAGCCAAGAAAGATGAAGTGGGTGAATACGACCCGGAAGAAATCTTGTTTGTGGTGCAGGGAGAAATGGAATACGGAAATTCTCTGGGACAGGTGGAATAAGCCAGTCTTCGTAAACCAAAAGATAAAGAGCGTGCAGAAACACTTCTGCACGCTCTTTTGTTGCATATATGTATGATAGTTTACTTTGTCTTGATTCCTCTCCTCCTGCTGAAAATACATTTTGTTTTTCGGCCCTCGGAAGTATCGGATGTGTATAGGAGTCCGGATATCTGCCTGAAAATAGGATGAATAAAAGTCCGGCTTACTCTGTTTTTACGAAATAAGATCTACTAAATTTCTTCTAACGCATAGTATTGGTAGTCTCTTACAACGGTTTGAAGAAACTTTTCATCATTTACGTCTGTTTGGTCTACAGAAAGCAGTGCACGAACTTTGGGTGCCAGTTGTGAGATATGCCTTGCCCGGTCCTTATGATGCAGTTCTAACGCCTTACTGATCACATTTATTTGCTCCAAGGACAGATCGGCGGCTAATGGAAAACTGGGGTGATATCCTTTGGTCAGATAATCGAACTCATCAAGGCTTACTTGTATTTTGCGGTAATTTTTCTCTTTAATTACCATTGTTCCTGCCGCAAGATCACCTAAACGTTGGCTGTTTTTGGTTAATAGTATGACCAGTACCCCCAATCCTCCGGTAATAGTTACGTCTATCCCATAGAGCAACCACCTTAGCAGATATGCACTCAGGCTGGGTGTCGTACCGTCTGCTTTTACCACACGGATATTCATGACTTTTTTTCCGATACTTTGTCCTTGGTTAAAAACTTCGCAAAGTAACGAGTAACATAGTACGGGCAGATAGATAAACAGGAACAACAAGAAAAAAGTACTTCCGGAAAAAGCGTGTATATTGAGTTTCCCCAATACATAAGAAGTGGCAAGAATGTAAATAAACAGCAGGAAATAATCGATGATACGAGCCAATATCCGTTCGCCAAGGCTGGCGGGTACTTGGCTGATGCGTACGAATTGTCCGGTGATAATAGTCGATTCTGCCATTTCTGATTAAACACATTTGGGTTCCGGTTGCAAATATATCATAATTCTCTTACTTTTGCTTCCGGTTTCGGACAAAACTTATCCGTAACTAGAACCTGTTGGATAAAAGAGGTAACGCTTATAGGTCGTAATGTGGATTCTAATTTTATTTATCGGTTGAGTTAGTTACTATTTTATCCTTTAATGAAATCCCTTTTATCACTTCCACATAATTTCCATCTGAAATACCGATGTTGATGATTTGTTTTGTTTTCTGTTGTGTCATAGTATCCAGCAGATAGAGGTATGTAGAGTCATTCTCGTATAAGACATATTTTTCATCAATGGATAAAGTGTGCTTTTTCTGTTTTATCACCATAGTAGCTGTTGCGGAATATCCCGATCTTATAACAGGCATATTTTCCGAGACGGGAAACTCTGCCTCAAGCATGTATTTCATAATTCCGTTCTCCGCATTTCCTTTGGATGAAACTTTTGTTACTACTGCCTGGGTTTGTAGATCATCATAGGCATTGAATAAGAGTGAAATCGTGTCTTGTAAAGCGATATCTTTCAGATATTTTTCAGGGACAAGAGCTTTAAAACGAAACCGGGACATTTCCGCCACAACGGCAATCGTTGTTCCCGGATTAAAATTATTGCGCTCTATTACAGAGGCCCCCGTTTCCAGAGGGGTATCAATAATAACGCCGCTAATACTCGATCTTACAATATTTGATGCCGTTTCAGGAGAGATACGCCCTTCTTTCAAGATGTTCAATTGATTTTGGGCAGAGGCGAGTTTCTCCTTAGATAATTCGTATGCCTGTGTGTAAGAGTCCATCTCTGCCTGTGCCACAAGGTTCTTTGAGTACAATTTTTGTTCCCGTTTATAATCTTCCAGTCGGGCTTTATACTCAATTTGGGCAGTGTTCAAGTTATATTCCAGCCGTTCCATATCCGATGCGTTCGGAACCAGCATGATAGAAGCGACAGGATCTCCTATGCGCACTTTATCTCCTACCGAAACATTAATCTTGTCCAGGACTCCCGATATCTGCGATTTTATTTCGATCTCCTTCATCGGAAAAACATTGCCGGATATGTTTATTTCCTCTTTGATATCGCGATATTGCGGCTGCGTAGTTTCGTAAATTGCCTTTGTACCTCTTAGCGAAGAGCGAAAAGCAACAAATGCCAGTGTGGCGGAAAAGATGCAAATCAATATAATCTTAAATATCTTCATTATCCTATATTTTCGTTTCTAATAGCGTCAATGGGTTGTATAACAGATGCTTTCATTGCCGGAAATGCTCCGGCAATGACACCGGACAGAATCAAGACAACCAAAGCGAGAACAGCTACATTTATATCTATTTCTACATGCTTTATCATCGTTGCGTGACGGGCGCTTTCGAGCAACCAATTTATAATCTCAAGAATACCTGCACCTGATATCAATCCGATGATACCGGAAATCACAGTTATGATGACAGATTCCGTCAGCATTAACACAAGAATGGATTTAGGGGTTGCCCCTACAGCCTTACGGATGCCTATTTCGCTACTCCTTTCTTTGATCACAACAAACATGATGTTGCTTACTCCAACAATACCACTTATCAGAAAACAAATTCCTACGATCCAGATGAACATCTTCAATCCATCAAAGAGCCCCTCAAAAGCAGACGTTTGTGTCTCAAAATTGATTATCTGCAAAGCTTGCTTATCAGAATAAGCAAATTGGTATTTATTAGCGATGAAGGCTCTCAGCTCATTCTCAAATCGCTTGGAATCAACTTCTTTGTTCAGATATAAACAGAAAGCGCGCAATGGAGTCTTATTGTCAATGCAGTTTATGTAACTTGAGAAGGGCACATATACCGAATTGATTTCCGAAGCGCTGAAAATATCATCATTCTTCAGTACGCCTATCACCTTAAAATCAATACCGGCAATGTTGATCGACTTACCCAACGCTTTTTGGTTATTAAATAAGGTCGTACTGACATTTTCGCCGATAATGGCAACATTACGCGTATTCTCGTCATCTCCTTTATTAAAATATCGTCCATCTTCGTTGATTTTAAGTATCTTAATTCCCATATAGTTTTCATTGATTCCTATAATCTTAAAAAGTCCGCTTTTAGCTTTATTCATCACTTGCGAATAAGGTCCTGTTATTTCAGGCGAAATAGCTTTTATCCCCGGGAACTGTTTCTTCACGCGGTTAAGAAAATGCAAATCGAAATGCAACTGTTCCCCTTCCCTAATATTCTTATACTTCATAGAAGTGGTTCCTCCATATACATACATGCTTTTCTGGGCAAAGATGCTGAATATATCCATTACAGAGTTTTGAAATCCTTTTCCTGTACCCAATAGCACAACCAATATCAGGATTCCCCACGAGATGCCGAATCCGGAAAGAAAAGTGCGGATTTTATTCTGCCTGATTGAAAGATAAATCTCGTATAGAACTTCCATTATAGCAGAGTAAAGAGTTTCGTAATAGCCCAAACAGACAGAATGGGAATTACAACGGAGGCAATGGCATACCGCAGCCGTACCTTATATAAATGATGGATTAATATCATGCACAACAAATAATAGGGTATATAAGAATAGTTAACCAAGATCATTGCCAACTTGAAAGAGGGATGGTTTTGTAACACTGTTAAATCTGAAGAAGAAATATCTATCTGTCCTATTACGATAATAGCAATTATTATGAAAGTGGTTGGTATTAAATAGAAATAGGAAGAAATATATAAAAAACGAGCAAATAATGCACAGCCATTAAATAATAAAGTCGTTAAATGAAACAATAGTGACATTATTATCCATATTATAATGCTTGAAACTATAGTTGAAATATAGTTAATCTTATAATACACATCTAAGAATCCTCCTAAATCATTATTATAAGGGGTAAGGTCATGTAATGCAGAAAAGAATTCTGCCAACAGTAGACTATACAAGAGTATTATTCCACAACCATACCATTGGGGAATTTGTTCTAAAATTACAATCAGTTTCTTCATTTTCTTATTAATTTATTGAAATGTAAGCTTCTACATAGGCAGCAAGCAAAATGATAAAAAAGACTATAGTTGTTGAGAAGAATATTATTTTACAAAAGTAAATTGTGGGAAAGCTTACATGCCGCAAAAAGAGGACAAAGTTCCATGCAATGTAAAGTCCAATAGCTCCTGAGAGCCAAAAGCCAACTAGTTCAAAACTATGAGGCAAAGTTACACTAAGTATACTAGATATTGTATTTCCTGCCCTATAAGATGCGACCAATACATCAGCTGAGTAAAATCCGTTAATTGCTAAATTCATAATTGTTCCTAATGCACAAAGTGTTCCTCCCGCAATATTCAGTAAACATCCTTTTATGTTATTTTTTAATATTAGCAGGAAGACATACTTTCTTTCTCCTTTTTGTACCTCTTGAGATATTTGTTCCACAATAGATTCCTTTTTTAACAGAGGGGTAGAATATGAATTGCTATTTTGATAATTTTGTGGATCGACCAAAAAAAATCTTATGGAAAATGGAATTAACCACAAAAGAATAGAGAACATTAAACAATAAATTAAAATCTTCATTATGAATAGGTATTTAGTTAATGTAATAACATATGAGTAGAACGTTTTTGGAGACTTGCCTTCTTCATTCTAGGCACAAATAACAATATTGGTTTGTTTGATTCCATTCTATATCTCAAATCAATGAATATTGCCTTGTTGTTAGAAGCTTCAAACAACTTGTTAGTATACTTAATCCGATAAAAAATCAGATTATTTCTGATGTAATTTATTTCTTTTAATTAGTTAATTTACTAAGAGTGTCACTGATATTATGCTTTAGTGTCGTTGTTTAATTTTACAATATTGTACTTATCTTCAATTGCTATTATAGGCATTTTTATTAAAATATTTGTCGATAGTTCTTGATATAAGAGTATAGTCGTTTTTTTTAATACCATTTATGTGCCTTTTTTTATTTGTGTTCTTAATGGATATGCTTAATGTACCATTTTTTTTATCCAAATAATAAGACTGGATATTTTCCCATTTTAGATTCCAATGAAAGTAACGTATGCCATCATTATTGATAATAAACCATTTGGGTATCCAAATATTTATCACAAATAAAATAGAAATAATAATAGCCGTAATAACGAAGTAGTCCTTTGGAATTAAGAATATTGATAAAAACAGTATTGTATAAGAGAAGAAATTTCTATTAAGAGAGGAAAATTTATTTGCAGTATAAATAACAACTCCTTTATAATTTCTTTTTGAAAAATATATTAATGAATTCGCTAATATAAAAACAAATACTATAATACTTAATTGATAATAGATGTTTTCTATGAACAGTAATGCTGCACATAGTAATAAAATTACTCCTGCAAAACAAAGAATTGGCAGTATTTTTATTTTTTTCCCCATTTCTATCTTTTTTAGTGTTGAACAAAGAAATTGTATAACGAAAACTATACCCAAAGATTTATGTTATTAATATATCTTCTATAGTATAGATTAAAAAATAACTTAATTCTTTGGGTTAGCCTATACTTTTGATTTAAAGACCTGTAACACAAGCTGCTGCTCCGCAAACCCAACCTGCAGGATTCCATCCGTTTAAAACAGCTGCATCCACTAATCCTTCAGTTACAGTATATCCATAGGCACTTGTTATTCCCCAAGCTGCTTGTGTGGCGGGCCCCCCTTCACTTCCTCCAGCAGCCATGTAAGCTGCACCATAGGTAAGTTGTTGTAAATTAGTGTTTTCGCTGTGTGTGTTTTCACTAACAGCATGAAAGAAACTTATTGATATAACGATAGCAATAAGCATCCCTAAAACCGCTTTTTTATTTGTTTTCATCTTCTTTTGAAATTTAAATGTTTAAAACTCTTTTTTTAATTCTCGCGAAAATAGTCTACTACTTGATAGTCCGATTTTCAATTCTAACTTTTTTCTATCCGTCCATATTCATTTGATTTTAAGTTTGACATTTTTATTTCTTTTGGAGGAATCGTAACAATATTGCTATGCATAAAACAATAAATATTATAATGCACGTCCCTGTAATAGCAGTATCTCTGCCTTGAGGTATCATCCCTTTTTCTATAAGCCAATGGTATCCTAATATAGACAGGATAGTTACAGTTTGTATTATAACTATTCCTACAATTATTGGTATTGGTAACCATTTACGGTATTTCTCATTTATAATCATCTATTTTTTGTTTTTATTACGTACTTGTCTCAACAATAGTCTCATCTCTTCTTTTATCTCTTTCGCTGCCGTGGTTGGTACTTTCTCGTCGGTAGCCAGTATTTTAGAAGCCCATTCTCCGGCGCTCCCGTAATCGCCTGTAGCTTCGTATAGCTTAGCCAACAAATACTTGGGGTATAACTTGGATGGCTGCATATAGACAGCGGTTGTATATGCATCGACGGCTTTAGCCGTATCTCCGTTTTCCCGGTATGCGTTTCCTAAGAGGATGAAACTGTTAGGGTTGGAACATTGGGTGCAGGAAACTGACAGCTCTTCAATCGCCTTTTGATATTCAGCCGATAAAAAATAGGCTGATCCAAGATAAAAATGGAAGATGCCGTCGTTCCTGAGAAAGCCTTGCACTTTTTTATACATCTCTATGCCTCCTTTCAGGTCATGGCGCATTACTCGTTGTTGTCCCCGATGAAAGAAATAGTATCCTCGCGCGTTTATCATACCGGCAAGTGCGAATACGCAGATCAGGGGACCTGTAAGGGATCTTACGCCGTTGCTTATCATGCGATGCCCGGTGGAAAGCAACCGCTTTTTTCCATAAAGAGCCACCGACAGGCAAAACATCAGATAGAGGGTGGTGGGGAGTACTTTCAGAGGATAGGAACAGAACATCAATATGGTTATGGAAACGATGGATGCTTTGGCGCCGAGTTCAATGGTCGATAGGTTTTTCCAACCGGTGCCCGTTGCTATAACCAAAAGGGCCGCGATGCATGCTGTCACGATAATCCCTTGTTCAAGGCCAAGTTCAAGGAACTCGTTGTATGCGGTGGTTACATATCCTGCGATGTGACGTTCTTTCTCGGTACCTTCTTTTTCCCGGAAGTAGTCGGCTTGCCACTTTCCATATTGAGATTCAAAATAACCGATTCCGTTTCCCCATAACAAGCTCGCATGGGGATGAGGAGTGGATAGGGTTACTTTCCATACCAATATACGGCCCAAAGCGGAATCTTCTTTCATTTTGAATACGAAGAATCCGCTTGCGATGATTAAAACGGCTGACAGAATGATTGCCGGAGTCCGAGTCGCTTTTTTACTCCAATAGTTGGTACCGCGTAGCAATCGGGCGTACCGGTAGCAAAGTACACAAAGACAGCCTGTGCCACATGCGATCCATGCTCCGCGTGAGCGACTGAGTATTAACAGATAGCATACCAAGATAAAAAGGCCGCCCAAGATGTAGCAAATATTCTCGAACCGTTTGTTTTTTCTATAAGATACTAATAGTGAAAGAATCAACGGGGCCGTCACCCCAAGATAACCGGCGTAGGCTCCCGGGTTGGCCATAGACCCGCCTATGATAAACTGCGGGTCGCTATTCTCCAATAGACCGATGGACTGGGCGATTCCAAAAACGGTCTCCACCGCGACGGTTGCTATGACTACCCAAGCAAAGAAGCGTCTGTTTTTCCCGGGCAGGGACTGTGTGGCAAAAAAAGAGAAGAACAATGTCCATAGTACCGCCATCGTATATAAACGATAGGTCCCATATATATTTCCTGAGACATACCGTAAAAAAAGGCTTAGGACAATGCCGGAGACAATAAAACAGGCGCGGCTGTTTCTGCTCCAATCTTCTTTTATCCCGCTCCATGTCGTTGCGAAAAAGACAAAAGAGCATATATAGAACAAAAAGAGCATTACCGGAAATCTGTTATTATCCAGGCCTGTATGTGGTAATAGGAATAATAGCGCAGCCGTTATTTTTAAGACTTTATTTTTCATTGCCGATTTGTTTTACGTTTTGAGAAAAATGCGATGAGCAGATAGACAATTCCACCTATACCCAAGGCATATAAGAAATGCGTGAATGAAAGCCCCTCTTTTTGTGGAGGGATATATTTGTACTCTTGGTCCACTTTTATGCAGCCCGGATCGCTGAACTCGCCAAGAAGTGAGTCTATCGGGAGAGCGTCATTTCCCTTTTGATAAAGCATCAGTGTGATGTATCCGAATTTCGATACATATAAAGACTGACATCCTTTCAATAGTATGGCATCTCTCCGGATTGTGAGATAATTGTTTATCCGGTAGTTCGGGGAGGAGTTTACCGGAACGATGCTGTCAAGGCGTGTGGATATCGAATCGTTGTTCCACGTATTCTTTGTCCGGTCATTCATCTCCTTCATGTCCGAAACGATCCGGTCGAAAGAATATGAATGGAGGGACTGCAAAACAGGCATAAAACCAACCAAAGCGTAATTTCCGGTAAAATATTCCTTTTGAGATACCGGATATAGTCCCATGTCGAGATCAAGCCGTGGAAATATCTTTTTGAGAGTGTCATGAGGAATGGTATCCCATCCGGAAGGGAGATCTATGCTATACTTACACCCTTTATGGGAAATGTCTACGCTTCGTGCGCATGTGTTCAGGGCATTATACAACATGCACGTCAAAATCATCGCTGTTATTTTTATCTTTGTCACCACCATATCTGTTCGTTATTCATATAAGTAAAAATACGTTCTTCAACTCCTTTTGTCCGGTTATGCAGCCATAAAAGGCTATTGTCCGGAACACTGTCATACTGCAGACGGAAGCCGTCCGCTTTTTTGCGTCCCAAAGAAACCCACCGGTTTTCCCAATAAAACAGTTCGTACTCTTCTCCCGGGATAACATCATTCCCGTCTGTTCGCGGAGAATATATGATTCGGTCAATTTCAACCTCTTTCCCGAAATCTATTCCTATATAAGCGTTCGGGTGCTCATCGTTATAGAAAGTATCAATATTTCCATCGCATATATTGGCAAGTTCTTCCAGAGACCTGTTCTTATCGGATGCAAAAGGTACTCCGGACAGCTTCCCGTCATGTGAATAGCATTGCAATTCACTTATATTTACCGATGAATGCTCTGTCGGCATATATCGGATGTAGCGGCAGGTGATGGGAGGCTGCAGCTTGATTTCCGAGATGGAGTGCTTAGGCGTTTCTGTAATGGTATAAATTCTTTTTTTGATGGAGAAATTACTCCGTTTAGATACTTCAAAACAACTTCCTTCCATTTTTTCGGTATAAATGGCCATGCGTCGGTAGTTTGGATACTTCCGGTCTAAAGAGATGCTTCGGAGGGTAGAATGATTGGGAGACAAAGAGTGGATGTCGCCATTCTCCTGTAAGATGACAGGGGCTGTAAAAGCGTTTAATGTGCCGTTATGTATGGATGCGGGAAGATAAATGATGCCTTTACCTTCATTGTCATATCCGGCTATTTTATTATCTCCGAACAGAATGCCTCTTCCTACGTTTCGGAAAGTAATCTTTTTTTTATTTATCTCCGTTGAGATGGCTATCGGTTGCCAGTCCTTATTATTGAATATACACAAGGACTGCATTTCATCTTTCGAGAGAGACTCCGGTTCGGATAGGACGAGGTTTGACACAGGCATTGCATATTCTTTTGTGATGTCCTTCCAAAGGGGATTCAAGTGGCGTGCATCGCTTTTATCGGTTGAATAGACGGTCCTGTATATCTTGGCTATTTTATGCAATACGATGTTGTCTCCTTCTTTATTAAATCCGACATCTTCAAATAGTCCGTCCTTGTTCATTGTGGCATTCCATGAATGCCCGCCGCTCCTATTTGCCCATGCTGGTATTACGTCGACTGTGGAAGGGATGCCAATGGACCTGAGGGACAAAGCCAGATATGTTGCTAAATGCTTGCAACTTCCCCAATGTAAATGGTCTAATTCACTAAATGTCGGTAGAAAGGGGTATTTATTCATTCCGTCGTTATACTTGAGCCCGGATACACGGATGACAGCCTTTGCCAATTCTATCGGATCATCTATTGAATCCAACAGACATGAATATTTATGATATGCCTGTTCTCTCCAGTCGCTGAGTGGCTCGTTTTCGATGCGATAGGGCAAAATGTACTCGCAGAAATCATCAAAAGAACATTTCGTTAACTTTTTAGAGCGCTGCCAGATGGTAAATGCCGCCTCTACATTTTTGATCAGAAAATCTCCGGTTACGACTTCTATATCCCTTATGCTTTGGGGCTTCGGGGCGTTTACACCGCTTTTGTATAGAGAATCCAATGCCATTCCTATCCGGGATTTGCCCGGCAGCCTCGCGTCTTCTGTTTCTTTAATGTGTTTATTTAAGATAATGGAATGAAAAGGATCTTGTTCATTGGTCGGAATGAGGCTGTATTTATCTGCCATGTTCCCAACCAAAAAGAATATGGATCTGATCTTCAATGAATCTTTTTGATTAATAAAAAAATCCAGAGCTTTCTCTATCTCTCTCCTGTTGTCATGAGATAACTTGAGGACTTCGCGAATCTTGGGTGGGTACTTGCCGTTGTTTGGGTTTGCACAACCGGATAGGGCAAGAGTACTCAAAAGGAATAAGCCCCGTATGAGCGACTTTATACATTGTGATTTTTTCAGTATATTTTTCATATCGGTTTCATCAGGTTTATTGATATTGCAAAAATAGTGTGGGATTCTTAAACGATTTATAATCAGGACCTAATATTTTTATAATCAAATCCATGTTTTTGGGTTATATGGATAAGACTCATCACGGGCGTGCGGAGAGAAAGAGTTGTGCAAATAGATCTGTTTATTTGCGTTTTTGTGTGAAAAAGATATTTTTATTCCTTTTTTAATGACAGGCTCTGTTTTCGAAATCTTTCTGATAGAGAGACAGAACGTATAAATAGGGTATTTGTATACGGATTTTCTTACCTTTTCGGATAAGTATTCCGGTTTTATCATCAAAACATTAACTTCTTTTCCCGAAAGAAGTTAATGTTTTCTTCATAAGAAGTTAATCTTTTGTCCGTAAGAAGTTATTGTTTTATCAGGAGGAAGCTAATTTCGTAAAAAAGGGAGGGGAAAGTTATACCTTTCAATGCTATTTGGTGCTTTGGGATGAATGTGGATATTGTGTCTTTTTATATACAGGTTGGAGAAATGTTCAAGCAGAATGTCGATGTAATGTGGCAATTTCTGTATTGTGTGATCGAATTAATATGGAATAGCTGTCATTCCGGTTTTGCCTGACGGTAAAATAAGGGCTTTTTTCGTACTACCCGCAACCATGGATCGGAAATAGACGCATACAGCCCCGTCCAAAGATACAAAATGTCATTACGGAATACAAACTATCAGAATGTAATATTCTCCATCGGTGATGATTGCCGTTATATTTCTTCTTGATTCGTAAAAACGAAAAATACCCCTGAGATAACTTTAAGGGGGCAGGAAGATTTCATCGGTTTTTAAATTACGAATGCTTTGTTATATTAAAAACTTCTCTTACATTTGTCAAAAAAGAAAGAAGGAGGCTTAATCCCATGAGAAAAGAACTTCTATTTACAATCTTAGTTTCTATCGCTTTTGTCTTTCTTCAGGCTTTCTGGATAGTCCGCATGTACCAAAGATATGAGGAACAATATACGGCACAGATAAATGAAGCTTTTCTACATGCCATTGAGAAGGAGGCGGATCGGGGCGGATACAAAGGTGATACCATCGATTTTGCGCTTTTAAAACAGAAAGGCATAGTGCACAATGTTTCTGAGCTTCTTTCACAACTGGAACAAGATGAGTCGCTTTCCAATCGGAGGCTTCCTGAGTTACCTGTTATAGACAGTCTTCTTCGGGAAGATTTATCGGGTTTGAAAATCAACCATTACCTGTCCTTATATGATAAGGAGGGAAAAATAGTCGATTCTTTGGGGAATACTTCTTTGCGGGGAAAGAGCCAAGTTATCAAAATACGGGAAGTTATCGGGACGAAAGGGTTGTTTTATATGCAAATAGAGTTCAAACTACCCTATGACGCTATCCTGTCCCGGATGTTTTATTCCCTTGTCGTTTTTACACTGATTATAGTAGTCGTTGTGGGATGCCTTATCCATCAGTTAAGAGTTATTAGTCAAAAAGATGAACTGTTAGAGAGGCGTGAAGTGAGTGTGAACGGGATTGTTCATGACCTCAAATCACCATTGAATGCACTTGTCACTTTAACCGGCTGGCTTATGGAAACGGAATCAGATCTTCGGAAGAAAGAATTGATGGCTGAAGTTATAAAGCGTGCCGGACACCAAGCGGCGCAAATCGAGTCTATATTGGTCTGTGCCAGAGGAACGGCGCAACCCATTGTTCTGAACAAAACCGAAATAAATCCGGAAGAAATAGTACAAGCGGCAATTGATGACATCTGTGTTGAATTGAAAGCTAAGCCACATAGTATTGAGGTTATAAACGAAGCACCCGGATTGACGTGTCCGGCAGACAGAGGTTATTTAGAAAACGTGATGAAGAACTTGATAGAAAATGCGTTGAAATATGCCGATGATGGAGTGAAAATACAGATTGAAATAACAAAAATCTCACAAGGAATACAGATTAAAGTGATAGATAATGGTTGGGGAATTGCCCCGAAGTATCAAAAAAGCTATTCAATCAGTATTATCAGGTCCCCCGGGAAGCATTGCGAATGCAGAAAGGATATGGTATCGGATTGGCATATGTCCGGCATATTATCCGGGCGCATGGTGGCAAAATCCAATTCAAGAGCCGTGAGAATGAAGGAAGTGTATTTACGTTTTATATTCCGGAAAAATAAAGTATGGAGGAGAAAATTAAAATTCTTTTTATTGATGATGATATTACGTTTGGACGTATTTGTACCATCATCTTACAGGAAAAAGGCTACGAAGTCTTTTATCAGACTACTTTAAACGGAGCCAAAGCTTGCATAACGGAAGCTCATCCGGATATCATTGTACTTGATGTGGAGATCGGAAATCAGAATGGCATTGAAGTCGCTCCGGAAATAAAAGTGATAGCACCGAATGTTCCTGTTCTGTTTATCTCTTCTCATACGGAGAGCCATTGGGTTGTACAGGCTTTGGAAGCGGGTGCGATGGCTTATCTTAAAAAGCCCTTTCACGCTGAAGAATTAATTGCGTATGTTGAAAGGTTTGCTGTACAACGTCCGTCCCAACTTCGGATAGGTTCCTTGTCGCTTGACGCCGAAACCAGGATTTTATTTGCTGATGACTCGACAGTTATTAAACAATTGAGTGAATCCGAATATAAGTTAGTAAGGCTTTTACTTGTTTATAAAAACCACATAGTGGGCAGAAGGCAAATAGAAATGGAGTTATGGGGAAATACTGAAGGAAATGAACAGAGTACTAATAATTTAATATCCAAGATACGAAAATACCTTGTTGCTGATCCCGACATCGCACTTGAAACGATACCGAGGAGCGGATATAGGCTTTCTGTGAAATTAGAAAAACAGAAGAGAAGAGTGAGTGACTGTTTTTAAGCAGAGTTAATCTGATTTCTTCTAAAGTGTGACAATCATAGTCGATTCTGCCATTTCTGGTTAAACATTTTTTAGTTTCGGTTGCAAATATATCATAATTCTCTTACTTTTGCTTCCGGTTTCGGACAAAACTTATCCGGAATTCAACGAGTTAAATGAAAGAGGTAACGTTTATACGTCGGAACATTGAAAAATGGAAAGAGACAGAGAAGGTGGTGGAGCAGGCAGATAAACTGACTCCCGACCGTCTTGCCGATGCTTATACGGAACTTACTGCCGATCTGGCATTTGCGCAAACTCATTATCCGTCTTCCCGCATTACTATTTATCTGAATAACCTGGCTTCGGCCCTCCATAATGTGCTTTATCGCAATAAGAAGGAGAAATGGACCCGTATTTTTACTTTCTGGACACAAGAGGTTCCACAAACGATGTACCATGCTCGTAAAGAGCTGTTGATTTCGGCTCTGATCTTTTTGGCCAGTGTATTGGTGGGTATTGTTTCAGCAGCGAATGATGATAACTTCGTCCGTCTGATTCTGGGGAATGGTTATGTGGATATGACGCTCGATAACATAGCGCGTGGTGAACCGATGGCTGTATACAACGGTTCGGATGAAGTTCCTATGTTTTTGGGCATTACTTTGAATAATATCATGGTTTCTTTCAATGTCTTTGCAATGGGGTTGCTCACCAGCTTTGGGACAGGATGGTTACTTTTTAATAACGGAGTAATGCTCGGGGCCTTTCAGACCTTCTTTTTTAAGCATGGCCTGTTGGGAGAATCGATGCTTGCTGTCTGGCTGCATGGAACTTTGGAAATCTGGGCTATTATCGTAGCCGGTGCCGCGGGATTGGCATTGGGAAACGGATGGCTGTTTCCCGGGACTTACTCCCGCAAAGAGTCTTTTATGCGCGGAGCCAAGAAAGGACTAAAGATTATAGTGGGTACGGTTCCTGTCTTTGTTATGGCCGGATTCATTGAGGGGTTTATCACACGCCATACTGAATTGCCTGACTTTCTGCGGTTGAGCATTATTCTTTTATCACTGGCATTTATTATCTATTACTATATTTATTTACCAAATAGAAAAAATCATGGAATCACAAAAACCTAAAATTGCTTTATATGTGAAGCGTCCTTTTGGTGACAAACTCAATGCCACCATGGACTTTATAAAAGAGAACTGGAAGCCGATGTTGAAGTTCAGTACCTATTTGATTCTGCCATTATGTCTGATTCAGGCTATCAGCATGAATGGAATCATGGGGGGAACAATGGGCTTTGCAGCTGCCAAAGAGACCGGAGCCAATCCTCTGGAAGCGATAGGTGCACAATTTTGGGTCAATTACGGATTGATGTTTCTTTGTTATTTGGTAGGATCTATTTTACTGACTTCCATTGTTTACGGATTGATGCAGATTTATAATCAGCGTGAAGAACGTTTGGCAGGTGTCACTTTTGCCGATCTGAAGCCTTTTCTGTTCAAGAATATAAAACGTCTGCTGGTTATGGTACTGTTTTATATAGTTCTGATTATAGCAGTGAGTATTGTTATAGGGATTCTGGTTGCAGCTTCTCCATTTACACTTTTGCTTACTATTCCGCTGCTGATTGCCTGTGCAGTGCCTTTGGCCTTGTTTACTCCAATTTACTTATTTGAGGAGATCGGCATCTTTGCTGCTTTCCAGAAAACTTTCCGTCTGGGGTTTGCCACATGGGGAGGTGTTTTTGGCGTTTCCTTAGTCATGGGATTGATCTCCAGTGTATTGCAGGGCGTTACTACGACTCCGTGGTACATTGCTACTATTGTGAAATACTTCTTTATGTTGAGCGATACACAGAATGAGTTAACTATTTCCGCCGGATATAGTTTTATGGTCTATCTGCTGGCCATTATCCAAACTTTTGGAGCCTATCTTTCTATGATATTTTCTTTAATTGGTATAGTATATCAATATGGGCATGCCAGTGAAGTGGTAGACAGTATTTCGGTAGAAAGCGAGATAGATAAATTTGAGCAACTTTGATTAAACTCTTTGGATGACTTTGCAAGCTGATACTCTGGTCTGTGATACCGTAAGAGTTGCCTTTTGGCAGTCCAATCCGGCTTATGACTACAACCGGGAACTGATAACACCTGAGATCGATGTCTTCGGCTGGCTCAGTATGCAGCTTTCTAAGTTACTGCGCGCCATTTTCGGAAGTCGTTTTGCGGAGGAATATTCCGGTATTATTCTGGTTGTCATTGCCATTCTGATCTTGTTGTTGATCCTTTGGTTTGTTTATAAAAAACGTCCCGAGCTTTTTATGCGTTCACGCAGGGGGCCTGTGAACTACAGTGTCCATGAAGATACTATTTACGGGGTTGATTTTGACTCTGAGATAAAGCGTGCCATGGAACGTAAAGATTACCGGGAATCCATTCGTTTGCTTTATTTGCAAACCTTGAAACTATTGAGTGATGAGGGGCGGATAGACTGGCAGCCCTATAAAACTCCTACAGAATATATTTATGAGGTAAAACAGGAAGCACTTCGCAGCTCTTTCAGGCGTTTGACAAATGGTTTCCTGAGGGTGCGTTATGGCAATTTTGCTGCATCCGAGCCATTGTTTGAGGAATTGTTGTCCTTGCAAACCGAGATACGGAAAGGAGGTATCGAATGAGAGGTAGCCGCTGGTTTATCATTGGGATAGTTCTCTTTTTGCTGATCATGTTTGTGGTTGAGTATCACCTGCCGAAGAAATTTGTCTGGAACCCGACTTTCGGGCAACATGATCACCAGCCATTGGGAGGGGCTGTATTTGATGATGTTTTAAAGTCTTCGCTTCCGGATGGATATTCACTTTCGCGCAAGACATTCTATCAGTTTGCTGCTGACAGCAGCCCCCGGAAAAGTATTCTTGTCGTTACCCAGCATCTGGATTTGGTGAAGGCGGATGTCAGTGCTTTACTCGATCTGGCCCGTAGGGGGAACAAGATATTGATAGCCAGTTCCTCTTTTAGTCCGTTACTGGCTGATACATTGGGATTCAATAATTCGTATGCTTATTTCAATCCGAGGCGGTTAAAAGAATATGCAGCCGATCTGTTGGAACATGACAGTGTGTTCTGGATTGGTGATTCGGCGGTATATGATAAGCGTACTTTCCGTTTTTATCCACATTTATGCGGTATTTATTTCACGAAGTATGATTCGTTGTCTCTGCCGTTGGCTACGAGCCAGATCGATTCCATGCAGATGTTCAATGACAGTTTACCGGATTGCTTTCCACCTGTGGCTATCAGCCGTCCGTTCGGGAGGGGAGAGATTGTCTTGGTCACTACGCCTTTGCTGTTCACTAACTATGGGATGCTCGATGGCGATAATGCAGCCTATCTTTTCCGTTTGCTTTCACATCTGAAAGGGTTGCCCGTAATTCGTACCGAGGCTTATGGTGCCGGTGCGCAGATTGAAGAATCTCCTTTCCGCTACTTTCTTTCCCAACGTCCTCTGAAGTGGGCACTCTATCTGACAATGTCGGTATTGGTGCTGTTCATGGTGTTTACTGCCCGTAGGAGGCAAAGGGCTATTCCGGTGATTCGTGAGCCGGCCAACCGTAACCTTGAGTTTACGGAGTTGATTGGCATACTTTATTATCAAAAAAAGAATCATGCAGATCTTGTACGTAAAAAGTTCACTTATTTTGCCGAGAGCTTGCGGCGGAACATACAGGTGGATGTAGAAGATGACAGTAATGATGATGTCTTGTGCAGTCGGATTGCGCGGAAGACGGGAAATGAAGAAGTGAAAGTCCGAAATCTTTTCCGTAAACTTCGTCCTGTGGTACGTGGGGAACAGGAGGCCGGAGAGACATTGATGAAAGACCTGATTGATGGAATGAATGAGATAGAAAAGCCTCGATCTTGATCCTTTGGCGGAGGAAAAATAGCTGGAAAGAAAAGAAATATGAATTTGATAAATAAAAAGAATATGGAAGAAAATATGAATGATATGCATGGAGAAGAAGCTCTGCGTACCGATTTGACTCTTTTTTCAGAGAAGATACAGGAATTGAAAAGTCAGATTGCTTCCGTTATTGTGGGGCAGGAACGTACTGTCGACCTGGTGTTGACGGCTATTCTTGCTAACGGTCACGTTTTGATAGAAGGAGTGCCGGGAGTAGCCAAGACCTTACTTGCCCGTCTTACTGCGCGCCTGATAGATGCTGATTTCAGCCGTGTACAGTTTACTCCCGACCTGATGCCGAGTGATGTTCTGGGTACGACCGTCTTCAATATGAAAACCAATGAATTTGATTTTCATCGGGGACCTGTCTTTGCTAATGTTATATTAGTGGATGAAATCAATCGTGCTCCTGCCAAAACCCAGTCTGCCCTTTTTGAAGTAATGGAAGAACGTCAAGCCAGCATTGACGGAACGACTTACCGGATGGGAGAACTTTATACCATTCTGGCTACACAGAATCCTGTGGAGCAGGAAGGAACCTATAAGTTACCCGAGGCCCAGCTGGACCGTTTCCTGATGAAGATTACCATGGATTATCCGTCGCTTGAAGAAGAAGTCAGCATTCTGGAACGCCACCATACCAATGCTGCATTGGTGAAATTAGAGGAGATAAAGCCGGTGATTACCAGTGAGGAGCTGCTTTCTCTTCGCCGGCTGATGGGAAAGGTATTCGTGGATCAGACTCTGCTTCAGTACATTGCTTTGATTGCCCAACAGACCCGTACCAGTAAAGCTGTTTATTTGGGAGCCTCTCCCCGTGCTTCAGTAGCTATGTTGCAGTCTGCCAAAGCTTATGCACTTTTGCAGGGACGTGATTTTGTGACTCCGGAAGACATTAAGTTTGTGGCTCCCTACGTTTTGCAGCATCGCTTGATTCTGACGGCAGAAGCCGAAATGGAAGGATATTCGCCAGTCAAGGTAACCCAGCGCTTGATTGATAAAGTGGAAGTACCTAAATAATTATGTTCCTGACCAAACGTTTTTACATATTCGTCCTTGTCGTCATCCTGTTGTCAGGTGGCGGATATCTGTTCGGCTCTATGTTCATCATCGGGCAGTTAGGGTTGGTTGCGCTATTGCTCGCCCTGGCCTTCGACGGGTATCTGTTGTATCGTACCAACGGTATCCGGGCCTTCCGTCAATGCGCCGGGCGTTTCTCTAACGGAGATGATAATGATGTCAGTTTACGTATCGAAAGCCGTTATCCCTATCCCGTGAATCTGGTAGTGATCGATGAAGTGCCCGTCATTTTTCAACAGAGAGACGTTCATTTTGAACTGTCTCTTCAGCCTAACGAAGGGAAGACAGTGACATATCAACTACGTCCGACCCATAGGGGAGAATACGGTTTCGGATCTATTCGTGTCTTCTCAACCACCCGGATCGGATTAATATCCCGAAGGTTTACGTGTGGTAAGTCCGAAACCGTCAAAGTATACCCCTCTTACCTGATGCTTCATCAATATGAATTGCTGGCGATAAGTGATAATCTGACCGAATTAGGCATCAAGCGTATTCGTCGGGCAGGACATCAGACGGAATTCGAACAGATCAAAGAATACGTAAAAGGAGATGATTACCGTACTATAAACTGGAAGGCCAGTGCACGCCGCCATCAGTTGATGGTCAATGTTTATCAGGACGAGCGCAGTCAGCAGATATACAGCGTGATTGATAAAGGGCGTGTGATGCAGCAGGCTTTTCGTGGTATGACGTTGCTGGACTATGCCATCAACGCCTCTTTGGTGCTTTCGTATGTAGCCATGCGAAAAGACGATAAAGCCGGGTTGGTGACGTTCAACGAGCATTTTGATACGTTCGTCCCTGCTTCCAAGCAAGTCGGACAAATGCAGACTCTTCTTGAGAATCTCTATAAACAGGAAACAACGTTTGGTGAAACGGACTTTTCCGCCCTTTGTGTGCATTTAGGGAAGCATGTGAATAAACGCAGCTTTCTGATGCTCTATACCAATTTCAGTAACATGACCAGCCTGAACCGGCAACTGGTTTACCTGCAACAACTGGCCAGACAACACAGAGTGTTGGTCGTATTCTTTGAGGATGCCGACCTGAAAGAATATATTGCCGGGAAACCGGAGACAACCGAAGGATATTACCAACATGTTATCGCAGAGAAGTTTGCGTTTGAGAAAAGACTGATTGTGTCTACTTTGAAGCAGCATGGCATTTATTCGCTGCTTACAACTCCTGATAAACTGTCAATTGATGTGATCAACAAATATCTGGAAATGAAATCCCGTCAGTTACTCTGATACAGGTTGCGTATTGAGGAAGAAGAAGACAGCCATACCTATCATGATGATTCCCAGCAGTCCGTAAAACAGCCGGGCGCGTTTTCTGCCTACATTCCGTACAATCAGTTGTGCATTTTGGGCAGTGAAAAACCAGTTCCAGTTGAGTATAGATGCCAGCAGGGCGGTAAGCCCTGCGATGGCAAATATTCCCTGAACAAAATATTGAGGGGCCATTGCTCGGATGATTAGTCGTTAATCACTATTTTTCTTGTTCCATCCTCAAGTTCCTCGATGGTAACCTTTACGGCGTCTCCCGGCAACAGTTCTTCTACCAGTTCCGGCCATTCGATGAAACAAAGTGCACCACTGTAGAAGTAATCTTCATACCCCATGTCATATACTTCGCTCAACTTTTTGATCCGATAGAAGTCGAAGTGATAAATCAGTTCTCCGCCTTCGTCCGAACGGTATTCGTTAACAATGGCAAAAGTTGGGGAAGTGATAACATCCGACACTCCAAGCTCTTCGCAAAGTGCCTTGACGAAAGTCGTTTTACCTGCCCCCATCTTTCCATAGAGTGCAAAGACTGTGTTATCGCCCATGGCAGAGATGAACTTGCGGGCAGCTTCGTGAATCTGTTCCAGTGATTGAATCTTGATTTCCATACTTATATGTTGTTTTTATTGTTTCTTTCTGAAAAGGCTCTTTCCTATTTTACATGCAATGTAGATAAGAATAGAGAAGAAAATGATGGATGCTCCCGAAGGCACATTCAGGCGGTAAGAGATCAGCAGACCTCCCAGGCAACTCAGGTAACCGATGGCAATCGACAGCCAGATGATGCGTTTAAACTTGTTGGTAAACAGATTGGCCGTCATCTGTGGGATGGTCAGCAACGAAATAGCCAGTACAATCCCCACCATGCGCAGACAGGAAACGATGGTAAGGGCGATGAACATCATCAGGATATATTCCAATACTACTACCGGGATTCCTTGTGAACGGGCAAACTCACGGTCGAAAGCGATGTATATAATCGGGTGGATGAACAAGGTGAAGAACAGGATTAGCAGGATGGCAAGAATACCCAGCATCAGCAAGTCGGTCTGTGTAATGGTGAGGATATTGCCAAACAGGTAGGCCGAAAGATCGGGAGCGAAACCCGGGGACAGAAAACTAAACATGATTCCCAATGCCATACCCAGTGTCCAGAACATGGCAATGGCCGAATCTTCACGCATGTCTTTTCGTTTGCTGAGCCACTCTACTCCGAAAGCCGATAAGACGGAAAAGACGGCTGCCGAAAGAATGGGAGAGAGGCCGGTATACAGTCCCAGTCCAATGCCGCCGAATGAGGCATGGGTGATACCTCCGCTGATAAATACCAGGCGGCGAGTGACGATATACGTACCGATAATGCCACAGGCAATGCTTGCCAGAAGACTTCCCAGGAGAGCGTGTTGAAAAAAGGTATATTGTAGTAAATCCATACGGTTCAGCTGTTAGGAACGTGAGGCAGACGGGCGGGTTAAGGATGTATCCTCCGTTCGCCTACTACCAGAAAGACTTCATCTTTTATTTCATCGGGAAGGCTGATTCCTCTCAGTTGCAGGCTGCGTACCCATCCGGCTACATCGGTGTCTTGCATGGTATAAAAGACATCACGGAATTTATCAGCTTCTTCCGGTGTATATTCTTCGGGGGCCCTGCCGATAAATGTATCCAGTTCTTCGTCGTCGTAATACTCTATTTGCTTACTGACGGCAGCCAGCAAACTGTCCCGTTCACAAACTTCATGCTGTCCGCAACACTCTACGTCGACTTCCTTTACTTCCGGGAAGCTGTCCAGTTCTCCGTTATCTATTTTCTTTTGCAGCCTTTTGTTGCGGATATACCCGGCAATCATTGCCACGATGGCGAGCAACACCAGACCAACTATAAGTATCCACATAATTACGAATCAAATTTTCGCAAAGGTACTTATTAATTTGTATTATTCCGTATATTTGTCCTTGCAATGTGCTAAATGAACTAAAACAGAAACATCCCGATCATGAAAAGAAAACACCTGATTACTGTCTTTATGTGGTGTGTCGCCACTACTTTGTGTGCCCAGACCCCGGTCGAAAAGGGGCTGAAAAGTATTAACCGTCAGGCTGCCGAGGCTTATATCGGCTTTTTGGCCGATGATGAATTACAGGGACGTGAAGCCGGATTCCACGGTTCGCGTGTGGCTGCCCGGTACATCGTTTCCCTACTGAAAGAGATGGGAGTCCGCCCGTTGGGTGAAAGCTACTATCAGCCGTTCGATGCTTATCGCAAGGAACGCCAGCAGAAGGGACGTCTGGAAGTGCATCCGGACTCGATAGCCAAACTGAAACAAGTGGTACATCAGAAACTGTCAATGAATAATGTATTGGGTATGATTCCCGGAAAGAAGACGGATGAGTATGTGATTGTCGGTGCGCATTTTGACCATTTGGGTATTGATCCTGCCCTGGACGGTGACCAGATTTACAATGGTGCCGATGATAACGCTTCCGGAGTATCGGCCGTACTGCAAATAGCCAAGGCTTTTGTGGCAAGTGGCCAGCAGCCGGAACGGAATGTGATCTTTGCCTTTTGGGACGGAGAGGAGAAGGGACTCCTCGGATCGAAATACTTTGTGCAGGAGTGTCCGTTCATCAAGCAGATAAAAGGATATCTGAATTTTGATATGATTGGTCGTAACAATAATCCCCAACAGCCTAAGCATGTGGTTTATTTCTATACCGAGGCCAATCCTTCTTTCGGCCGCTGGTTGAAGGAAGACATTAAAAAGTACGGTTTACAATTGGAACCCAATTATCGTCCTTGGGACAAACCGGTGGGAGGAAGTGACAACGGATCGTTTGCCAAAGTCGGTATTCCCATCATCTGGTATCATACGGATGGACATCCCGATTACCATCAACCTTCCGATCATGCCGACCGCTTGAATTGGGATAAAGTGGTTGAAATATCTAAAGCCTCTTTCCTTAATGTCTGGAATCTGGCAAACGAAAAGGATTATTAAGAATGAAATGAAAACTAAACTAACTAATTGTGTAAGAATCGGATTGCTCTCTTTTATGTTGGGGTGTTTGCTTACTTGTTGCCAAGGAACGGCTCCTTCCGGCAATACAGGTAAAAAAACTTCCAGAACGGCTATTGCGTCCAATGACTCAGTGAAGTTGATTCCCGATAAAGTCTTGAATGACGCGTCTTGTGTGCTTGCCGGCTTGCCGGTTGATAAAGAAAGCGGGAAGCTTTATGCCCTGACCCAGACGAAAGAATGGAAGAACCATGCCCGTTACATGGATCAGATATGGAACGTTTTTCAGCAGACGGCTCCCCGCGTGGTAGCTTTCTCACAGACGGAACTGGAAGATATCAACGCCCGTTGCCATACACTGTTCTATCCGTTTGGGGGGCCTGACTTTCTGTTTGCCAATGCATTCTTTCCTGAAATGGATACTTATGTGCTGATCGGGTTGGAACCCGCCGGTAGTGCGCCGAAGGTGAAACACCCTTCTGCCGAAACCTACCGTTTGTATCAAAACGCTGTGTCGGATGTACTCAACCTGAGTTTTTTTAATGATATGGACAAAGAGTTGGCCAATGATACCATTGACGGGGTAGTTCCCATCTATTCGTTGTTGATGGCCAGGGGAAACAGGAAGATAGTCAGTATTAAGGAGGTCCGGTTATCAGAAGCCGGAGATCTTATTGAAGTCGGGAAAGGAGATACCATCCGGAATGGAGATTGTACGGGAATGGAAGTTTGTTTTTTCCGTCCGGGCACTTCCCGGTTACAGACTCTTTATTATTTCTGTACCGATATCAGTAACGAGGGGTTGCAAGCCAATAAGCCTTTACAGGCATTTATGGACCGTTTTGATACGGAGGCTACCGCAACATTCGTCAAGTCGGCTTCGTACCTGATGCATGAGCCTTCTTTTTCCCGTATACGTGAAACGATTCTCAGGAAATCATCTGCCGTAATACAAGACGACTCTTCCATCCCGTTGTCCTGTTTCGACCCGGAGATGTGGACGGTTACTTTGTACGGTACCTTTTATAAACCTATCTCAGCTTTCTCGCAATATTCTCAGCCGGAGTTGCGAGATGCCTATCAGTTGGGCGATCCCAAGCCCCTGAATTTCCGGATCGGTTATGCACGGCAATCCAATTTGCAGGTTGTAAGAAGAAAATAATCCCGGTTAATGACTTTTCTCCGGAGGGTTAACCGGGAATTAACCCTCCTTCTAACCCTTCCTCATTAGCTTCGCAGCATAAATTAAATGCAAAGGGTAAATAAGCCTTTACCCTGTTTAAAATTCAATTTCTGAGCTATGAGGAAGAATATTTCGATTACCCTTATCGTTAGTGCAGCCCTTTTGCTGGCTTCGTGTACACAACAAAAAGTACCTTTCAGCCCTGTCGATTATGTAAATCCCCTGATGGGGACAGAGTCTACTTATGCCTTTTCGCATGGGAACACCTATCCTGCCGTAGCAGTTCCCTGGGGAATGAATTTCTGGAGTCCGCAAACCGGGGAGAATCGAAGTGGCTGGATGTATATGTACACCGACAGCCTGATACGGGGATTCCGCCAGACCCACCAACCCAGTCCGTGGATAAACGATTACGGAACTTTCTCTATCATGCCGTTGTCCGGCGAACTGAAGCTGAATCATAAAGAACGGGCCGTGCCTTTCTCACACACTCAGGAGAAAGCGACTCCTTATAGTTATGGTGTCACGTTTGCGGATGGTACCCGGACGGAACTTTCCGCGACTTCGCGCGGAGCGGTATTTGAAGTTTCTTTCCCGGAGAAGTCCGACCAATATATTGTGGTAGATGCTTATGATGGTGGAAGTGCTCTGGCGATTGACAAGGAGAATCGGTGTGTAACCGGTGTGGCACGTAATCATAATGGCGGAGTACCCGATAATTTTGCCAACTATTTCCGGATAGAGTTCAGCCATCCCATTACAGAAGAAGGAGTATACGACGGGGATACGCTGATGCATCACCAACAGACGGTAGAGGGTGATTATACCTGTGCTTACCTCAAGTTTAACGTTCCGGCGGGGGAAAGGCTGACCGTCCGTACGGCATCTTCTTTTATAAGTCCCTCACAGGCACTTATCAACTTCAGCCGGGAAGTGGGAGGAAAGAGCCTTGCCCAGGTGAAGGAAGAAGCACGAAAACAGTGGAACAGCTATCTGGGACGAATTGAAGCGGAAGGCGGCAGTGAAGAGCAGCTACGCACCTTCTATTCCTGTCTTTACCGGACATTGCTCTTCCCCCGTGAGTTCTATGAGTTCGATGCTCAGGGGAAACCGGTTTATTACAGTCCTTATAACGGAAAAATACACGATGGCTACATGTATACCGACAATGGCTTTTGGGATACGTTCCGTGCAGTCCATCCCTTGTTCACCTTATTATATCCGGAGGTTTCCGAAAGGGTTACCCAGTCCATTCTCAATGCTTACGATGAAAGTGGCTTTATGCCCGAGTGGGCAAGTCCCGGCCACCGTGGATGTATGATTGGCAATAACTCCATCTCTTTGTTGACAGACGCTTGGGCAAAAGGGATTCGTACCATTAATCCGGAGAAAGCTCTTGAAGCGATGATCCATCAGACTGGAGCCGTGCATCCGGAGATCAGTTCGGTGGGCCGTGACGGATTTGAATATTATGATCGTTTAGGCTATGTTCCTTATCCCGAAGTGCATGAGGCTACCGCTAAAACCCTTGAATATGCGTATGCCGACTGGTGTGTAGCGCGCTTTGCCGCTTCCATCGGGAAGAAGGAGATTGCCGACAGTTATTATCGCAAGTCCTTGAATTACCGGAATCTTTATTATCCCGAACATGGCTTTATGTGGGCGAAAGATGCCCAAGGGCGGTGGAGGGACCGCTTTGATGCAACAGAATGGGGAGGTCCCTTCACAGAAGGAAGTTCCTGGCACTGGACCTGGAGCGTTCTTCACGATCCCGAAGGGCTGTCGCAACTGATGGGAGGGCACGCATCGATGGCAGCCCGTCTCGATTCCATGTTTACAGCTCCCAACACCTACAATTACGGCACCTATGGTTTTGTTATCCACGAGATAGCCGAGATGGTAGCCCTTGATATGGGACAATATGCACATGGCAACCAGCCGGTGCAACATGCCATCTATTTATACGATTATATCGGCAGGCCCTGGAAGACCCAGCAACATGTTCGAGAAGTGATGGGGAAACTCTATAACTCCGGCAGCAAAGGCTACTGTGGTGATGAGGATAACGGACAGACTTCTGCCTGGTATGTCTTCTCGGCCATGGGATTCTATCCTGTTTGTCCCGGTGTGCCGGAATATGCGATGGGGAGTCCGCTTTTCCCGAAACTGACGCTGCACTTGCCCCATGGAAAAAATTTCATTGTGAAGGCAGAGGGAAACAGTCCCGCAAACTGCTATATCGGAAAAGCCTTGCTCAATGGCAGCGAGTTTACCCGTAATTTCCTGACTCACCGTGAACTTATTTCCGGAGGAGAACTGGTATTATCCATGGATAGTGTGCCCGATCTCCGCCGTGGCACCCTGAAGACGGATCTGCCTTACTCTTACTCCCGGGGGCACTAATCCCGGTATACGTTTGCCATTTCTATTATTTTTCGTATTTTTGTTGCACTATGGAACGGATGACGCATTTATCGAAGAACAGTATATGAGAAGGTTGAGATGTTTGTTTGCTATCGGAATGATATGGCTTTGTATAGCCGATTGTTTCCCGCAGGGACTTCTTTTCTATGGAAATGAGAAGCGGATCAGTGAGCGTGCCACTTATTCTGTCCTGCGCGAGGAACATCAGCGTACCTTTACCAACACCTTCTGCATCTCTTTTGACTATCTGGTACGGAATGTGGAGAGTCCCGGTTATATCCTTTATCTGGAAGACCGGGATGCCGGAAAGACCTATAGCTTCACCTATCTTCATAAACCCGGTGACCGCTGTTCTTTTTCTTTTAACGAAGACGGCAAACGTATCTTTTGTACTTTTGAACTGAATAAAGAAGATTATGACCATCGTTGGTTGCCCGTCTCCATTGCGCTGGACATACACAAAGACCAGGCCCGGATAACCGTTGGCAGCCAAAGCAAAGAGATCTCTAATCTGGGATTGGAGAAAGGCGGCTTCTCTCCGCATATTTATTTCGGTAAATGTGAATACATTCTGGACGTGGCTTCGTATGCCATCCGTAACCTGTCGCTTACCGACGGAGAAGAGATCATGATATTCCCTTTGAACGAGAGTAGCGGAGAAGATGTACACGACAGCCGGGGACATGTTGTGGGACGGGTTACCAACCCCATGTGGCTTATCAATCAGTCCTACTATTGGAAAGAGCTTTTTACGGATTACTCTTCCACACCCTCCGGTCTGAACTTTGACAAAACACATCAGGAGATTCTTTTCTTTAATCAGGACTCTCTGTCTACGTTCAACCTCTATACCCACGAATTGTTGCAGGTGCCTTATAAGAATCCTTTGCCGGTTCAGCTTCGTCTGGGTATGAACTTCCTGGATGAGGCTTCCCGCGAACTGTATACCTACGAAGTAGCCGACTCGCACGGTGATGCCATGGTGGCGGCACTCGATCTTTCCACCAACGAGTGGCGTTCAGCCAGTACCGATTATCTTTGTCAGCAACTCCATCATCATAGCGGATTCTTTCATCCGGCCGAAAAGAAATTCTTTCTGTTTGGCGGTTACGGAAGCCGCAGGTATAGCAATACGTTTCTTGCATACGACCTGAAAACTTGCCGCTGGGATACACTGACTTTCTCGGGCGACCGGGTAACTCCCCGCTATTTTTCCGGTATGGCCGTCAGCCGCGATTACAAACGGGTTTACCTTTATGGAGGCATGGGCAATGAAGCCGGTGATCAGAATGTGGGACGCAACTATCTGTACGATCTGTACCGGGTGGATATGGACACCCGTTCGGTACGGAAACTCTGGGAAGTGAAAGCACCGGCGGTCAACCGGGTGGTCCCCCGCAATATGATACTCTCTGCCGATGAAAAATACCTGTTCCTGTTGGGGTATCCGGAATATCTGCCCAATTCCACTTTGCAACTATACCGTTTGTCCGTCCGTGACGGAGAGTGTGAAGTGGTGGGAGACAGCATTCCCATTGTTTCGGAAGAGATTGCCACCAATGCCAATCTTTATTTCAATGAAGAACTCGGCGAGTTCTACTGCTCTGTTCAGGAGTTCGAGAAGCACGGTCAGGTGACTACCCGCCTCTATTCTCTGGCTGCTCCGCCGGTGACTCTGGCCGATGTGGAATATTACAGCCGGATGCGGACCACTCTGAACAACAGGCTGACCGGGGGAATCGTTGGCGGGGTATTGCTCTTGATGGCCTGTGTATGGGGAATCGTACGTTACAGGCGGAAACGGAATGCGGCATCCCCGGAGGAAACATCTGCCGGGGTTCTTCCCGAAAGAGGGCAGAGTGCCCCGAAACTTTCGGTTATGGAGCTGCCTGAGATCGAGGAATCCGAACTTGGAAAAGAACCTTCTGAGTGGGATGAGTTGCCGGCTGTATTGCCGCCCGATAAGAATGCGATTTTTCTTTTTGGTATGTTTACCATACTCGACAATGCCGGGCGTGATATAACTTATATGCTCAGTCCTAAGCTGCGTGTTCTCTTTTTATATATTCTGTTGAACAGTGTGGGGAAGAGAGGGGTGCTTTCATCGGATATGAATAAGATATTCTGGCCGGACAAACCCGATAGTAACGTGAAGAACCTGAAGGGAGTAGCCATGAATCATCTGAGAAAGATATTGCAGGATGTAGACGGTATCGAGCTTGTATTCCGCAACGGATACTTCTGCCTGGTGTTTGGCGAAGAGTTCTATTGCGATTATATCCGTCTGATTGCTCTTACTTCTCCCGAAAAGAAAAAGAAGGAGAGTCCCGGTGCCATCCGTGCCGAATGGTTGGAAATACTTCTGCGGGGCAAGTTCATATCTACTGTCGAATCCGATCTCTTCGATTATTATAAACAGAAGGTGGAATCTCTGATTCATTCTCTGCTGCCCGAACAGCTGGAACTTGCTTACAAAGATGCCCGGTTCAGTATCGTCATCCGTCTTTGTAACATCCTTTTCATAGCCGATCCTTTGTCGGATATGGCACTTGCCTACACGGTTTGCGCCCTTCGGAAACAGAATAATCCGGAAGAGGCCATCAGGCGTTATGCCGCGTTTACAAAGGATTATAAGCGGATGATGAACGAGGAATACAGCATTGCTTTCGCCGACATCAAAGTTTAAGTATTGTCCCGTTGCCAATTTTTCAAAATGCTAACGAAAGCCTCCCGGTTTTCGTTATTTCGGCCATTGGACAAGGCGGGGGCGAAAAAACGCCGCCATTTCGTTTATCTGTTTATCTTTCCGGCAGTAATTCTGCCTGTTTTCAATCAGTAGAGAAACGTAAGCGATGCCCTCCCGTGCCTCCTGTC
The DNA here is from genome assembly GCF_040798045.1 of Bacteroides sp. NGMCC 1.200775. Taxonomy (NCBI): domain Bacteria; kingdom Pseudomonadati; phylum Bacteroidota; class Bacteroidia; order Bacteroidales; family Bacteroidaceae; genus Bacteroides; species Bacteroides sp. NGMCC 1.200775. Next base: position 288,362 of record NZ_JASCQK010000002.1, on the reverse strand, counting down.
CGCTTAATGGTGGAATACCTGTCCTTTCGATACTTCGTGAAGCCTTCTCCCGGTCATCCAACCAGAAGTAAAATAGTTCCCGCAGACCCTCTGTCTCCGTAACAATATATGTTATCGACCAAAACATATAGAGATATTTGAAAAAGAAGTAAGCATTTTCCGGGAATGCTTACTTCTTTTCGACCAAATGCTTACTTCTTTTTCGGAAAACGCCGGCTCTTTTCACTCCCAATCAAGGCTATCGAGGAGAAAAAGCCCGGCTTTTCACCTCCATTTGCCCGGTTTTGCCTGCATGTTTCTTCCGGTTGCTCCTTTTCTGTAAAGGGTACAGTCAGTGAAAAAGGCTTTTTACTGTCTTTCTGATAGCTTGGTGTCTCTTTATGCTACCTTTGTGCATATTTTAACTTAGAGGATTCTGTGTCTGGAGCACTGTGGCGCGGGGTTAACAAGAAATACACGAGGTTAATTGCTTCGTTAACCCTTATTTAATCCCTCTCTTAAGACCATAGAGATACATTTGCTTTCGTCTTTAAATAAAAAGAGTCAGCAACGCCTTGCTTGATTCCTAATGTTAATTTTAACTTGTTATTATTATGAGAAAACGAAAATTAGTAGAAAGAGCCGTAAGGGCCTCGGGGATGTTTGTCCTTCTTTCGGGTATGGGACTTCAACCTTGCCTTGCTTCTCAAAACTACAATGCAGAACCTGCCGAAGTGGTGCAGGCAGCACAACAGAAACAGAAAATAACCGGCCGTGTTCTCGATGACACAGGTTTCCCCCTGCCCGGAGCTTCTGTGCAGATCAAAGGTGCTCCCGGTCGGGGAACTATTACCGACATCGAAGGTAACTTCTCGATTGACGCAGATCAGGGTGAACAGTTTGAAATCTCCTTTATCGGGATGGAAACACAGGTTGTAACCGTTACCGGAAAGACCCATCTGGAGATCACCCTCAAAGAAGATACCAAAACACTGGACGAAGTAGTGGTGGTGGGTTATGGTACGCAAAAGAAAGCGAATCTGACCGGAGCCGTAGCCAGTGTTTCGGCGGAGACACTCGAAAGCCGTCCTATCACGAACCTCAGCCAGGGATTGCAGGGTATGATCGGTAACCTGAATATTTCTGCCGATAACGGTGCACCGGGCAAAGGATACGGATTCAATGTCCGTGGTACTACCTCCATCAACTCTTCCGGCCCCTTGGTGTTGGTCGACGGTGTGCAGATGGATCCCAATATGATTAACCCGGCCGATGTGGAAAGTGTTTCGGTATTGAAAGATGCGGCTTCCGCCTCTATCTACGGAACACAGGCAGCCTATGGCGTAGTGCTGATTACGACCAAGAAGGGTAAAGACGAGAAAGCGAAGATCTCGTTCTCGTCCAACTGGTCGGTCAATTCCCCCACACGCAAACCGGAGTACATGGATTCGTGGACATTTGCCAATTTCCATAATCTGACCAATCGTAACTCCGGCGGAGGCGACTATTATGATAAGAACTACATGGATCATATCTATGCTTATTATACCGACCCGAAGCATAATCTGCCGGTATTCATCGACCCGTCCAATCCCAACAAGTATCTGTATTGCGGTAACACCGACTGGATAGACGAAACCATCAAGGATCATACTTTGATGCAGCAATACACGCTGTCACTCAACGGAGGATCGGGCAAGACCACCTATTATGGATCGGTAGGCTTCCTCGATCAGGGAGGAACGCTGAAACATTACGACGACAAGTACCGCCGTTTCAATGTCAACCTGAATCTGACTTCGGACATCACCAATTGGTTGCAGGTTCGGTTAAAAACCGTCTATAACAATACTTTCCGGGATGCTCCCTACGGAAGCAATAACAGTGACGAGACGGCACAGATCAACAGTGCTTTCTACGGTGCCGACCTTCGTCCGATGATGCCGGTTTACCATCCGGACGGAAACTTCTCCGGACAGGGCAGTTGGACCAATATGGTAGCCACTCAGTCCATCTCCGGCGAGCGTAAGAACAAAGAGAATGACCTTTGGCTGACCGGAGGTCTGAAAATCACTCCCCTGAAAGACTGGACCATCAATGTGGATTATACCTATAACATGTATATCCTCTCAAAGAAACAGCATGGCAAGGAGATATTGGAACATACCGCCAATCCGGATATCGTAACCGTATTTCCGCATACCACTCCGAGCCGTGTGAAGTTTACCACCGACGATAACTATTATCAGACGTTTAATGCCTATACCGACTACACCAAGTCCTTGGGCAAACACAACATAAAACTGTTGCTGGGATATAATTATGAAACCAAAAGTTACCGCTGGTTCAATGCCGAGCGTGAAAACCTTATCAGTAATGACCTCCCCGGTCTGGGACAGGCTTACGGAGAGAAGTACAATGGAAGCGGCCAGCACTCCTGGGCTACTATGGGATATTTTGCCCGCATCAACTACAATTATGCCGAACGTTATCTTTTGGAGTTGAACGGACGTTATGACGGTTCCTCCAAATTCCCTAAAGACAAGCGGTTCGTATTCTTCCCGTCCGTTTCGGCAGCCTGGAGAATCTCGAACGAAGCTTTCTTCGAACCGGCCAAGAAGATTGTGGACGAACTCAAGCTCAGAGCTTCTTATGGTTCGTTGGGTAATCAGTCGGTTGGCGGCGACTATCCTTATATAGCCACAATGGGTACCAATGGCGAGATGGGATATCTGGTAGACGGAAAGAAAATAGCCAGTGTGAGTCCCGGCGGCATCGTCAGTCCGTACCTGACATGGGAAACCGTGCGCCAGATAGACTTAGGTGTGGACTGGGCATTGCTGAACAACCGTCTTTACGGAACCTTCGACTGGTACATGCGTAAGACACTCGATATGGTGACTAACGGTACACCCCTTCCCGCAGTGCTGGGTACAGGCGCGCCGCAAGCCAATACGGCCGATCTGAGAACAACCGGATGGGAACTTTCAATGGGATGGAGAGACCGCGTAAACAAGGATTTCTCTTATGATGTAAGCTTCGTACTGTCCGATTATCAGGCAGAGATCACGAAGTTCAACAATCCGCAGAATCTGCTTTCAACCCACTATGTTGGCAAGAAGTGGGGCGAAATCTGGGGGCTGGTTACCGAAGGTATTTTCCAGTCACAAGAAGAAGTAAATGCCCATGCCGACCAGTCGGAAATCTACGGCGGTGGTTGGTATCCGGGCGATGTGAAGTACAAAGACCTGAACGGTGACGGCAAGATAAATAAAGGAAAGAATACGCTTGATGATCCGGGTGACCAAAGGATAATCGGTAACAGTGAACCGCGTTACAGCTATGGTATTAAGGGTGGATTGCAATGGCGTGATTTTGACTTTGATGTATTCTTCCAGGGTATCGGTAAAAAGGATGTAGTGTTGGGAGGTAACCAGTTCTGGGGCTTCGGCAACGAGTGGCACGTACCTTTCAAGCATGCACTCGATTCATGGACGGAAGATAACCGCAATGCTTACTTCCCCCGCTCTACTTATGACAACGTGACCGGTAACCGCGAAACGCAGACCCGCTACCTTCAGAATGCCGCTTATCTGCGCCTGAAGTCCATTACATTGGGATATTCGCTGCCGAAAGCACTGCTGGGCAAATGGAAGATAGACCATGTACGTTTCTACGTAAGCGGACAAAACCTGCTGACGTTCGATCACTTGTTTGACATATACGACCCCGAAACAGTGAGCCTCAGCACCTATCCGCTGACCAAGTCTGTTTCATTCGGATTAAACATTACCCTCTAATACGATAACAATTATGAAAAAGAATAAGATATTACTGATGGCGTCAGTGGCATGTACTTTTATGTTCACCTCTTGCTCTGACCTGCTGGACCTGTATCCTGAGGATTCTCTCTCCGACCCTAAATTCTGGACAAGTGTGCAGGACCTCGAACTTTATGCCAATGGCTTTTACGGAATCCTGCCGGGAGCGCAAGGCCCCGGTGCCGATGACGAATCGGACTGTTACGTGAACGAGAAACCGAAGACCTGGATTTTCAACCTTGAAACGATTCCTACTTCCGGTGGCGGATGGGGAAGCGGAGACTGGGGAAATATCCGTTCCTGCAACTATTTTATGGACCGCTACAAACGCGTGCAAGGTGACGAGGAACAGATAAACCGTTCGGTGGCTGTGGTTCGTTTCTTCCGTGCCTGGGAGTATGTATACAAAGTGAAGCGTTTCGGCGATGTACCTTGGTATGAAACAGAATTGCAGATGGACTCCGAGCAACTGTATAAGGGGCGCGATTCGCGGAAAGTCGTGTTTACACACATCCTGGAAGATCTCGATTTTGCCATTGAACACCTTCCCAAACCCAATGAAACGAAGATCGGTAACATGCACAAGTATGCCGCGCTGGCTTTCAAATCGAGAGCTTGCCTGTACGAGGCGTCTTTCCGCAAATATCATGGGTTGGGCGATTATGAAGAGTTATACCGTGAAGCTGCCGAGGCTGCGGAACAAGTGATTGAAGAAGGCGGCTACGCGATTTATAAGACCGACAACCCCACTCTGGACTATTATAACCTGTTTGTACAGGAAGATTTATCTTCCAATAGTGAGTGCATCATGCCGAGGGTTTATATTACCAAGCTGTTGATGCACAACAATACCCGCCAGATGGAAGAGTCGTATACAGGTTTGAGCCGTGCCATGTTTGAGCAATACCTGTGTGCCGACGGTCTGCCCACTGCTGTCAGTCCGGAATACGAAGAGGCAGATATGCCGATGGACGAACTGATGCAGCGCGATCCGCGTTTGCGCCAGACTATTGATAATCCGGAGCTTCCTTTCAAGGTGCTGAGTGACGGCACCCGCCAGTTTAATGCTCTTCCGGTCATAGATACCAAATATTGTACCACCGGATATTATGTAATGAAGTATCACTCGACGGATCCGGAACAGTGGAACATCGGACAGTCTACACTGGATGTGTTTATTTTCCGTTATGCCGAAGTGTTGCTGAACTATGCCGAAGCAAAGGCCGAATTGGGTGAATGTACTCAAGATGTATTGGACCTGACCATCAACGAACTCAGAGATCGTGTAGAGATGCCGCACCTGAAAGTGAATGTCGGCTTTACCGACCCGAACTGGCCGGATTATGGCTATGAACTTTCTCCATTGCTTTACGAGATCCGCCGCGAACGTGCGGTCGAGCTGATCGGCGAGGGTTTCCGTTGGGATGATATTGTACGTTGGAGAGCGGGTAAGTTGCTGGAAGCACCCAAGAGTATGCTCGGAATGAAAGTATCGGACAAGCTGAAAGAGCAGTACGATTCTTTTTCCCGGGAGCTGACCGAGGACAATCTGCTGATTGTTTATCCGGACAGATCGACCCGTAAATGGGACGATAAGCTCTATCTTCATCCGTTGCCTATCGACGAGACAACGATGAATCCGAACCTGTTACCCAATAATCCCGGCTGGGAATAACTACTTAAAACGAAACGAATCATGAAACAGAATATATTGAAGGCAGCCATTCTGGCTGCCGGATTCTGCTGCACAGTGGGATGCAGTGACAATGACAGTGACCTGACCATTTATATTCCGGACGCGGGAACTGCCGTGAAAGCCAATTTTTACATTGAAGACGAGCCTTACGTACAGACCTTCAACGTTGCCGTTACTCCTGAAACTTATCCGCAACTGACGGAGTATGGGTTACCCAATGATGCTGTGGTGCACCTGCAAGCCGATCCGGACAAAGTGAACGAATACAATACGAAGAACGGAACCGAGTATGAACTGCTGCCTGAAGTTGCGTATGACCTGACCGGAGAAGTACTGGTCAAGGCCGGGACATCGAAGTCCGAAGAAGCCGTAATCACAGTTCATGCGAAAGGTAATATCGAGGCATTCAAAGAGTATCTGTTGCCCGTGAGCATTACTTCGGTAGAGGGAGCTGTTGCCGATGACTGTTGCCAGACCATCTACTTCATCTTCAGAGGATCGATGGATGCCAGCAATATGGAGTTGCTCGACCGCACCGGATGGGAAGCCCTGAGCGCTTCGTCCGAAGAGCCGAAAGAAGGAGACTGGGGGCACAGCGGGCTGAAAGAGGCTTGTCTGGATGGCGATCTGAATACTTTCTGGGGAACCGACTGGAGCAACCAGCACCCCCAACCGCCTCACTGGATTGTCATTGATCTGAAGAAAACCACCCATATTCAGGGATTTGCCTGCCAGGCACGCGAAGAGGGCTATGACGGTCCGAAAGAGGTGACCGTGGAAGTAAGCGAAGACAACGCTACCTGGACAGTCGCCGCCAAGTTTAAAGATATCCCGGCACAGGGTGAGTTCCGGTCCTTCCTGCCCAATGCCGTAGACGGACGCTATCTGAAGGTGACCATTACGGCCGTGAACGGTGGACCGCATGTGACGGTCAGCGAACTTAATTTATTTTGATAACGAACATCTAAAACAGACGAATACATGAATCTAAGAAATTTATTTTTAGCAGCGGGAATCGCTGCCGTGGCGGTACCCGTATCGGCACAGAAGGCTCCGGAACCTTACGGACTAACTCCCAGCGCACGCCAGGTGGAGTGGTACAACCGTGAGATGATCGCTTTCTTCCATTTCGGAATCAACACATTCGAGGAGTATGTAAACGAAGGTGACGGACGTGCTCCGGCAGCTATCTTCAACCCTACGGCTCTCGATTGCGGACAGTGGATGCGTACCCTCCGGTCGGCGGGCATTCCCAGTGCCATCATCACCGCCAAACATGCCGACGGCTTCTGCCTTTGGCCCAGTAAATATACGGACTATGGTGTGAAGAACTCCGCCTGGAAAAACGGAAAGGGAGACGTTGTACGTGAATTTGTAGATGCCTGCGAAGAGTATGGCATCAAAGCAGGAATCTATTTGGGACCGCACGACCGGCATGAGCATCTTTCTCCGCTTTATACTACGGAGAAGTACAAGCAGTATTATGGCCACCAGTTGGAAGAACTGATGGGTGACTATGGAAAAGTCTGGGAAACCTGGTGGGACGGTGCCGGAGCAGACGAGCTGACCACTCCCGTCTATACGCATTGGTATAAGATTGTGCGTGAGAAGCAGCCGGACTGTGTCATTTTCGGAACCAAGAACTCGTATCCTTTTGCAGATGTGCGCTGGATGGGGAACGAATCGGGTAAAGCCGGTGATCCTTGCTGGGCGACTACCGACTCTGTCTGCATCAAAGATGAGTGGAAAAATTACGAAGGACTGAACGAGGGAGTAAAAGGCGGCGACGCTTATATCCCGGCCGAGACTGATGTATCCATTCGTCCCAGTTGGTTTTATCATGCCGAAGAAGACAGCCGTGTGAAGAGTGTCAAAGAGCTTTGGGACATCTATTGTACCTCTGTAGGGCATAACAGCGTGCTGTTGCTCAACTTCCCACCTGATCGTCGCGGACTGATTCACCCCACCGATTCACTTCATGCTGCATTGCTGAAGCAGGGGCTGGACGAAACCTTCGGGAACAATCTGCTGGCTAAGGCCAAGGTGAAAGCAACGAACGGACGCGGAGGTAAATTCCGTCCGGAATTCCTGACGGACAACAATAAGGAAACTTATTTTGCCGGAAGGGACGGAGCCAAGACCTCAGACATCGTTTTCACCCTTCCCCGGCAGACGGAGTTTGACTGCCTGATGATTCAGGAAGTGATCGAACTGGGACACCGCACGACGAAGTGGAGTGTGGAGTACTCCAATGATGGCCGTAACTGGACCCCGATACCGGAAGCAACCGATAAGCAGACGGTGGGGTATAAATGGATCGTGCGTTTCGAACCGGTAAAAGCCAAACAGGTACGTCTTCGTATCCTCGACGGATTTGCTTGTCCTGCTATCCATACATTCGGAGTGTACAAACAATCGGCTTTATTTCAGTAAAAACAATAGGTAGTTGGGTTGAATATAGGTTTGGGCTGTATCACACAGGCAGACATACGTTTTGTTGGCGGATACAGCCCTTGGTTTTCTTCCCTGCCTTTTCTTAATATCAATAGTATGCTAAATTTTAAACATCTGTTTCTGGTAAGCGTTGCTCTGTGGTCGACAGTAGGAATGGTTCGTGCCCAGGAGTTCGATCCGAAGCAAAGCTACGAGATCCATACCCAGAACGGGCTTGTCCTGGACAATCAGGAGAGTCTGGATTTAGGTGGTAAGATATTTATTTCTAAAAAGGAACCCCATAAAGAGTCGCAGGTCTGGAATCTGATTCCTTGCGGTAACGGCTGCTATTCCATTGTCAGTCCGCTCACTGAACTGGGAATCGACAATAGCGGCAATGGGAGCAAGGAGTGTCCGGTTATCCAATGGGACCCAAATAAAGAAAATCCCAATCAGCAATGGCGTATCACGGCTTTACCCAATGGGAATTATTTGTTCACCAGTGTAGCGAGTGGTTATAATCTGGGCTTCCCGGATGCCGGCCTTGTGGCCGAGCCGGTTTACCAGCTCAAACCAGATGCGCAGAAAATAAGCCAGCAATGGAAAATCGTGAAATCGAATCTGAAAGTGGTGGCTGAGGCTTTTAAAACCCGGAGTGATAATGACTGGGAGAATGAACGGATATTTGCCGTTAACAAAGAAGAAGGGCGTTCCACGTTTGTCCCCTTTGCCGATACGGAAGAGATGAAGGGCGATCCTTCGTACACCCGTCCTTGGATACGCAATCACTCTTCCCGTTATCTGTTGCTCAATGGTGACTGGAAGTTTCATTGGGTAAAGCAACCTTCCGAACGTCCGGTGGATTTCTATAAACCGGGCTATGACGTGTCTGCCTGGAAAGAGATTCCGGTTCCTTCCAATTGGGAGATGCTGGGATACGGCACCCCCATCTATACCAATATCACCTATCCGATACGCAACAATCCACCCTTTATACAGGGACAGAGAGGATATACGGTAGAGAAAGAGCCTAATGCGGTAGGTTCCTATCGGAGGGAATTCTCTCTGCCGGCCGACTGGAAGAATAAAGAAGTGTTTATCCACTTCGATGGAGTGTACAGTGCTATGTATCTGTGGATCAATGGTAAGAAAGTCGGGTATAGCCAGGGTGCCAACAATGATGCCGAGTTCAACATCACACAGTATGTGAAGCCGGGTAAAAACATATTGGCGGTCGAAGTGTATCGTTGGAGTGACGGCAGTTATTTGGAGGACCAGGATATGTTCCGCCTGAGCGGTATCCACCGGGATGTCTATCTGGTGGCGACTCCGAAACTTCGCCTGCGCGACGTGCATCTTACTTCTGTCATCAGTGACCGTTTCGACAAGGCCGACTTATGTGTCAAAGCAGACGTGAAGAACTATGGCAAGTCTGCTGTGAATGCCTCCGTACGCATAGGGCTGCTGGATGCCGATGGCAAAACTTTGCGTACGTTTACAACTGCGGTCGGTAATCTGGCTGCCGGAAAAGAGATCTGTCTGCCTGCAAAAGCAAGTATTCGTGATCCCCAACTCTGGAGCGCCGAAACACCTTATCTGTATACTGTGAATCTGGAATTGCTGGATGCTTCCGGCAAGGTGCTCGAGGCAACTACCCAACAATATGGTTTCCGCAAAATTGAAATACGTGACAATAAAGTGTATATCAATGATGCATTGGTGTTGTTCAAGGGTGCCAATCGTCACGATATTCATCCCCGTTTCGGTAAAGCGGTGCCTGTAGAAAGCATGATAGAGGATATTCTTCTCTTTAAGCGTTTCAACCTGAACACCATTCGTACCAGTCATTATCCGAATGATCCGAAGATGTATGCTCTGTTTGACTACTATGGACTTTACGTGATGGACGAAGCCGATCTGGAATGTCATGGCAACATGATGCTGACCAAGCGGGAAAGTTGGAAAGGTGCCTTTGTCGATCGGGTGGTACGTATGGTGGAACGGGACAAGAACCATCCTTCCGTTATCTTCTGGTCGATGGGGAATGAATCGGGTGGCGGACCCAATTTCGAGGCTGCTTATCAGGCTGCCAGAGAGATTGACGCACGGTTCATCCATTATGAAGGAATGAATGACGTTGCCGATATGGACTCACGGATGTATCCATCCATCGAAAGTATGATAGCTCAGGACAACGAGCCGCGCAATAAACCTTTCTTTCTATGTGAGTATGCACATGCCATGGGAAATGCCGTCGGTAACCTGGAAGAATATTGGGACTACATTGCCAATCAGTCTAAACGCATGATCGGAGGTTGCATCTGGGACTGGGTGGACCAGGGCATCAACAAACCCGGAGAAGCGCCGGACCGTTATTATTTCGGGGGCAGCTTCGGTGATCGTCCCAACGACAATGACTTTTGTTGTAACGGACTGGTGACACCCGACCGTAGGGTTACTCCTAAGTTATGGGAAGTGAAAAAGGTATACCAGTATATGACTTTTGAAGAAGTGGGAGAGAACAATGTGGGGTTGCGCAATCATTATTCATTCCTGAATATGCGTCATTTCAACCTGCGTTATGTCATCCTCAAAGACGGGGTGCCTGTGGCAGAAGAGGAGTTCGGGTTGCCTGACGGCAAGCCGGGCGAGCACCGCACGATTCATATCCCTTTCCTCCGCCACTTGACAGAAGATGCCGATTATCACATTAACCTGGAAGTGAAACTGAAAAGTGACTGCGTATGGGCTAAAGCCGGACATGTAGTGGCAACGGAGCAGTTCTTGCTGAAGGAGAGGAAACGCAAATCCGAAATGCTGGAACCTTCAGAGCCTCTGCAGGTGATAGAAGAGCGGCAGTACATCCGTTTCCGTGCTCCGGGAACCGAAGTGTCGTTTGATTCGAAGACCGGCATGATGATTGCTCTCCGATATGACGGGCAGAACCTGATACATCGGCAGCAAGGACCGTCACTGAACTGGTATCGTTCTATTAACAATGATCCTCGTGAATGGATTCAGCCGGTGATCGCGCTGCGTGGTTTTGACTGGAAGATGGCAGAGGACGGAAAGTCGGCATCCATCCTTTCGGAAATAGAAGTGAAAGTAGGGAAAGTAACCGTTCCTTATACCGTCAGATATCAGGTTTACAGTAATGGTGTGGTCGATGTGGCAGCCGACTTTACAACAGGTAGTAACTTTGACCTTCCCCGTCTGGCTTTGCAGATGTTCCTCAACCCCTCGTTGGAACAAGTCGAGTGGTATGGCCGCGGCCCAATGGAGAATTACCGTGACCGGAAGAATGCCGCCTATGTCGGGCGTTACCAAACGACTGTCACGGATATGGCGGAACATTATGCGCGTGCGCAGACAATGGGCGGACGCACGGATACCCGTTGGCTGTCACTGACCGACGACCGGGGCAAAGGACTCAAAATCACCGCAACGGATACGGTTGACTTCAGTGCCCAGCACTATACGGACAAAGATCTGTGGCAAGTGAAGTATGGGCACGATTTGCCGGACATTCGCCGTGCGGAGGTTGTTCTCAATCTGGACTGCATTCAGCGGGGATTGGGCAACGCCAGTTGCGGACCCGGACCCCGTCCCCATTATGAGATACGGAAAGATACGGTCTACAGCTATTCCTTCCGGATGGAGCCGTTGAGATGATGAACATCGGTCCGGCTGCAAAGGAAACCGCTCTGCAGCTCCTGATGTTGATTATTCTTAAAGTTATTGCACCCTGCCTCCCGAAGTCGGAACTTTGCGGAGGTAGGGTTTGCTTTTTCCCGGAATCGGCCTTGGGAGGTGTTCTGTGATGGGGCTGGAGACGTCTCTGTATTCAGCTTTCTGTGTCTGCCGTCCGGAGGGTAGGAGAAACGGGATTGGATGATCTGTTTTTTGTATCTAATCTAAACCTTACTGTCTGCTGCTTGTTTCTGTGGCATGTGCCTCGATCACAAAACCGGCTTTGCGCAAATCGTCCCAATATCCGGGATATGACTTGGATACGACCTGCGGCTCATCGATCTGTATTGTCGGATAATGAATCGCTGCCGGGGCAAAAGCCATGGCCATGCGGTGATCTTCATACGTCTTTATGACGGGACATGCCTGCGGCTCTATGCGTTCGCCGTTCCAGTACAGAATGCTGTCGTCCTCGTCGTGTAACACATACCCCAGTCTCTTCATTTCCGCTTTAAGAGCTTCGATGCGGTCTGTCTCTTTGATTTTGAGGCTTTGCAGCCCGGTGAACCGGAAAGGGACATCCAGTAATGCACAAGTCACGACAAACGTCTGCGCCAGATCCGGGATGTCGACGAAATCTTCATCCAGCCGTTTGACACAGCTGCCGTTTTTCCTCAGCCGTATGCCTTCTTCCGTATATTCGGTTTCTATTCCCAGCCGGGCAAATACCTCCGCTCCCCGGCTGTCCCCCTGATAGCTGTGGCGGAACAGTCCGGTCAGTTCAATATCCGTTTCGGAAGACAAGACAGCCATCTGATACCAGTAAGAGGCCGCGCTCCAGTCGCTCTCTACAGTAAACGGGACGCAGCGGTAAGGCTGTGGCTCGACCGAGATGCTTTGGTCCGACGTCCACCGGGCCGATGCACCGAAGTCCTTCATCAGTTGCAGGGTCAGGTTGATATACGGGCGCGAGACGACCTCACCCGTCAGCCGGAGCTGCAAACCGTTTTTCAGGATCGGCCCGATCATCAGCAAGGCCGAAATGTATTGTGAACTCACGTTGCCCTTCAGTGTAATTTCGTTGCCGGCCAGCGGTGCCCCTTCAATCCGCAGGGGCGGGAAACCCTCGTTGCGGGTATATTCGATATTGGCTCCCAGTTCCCGTAAGGCGTTCACCAATATCTGTATGGGACGCTGCTGCATCCGTTCCGTCCCGGTGATGATGTGAGTGCCCGGCGTACTACTCAGATAGGCTGTCAGGAAGCGCATGGCCGTTCCGGCGGCAAGGATGTCGATTACTTCCCCGCCCTCTGTCAGAGCCTTGACCATGACCTTCGTGTCGTCACAGTCGGACAAGTTCGAAAGCACGTCATTGCCCTTCGACAGTGCATGGATGATAAGCGCACGGTTGCTGATACTTTTTGACGCCGGAAGCTGGATGGTGGCCTTTATGTGCGAAGGCGCTGAGAGTAGATAACGCATGATCTTTGTTGCTATAGTTATATTTGGTTGCAAAAATAGGAAATCTATTCTTTTCCGTCCCTATCCCTTTCTTAAAATATTAAAGATATGAACGGAATCCAATATACATTAACAGGGCGAACAAACAGATGCGGAATAGGTTGTTTATAGGCTTATAGACATTTTGTTTATAAAAAAATGTCAAGAAGAGCCCCCATATTTCCGTATTATGATACCAAAAGTCTTGTGCGGTAACGGGGTTAGCATAGTTATTTTACTTTTGTATCAACAATGAAAGAATTCTGATGCCAAACAGGGATAGTGAGAAATTGATAACAGATAGTTATGCCACGACTTTATTGGGGGATGAACTTATGGTTTGTGAGAATATGAAGCACATTCGTGTGACTTCTGCTCCTTCCTACACTGAAGCCGGAATGATTATTTTATGTTTGAGAGGGACCGCCAAGGTTTGTATCTTTGACAATATCCACATTCTTACGAAGAACGAGCTGGCAGTTATTCTGCCCGGGCAATTGGTTTCGATAACCGAGTTGAGCAGTGACTTTCTTTGTGATATAGTCGTGCTCTCCCGTGCGCTCTTTGATGATACGTTGAGTGGGTTCAGTCGCTTTTCTCCTCTTTTCTATGTTTATATGAGGAGCCATTACTGGTACGAACTGACCGGAGAAGAGGCCGGACGGTTCAAGCGTTTTTATGAATCGCTTTCAGAACGGGCCAAAGATCCTACCCACTTTTTCAGGAGAGAGTCCGTGCTTCTATTATTAAGGATTTTTTATCTGGATATCTACAATGATTATTATGGCAAATCTCATCTGGCAAAGGGAGAGTCGGACTTGGGTAAGAGCAAGTTGGCGCATGATTTTTTTTGTTTGATAATGCAGCATTACAGAGAACATAAAGATGTCGCCTTTTATGCCGACAAATTGTGTATCACCTCCAAATATCTGTCGATGGTGATAAAAGAAGCAAGCGGAAAGACGGCGAAAGACTGGATTGTAGAGTATACCATTTTAGAGATCAAAGCCATGTTGAAGAACTCTACCATGAATATACAGGAGATATCCATCAAGACAAATTTTGCGAATCAGTCGTCATTGGGACGTTTTTTCAGGAAGCATACCGGGATGACACTCACAGAATATCGTATGTATCAATAAATAACGCATAGATGAAACAAAAAGAACAAACCGAACTGTTGCGGACTCAGCAGATGCTGAATGAAGTGAACCGCAAGCTGCTGATGACACTTGGGGTTGCAGAGGTTTTCCCATGGAAATGGGAACTGGCGGAACGTATGGTCTGGTTTGATGCCCGTCCGTCGGACGATCCCGAAGGGTGGGAGATTATTCATAATGACTTGTTCCCGGTTTCTATTACGCGTGTTTACGAGGGCATATACAAGGAAGATCGCTTCCGTGTGGTCAGGGCCTGTCGCGAATTGCTGAATGGCAAAGTCAAGAAAGTAGTTATCGAACTTCGTTTCTGGGCCAAAAAGAAAGAAGGACTGGTGTTGGAGTGGTTGGAGATGCATGCCATCCCCGGTAAGTACGACGGGAATGGCAAGTTGTTGACGGTAGAAGGTTCGCTGATGTCGATTTCCAAACGGAAGGCCTTGGAAGAAGAGCTGACAGCCGCCAAGGAAAGGGCGGAAGAAGCAAACCTGCTGAAGTCGGCATTGATTGCCAACATGAACCACGAGATACGTACCCCCTTGAATGCGATTGTCGGTTTTGCATCCCTTCTTTCCATTGTGGACGATGAGAAGGAGCAGCAGGAATATATCGGCTTGATACAAAGCAATACGGAACATCTTTTGCGGCTGATGAACGATGTGATCGACCTCTCTAACATTGAGTCGGGTGTGATGGATATGGCCGGTTCGGATGTTCTCCTTGACCCGTTGATGGAGGAGATTGAACAGATATACAGGCCCAAGGCGGAATCACGTAGCCTCGTCCTGGCTTGGGACGGAGAGCAACTTGGGGCGCATATTTACACAGACCGGGGCCGGTTGATACAGATATTGGAGCATTTGCTGTGTAACGCCATAAAGTTCACGTTGAAAGGAACGGTCCGTTTAGGTTATCGGAAGAAAGAGGAAGGCCGGATCTGGTTTTACGTGACGGATACCGGATGTGGTATTCCCGAAGAGAAAAAGGAACTTATATTTGAACGTTTTGTGAAACTTGACGACTTTGTGCAGGGGCTGGGACTCGGATTGCCCCTTTGCAAAATCATTGTCGACCGATTGCACGGAACAATTGGGGTAGATTCAAAGGTAGGAGAAGGATCGACTTTCTGGTTTACTCTCCCCGATTTGTCCGGTAAACTTATTTAAGATCTACGGATGAGAGACCGTGAGGTTCCCTGAAAAGGACTTCTGTAGCAAGTTGGTGTTTGCCATCAGCTTGATGTTTGTTTTGTTTGTGATGAGGTCACCGTTTCAGCGGAAACAAAGACCCCGCGTTGGCACTTCAGCGGATATGTAATTTTGTCTGCCGGGGTGCCAACTTTCTTTTATTTTGAACAGAATGTTGTACAATCGATAGATTTACATTACTTTTGGTTCCGCAATCGGATGTCCGGTTGAATTAACCCTTTTATAACGACACGATATGAAACTTGTTAACCGATTCTTTATGATTCTTGTGGCACTATGCCTGGTTTGTCCCGGCATCAGTGCAGTTGTTAATCCCAAACCTTTTGTGATTCCCGAACTGAAAGAGTGGAAAGGTGCCGAAGGAGCGTTTGTGCCTACCGAAGCTACAAAGATTGTCTGTCCCGCCAATCAGCCGGAACTGTTGCGCATAGCCCGTATGCTGGCCGATGATTGTGAAACAATGTTCGGCTATAAACCCGAAGTGGTACAGGGCAAAGGCGGAGCCGGCGATGTGATCCTTGCTATCCGCGCAGATAAAAAGTTGGGTAAAGAAGGTTATACGGTAAAAGTAACCGACCGTATCTTGCTGACTGCTCCCGAAAGTATAGGCGTATATTGGGGAACCCGTACTTTGCTCCAGATTGCGGAACAAAGTGAAAACCACCAGTTCCCGAAAGGAACTTTGCGCGATTTTCCCGACTACGCCGTGCGTGGCTTCATGATAGACTGCGGACGTAAGTTTATTCCTCTTGCTTTCCTTCAGGACTATGTGAAGATCATGGCTTATTACAAGATGAATACTTTGCAGATTCACCTGAATGATAATGGCTTTAAACAGTACTTTGAACATGATTGGTCGAAGACTTATGCTGCGTTCCGTCTGGAGTCGGATACGTATCCCGGACTGACTGCCGAAGACGGATATTACACTAAACGTGAATTTATCGACTTGCAAAAGCTGGCCGAGAATCTTTATGTAGAGATCATTCCCGAGATCGATGCTCCGGCACATACTCTTGCCTTTACACATTATAAACCGGAGATCGGCAGCAAAGAATATGGCATGGATCACCTCGACTTGTTCAATCCTGAAACTTATAAGTTTATGGATGGTCTCTTTAAGGAGTATCTGGAAGGAGACGAACCGGTATTCCGTGGAAAGAAAGTGCATATCGGTACTGACGAATATTCTAATAAAAAGAAAGATGTGGTAGAGAAGTTCCGTGCTTTCACCGACCACTATATCCGTTATGTAGAGAGTTTTGGCAAGCAGGCTTGCGTATGGGGAGCGCTGACACATGCCAAAGGTGATACACCGGTGAAATCGGAGAATGTGATCATGAGTGCCTGGTACAATGGCTATGCCAATCCGAAAGATATGATCGAACAGGGATATAAGTTGATCAGTATTCCTGATGGACTGGTATACATCGTTCCGGCTGCCGGATACTATTATGACTACCTGAACACGAAGTATCTGTATGAGAACTGGACTCCTGTACACATCGGCAAAGCAGTTTTCCCGGAGAAAGATCCTTCTGTCCTGGGTGGTATGTTTGCCGTATGGAACGACCATGTAGGCAACGGTATCTCGACAAAAGATATTCACCACCGCGTTTATCCGGCTTTGCAGACTTTGGCTGTGAAGATGTGGACAGGAAAAGATACGTCTGTTCCTTATGCCGACTTCGACAAACAACGTAATGCCATCAGTGAGGCTCCGGGTGTGAACCAACTCGGGCGTATCGGTACAGCACCGGGGTTGGTATACGAGCAGGCCTCTGTTGCCCCGGGCAGCAAGACACCCCATCGCGAAATCGGATACGACTATCTGGTGACATTCGATATTGACGGAGCCGACGAAGCAAAGGGTACAGAACTGTTCCGTTCGCCCGATGCCGTATTCTATCTCTCCGATCCGATTCGTGGTATGTTAGGTTTTGCCCGCGACGGTTATTTGAATACATTTAGTCACCGTATCCACAAAGGTGAGAAAGCAACCATCGGTATCAGTGGTGATAATAAGTCGACCCGTTTACTTATCAACGGTCAGGTGGTAGAGGAAATGAATACTCAGAAACTTTACTATAATGCCGGAAAGGATTCTATGAATTATGTCCGTACTTTGGTTTTCCCATTAGAGAAAGCCGGGAAGTTTGATAGCAAGATTACGAATCTGAAAGTCTATAAGAAATAAGACATTAATCTGAATAAAGAGAGGGAGTTTGGCTGCGTGCCTGGCTCCCTCTCTTGGTTTTCGGAGAGGCTGTATGAAAAAAATAACCTCTTCCGTTGCCACCTGAATCTTGTTTTTTTGTAACTTTGTCCCCCGGATGGAGCATAAAGTTCCACGAGACGAATGAAACAGAAACACAGAAAGCCCCGTTTTGAGTCCTTTCAAGGTATACTAACCAAACTTGCACTCTTCCATCAGTGGGGAAGAGAAAATTCGGATTAGGTAAGTCCCTTTACCTGATTTTTCCTCTTTACATTTTATTATTTCTTAAAATTCATAAGTAACAACGTATGAACAAATTCACTTTGTTCATAATGATGCTCTATGCGTCATTATGTCCCTTGAGCGTGTATGCTCAGGAAGCGGCACGACAAACCATGTCCATTGAAGAGATGTTTTCGCTTGCCGACCAGAACAGTAAATCGTTGCGTCCGTGCGCAACCGGTATCAGTGAAGCACACGAAGGCGTGAGGGTTGCTAAAAATGCCCGTCTGCCCGAGATTGAGGCCTCTTTGTCATTCAGCTATCTGGGAGATGCATTGCTGACAGACCGTAATTTTTCGAATGGGTCCAATGCGTCAATGCCGCATTATGGCAATAATTTTGCAATAGAAGCCACGCAAGTGGTATATGCGGGAGGAGCCATCACGAATAGTATTGCCATTGCCCGTTTGCAGGAAGAGATGGCCCGTCTGAATCTGGATACAAGCCGCGATAAGGTGCGCTTTCTGCTGATTGGGTATTATCTGGACCTGTTCAAACAACAGAACATGTTACAGGTATATGAGAAGAATATTGAACAGACTAAACAGGTTATCGGGGAACTCCACGCGAAGGAGGCTGAAGGAGTCGTTCTGAAAAACGACATCACCCGATACGAGTTGTTGTTGGCCAATCTGGAATTGACCCGTACACAGATTGAAAATACAATCTCCATCCTGAATAACAATTTGACCACCAGCCTGGGGCTGCCGGAAAATGTCAGTATACAGCCGGACACTACCATTCTTTCGAAAGCTCTGCCTGTTGAAGCTAAAGAGAACTGGACTACTGCCGCTTACGCGAACTCTCCCGTATTGAAACAGATGTCGCTTGCAGTCCAAATGAGCAGACATCAGCAGAAGATTACCCGATCGGAGCGGATCCCGAAGGTGGCTCTGTTTGCCGGTAGCAAACTGGATGGACCTATTACCATCGAAGTTCCTCCCATCAATAAGAACCTTAACTATTGGTATGTAGGAGTGGGGTTGAAGTATAATTTCTCTTCTCTGTTTAAGGCTGACAAGGCCGTTGCCAGGGATAAGTTTGCCATCCGGCGGAGTACAGAGCAGTATGAAGATGCCAAAGAGCAAACCGAACTGGCCGTCAATGCAGGACAGGTGAAATATCTGGAAACTTATGTGGAACTGAATACCCAGCGGAAAAGTGTGGAACTCGCCAATCTGAACTATGCCGTTATCCGTGACCGCTATAAAAATGATATGGCACTGATCACCGATATGCTGGATGCCAGTAACTCAAAACTTGCTGCCGAGGTGCAACTGGTAAATGCACAGATCAATATTGTATTTAATTATTATAAACTTCTGTATATCTCTGGAACTATCTAAAATCAATCGTTATGAATAAGAAAACTAAAAAACTGGCGTTTAATATCTCTGTTATTATCGTGTTGCTTCTGGCCCTCGGTTGGGTCTGCTCCCGTTTTATCCATTGGGGAAATGTGGAGTTTACGGACAATGCGCAGGTGCGTCAACACATCGTACCCGTCAACTGCCGGGTACAGGGTTTCATCAGGAAAATCTATTTTACGGAGTATCAGACGGTGCATAAAGGTGATACACTGGCCTTGATAGAAGATGCCGAGTTCCGTTTCAGACTGGCACAGGCAGAGGCTGATTATCAGAATGCCTTATCGGGTAAGACCGTGATGACTTCGTCCATCCATACCATTCAGAACAATATTTCCGTATCCGATGCCAGCATTCAGGAGGCTAAAATACGTATGGATAATGCCGGACGCGAATATAAACGTTATCAGAACTTGTTGGAACGGGATGCCGTTACCCGTCAGCAATACGATGCGGTGAAAACAAATTTTGAAGCATCGAAAGCACGTTACGAACTGTTACTTCGTCAGAAAAAGTCGACAGCACTCGTCAAGCAGGAGCAGACGGAACGCTTGGAACAGACCGAAGCCGGTATAAAACTGGCAGAAGCAGCTCTGGAAATAGCCAGGTTAAACCTTTCGTATACAGTGATTACGGCTCCTTGCGACGGAACTACCGGACGAAAAGAGATCCAGGAAGGTGTATTGGTACAGCCCGGACAAACATTGGTCAATCTGGTAGACGAAAACGATAAATGGGTGGTTGCTAATTATAAGGAAACCCAAACAACCCATATTGGTGAAGGTTATCCGGTCGATATTGAAGTAGATGCTATTCCCGGAGTAGTGTTTAAAGGGGTGGTAAAATCTGTTTCGCAGGCAACGGGGGCAAGTTTCTCTCTTCTTCCGCAGGATAATTCTGCAGGCAATTTTGTGAAGGTAGAGCAGCGTATTCCCGTACGTATCGAGTTTTCGGACGGAAACAAACCCGAAGACATGAAGCGTCTGCGTGCCGGAATGAATGTGGAATGTGTGGTAAACTATTAAAGTATGCATGAAATAACTCCTTTTGCCATTCCGGCAATGCGTGATTTTGTACCGGAGAAGCTGAGGCCGTGGATTGTAATCCTCTTTGTTATCATCTTCCAGTTCTCCGGAGGTGTCTATCTGGCCGCAGTCAGTGAGATGGTCGGCTCGACGGCATTGATGCAGGAAGATATTATGATGGCGGGTTATGCTTCTCTGGTAGGGATGTCGCTGACGTTTGCCATTATGTTCCGTCTGAAGTTCCGTTTTCCTTCGAAAACCACTTTCCTGACATGTGGTATTGCCATTATTTTGTGTAATCTGATATGTATGTATACCCGCAGTGTGCCGCTATTGGTGACGGTTTGTTTCTTTGGTGGAATTTTCAGGATGTGGGCTACCTTTGAATGTAACTCTACCATCCAGCTTTGGCTTACCCCTCAGAGAGATCTTTCTGTCTTCTTCTGTTATATCTATCTGTTGGTGCAGGGCTGTCTTCAACTGTCAGGACTGATAACCGTTTATACTGCTTTCTGGATTAAATGGGAATATATGCATTGGTTGATTATTGCTTTATTGCTGCTTGTGATGATAGCGACTATGATTCTGTTCCGCAATTACCGTTCGATGCCAAAGTTACCACTCTTCGGCATTGACTGGCTGGGCGCTTTGATGTGGGGGATTGTGATTTTATGCATAATCTTTGTCTGTGTGTATGGCGAACATTACGATTGGTATGAGTCAGTCTACATTCGGGTGGCAACCGTGGGAGGAATAACAGTCCTGTTATTGAACCTGTGGCGGGCTTCTTTCATTCGTCACCCGTTCATTGCGTTGGCTACCTGGCGGTTTAAAGCGGTTTATCTCACATTTCTGCTTTACATTGTCGTCGATATCTTATTGGCACCTTCGCATTTGTTTGAACATATCTATATGGAAGCTGTGCTTGGTTATGATTCTTTGAATGTGATTTCGCTCAATTGGATGTTATTATTGGGAACGGTTGTAGGCAGTGTTTTTACGTTTTATACCTTTTCCCGCCGTAAATGGTGTTATCGGACGATGACCGTCATTGCATTTCTTGCTATCACCGGTTATTTGATGATGTTTTATTTTACTATCGACTACGGCTTGTCCAAGGAGGTTTTGATGCTTCCTCTTTTTTTGCGTAGTTTCGGATATGTGATCATTGCCATTTGTTTTATTACAGCACTTTCACGTGTGCCGTTTCAGAACTTTTTTGAAGCGGTGTCTGTCCAGGCGTTTGTCAGTGCCAGTTTTGGTGGAGCACTCGGTGCGGCCGTTCTCGAGCGAGCCTTGAGTGTGGTGATGAAGAAGAATACGATGTTGCTGGGCAGTGCACTGGATGCAGTTCATCCACAGGCAAGCCACATCCCTTTAGGGCAACTATCCGAGATCTTACAACAACAGGCCCTGATGGTTTCCATGAAAGAGCTGTACGGATGGCTTACGTTGATCAGTCTGTTTTGCCTGATGCTGTTTTGGATCAGTCATAATTCTGTTCGTCCGCTCCATGCCTTGCATCCCAGATACCGGGTGATACGTCGTTATATCAAGCACGAATTGAGGGCTGTTAAACGATAGGGGCATTTATACTTTTTATCTTTATATATTCAGAGTTGAGCCCCTGTCCGGAATATACTGGACAGGGGCTCACTGTTATTTGTTTCTACATTAAAAATCTGATCTGATTCAGAGGAACGTATGTCTCTGATTATTAGTTGTCTGATTCAGTATCCTATGGTATTTGCAATATTCCATTTTATAACAGTTCCCATAGCGGATATTTATCCTATTATCCATTTACTGCCCGGGATGAATGAGATGATCTTTGCAGTTACGAAGCAGCAGATGAATGTACTGACAGCGATACATGGTATGGCAGCGACAGTAGGAAGTGCCAGTGTATGTTTGAACACTGTAGCCCATAACCCGAGCCAGAATATGTGCATAAGATACATGCCATAGCTGAGTTTCGATATTTCTGTAATGAGCCGTGGGGCTTTTTGACTGTTTATACATGTAAAAAGAAGGAATGTACCCGCTGTGAGAAGTACACAGTTGATTGTGCAGAAAGCCCATCCTATTTCTATTTCGGGTGTGGGGAGAATTTCTCCGGGTATGGCTTGGACATAGAAAGAGTAGATGGTTAATATTGCTCCGGCGACCATTGAAATAATTCCTACAGTGAGACGTTTGGAACGGTTCCAAGTGAGATGGACATGTATGTAATGTGCCAGTACAAGATATCCCAAGTAACCTGAGAAGTACCACAACATGTGGTATTCGTTCCAAAAACATTGTCCCCATACTTCACCGCACCAACGGTTTAGATAGGGTATACATGTTGATAATAAGAACAATCCGATGAAGAAACGTTCTTCTTTTGCCGTGGCTTTTTTCAGCCATGGCGATATTATGGGTATGAATAAGTAAAGGCTGATCAGAGGGTACATGAACCACAGGTGTCCGGCCAGTGTCGGGAAGTTCAGGAATATCCGTGACAGATCTTTTAAGGAGGTTTCTTCATTTAGCTGCCCCCATAACATTGGCAGGGTACTGTATAGTATCATGAAGATGAAAAATGGTGGTACGATGCGGATGAAGCGTTGGCGGTAGAATTGCCATGTGGTCTGTCCTTCTTTCATCGGCGCAAGAAGAAAGGCTGAGACAATCATGAACAGCGGCACGGCCATGCGTGAAAAGCCATCGTAGACAGCTACCCATAGCCGGTCTGCTTCACTGGGTAGATAAGACTGTGGTCCGGCCATATCTGTGGATCCGGCGGCACCGTAGAAATTTTCACTGGCGTGTACGATCATAACGAGGAAGCACGCGAATACGCGTACATAATCTAAAAAAACAATGCGTTTCATTTTTGTTTGAGTTTTCTTGTTAATAAGACGATTTTTATTTTGTGTTTTTATGCGAAGTATCCATTTATAGTGGACATACCCCGTTTATTTTCCGGATGCTGTTTTATTTGGGGCAAAGATAGAAAAAAACTTGAGATACTGAGTAATATGTGGAAATAATCAGGGGAATTGCATTGAATATTCAACGTTCTGCTTTTTCTCTATTTGCAGTGTAGGTGTTGTAACGGTGAAAATGGGAATCAAACTATCAGATAAAAAGAAAAGGAGTTAAGTTTGATTCTTAACTCCTTATTTCATTCAATTCGTCGGGATGACAAGATTCGAACTTGCGACCACACGCCCCCCAGACGCGTACTCTACCGGGCTGAGCTACATCCCGAATTGCGGTTGCAAAAGTAGTGCTTTATTTTTAATCTGCAAATAAATCAGATACTTTTTGTTGTACTGAAATTGCTTGTATTGGTACATTGCGTTCATTATTAGTGTGTTGCTATATATATTTCTACTCTTATTTTGGATTGTTTCTAAAGAAGACTTTATCCGTTTAGACTTTTGTTTTGTCTCAGTCATTTGTATTTAACCTATCTACTTTTGTATGGAATAGGATTATTTTGCTCCAAAACTTTAATAAAACTTTAATCGAAGATAAATACAAAACGGAGGTCTATTCTACTACTACATTTCCGATTATTAATATGAGTTGGGAGTATATTGCAAGAAACCTTCCGTGTATTCATTGTTAACAAATCCTAAATATTTAATTTTAACCGTCAAAAATTTAATCGCGGATTGAGTTTTTACGTTGCACTCGTAGATAACTATATTGTTCACTTAAAAAATAAAAGAAGATTATGGCAAAATTTCGTATTGTGATTCACACGAGCAACAAAAGAAAAGACGGAAGTTACCCTGTTTGCTTACGCATCACCAAAAATGGCAAACTAAAATACATCTATTTAAATTTGTCCGCCTTTGAAAATGAGTGGGATAAGAACGCAGACCGATTTAAAAGGGACAAACGCATGAACCCCAACTATGAGTCGTATAACAACTGGTTGATTAGTTGTGAGGAGCGTAAAAATGAAGTGGTGAATAAGTTTATGAAAGCACAGGTGGATTGGACACTAAACCAATTTGAAGAAGAATTTTTGGGAATTTCGAGACAGGGAAAAATCTATGATTATTGGATGAGGCAGGTGGAGGATTTAAAGGCTACAGGTCACATCGGCAATGGAAAGGTTTATGAACGTGACTTGCACCTGTTCTGCAAATATGACTCTAAGGCAAAAGAACGTTTGTTTTCAGAAATAGACGTGAAATACATTAATCGCTTAAATATGGCTATGGAAAAGAATGGTTGCTGTGGAAATACTCGTATGCACACTTTAAAGACATTGCGTGCTGTAATTAATAAAGCCATTAAAGAAAAAGCAGCCTCAAACAACACCTATCCGTTTGGTAAAGGTGGTTTTGAAATAAACAAATTGGCAGAAGAAACGGCAAAACGCTATTTACTGCCAACGGACTTGGAGTTGATAAAGAACTCGCCTCAACAAAATTTTGTATTGGAGCGTGCCCGTCGGATATACCTCTTTTCTTACTATTGCTTTGGTATGAGTTTCGTTGACATGGCAAATCTAACAATAAACAATATTGAAATGCTGGTAACAGGAGCGCATATCGTGTATAAGAGACAAAAGACGAAAAATGCCAAAAATGTAAAGCCGATAAAAATATTCGTCACTCCTGCTATAAAGGAGCAATTGGAGTGGTTTAAGGCAAACACCCCTGAAGCGGGCGAGTATTTACTTCCTATTATAACCAAAGAGTACGATGGTGAGCAATTGTACGAGCATGTACGCTGCCGATACAAACGTATCAATGCCAATTTGAAAAAGCTGGGTAAGGCTTTAGGTATTTCATTGACATTGACTACTTACACCGCACGGCACACAATGGCTATGACCTTACAGAGCAATGATATTCCCCGTGAGATAATAAGCCAAGCCCTGGGGCATAGTAATCTTACGACAACGGCTACATATCTTGCAGGTTTCTCTACAAGTGTTTTAGATAAAGTCGCAAAAATGTTATAATTATGTTCATCACTTACAATATGCCTTTGGGTGACTTGATTAACAAGTCGCTCAGAGGGGAAGCAGCAGTCTGTGAGAGTTGGTTATACACCTATATAAAAAGATTGACTGATGGAGATAAAGGAAAGCTCCGGCAGGCATTAAAGGAAGTTGATTCAGTTGTTACTGTGTGGAAAAGCAGATATTTTATTCCTACTTATGAAGTAAAGGTAAAGTCTGTAACTCAAGGAGGGATGAGTATGAGTAGGCAAGATTTGGATGATACCTACAATGAGGAAGTCTATTTGCAAAAAGAGGGAAAGACAGGTTTGGTGGCGGACTTCCTATATGAAGCAATAGCAAAGTACGGTTTCATTAATGAACATCATCGTGATTCTGTGGAAAGCGCATGGTTGTATAATGACATGGAGTTTTTAAGAAACGAGTGGGAATATTATGTTTTGGCTCAAATAAGGTCGCTACGGGAAATAATTTGTACTATGCTGGGAGTAGTATCGTCAGAGGGGAAAAACGAAAAACAGAAGACCAATAGACCGCTAAAACGGATAGAAGATTATCCGGAGATGTTTGGTATTGATGTTTGTAGTGAGTTGATTGGGCAGTCTAAACATACAATTTATAAACTGACAAGCCATAAAGAAATACCTTGTTATCGTGCGGAAAGTGGGCGAATACTAAGATTTAAGCGTGATGAAATAATAACGTGGATGATGGCTAAAAGGCAAGAAACTAAGCAGGAATTCATTGAAAGCATGGGGTTAGGATTTGTTGCGCGTCTTCGTAAATAGTTAATAAGCTCAATTTTGTATAACATTCTATATACATCTAAATTTTATAGTCATGTATGACAAAATCAAATTAATGCTATATGACCTACCAACAGGGTACGACTGGCAGTCGGTATTAAAACGCATAGTTGTGCAGTCCTACTTTGCTGATGGTACAGGAGGTAGTGGGTTATGGCTTGGACGTAAAGTCATAGCCACTGAAACGTATGTGTCATTCGAGGGCAGTCTTCCTAAATGTCTATGGGGGCATAACCTAAAGACCTTGTCATTAAAGGAAGTACGGGCAGTCATTATGCAGTTAAGCGAGGGTTTAGGCGTACCCATGTATGAGGCAGTGGTGGAGTCTGTGGAGTTTGCACATAACTTTAGCATGACAGAGCCTCCTATTATGTATATGCAGAAGTTGGACGCCATGAAAGCATTTAGACCAAATGGATGGAGTGGTACTAAATACATGGATAATAAAGAGGTACGCTGTAAGTTTTATGACAAGATACAGGAGGCAAAGAAGAAGCGTGAGTTACCCAAATATGGAAGAGAGAACTTACCGAGAAATTTATTGAGGTACGAGGTGACATTTAGCACCAAAGGACTAAATAGGTTGTTTGGCAGGGATATAGTAGCAGAGGAGCTTTGGAGTAAACAGATATTTTGGACGCTGGTTGCAGAGTGGTTTGGATATTATGAGGATATGGTGAAACTGCCTAATGACTGTTGGGATGTGGATTACCGTATTTTTGAGAGTGCCAAAGACTTTGCCAAGTGGTGTATTTGTATAGCAAATGCCGACCAAAACCTGTCTTATTATGTAAAGCATGTCCTGTTTAAACTTCGGGCAAATCCGCAGCCAGCCGACCGTGTCCTACATGGGCAGATACAAAAAAAGATTCAAGACGCATTGGAGTGGGGAAAACAGCATTTGACACTTCCTAATCTCACGGTGGAACTGACAGGCAAAATAGAACAATATCTTGCTTGGCTGTTGGAGCAGTCGGCAGACAGGATGAGCATCGCGGAGGAACGACGAATATTCAATGCCGCCTGTTAATCCTCTTCCTATTCAAATAAGGCTTGGTAATCATCAAAGGGTGTAAATTCCACTTTCCTAAGTTTACTCTTCGGGTGATTATCAAGCCTTATCTTTTAAATGAGGGGTCTGTTGGTCGTGCATAGCCAAAAACTTATCAGATACAATAAAAGTATTCAGTAGGATATAAAAATGGCTTAAACGCTCTAATACGAGGTTGTTTAATTCTATGTGATAAGGTGGTTATGCTCGGTCGATAGAATCCATGCAGGTGGTAAGTAGAGAGGATGTAACACTCTCAAATCTACTTGCATAATAGTGATACAAAGTAATAAATAAAGAGAATAAAGTAGAATTTGTATAATGTAGTCAATAGAAGACCAAAAAGTTATACTGAAAAGACTGGATTATCGTAATCATGGATTCATAGAAATAGTTATAAACAAAGTGATTGTTTTATAGATGTTGAAAAAAAATAGTTTGTAAAGATCACATTCTGAATTAAAATCCATATCTTTGTTATCAATCAATGAGTAAATAACAACAGATATGAAAATAAAAATACCTAATACTGAAATTCAAGAGTTATTGTCGGGAAAAGGATATGAATATCCTAAATATTCTACTCAAATAATGAACTTGGCAAATCAAAATGCTCAAGGTACTCGTCCTCGTATTGTAGGGCAGATGAGTGAGCTTATTCAAGAATTTGGAAGTGGAAGTATGAATGAGTGGGAATCATGGTATCTGAATCGATATCCAAATGCCATTGATTTGGCGACTGAACGAGTCTTTAATATGGTTGAAGAACTAAAGAAGAGCATCGTTTTGATTGATAAGAAGATGATTCGGGAATGGGTTGAAGAGCTTATTGTTGTGAAGACATATGCAGGTTTAAAATTCCAAGAGGCTATTCTAAAGAAGGTTTCTGCTGAATTGCAGGTGGAATATAGATTGGCTACTCCGGAAGAAGAAGCTCAAGGTATAGATGGGATGATTGGTTCTCGTTTTGTAAGTATTAAACCTATTACATATAAAACAATGAATGAATTGTCTGAACACATTGATGTTCCTATAATATATTATGAGAAAAAGAAATCTGAGATTGTCATAGAATTTAATATTTGATTTAAATGGAGGAATTTGTAAATACTATCGATTTGCAGAAGTTTGCATCCACAAATGGGGCTTGGAATGACTTAATGCTTAATGACCCTTGGTCTGTTGGATATGTCACAACTCTTATAGAATTGAAACAATTTAAGACGAAAGAAGAATGGGAAATTTTTTATTATACAAGTGGTAAAGAACGCGATGCTAAAATAGAAGGTTTATCTTTAGAACAACAAGAAATAGTTAATGATTATACTTTAGCAAGAAAAGGTAAGAGCTATATATATACTATTCCTTGGAACTTAAAAAATCTTAATTACCAGTTTGGGCGAACCCCAGAACAGCTTAATGTAAAAGCCAGGGAACTGTTTGAACGTATGAAAGCCTTGGGAAAGGATATTACGTATGAAGAGTGTTGTGAATGTATTCGTTTTAGAGTTATTTGTGAAACATGGAATGGTGTTATTTGTAGAGAACATAATACTGTTCAAAAATTGAAAGAATATTTTCCTAATATTGAACTTATTAAGGTCTCTGGTGAAATAGATTATGAGTATGCTGTTGATTATGAGGTTTTTTACAATGGTAAGCTAGTTTGTGCTATTCAGATAAAGCCTGAATCTTATTTCAATGGAAGTGTACAATACCTTGTCAATGCTCGTAATGCCAATCAACGAAAAAATTCGTCATATACATTAAAAACACAAGTCCCAGTTTTTAATATAAAGTCAACTACATTGGGCGAAATAAAAAATCCGGAGATCTTAAAAGAAATAGGAAGTATTTTAAAATAGAAATTATGAGCACTTTTACCACAAATGAAATTTCTCAGTTGATGTCAGCTCTTGGAAAAGGGGAAGTAAATGCAATTCATGCAGCTGATTTAGCTGCGGTTTTAGGATATTCTTCGAGACCAAATCAAGAAGATTTGAGGGAGCTAATTCGTCAAGCTATTAATCAAGGAGAGTTGATTTTAAGTAGTAATTCTGGCTATTATATCCCTGCTTCTTTGCAAGAGATAGAGGAGGTGCTTAACTCTTTAGAAAGAAGAGCACAGGGAACTTGCGATAGAAGAAATAGTTTATTAGATTCTTGGAATAGTAAAAATCCTACCAATCAATCAAGTTTATGTCATGTTGATGTAAAACCTTGAATTAGAAAAGGGTATATTGACCTTGAGTAATATGCCTGTTGTCACAAAAATGATTAACAGGCATTATTTTTGAATATTCTGCCTTGATTAGTTCATTTTTACCTAATGAAATATTAGTGACATAAGAAATTTCTATATCTCTTTCTTGTGATGTCATTACTGGTATTTGGAGATTGGAATTAAAATGTTTTATTTCTGATTTTATGGCTCTTTCTGTAATAAAATCTTTATGACGATTTAATCGAATTGATATTCCTTCATTTATCATATCCGTAGAATAAGATAGAATATTTTCTTTGCAAAAGTCTAATAAATCCTTATATATTTCATATCCAATACTATTTCTTCCTGTAGCAATTGCAGCTATAGAAGTAGTTCCGGTACCCATAAATGGGTCTAATACTGTATCTCTTTGTAAAGAATACATGTTTATCAATCTATATGGTATTTCAAAAGGAAAAGCAGCACTTCTTGCCCGACTATCAGTTTTATCCATCTTTTGTTTTGTTCCTTTAATATTGTCCCATACGTCAGAGAACCATATGTTTCTTTCTTCCCAGAAGAAAGAGCTTTCTCTACGTTTTAGCTTTGCTTCTGGTGTTTTGAATTCTCTTTTATCACCTTTTCTGAATATTAATATCCATTCGTGTTCTAATGTAACATATGCACCTGCTGGCAACATTCCAGAGCCCATAAATTTATTTGGTGCATTGGTCTGTTTCCTCCATATAATGTTAGGTAAATTGACGAAACCATTAGAAATGAAATATGAAAGAATGCGAGCGTGATTAGGGTATAGGGCAAAATTTCCATTAAGAGTTCTTGTCGCATCTCCTATGTTGACACAAGCAATACCACCGGGAATTAGCACTCTTTTAACTTCATTCCATACTAAGTCCAGTTCTTTGTGCATTAATTCAAATGCTAAATTGCCATTATAGTCTTGCAATGCCTCATTTATTTGAGGATTCTGTTGACTCATTATATCATCCCACATTTCAATCATAGGATATGGAGGAGAAGTAACGACTAATTGGACTGAACTATCTGGGATTTTACTTAAATCCTGAGACTTTCCTAAAAATAGTTTATGTGTAGTTGTAAACTGTTTCATATTTCACTTATATATTCAACGCAAAAGTAGTAATAAAAAGTATATTGCCATTGACTTTGAATTAAAAACAAGATAAAGCGATAGAATTATAACGAGATTTGCAGTAGATTTTTTTTATGCCGACTTGTAAAGCATCAATAAATGAGTAATTTTGTTCCACGACATCCCTAAAAACGTTTGTAGGACGCTGGATTTTAGTTATATTTGCCCCGTCAATAGGCTAAGGTCTGCTGGCGACATATTAATTAAAGGAAGCGTTTAGCTTTATCCCGTTTTTAGAAATCTGGACAATTTCGAACCACACGGGGATAGACGATACAAACGCTCATGCTAATCTTGTATATATCAGTGATATATATGGCTTGGCGTGGGGTGTCGTTTTATCTCGTGTGGTGGGTTTGTCCAGAACCTCTAAAGACAGATAATTCTAACAGCCTCACGCTATCTTTTTATATAAACCTTTCCTGTCGGGGCTGTGGGGAGCAAATTACAGTATTATGAAAAGGACTTTGCTGTTTCTGATGAGCGTAATAATGGTTCTTTCTGCTTATGCTCAAAACTCCAATTCTATTAAGGCTTTTGAATATCCCGATTATCTGTGTCCTAATCCCTATACGGGTAAACCGATATACGGCGGTAATACATTTGAAATTAGCTATTCAGAAAAGAAAAACTCCTATGGAATGGAGTTTAGATATGGCTATGTAAAATATTCGTTAAGCCTCAGTTATAAAGGTATGGATAATGGAAGATATGTTTATACAGGCTTTGAAATCGGGAATATGACGGAAGTCATTGTAATGACTTCTACAAAACTAAGTCGTTTTCTTGACAATTATGGGCAGATGCAAAGTGAAACGTTTGAAAAGGATAAGCTAATTGAATTACATATAGGTGGTTCGGGGAGTTTGTCGGTCTATCCAATAAAAGATACCCCTGAAAGACGTAAAAGGATAGAGGAAAAAGTTGCTAAACAGGAAGTTGAAAATGCAGCCCGAAATAAACTTGAAGAACTTTATCCGTATGGAGTTCAATACCTACAAGACAGTCTAAAACAACAAGTTGTTAAGGAGTTCTTCGACAATGCCGGTGAGGTTAAATCATTTAATTTACAGCCTCATTCTTTCCATACTTATATCGCTGTTGTTGACACTAATAAACGGGTTGCAGTCATTCAAAAGGATGAAGTTGTATTGAATGCAGAGCTGCAAAATGAGCAATCACATGGTGAAATAGAATACGAACCGTCAAGCACAAGTGGGAAGACTGCGAAAGTTGTTAATAGTAAAGTGTTCTTTAGTATGATATTTCATCCGGAGCTAAATATAAAGGAGCATCGTGGTAAGGTTGTATATGATAAGCATGGATTTTCCTATTTTGAAAATGCTAAGGTAAGTTATGCTGCACCTAATCAATTTATTCCTATTGAGGACATGAAAAAGGCGATTGAAGTAAGTATAACTAAAAAAGGGCAATATTCTTTGTACTGGGAAACACTGGATAACAGGCTTGTCTATTTAAACTATAAAAGAATGGGGACGGGTATTCTTAAAGTACACGAACCTGTTGAGGCTTATTCTATATACGAGTAGCAATTGGTAACAATGAGGCTTCTAACGGAGCGTCTAAGACAAGGGTAGGGCGATGGTTGTCCTACCCTGTTTGTTATATTGGGTTTGTTCCTAATAGAGAGGTAAAAGATTTTTTTTATTGCAACTTTCCTATAACAATTCATTTGATTTTAAGATTGTCTTTAGTTTAGTTTTTATATTGATATTTATTAACTTCTAACGTATGTTTATTAACCATAAATTAACAGAAGTGGTTTTCAATTTCTTCGTTATACGACCGAATAGAATATTGAAAACATGAGAAAAATAAAATTATTTAGCAACAATCGTTTAATACGTGATGGACCAATTCCTTTGCTTTAATGTTTATGTTTCGTTCTAAACGAGATATGCAGTGATAATTTAAAAAGTATAAATCTAAAAATATAAAATTATGATAATAGAAACGTCAAAAGCCTATGGTGTTACAGTTGGTCGTTGTGAGAGTAGGTTGTTTAATCTCATCAAGAATACGGATACAGACCCGGAGGCAGCTTTCAAGTTAGGAATGATGTATTTGAAAGGGCAAAACGTGGAGCAAAATACGCATAAGGCAATGTTTTATTTAAACCAAGCAAGGAATTTAGGGCATGATAAAGCAGACATTACATTTGCGTATCTTTATAAGTATGGAGCTCCCGATTTAGAGAAAGACCCTTTGGAGGCTGCTGAGTTTTTTAGGTGTGCGGCATTGTTTTCTAAAGATGGATTTAAGGAACTTGCATTCGTTGACGAGGATGCATTGTGGGAAGCTTTTAATCTATTTCTTTATGGTGGGGAATCAAGAAAACCATTGTGTGTGCGGTCTGCCTTGAGTGTATTATCTGATTTGAGGGAAAAAAGGAGCCCGTATGCGTTGTATTTAACAGGGGAGATTTACCATAAAGGGTTATATGGTGAAACCGTAGATTTGGAAGTAGCCTATAAATTTTATCATGAAGCTGCTGAACGTGGAAGTAAGGAGGCAGAGGAAGTTCTTGGTGAGGGATATTTTTATCCTTCTTTGTATGGCAAATAAATACAAATGGAATGATTGGGAGAAGTTTTTGGATGAATTTGCACCAATTTGTCCGAAAACTTTAATCAAATTTTATTCGCATGTAAAAAATAAGGAGTTAAGTATTTGCTTAACTCCTTGATTTATATTGCATTGTAATATTTCTAATCTTTGCTCATTTCATTACCCCCAGACGCGTACTCTACCGGGCTGAGCTACATCCCGAATTGCGAGTGCAAAAGTAGAATTTTATTTTTAATAAGCAAAATATTCGGATGATTTATTTCTCCTTTATAGCATTTTTCATGCTCAGAGAGTAGAGTCTTTGGGTGAAACGATCCATTAACATTGTTAATCTGAATATGAGATAATAAAACTCTTCTTTGCAAAAGATTTGTTTCTTGACGTTAGAGAACAAGTCTTTTATTCCCCAAACCTTTGTTTTAACACAATGTTAAAACAAAGGTTTGGGGAACAGATCACTATCCATTTAAATGATTAGTTAATAATGCATTATGCTAATATTTCCTGATACCCCTTGGGATTGTAAAGGCGGGTGGTCATTCGTATTAGTTGTGATTTTCGCAACCTGCCGATTCGTCTTATGCTTCTTATGTGGTACTTCATTTATTCATGATCGGAAGTGGATACCTCTGTCACGATGCCTGCTTTACATACCCATGCACTCCCGGTAGAAGTCGAACATTTCGAAAATAGTATCTTTGTCCGTTGTCTGGTTGATACTGATATCGCCGATTTCTTTCAGAAGCGTGAAGTTTATGACACCTGCATTGTTTTTCTTATCATGCTGCATGAATCCGTATAGGCGTTCGTACTGTTTGCAGTCGAACGTGAAAGCGCCATAATTATCTTTTATGAATTGGATGGTCTGACGCATCTTGTCTTTCGGAAAACCGGTTTTTAAATGTGACAGATAGAGTTCGCAAACAATTCCCCAGGCTACGGCGTACCCGTGGAGGACCGGACGGTTCTCGGCAAGAGCCAGGCTTTCAAAAGCATGTCCTACGGTATGTCCCAAATTCAACGCTTTGCGGATACCGTGTTCAAACGGGTCTTGCTCTACTATGTCTTCTTTTACTTGTACGGAACGTCCCACCAACTCTTTCAGGTATCGATAGTCCATCTTTTCTGTATCGAATGCGAGTAGTTCCGCCCAGTGAGCAGTGTTACTGATCAGTCCGTGTTTCAGCATTTCGGCATAGCCGGAAAAGAAATTGTGTGCATCGAGTGTACGGAGGAACTCTGTTTCGATTAATACACTGGATGCCGGTGCAAAGGCACCTATCTCGTTTTTCAACCCGTTAAAATTGATTCCGGTCTTTCCGCCTACAGAAGCGTCTACCATCGCCAGCAGGGTAGTGGGAATATTGATGTAAGCGATGCCGCGTTTGAATGTGGCAGCGGCAAATCCGCCTAAGTCAGTCACCATTCCACCTCCGAGATTGATAAGGAGTGAGTGGCGGGTAGCACCTTTTTCACTTAACACTTGCCAAACGGAGGCCAGTGTTTCAAGTGTTTTATGAACGTCTTCGGCTCCGATAGTGATTTCAACCGCATCCTTCAGGAACGGCAGATTCATCAGTTGTGACAGACAGAGACGGTGAGTATGATCGTCGGTGAGAATGAACAGGCGGTCGTGTGGGCAGTTTTCGACGGCACGTCCTATACTGCTTTCCAGATTCTCGCAAAGAATGACTTCTTGTTTACTCATAATGGTTCGATGTTTTTTTATATACTGCAAAGATAGGGGTTCGGAGATAAATAGTGAAACTTAGCACTTAAAAATGTAAAACATAGAGTTTCGTTTATGAGAAAAAGCTATCTTTGTGACATTAATTTTAGATAAAATGAAAGCATTATTACCTGTATTCTGCCGTCCGTTAGGATATGTGATTCTTTTTGTATCGTTATTCATTCCGTTCCTGTTAGTGATGCAAGGAATGGTGACAGACAGTAACCTGTTGTTCTATAAGGAATGCACCAAGCTGCTGATGATGTTGGGAGCAGTGATGATTCTCTTTGCTTTATCGCGTAATGAAGGGCGTGAAACGGAGATTATACGGAACAAGGCGACTCGTAACGCCATCTTTTTGACAGTACTTTTTTTATTTGGGGGGATGCTTTATCGGGTAGCAACGGGAGATATCATGACAGTTGATACTTCTTCCTTTCTTATTTTCCTCATTATCAATGTGCTATGTCTTGAGTTTGGTATGAAAAAGGCACAAGTCGATAAAATCTTTAAAAGATAATCGTGTTTAAATTAAACCTTTTGCCTTAAAGGTTGTCAAACAAACGATTGTTATTATTCAACCTACAGGCAAATGAAGAAACTATTGATCTGGATGGTGTTGCTGCTGACAGTTACCCTATCCACTTATGCGCAAAACAAAATTGTAACCGTATCGGGACGTGTAATAGAGGCCGGTACGAAAGAACCGGTCGAACTCGCTGCCGTGCAGTTATTATCTCTCCCCGACAGTGCTCAGGTAGCGGGTATGACCACTTCAGCACAAGGCTACTTCTCTTTATCCAAGCAGAAACCGGGAAAATATCTGCTTAAAGTATCTTTTATCGGATACATCACAAAAGTTATCCCCGTTCAGTTAACGGCTAATGTTCCTGCCAAAAAGATGGGAAATATCGAATTGGCAACCGATGCTGTTATGCTTAAAGAAGCAGTTGTGGTGGCCGAAGCTCCGCAGGTGACGGTAGTAGAAGATACGTTGATGTATAATTCCAGTGCTTATCGTACGCCTGAGGGTGCTATGTTGGAGGAGTTGGTTAAGAAGCTTCCGGGTGCTGAAATAGATGATGATGGTAATGTCAAAATCAATGGGAAAGAACTGAAAAAAATTATGGTCGACGGTAAGGAATTCTTTGGTGGAGACGTAAAGACCGGTTTAAAGAATCTTCCTGTAGACATGGTCGATAAGCTGAAAACTTATGATAAAAAATCAGATTTGGCACGTGTGACGGGTATTGACGATGGCGAAGAGGAAACGGTGCTTGACCTGACCGTGAAGAAAGGAATGAATCAAGGATGGTTTGGCAATGCAGATCTGGGAGCCGGTACTAAGGACCGTTATACCGGACGAATGATGTTGAATCGCTTTATTGATAATACTCAGTTTTCGATTATTGGTTCGGCAAACAATGTAAACGATCAGGGTTTCTCCGGTGGAGGTGGAGGGCCGCGCTGGCGGAGCAACAATGGCTTGAATGCCACTAAAATGTTAGGAGCTACCTTTGCCACTCAGACCAACAAGATTGAACTGGGAGGTAGTGTACGTTATAATTTCCAGGATGGAGATATTTCGAGTATCAACTCTTCCGAACGCTTCCTTCAGAATGGTAATTCATATTCTAATTCGAATAATAAGAACCGGAATAAGGGGACAAATGTGAATGCCGACTTCCGTATGGAGTGGAAACCAGATACGCTGACAAATATTATTTTTCGCCCGAATTTTTCTTATGGAAGAACCAATAATGCTTCTCTCTCGGAGTCGGGAACCTTTAATGAAGATCCTTTCAATCTGGTGGCAAATCCGAATGATTATCTGAATTTTGACAATCTTTCCGATGATCCGCTGAAAGATATCCGTGTAAATGCTACCAACAGTGCTTCGCTGTCCAAGGGGAATAGTCTGTCGGGAAATGCCACTTTGCAGGTTAACCGGAAATTGAATAATAAAGGACGTAACCTGACTTTCCGTGGGGTTTTCGGTTATGGTGATAATGATAACGACCAATATACGCAATCCGAAACACGTTATTACCAATTGCTGAATCATTTGGGGGGTGACTCCATCCTGTATCGTAATCAGTATATTACAACTCCTACACACAATTATAACTATACGGCACAAGTGACTTATAGCGAACCGATTGCAAAGGCTACTTTCTTACAATTCAGCTACCAGTTCCAGTATAAATACAGTAAAAGTGACAAGACTACATTCGATTTACTGGATTATCCCGATTGGACTATCGGGGGGACCCTTCCTTCCGGATACGAAGCTCATGCAGTGGACAGCTTGAGTAAGAATGCCGAATATCGTTACTATAACCATGATGCTTCAGTGGGTTTACGCTTCATTCGTCAGAAGTATCAGTTGAATGTAGGTATGTCTTTCCAGCCGCAGAATTCCACTTTGTCCTATAAAAAGGGAGACTATATGATCGATACGACACGTACTGTGTTTAACTTTGCACCGAATATGGATTTGCGCTTCCGTTTCTCAAAGGTGAGTCAGTTGCGCTTTACCTACCGGGGACGTAGCAGTCAACCTACTATGGAGAATCTGTTGCCTATAACCGACAACTCCAATCCATTGAATATCCGTATGGGTAATCCCGGGTTGAAACCTTCTTTTGCACATACGATGCGTTTATTCTACAATACATACAATGCAGAGAAACAGCGTGGAATTATGACCCATTTCAGCTTTACTGCTACACAGAACAGTATCAGCAATAGTACTCGTTATAATGAAGAAACCGGTGGTTTGATTACGCGTCCGGAAAATATTAACGGTAACTGGAATGCTTTTGGTTTGTTCGGTTTCAATACAGCTTTGAGGAATAAGAAGTATACGATTAATACTTTTACCAACATCAACTATCAGAATAATGTAGCGTTCCTCTACAATCAGGATACAAAAAACAATGATAGAAATACAAGTACCGGTTTGATGTTGGGCGAGAGGGTTACAGGCTCTTATCGTAATGACTGGTTCGAGTTTTCGTTGAATGGTTCAATCAATTATACAGCAGAACGTAATAAACTCCGTCCGGAGAATAATCAGGAACCTTATACATATTCTTATGGAGCAAGTACCAATATAACGATGCCCTGGAAGATGACCTTGGCTACTAACATCACTAATCAAAGCCGTCGTGGTTATCGTGATTCGAGTATGAATCGTAATGAACTGATCTGGAATGCACAACTTGCGCAGTCGTTGCTGAAAGGTGCAGGTACTATCAGTTTTGAAGTATATGATATCCTTAGGCAGCAGAGCAACATCAGCCGTTCGTTGACAGCCGATATGCGTTCGGTATCCGAATATAATGGTATCAATAGTTACTGTATGGTACACTTCATTTATCGGCTGAATATCTTTGGTAGTAAAGCGGCCCGTGAAAAGATGATGAATAGCGGCGGACGTAGAGGATTTGGCGGACCCGGCAGAGGTCCCGGCGGTTTTGGAGGCGGACGTCCTCATTTTTAATAAAAGACTGACCTGATAACTCCCTCCGGATAGATTGCAAAATCTCTTTAATTTTGCATCTGTTCGGAGGGATTGTCGTTTTGAATCGGGACAGTTGTTGTTCGTATCCGATATTTTCCATACATTTGTTGTTTGTATAATACGCGGAGGGTGAATATGATAGATTGGAACTACATAGCAAGCGTAATAGCTACCGTTGCTTTTGATATTATTTATTTCGGGGCTATTATCGGTACGATTGTCATCGTGATTCTCGACAATCGTAATCCGGTAAAGACAATGGCATGGATTCTGATCCTTATGTTCCTTCCGGTTGTAGGGTTGGTTTTCTATTTCTTTTTCGGGCGTAGCCAGCGGCGTGAGAAGATTATCGGTAAGAAAAGTTACAATCGATTGCTCAAAAAGCCGATGGCAGAGTATCTGGCACAGAACTGCTGTGAAACGCCGAAAGAATATGCCCGTCTGATACAACTGTTTCAGAACACGAACCAGGCCTTTCCGTTCGAAGGAAACCGGGTGGATATTTATACTGGCGGATATTCTAAACTTCAGGCTTTATTGCGAGAGCTGCAAAAGGCCAGATTCCATATTCATATGGAATATTATATCTTTGAAGATGATCCGGTGGGGCGTCTGGTGCGTGATGTATTGATAGAGAAGGCACGCGAGGGAGTTGAGGTACGTGTGATTTATGATGATGTAGGGTGTTGGCACGTTCCTCATAGATTTTTTGAAGAGATGCGTGATGCCGGAATTGAGGTGCGGAGTTTTCTGAAAGTACGTTTTCCCCTATTTACGAGTAAGGTCAACTATCGTAATCACCGAAAGATTGTAGTGATAGACGGTCGTATCGGATTTGTAGGAGGAATGAATCTTGCCGAACGTTATATGCGCGGTTTCTCTTGGGGAATTTGGCGGGATACGCATATAATGCTTGAAGGAAAGGCCGTACATGGTCTGCAGACTGCCTTTTTGCTGGATTGGTATTTTGTGGATCGTACCTTGATTACGGCTTCACGTTATTTTCCTAAGATAGAGGCCTGTGGCAACTCTTTGGTACAGATTGTAACGAGTGAACCGATTGGACCTTGGAAAGAAATCATGCAGGGATTGACGGTTGCCATATCCGGTGCCAAGAAATATTTCTATATGCAGACTCCTTACTTCCTGCCTACCGAACAGATACTGGTTGCTATGCAGACTGCGGCATTAGCCGGGGTAGATGTCAGGTTGATGTTGCCTGAACATGCAGACAACCGAGTGACGCACTTAGGTTCCTGTTCTTATCTGGCAGATGCTTTGCGGGCAGGAGTCAAGGTCTATTTTTATAAAAAGGGATTCCTGCATTCCAAATTGATGGTTTCAGATGATATGCTTTCAACCGTGGGGTCTACCAATCTCGATTTTCGCAGTTTCGAACACAATTTCGAAGTAAATGCCTTTATGTACGATATGGAGACTGCCCTACAGATGCGGGAGATCTTTTTACAGGATCAACGGGAAAGTACCCAGATCTTCTTGAAGAACTGGGAGAAGCGTTCCTGGAGGCAGAAAGCGATGGAGTCTGTAGTCCGTTTGCTCGCTCCTTTGCTGTAAAGTGTATCTTCTGCAGTTTATCTGAAAAAAGAGAAGTTTACACTACCGTATACTCTTCTTTCAATGAAATGGGGATTATCCTCAAAGTTATTCTTTTTGCCATGCTCCAGGACAAAAAGTCCGTTTTCTTTCAACATATTGTTTTCGAAAACCAGATCCGGGATTGTTTCCAGTTCTTTCAGTTCATAAGGAGGGTCGGCAAAAATAAAGTCGAATTGCTCATGACTGCCATTAATGAATTTGAATACATCTCCACGTATAGGCAGGCATTTATCCGTCTGCACTTCCTTCATTATTTTACTGATAAAAGCATGATGGGCACCATCTTTCTCTACACTAATGACACGGTCGCAACCGCGCGACACCAGTTCAATGCTGATGCTGCCTGTACCGGCAAAGAGGTCAAGGGCAACAATGCCGTCTTCGAAGTCCATGTAGTTGGATAAAACGTTAAACAGATTTTCTTTGGCAAAATCTGTTGTGGGACGTGCTTTGAATGTTCTGGGCACATCAAATCTTCTTCTTTTATATATTCCGCTGATTACTCGCATGTTAATAAGGCTTGCATGTCAATATTGCTTGCAGGGTTCATTATGAATACTTGTTGAATGTATTTACGTAATTCCTGCGTTAGTTTCTCTTTATCGTCAAATACACCTGTCAGGTGAAGTTCGTCTCGCTCCTGGTCGAAATTCAGTTGTTTCCAAAGATAGAGGAGATAGTAGATTCGGTCATCTGTTTTGCGACATTCAAATGAATTGGCAAGAAGCAGATGTCCGCGTTCGTAACAGAAAAAGTCGATGGCATTGTGGCGGATAGAGGCATATATCTTTTTACTGTTGCCTAATCTGCTTTTTGTTGAAAAATATTCTGCTAATGGGGCTGCCTGTGAATAAAATCTTGCCTCAGGGTAGTGATCGGACAAGAATTGATAAGTGCTTTTGTCCATACCGAAGATGACTACGGCATTATTCTTTTTTAAAATATTGTATTTTATTGTTTCATTTTCTTTGGGAGTGTGGTTGTGGTAGAATACCATTTCGGACTGATCATCCTCAAACAGTTCAAGGGGGATTAGTGTGAAACGTTTGTCCGCCATCAGGATGTTTACCCGTTTGTAAGTATGATTCAGAAAGTTTAATTCACGAAAAGCCTTTTTTAGGTTGGCTGTAAGAGATAATGAAGGCTCGACCTCTTTCTCAAAGAAAGAGAGCGAACTATCGTGAATCGGATTGTAGATAGAAAAAGAAAATCCATCCGTACTAAGACGGATGGACAATGTATATTGTTCCGATTTACTAAAGTCAATCGTTTCTGCAATTGCTCTATCGGGCATATTCGGATTATTCCCAGTTACCTGCGCCGTTGTTCGGAGTGTCAATAGAACCTACCATCAAGCCTGGATATTTACCCAGTTTGGTTTGAACATCTTTCAAGTTTGCGATTTCTTGCTTGTCAAGTCCGTTCAAGTATACATCATACGGAGTATTAGCCTGGAACAGGAAGATAGGAGCTCCTGATTTAGTTGTATCGTTTCTGGTGTACATTTCAAACTGTGCACCGCCACCGAACGGAACGTATCTCAAAGAGTCTGCATTGAATGACTTATCGTAGATAGTATCTGTTACGGCAACCCATATTGTATCACGTTTGAAGCCCATCAAGCCGGCAGCTTCAACTTCTTTCCAGTTGTTAGTCTTTTTAGCCTTGTTGATCATAGCCATAGCTTTCTTTTCAGTCATACCGTCTTCCAGCTGCTTGTCGCTCAATACGCCTTCTTTAGATACGAAAGGAATCTTTTGTGTCTTAACGAAATCGATCAGTGTGTCAAAGCTTGCAGTGTACTGCTTGTAGATATTACGATATTCTGCCTGAGCTTTACGAATATCGATCAAGCGGGCAACAACTGCTTTGTCTCTGTGCTTTTTAGCATTTTCGAAGTTGATAGGACCCATGATGCTGGCATAGCAAATGTAAACCAAAGCAATTACGCATAGACCTAGTACGATATTAAATACTGTTTTCATGATAAATATGTTTTTTTTAGTTTATATTCGTAGCGCAAAAATAAAATAAATAAATCTAATTAACGATAGTTCTTGTAACTTTTTTCTCGTACAAAAATGATAAATAACTATTTAGAGCGGCAAATTAAGGAAAATTTTTCTTATCAGCCAACTTTTGAGCAAGAAATAGCTGTAAAATCTCTTTCAGAGTTTCTACTTTCTACGGCTAATGAGACGGTTTTTGTGCTTCGTGGATATGCAGGAACCGGAAAGACTTCTCTTGTCGGAGCCTTGGTGAAAGCGATGGATAAGTTACAACAGAAATCGGTATTGCTGGCGCCTACGGGGAGGGCAGCTAAGGTATTTTCTGCTTACGCGGGACATCCGGCTTTTACCATTCATAAAAAGATATACAGGCAGCAGTCATTTTCGAATGAAGTAAGTAATTTTTCAATCAATGATAATCTTACCACCCATACATTATATATTGTAGATGAAGCTTCCATGATTTCGAATGAAGGTTTATCGGGATCTATGTTTGGTACGGGGCGGCTTTTGGATGATCTGGTCGAGTTTGTTTATTCCGGTGCAGGATGCCGTTTGCTGTTGATGGGAGATACAGCCCAGCTGCCTCCGGTAGGGGAAGAGCAAAGTCCTGCACTTGTTACAGAGGCATTGAAGGGATACGGACTGAATGTGATAGAGGTCGATCTGACACAAGTGGTGCGTCAGGTACAGGCATCTGGTATATTATGGAATGCAACCCAAATACGCCGGTTAATTGCTGAAGAGGAGTGTTACTCGTTGCCTAAGATAAAAGTGAGTGGATTTCCGGATATAAAGGTAGTACCCGGTGACGAGCTGATTGAGACCCTGACCGGATGTTACGAAAAAGATGGCATGGACGAGACGATTGTGGTATGTCGTTCCAATAAGCGGGCCAATATATATAATAAAGGTATACGTGCCCAGATTCTTTACCGGGAAGATGAACTGAATACGGGTGATTTGCTAATGATAGCGAAGAATAATTATTACTGGACTGAGAGGTATAAAGAAATGGATTTCATAGCGAACGGAGAGATTGCCGTGGTTCGCCGGGTGAGACGTACTCGTGAACTGTATGGTTTTCGGTTTGCCGAAATGGTTCTTTCATTCCCGGATTATAATGATTTTGAAATTGAAGCAAACTTGTTGCTGGATACACTCCATTCGGATGCCCCTGCCTTGCCCAAAACAGAAAATGACCGGCTTTTTTATTCCGTACTTGAGGACTATGCGGATATTACTGTCAAGCGGGAGCGAATGAAAAAGATGAAAGCAGATCCGCATTACAATGCTTTGCAGGTAAAGTATGCTTATGCAGTGACTTGCCATAAGGCACAGGGCGGGCAGTGGCAGAATGTTTTTCTCGATCAGGGGTATATGTCGGATGAATATCTGACGCCGGATTATTTCCGCTGGCTATATACAGCTTTCACACGTGCATCGAAGACACTCTATTTGGTGAATTATCCGAAAGAACAAATAGAGTGACAGGAGTATACATAAAAACAGGGAACCCATCACGGGCTCCCTGTTTCTCTTGTGTAACCTAATCTATTGTCAGTGCATGAATATTAATCTCGTTGTTTAGCGGAAATTGTTTGGAGTAACGTAATTGCCTCCATCATCATTGGTGTCGGCTACGTCCCACCATAAACGAGTTCCTTGTGTATCTACATCTTTCGGACGGTTCGGGTTGGACACTTCGCTATCCGGGTATCTCAGGCGTTTGATGAACTTGCCGTTTGCGACTTCACCCCCTGAGTTGTTGCCTCCTTTAGGTGTTTTCATGTAGCGGGGATAGTCTGTACGGCGGAACTCTGCCCACCCTTCATTGCCATTCGGATATACGGCAATCCATTTCTGGGTGATGATCTGCTCCAGTTGTGCTTCTCTGTCACCACTCTTGAAAGCTTGTAATCCTTTCAGTCCTTCCATATACTTGTTGATCTTCTCCTGACCTTCTTCGTCAGCGCCAATCTGATAGTAGTTGAAGGAAGCTTCGATGCCTTCCTTATATAATTCTTCAGCTGTTCCATTTGCACCTGCCCATCCGCGGAGAGCGGCTTCTGCCCGAAGGAATAAACTCTCGGAGTAACCCAGCCATACAATTTCACGTGCGTAGCACCACCAATGTTTACGGTCGAGTTTCTTCTGGTCTTGCTTGATGAATACGCGACTCGGAGAATAAGTGGTTGTATAGCTACCTCCCAATGAAGTTTCACCATTTTCACAACCATTGAAATCTTTCGTCATATCCTCTTTGGGTTCGGTTAGATTAAGATTTTCAAGGGCAGTCGGTCTCCACCACAAGATTTCGCAACGCGGGTCGAGAATGGTGGATTGTTCTTTGTAAGCTCTTTCCATTTCTTTGGATAACACTACGTTGGCACTCCAGTTGTACAGAAGTGTGTAGATGTTTTCGTTGCCACCCGTTATGTATGAATACTTGGGAGTCTGCTTCATGTTGTCGTCATCGTTTTGCATCAATCCGGCAGGATCAGTCATTGCTTTCTCACCCTGTTCTTTAGCCAGTTGAGGATCTACATTCGATACACGCAGTGCCAATCGTAAGCGAAGGGTATTGGCAAAACGAAGCCATTTGTCTTTGTCACCTCCAAAGCACTTATCGTTTTCACCCAAGCTG
Organism: Bacteroides sp. NGMCC 1.200775; assembly: GCF_040798045.1. Classification (NCBI taxonomy): domain Bacteria; kingdom Pseudomonadati; phylum Bacteroidota; class Bacteroidia; order Bacteroidales; family Bacteroidaceae; genus Bacteroides; species Bacteroides sp. NGMCC 1.200775. Next base: position 243,660 of record NZ_JASCQK010000002.1, on the reverse strand, counting down.
TATTGTGCGGTAGATGGGGTGTTATGGAGTGCAGTGATGGCTTGGTCAAGCATCTTAAAGATGACGTCATATACATCTTTCTGATCCATATACTTCACTTTTTCGTCTGTAGGCATTGCACCCTTTACGTAGTATTCCAATGGAATGGCTCCATAAGTGTCTGTCTGCATAGAGATCAGGAATGCGTAGTAGATGCGGGTGATATAGAATGCGTTATGATAGCGTTCCTTTCCACAGAACCAGAATGTTTTGATCAACTGGCTGTACTCTTCTACTGTACGATTATCGTAGAAGTGTTCCCAACGTTTTTTGGACCATCCGTCGTTATATCCGTAAGTAGGTGAGTTGGTTACGAATCCGCTGACATTGTTTGCAAAGTAAGCGGCGTAGATGTCATGGGTCAGATTGGTAGTAACCTGATAGTCGTTATACACTCCTTCGTAAGTTAGGTTGGCAAATACTGAACCGATGGCACTTTCCGTTCCTTGAAGGCTTTTCAGCGCGCTTGGTGTCAGTTCGTAGTCAATATCGATTCCGTCGGGGGTGGCACCGATTATTTCCGGATCGTATACCGGCGCATAGGGGTCGGTATTCATTTCTTCGAAATCATTACATGCAGCCAGTCCTAAGAGGAGGGTGCACATGGCAAGTGATTTATATATTTTGAATTTCATACTATATCTTTATTTATAAAATTAGAAACCAAGGTTAACTGAGAATCCGAATGTACGGGTATAAGGTACGGCCATAAAGTCGATGGCCTGTGAGAACATGGTCGTATCGTAACCACCTTCAGGACTTGTTCCCGGAGTGTGTTTCAACAGATAAGCCAGGTTGCGTGCCACGAATGATACATTCAGCGAGTTGATCGGTGTCTTTTTCAACATGCTTTTAGGGAACGTATAGCCGATAGCCAATTCTTTCAGTTTGATGAAAGAAGCGTCATAGATAAAGTCTTCCGCGTTCAAAGCACCGTAATAGTTGGAAGCTGAAATCTTTTGGGTATTCGGCGTTCCGTCTTCATATACTCCGGGGAATATCATCATGAAGTTGTCGCTTTCACCACGATTCATGGTACGTTTGGCCATACCTGAGCCTGTAGCGTTCATTTCAGAAATAGAGATGATGTCACCGCCGAATTTCATATCGAACATGGCCGATAGTGTAAAGCCTTTGTAGGTGAATGACGGAGATACGGACATCAGCAAGTTGGGTTGGATATTTCCGATGGGTTTTGCCAGGCGTTCGTCAGCGTCAGTAGTAGTCATAGGCAGACCGTTTTCTTTGTTGATGATGATGTTGCCCTGTTCGTCACGTTTGTAAAGGGTCTTAGCATAAATCTCACCCAGTTTATGACCCGGACGTGCACCTACGTTGATCGGGAAGTTAGAGTCACCGTTGAAATAGATGTAATCTACACCTTCAGCCAGTTTCTCTACGTTCGATACGTTTTTGGCCAGATTGACATTTAAGTCGAAAGAGAAGTCTTTCAGTTGTACCGGTGTCGAGTAAATCATCATTTCGAAACCTTTGTTGGTAATTAAACCTGCATTTACCCATTTCCCGCCACTCCAAGGAGCTGCGGCAGGCACTTTCATGATCTGGTTTTTCGTACGGCTGTAATAATAGGTAAAGTCAAATCCCAGACGGTTGTTGAGGAATTTCATATCCAGACCTGCTTCGTAGGATGAAGAGATTTCCGGTTTCAGTTGGTCGTTCATCTTCACGTTCGATTTGCTTGGGATCAGTTCACCCTTTTCGAACTTGAATCCGTAGGTGTTATACAGTTGATACGGATCTGTATCTTTACCTACTTGTGCTGCCGACAGACGTACTTTGGCAAAAGTTAACCAGCTTGGTAATGTCTTGTCCAGTGAACGGACAAAATCAGACACGACGAAACTCAAATTGGCAGACGGATAGAAGAAAGAGTTGTTCTTCTTTGGCAGTGTGGACGACCAGTCGTTGCGGGCAGTCAGGTCCAGTGACAGATACTCTTTCCAGGAGAGTTGTAGAGATCCGAAAACAGAGTTAGTAGCACGTTCATGGCCCGTTTCTCCCGCTGTGTTCAGCATATTGGCTGCATTGAAAATCCACTGTCCTTTATCAAGCATATTGCGTACACCGGCATTCAGTGACTCGTAGTTCTGGTACATGAAGTTACCGCCTACAGTGAAGCCCAGACGGAAATTGTCCGTCAACTGTTTGTCACCCATCAATACAATTTCCGCGTTCGATTCGAAGAAGTTCTGTTCTTCACGGTTCATTTCATCGTCTGTGATATCTTTGATACTGCTTTCGCCGTTGATACCGTCACCCGCATTAGTTTCTTCGATTCGGGTACGATAATAGTCGAATGCATACTTGGCGGATAGGTGCAACCAGTCGGTAAAGTTGATTTTCATTCCATAGTAACCGAAGGCTCTCCAACGTTCGTCAGAGTTGTGGCGTTGGTTCAGAACGTAATAAGGATTGCGGATACCGGCAGTAGGTCCTGTCCAGTTCACGTGTGCATTGTCGGCTGTGGAGTATTGTTTCAGATCGTCCAGACGGATATTGTTAGGAATACCCATCAATTGAGCGATGGCTCCGTATGTACCGAAATAGGGGCGGTCTTCTGCTTTGGTGCGTGAAAGTGAAATCTTTCCATCCATAGAAAGATACTTGTTCATTTCCATTCCGGCATTCAGGTCAAGGTTGATTCGGTTCAGTTTTTCGTTCGGGAATACGCCTTTGTTGTTTGAACTACCAAAAGAAGCGCGGAAATGTGATTTGTCTGTAACGTTACTTACAGATACATTGTGGTTCTGTGCGAAGCCGGTATCAAAATAATCTTTCAGTTTGTTTCCGTATTTGGAGAAAGCGTATGTGTCGCCGTTCCACGCTTTCTGCATGCTTCCGTCCAATACCGGTCCCCAGCTTGAGGAGTCTGTCGGATCATATTTCGCGTAATATTGAGACAGCGGATTCTTGTTCTCGTCCTGGGTCACAATGTGTCCCTGTCCATAGCGATCCTGCATCTCGAGGGTTTCGGCTACTTGACTCCAAGTGAAGTTACCGCTATAGCGCACTCCGAAACCGTCTTTCTTGCTGCCTTTCTTAGTAGTAACTAAGATAACACCGTTACCGGCACGTGAACCGTAAAGAGCGGCGGCATTCGGACCTTTCAGTACAGAAATCGATTCGATGTCTTCGGGGTTGATATCGACGGAAGAACCACCGCGGTCAACACCGCCGTAGTAAGTAGCATCCGAGTTATTGTTATCGCTAAACGGCACACCGTCTACAATCCAGAGTGGTTGGTTGTTGTCAGCCAGAGAAGAGTTACCACGAATCGTGATCTTGGTAGAACCGCCAAGACCTGTACCGGCCGTGTTCATTTGCAGACCGGCTACTTTACCTTGCAATGCACTGGTAACCGAAGGGTCTCCGGTCTGGTTCAGTTGGCCACCTTTGATTTCCTGTACGGCGTATCCCAACATTTTCTTTTCACGTTTGATACCTAAAGCTGTCACAACCACTTCACTGATCATCTGGGTATCTTCACTCATGGTTACGTTCAGGATGCTTTCCTTTGCAGGCAGTACTTGTTGTTTGTATCCGATATAGGAGAATACGATTTCAGCTTTCGGATCGTTGACCGTCAGGGTGTATTTACCTTCCAAATCGGTAATGGCTCCTGTGCTGGTACCTTTTACGGATACGTTTACACCGATCAGTGCTTCGCCGTTGGCATCTACAACCGTACCGCTGACCTGCCGTTTGATCGGGGTTTGTGCCGGATTCTGCTGTTTGGCAGCCTGAGACAGATAAACAATGTTATCTTCGATTTTGTATGTCAGGTTTTTGCCTTTAAGTGCAGTGTTCAGCAGTTGTTCCAGACTTACATTCTTTACTTCCAGATTCTCAATCGGCATGTTCGACGATTGATCGTCATAAAAGAATTGATACTTAGATTGGGATTGCACTGTCTTGATCACTTGCCCCAATGTAGTGCGGGGAGTCGAAAATGTGAATTGTGCGAATGACCACTGAATAGGAGCAGCAGCCAAAAGAATAACCAGCGATGCTTTGAGCAGCTTGGGTCTTTGAAACAGAGTTTTGTTTTTCATTGACTATAATTAAATTAATTAGTTAACTTTAAAAACATACAAGGTTTAAGCATGGTATTTATAATATAAATCAAGTGGCTTTTGTGCCCTTGATGTTAATAAAACAAGTATCCCGAAAGAAACACTTACTTCAGTTGCTGACTTTTTTGAGATTTATTTAGGAGGGACTTTCGAAGGGGGCTTTTCTCCCCTTTATTATGGGATGGGGGCGACTCAGTTTAATGAGTAGGAGGATATTCAGCCTAATGAGTAGGGGCATTCCCATTGGGTTGAGTCGATCCACCATTTAAATGGAGGTGGATCGACTGCCTCTAAGACAAGTGGAGTTGCTTATTTCTCTTTTGAGAATGAATACGGAGCGTCTTCTTCGCTAATACCTCTGTTGAGATTAGGCTGTGATCCCATCTTGAACTCAAGGATTCCACCTTTCAGCAAATCGTCGTGCTTCAAATAGTTCCGTGATGATTCCTTTCCATTCATACGGAGCGATTCAATGTACAGGTTTTCTTTACTGTTGTCCGGTGCATCTATCACGAGATTATTGCCGTTCTCAAAATGCAGAGTTGCCTTTTTAAAAAGGGGAGCTCCTAAGACATACTCGTCTGTACCCGGACATACGGGATAAAATCCGAGTGCGGAGAATACGTACCAGGCAGACGTCTGCCCGTTGTCCTCGTCACCGCAATAGCCGTCAGGTCCCGGAGTATACATGCGGTCCATCACCTGACGAAGCCAGTATTGTGCTTTCCAAGGTTGTCCGGCATAGTTATACAGGTAAATCATGTGTTGTATCGGTTGGTTGCCATGCGCATAGTTGCCCATATTCATCACTGTCATTTCACGAATCTCATGAATCACCTGTCCGTAATAACTGTCATCGAACACCGGCGGAACGGCAAATACGGAATCGAGCATTGTGATAAACATCTTTTTACCTCCCATCAGATCGATCAGGCCTTGCGGGTCATGAAATACCGACCAGGAATAATGCCAACTGTTGCCTTCTGTAAAAGCATCACCCCATTTCAGCGGAGAGAACGGTGATTGGAACTGTCCGTTTTCATTGCGGCCACGCATCAGTTTGCTTTCTTTGTCGAATACATTCCGGTAATTCATGGCACGTTTGGCAAACTGTTCGATTTCTTTTTGGGGGCGGTTCAATGCTTTACCCAATTGATAGATACACCAGTCATCATAGGCATACTCCAATGTACGGGCGGTGTTCTCATTGATTTTCACATCATAAGGGACATACCCCAGTTTGTTGTAATATTGATAGCCCAGACGTCCGGTAGAAGAGACCTCCGGATGCACGTTTTTCGTACCGTGAATCAATCCCTCGTACAGGGTCTTCACATCATCTACCTTCACTCCTTTCAGATAAGCATCTGCCAGTACTGATGCCGAATTATTGCCAACCATGCAGCCTCTATGTCCGGGACTTGCCCATTCCGGGAAGAAGCCGCTTTCTTTGTACGTGTTGATGAGTCCCTCCTGTATCTCTTTGTTTACCGAAGGATACATCAGGTTCAGGAATGGGAACAAGCAACGGAATGTATCCCAAAATCCGGTATCGGTGTACATATATCCGGGAAGCACCTGACCGTTGTAGGGACTATAATGAATCGGTTGACCGTCCGCTGTCAGTTCATAGAATTTACGGGGAAACAGGAGAGAACGGTAAAGACAGGAGTAGAATGTACGGTACTGATCCAGATTGCCGCCTTCTACTTCTATTTTGCCCAATACATGATTCCAGGCATCATTCCCTTTCTGTACCAGTTGTTCAAAGGAGTCGTTGCCTAACTCTTGCAGATTCTGAGTAGCTTGTTCGAAACTGATGAACGAAGAGGCTATGCGGGCATGTACGATTTCGCCTTTCCGGGTGCGGAAACCGATGACAGCTCCCGTATGATCGGCTTTCTGTTCCAGACTGCCTTCTTCCAGTTTTTTATCAGCGAAAGTGCCTTTGTAAGAGAAAGGCTTATCGAACTCGATGACAAAGTAATTTTTGAAGTTCTCGGGTACTCCGCCACTGTTACGGGTGGTATAGCCGATAATTTTATTTTCTTCCGGAATTACTTTTACGTAAGAACCCTTGTCGAACGCATCTACAACAACGTACGAATGCTCGTTTTCGGGGAAAGTGAAGCGGAACAGGACTGCACGCTCCGTCGGGGTCATTTCGGTCACGACATCATGTTCGGCCAAGTATACTTTATAATAGGCCGGAGTGGCAACCTCGCCTTTGTGACTGAACCAACTGGCACGTTTTTCTTCGTCAAACTCCGGTTTGCCTGTTATGGGCATGATGGAGAACTGCCCGTAATCGTTGATCCAAGGACTGGGCTGATGGGTTTGTTTGAATCCCTTGATTTTGTTGGCTGTGTACGTATATTGCCATCCGTCTCCCATCTTACCGGTTTGTGGTGTCCAGAAATTCATTCCCCATGGGCGGGCAATGGCGGGATAAGTGTTCCCGGTTGATAACTCGAAAGAGGACTGTGTTCCCATCAAGGGGTTAACATATTGGGTCCAGTCTTTGGCCTTAGCCATCAATGAGCAAGCTACAAGGCAAGCGGTCAAAAGAATTTTTTTCATGGTGTGAATAAGAGGTCTCGGAGACGTGTCAAATCTTGCCACAGAAGACACAGAGCAAAAGCAAAGTCATGGATGATTCATATGAACACTCCGTGCGACCCTGTGGTGAAAAGGCTTTTGATATAGCCCCGGACCTTTTTTATTAAATGAATATTATGTAATTTCTATCTACTATGATTACATGGGGCTGTGTTAAAACTCTTTTTACCACGGAGTAACACAGAGTATAGCAGAGTTTTTTGCTAATAATCAGTAACTTAAATCACCTCTGTGCTACTCTGTGTCCTCTGTGGTGAGTTTTGACACACCCTCTCTGTTCTCTCTTCCTGAGAGAGATTAGGGTTGCGGTCGCCGATCTGTCATCTCAATTTCCAGTGTACTTCCCGCCACAATGTCATCATGTGTGAAGAAAGGCTTTTCCAGCGGTTCCCCGTTCATCTTCATGCTTTTGATATACTTATTCTTTTTAGAGTTATTCTTGGCTATTACTATAAATTTCTTTCCATCAGGCAGATTGACTACAGCTTTGTCAAATGCAGGGCGTCCTATGGAATAAGCCGGTTTACCGGGGCATACTTGATAGAATCCCATGGAGTTCAGTACATACCAAGCGGACATTTGGCCGCAATCTTCATTACCCGATAGTCCGTCTACGGTATTGGCATATTGGCTGCGGTATACACTGTCTACCAATTCCTGAGTTCGCCATGGACGGTTCACGTAGTTGTACATGTGAATCACGTGATGGCTTGGTTCATTTCCATGTGCATATTGGCCGATCAGTCCGCTGATATCCGAAGAGATCGTTTCGCCCTCCAGTGAGGAGTCGGCGGTAAACAGAGAATCCAGTTTGCCGACAAAGGCATCTTCACCTCCCATCAGTTTCACCAAACCTTCGATATCGTGGGGGACAAACCAGGTCCACTGCCAGGCAGTTCCTTCGCAATAGTCGTCGTTGCGGTGAGTAGATGAACGTGGATTGAACGGAGTGCGCCATTCCCCCTTACTGTCCAGTCCCCGCATAAAACGGGTTTCCGGGTCGAAGTAGAATTCATAAGCTTTCGCAAAGCGGGCATATTTATCCCGGGTGTCATAGTCATTCAGTGCATCGGCAAAGATTGAAATGCACCAGTCATCATAAGCATATTCCAATGCTTTGGCAACCGATTCGTTTTCGCGGTCGCATGGCACGTAACCGATCGAGTTTTTATAATATTTTGCTTTCGGCATCAAGTGAGGCAGCACCAGGGCAGGACATTTGATTCCTGTCGTATCATATTCAGCCGCACGCACACACGCACGATAAGCCTCTTGAATATCGAAGTTGCGGTCACCTTTCATATACGCATCTACAATAACAGGAACAGCATGGTAGCCAATCATTGTACCGGTATAATTGGAAGCCATGTCCCACATCGGGAAAATCCCACCTTCCTGTTGCTTTTTGATCAGAGAACGTATAAAGTCATTGTTCAGGTCCGGATCGATAATGGTCATCAACGGATGAAGTGCACGGAAAGTATCCCACAGTGAGAAGATGGTATACATCGGATTAAGCGTGTCACCTTGATGTACTTGTAGGTCCATGCCCAGATAGCGTCCGTCCACATCTGTAAACAGGTTTGGGCTGACGGCAGTGTGATAAAGTGCGGTGTAGAAAATGGTCTTATCATCCTTGTCATTCGTGGTGATATCTATCTTCGATAAAGTTTTGTTCCATGCTTTGCGTGCTTCCTTACGTACTCCGTCAAAGTCCCAGTCGGGTATTTCTGCTTCCACATTTTTGCGTGCGCCTTCTATATCTACGGCGGATATTCCGACTTTTACAAATACTTGTTCGTCTTTTGCCGTGTTAAAGTGTAGCAGTACTTTGCAGGTCGGCAGTAATTTACCTCCTTCGTCAAGCGCCATCGAGTCGGTTACCAGTGTGTAAGTGAAAGGTTTTGAGAATTTTGCATAAAAGTTGATGTATTGGTCGAAGGCCCAGTACATTGTTTTCTTTCGTCCACAAATTTCGGTAGGGCTGATGACTTCTATCTCCATCTCTTTATTGGTCTGTCGTTGCAGGCTATAGTCAAAATCGAGGATGAATCCGGCTTCTCTACTTTCCGGGAAAGTGTATCTGTGGATGGCTGCCCGTTTGGTTGCAGTTAGTTCGGCCTTTACCTGATAGGTGTCCAGGAAAACGGAGTAATAGCCCGGTTCGGCAGTCTCGTTCTGGTGTGAAAAGCTGGAAGCATAAGCCATCTTCTGGCTCTGTGAACCTGTTGGGAGATATTTCTGTTCGCCTACCGTAGGCATCAGCAGCACATCCCCATAGTCACAACAACCGGTTCCGCTCAGGTGGGTGTGTGAAAATCCGTTGATGGTAGAGTCTGCATAGTAATAGCCCGAACAAGCGTCCCACCCATCTATACGGGTGTCCGGGCTGGGTGAAATCATGCCATGGGGCAGGATAGCGCCCGGAAAAGTGTGGCCGTGTCCGCCGGTACCGATAAATGGGTTGACATAGGCTGCATAATCAGTTATGTCCGGCGAGTTTGTGCAGGAGTTCAGAGACAATAAGCCTCCTAAACATCCCGCCAGGAATGTTCTAAATCTCATGGTACTATATGTTTATTTTAATTAGTTGTTTACTTGTTACGTGAAGAAATAAAAATATTATCTCCCACGATCTTATAACTGATTGGTATAGAGTTGTCCAGTGATTGGAGTACAGACTCTATATTATCTTTCTTTTTCAGTACACCCGAATAAGTTTTGTCTGACTTTATATCGGGTGAGAGAATGATCTTCACATCATAAAAACGTTCCAGTGTCCGGGTGATGGCAAAGATGTCGGCTTGTTCAAACGGAATCAGGTCATTGTGCCATACGGCATCCAGTTTGGCATCTACCTGCTTCACTACCAGTCGGCGGGTTGTTTTATTCAGTTCGGCTTTTTGTCCCGGCGAAAGGATGATCATTCCTTCCTCATTGTTGCCTTTAACCTCTATTTCTCCTTCGATTAATGTCGCTTCCGCCAGTTTGTGGCTTTTGTCACACTTGAAGTTGAAAGTTGTGCCCAATACTTTGACGCGCATCGCTTCACTTTTTACGATGAAAGGACATTGGCGGTTTTTAGTGACCTCAAAGTAGGCTTCTCCGTCAAGGAATACATCTCTTTCGGTATTGGAGAACTCTCGTGGATACCTCAGCGTTGCCGACTGATTCAGCCATACCTTACTTCCATCGGGCAGTACTATTTCCTTCACTTTTCCGTCCGTAGATGAAGCTGTTATCATATCCCGGGTGGGGTCAGCCTGGTAATATAAATATCCGCCTCCGGCACCGACCATCAAAGCCAGTATGATGATGGCTGCATATCGCATCCATTGGTGCATTCTGATAACCTTGCGGCTATGTGCCTCCTCCTGAGCCAGCTTTTTGCATAGTCGTGCTTCTGCCCGGGCTGTTCTTTTCTGATCCGGGAAGCTGTCGTGTCTGCCCAGATGATATACCTCCTCCATCCGGAAAAGTCGGCGGGCATTGTCATCTGATTCCTTGATCCAAGCGTTTACTCTGGCAAAATCTTCGTCAGAACATTCGCCCGTCAGATATCTCATCAATATTTCTTCGCTCAGATTATTCATCTTTTCTTTTTCATTATATAATAGAAACAACTAATTCTTTAAAAACACTTATCTATTTGATAAAAAATAATAGGAATAAAAGCCATAAATGGCTAAGACGGCTGCGTAAGAACTTCAGCGCCTTGTACATGTGGGCTTCTACCGTGCGTAAAGATACTCCCATTACGTCAGCTATCTCTTTATTTTTCATTTCGTGCAGGTAGCTCAGTTTGAATACCTCCTTACATTTGTCCGGCAGTTCATTGATGGCTTCGTAGATTTCGTTCCGCAATTCACGGTCTTCTATTCGCCGAATAACTTCGTTGTTGTCCGGTTGGTAGAATTCAGCCCGTTTCTGGTTGATTTCTTCTACAGCGGCGCAGTATCCATCCTCTATACTGCGATGTTTCAGCACATTCAGCGCCCGGGTATATACCGCCCGGTAAAGGAAGGCCTGGATTTGGTCACCTATCACCATGGAGTCTTTTCGTCTCCACAGTTCCACAAATACGTCTTGAACCACGTCTTCTGCTTCTTCGTCACCCACCAGGCGGGTGGCGTAGAATATCAGGTTCGGATAGTATTTGCGAAACAGTGCTTTGTAGGTTATGTCAAATGTATCGTCCATCTTTTTAGCTACAGATTACCTCTTTTTTCCCATCTCAAATTCAAGGGTTGCACCACTCATGATCTGTTCATGTGTAATATAACTCTTATCATAGGGTTTCCCATTCAACTTGGTTGACAGGATATAAATGTTTTCCTTGTTGACTGCGGGAGCTTTGACAGTGAATGTTTTTCCGTTGCCGAGGTGCATTTGTATTTCCGGGAAAAGGGGAGTGCCTATCTCATATTTACCGCTTATCGGATCGACGGGATAGAATCCCATAGCGCTGAATACATACCAGGCAGACATTTGCCCGCAGTCTTCATTACCACAAAGTCCGGCAGGAGTGTTCTGATAAAGTTCGTTCATCACTTTGGCTACATACTCCTGAGTCTTCCAAGGCTGACCTACTGCATTGTATAAGTAGATGACGTGGTGGCTGGGTTCATTGCCGTGTGCGTATTGTCCGATCATTCCGGTGCTGAACAGAGGAAGTTCGTCATCAGCCGAGGGATGGAAGGTGAACATGCTGTCCAGCTTTTGGGTAAAGCGTTCTTTTCCTCCGACCAGGCTGATCAGTCCGTCTACATCGTGTTGTACTGACCAGAAGTATTGCCAGCCGTTGCTTTCACAGATGTGAGGAGTATAAGCGTCTGCTTCAAAGCCTTTCTGGAATTCTCCTTTGTCATCACGTGGCTGCATAAACGAGGTGGCAGGGTTATACACATTACGATAATTCTGCGACCGCTTATAAAATTCGTCCGCAATCTCTTTCTTTCCCAGTTTTTCTGCCATACGAGCTATGCAGTGATCATCGTAGGCATATTCCAGTGTTTTAGACAATGACCAGTTTTCGGCATTATAACTGTCTTTTTCATTGAAGGGGACATAGCCCAGTTTTTTGTAAGCGCCTATTCCGCGATAGTTGTCCAGATTGGCGGTAACTACACAGGCTTCCAGTGCTTTTTCGGGATCGAAATTGCCTATACCTTTTAAATAAGCATCCACAATTACGGGAACAGCATGATAACCGATCATCATGTCGGTTTCACTTCCATAAAAGTTCCAGACCGGTAAACGCCCGTTCTGTTCGTAGAATGCAAGAAATGATTTCACCATGTCGTTCACTCGTTCCGGTTCGGTATATGTGAACAGAGGATGTGCGGCACGATATGTATCCCACAGTGAGAAAGTGCTGTAGTTCACCCATCCGTTTGCTTGATGTATCTTTTTATCCGGTCCGTAGTAAGCACCGTCCACATCGCTGTAGATGGTGGGGGCAAGCATACTGTGGTACATCGCAGTGTAGAAGTTTACCCGGTCGTCTTTGTTGTCACCTTTGATTTCTATTTTAGAGAGCTGCCTATTCCAGTTGTCACGGGCAGCCTCACGGTATTTTTCAAAATCATTTTCAGGCACTTCAGCTGTCAGGTTCTTGGCGGCACCTTCCATGCTTACGCCTGACAGTGCTGTATTGACAAGAATCTGTTCACCGTCTTCCGTGTCAAAGTCGAAACGGGCTACAGTAGCGGTACCTATTCGTTTACCGTCTTTCATAATGGCGGTAGTATCCATCTGTACGGCAGCAAAAGGCTTGGAGAAGCGGGTGCGGAAGTATACGTGTTGATTTCGTGCCCATCCGTCGGAAAAGCGATATCCCTGAATAGTCACCGAATCTATTACTTCTATGTGAGAGTCGTTGGTGAAGTCCCAGTTCATAGCCTTTTTCAGGTTGAGGAAGATAGCGGCTTTCGCTTCGGGAAAAGTGTAACGCTGAATGCCACACCGTTCGGTGGCTGTCAATTCTACATTGATTCCATAATCTTTCAGCAGTACCTGATAATATCCTGCCGTGGCGCTTTCGTCCTGATGGGAAAATTTGGAGTAGACGCCCAACGGAGCTTCTGCTTCTTTGTAGGGCAAGGTGACAGGCATAAACGAAATGTCATATAAGTCTCCGGCTCCCGTACCCGAAAGGTGAGTATGGCTGAACCCGGCAATTGTGCTGTCGGGATAGAAATATCCTGAAATGCGGTCCCAGCCGGGCAGTCCGTTGTCCGGACTAAGCTGAACCATGCCGAAAGGTGCTTGCGCTCCGGGATATGTGTTACCGGTGAAGTCTGTTCCGATAAATGGGTTTACATATTGTGTGTAATCAGTGGTTGTCTGCTTGGGGGCAGACGTACAGGCTGTAAATACGAATAAAAGAATAAATGATAAATGAAAAAATGCTTTCATGCGGCTTGGGTTAGAATTTTAGTAATTGATTGATTCAGTGTACAAAGGTAGAGAATATAAATGTAAAACGAAAGAACTTGTGTGTGGATTGATTCGTCTTTTTGTTTTTCGGTTCGTTATTACGGGGTAGGAGGACTGCTATTCTAAACTGCTGAGTGTAGACAATACATTTTCCGTTTCGGTTATCTCTTCTTTGTGTTTTGAAAATAGATATGTATAGATAAAGTACTTCTTCCCCCCCTGGGCGATCGAATGTATAAGTGTGATTTGTGCAGAGTTCCTATAGGTGGTTTAAAGGAAGGGAATCATTGGTTTAAAACCGAAGGGGCATTGGTTTTAAAGGAAGGACCTTTTGCTTTTAAACTAATGTTTGGGCAGTTAAAGGTCTGTTTATAGGTGAATTGTAATTTATGCTACGTTTCGACTTTATCTTCTGTAAGTCGTATTGGATTTGGAACTTCCTTTTGACGTTTGTCAGGAAGAGATATTTGAATGTGAAAGCTTTCAATGATATAGCAGTCCGGAGGGCTGAGCGGATCGTGACAATACATATCGCGTGCACGCATAGGTACAAACAGAACCTGCTAAAAACAATATTCCGGTAGAGGTCATCATATCTCCTAAACTTACCAGGGGCGATACGATACCTCCGAATGCAAACCCGGTGGCTCCCAAAAGTGCCGAAGCAATGCCTGCATTCCGTCGCTCACACTCCATGGCTAACGTGTTGGATGCCGTAAAAGTCATGCCAATCATGGAGAGTAGAGCGAAGATCAATAACTCGTAGATCCAAAAATCACAACCCAGAGGCAAGAGCACCATTGACAGCGCAGATACTAACAACATGCCCCGGCTTCCTATATATAAAGCCCGTTCCATAGTAGGCAATTTTATCGATATTGCTGAAGAGATAACCATTGCTATCGCATTGATTCCAAAGCAGAGGCTGAACGATAGGGGAGAGAGTCCGTAGTGTTGCTGCATGATGAATGGTGCAGAAGAGATATTGGCAAACAATATTCCCATGGTAAAGCCATATTGCAGGACGTAGCCTACATAACGGCGGTTGCGGAGGACTTCTCCAAAACGATGGTATAGGGCTTGCCAACTCACAGCCTGTCTGTGTTCTGTCGGAAGCGACTCATTCAGGTGCAGACTTCCGGATAGGAGAGCCACTCCCATAAGGAATAAGCAGATAAAAATGCCTTGCCAGCCTGTTATCTGGGCCAGAATACCTCCTCCGATGGGGGCAACGACTGTAGCAATTCCGTTTATTCCCCCGATAATGGCGAGCATACCGGCCAGTTGGTGTCCCGAATACTCGTCGGTAGCTATGGAGCGGGAAATCACGACGCCACCTGCTCCGGCAATGCCTTGTAAGAATCGGGATACCACAAATAGTGAAATGGTGTGTGAAAAGATACATCCCAGCGTAGCGAGCAGGAACAGAATCATAGCCAGAAGTAATGGAGAACGCCGTCCGTACTTGTCACTCAGGGGACCGAAGATTAATTGTCCGGCAGCCAAACCAATCATACTGGTGGTGAGTCCTAATTGTACCATGGAAGATGAAGTCTGGAAAAAATCTGCCATAGCCGGCAGGGTAGGCAAATACATATCCATTATAAAAGGACCGAAGGCACTTAATACACCTAAAAATAATAATAAGAACCGTCTGGAATTCTGTCTGTCAGTCATTGCTATTCTCTTTGATCAATACAGTCGCAAAATTACTTCATTTGTTAGGAACCGGACGTAGGCTAATCTGTACAAAATATGTTGTTTTCAGAACAAAATAGTCCGAATACAAAAAATAAACCTACATTTGTTGCCTAAAACAGACTTTTATGAAAACAGACCAATTGCTTGCCGATACGAAAACGATCCGATATGAAGAGACCGATCTGACTTCTTTGATATCGACTCCATATCATTTCCGGTGTGGTATCTATCTGATTTGTACGCGGGGGGAAGCCATTGTCTCTACCGGTGTGCAGAAATATATATTTAATGAACAGACAGAACTGATCTTCCTGACCGGTAGCCTGCTGCAAGTGCTTGAAGCTTCCGAGGATTTGCAGGTGAAAATGTTGATGTTTCCTAAAGAAGCATTTCTAAATGCCATGTTACCTATTGATACACCCTACTTTAATTATACTCACGAACATCCCTGTTACCGCCATACTGCTGACGAACGAAGTCAGAAGACTTGGCGCCAGATCAATTTGTGGATGGATATGGCACAAATGTTGTTTACCGAACCGATGCCGCAGTTCAGAGGACAACAAGAGCACAATTTTTTGCAAAGTTTGCTCATGTGGCTGTTTAATACGATTCCGGAAAAGTGGGCTGTCAGCAAGCAATATAGCCGTACTCAATTACTCTGCCACCGGTTTATGCAATTGATCCGCGAATATAGTATGCATGAACATCAGGTCGCTTTTTATGCCGGAAAACTTTGTATATCGTCTCGTTACCTGCATAAAATTACAGTTCAGCATTTAGATGGAAAGAAACCCAAGCAGCTTATTGATGAACAGTTGGTGGCTGAAATAAAGGTACTGTTGAATGAACCCCGTCTATCTGTAACAGAGATAGCTGAGCAACTGCATTTTCCGGATCAATCCTATTTGACACATTTCTTTAAGAAGAATACAGGTATCTCTCCAAAAGAATTTCGGGCGATAAAGAATCTCGGATGAGGCTGAGTCTGCCCACTCTTCTCCGTTATTGTAATAGTGGGAGCATGGCTCTTTCATTTAACAACCGTCTTCCTCCCTTGCCTCCCCCACAAAACCTTCCATTCGCACACAGCGATGCGGAAGCAGTGCTTCGTTGTTTCTTTTTTAAGAAAGAATCCGGCCGACTATTACCGAAGAAATCCAGCAGATTAACCATTATAATACAACTCTTTATCCCATCCCGCATACCTGGGCTGATGAGCCCACATGCCCGGGCTGATGAGCCCGTATATCCGGGCCGATGAGCCCGCATACCTGGGCTGAGATAAAGATCCGACCATTTGCACTAAAGAGAGTAAGGGAAATGAAATGCTTTTAGAGAGATAAACGGATAAGAAATTGGATATATCCATTTGTTTTCCAAACCGTTACTACTGAAATTTCCCCTAAAACAGCGGGTGGAAGATGGAAGATGGGGGTGGAAGATAAATGGTATAAAAACCGCATCTTCCATCAATATATACATCTCACAATCAACGATATGAATTCTAAAAGGTGGAAGATGGAAGATCGAAACGTGTTTTTTGTATGAGAAGAAGGCGGGGTATGAAAGAGCCGTGTAGTGGGAGTAGAATAAAAAAGATAATTCTTGCTTTTCCGGGTTATTCTTGCTATTATTGCAACCATAGTAACAGGACTATGAAAAACTAATTTCGGGAAAAAGGTGATTTACATCAAAAAACACTTTTTCTTCCTCAAAAAGAAATTGTATGAAATATATTTGTTTTTGGGCATGTATATTGCCAATGATATTATGTTCAGGTTGCTCCTCTCCCCATTTTAAGGAAATAAGTTTGAATGATGCGGAGTTGGGATTCTGTTCTTTTCGTGAATTTGACTTAGATTCTACCAATATCTTATATCCGCGCGGACTTTTTTATTTTGATCATCACTTGATATTGGTTGAGGTAAAAAACAATCCGACACTTTCTTTCTGGACGTCAGACAGCTTGAAGTATGAGTTTTCATCGGGGTATATAGGCGGAGGCCCCAATGAGCTGATTCGTCCCCGCGCTGATTACTTTACAAGCTCCGATTCCAGTTTCTTTATCTTAGATTCTGATATAGAACGAGAAATCAAGATTGAAAACAGGGGCATTTGTATACTAAATAATATTCCGATAGCCGTTTCGGATGCAATAAATCAGCTGGTTCGATTGGATCATGGGCATTATATCATGAGCGGTAAAACGGATGGAGCTTCGGGTAAAGAGCATTTCATATATTCTAAAGGGGAATTTACCCCTTTTGGAGATTATCCTTCTACGGATTTAGAGAAGATGGAGCAAGCAAAATTCGATTATAAGTTTACAGCGGGAAAAATCGGAAAGAAGGTTATATTGGATTTTTATTTGTATCATAATCTTATACGGAAGTATAGTATAAAGGGAGAGCTGTTGCAGGAAATTAGGTTGCAGGATATTCCGGACAGGCATAATACGTATGAAAAGTTCAGGGAACAAAGTGTGTATCCTTATTGGCGCAAGGCTGTGGCTACTGATGATGCAATTTACGTTCTTTTTTATCAAGGAGTTACTGAGAAAGTAATATATAGTGAAGGAACAATACCGGAATTGCAAGTATGGGATTGGGAGGGAAAGCTGAAAAAGAGATTTTTATTTGATAAAATCTATGATAATTTTACTGTCTCTCCCGACGGTCGGTTGTATGCATTGAATACACAGGAGCCATATAAGATATATACTTATGAAGTAGGTAAATAATGCTTTGCCATTGGATAAAGTGAGTTTATGATATTTGCGTCCGATGAAGGGGGAATGAAATAGAAAGAGCCCGGCACAATACCGGGCTCTTTACTCGGGAGACTATGAGGTTTGATCTGACTTCCAGCTTTATATGGAAAATTTTGGACAGCGTGGCTCCCTTCTCGTGGAGAGTCGGGACTTTTAGATACCTGCCAGTTCCAGTACCTTTTCAACAGCAGCGTTCAGTCCGTCCGGATTCTTACCGCCGGCTGTCGCAAAGTGAGGTTGACCGCCACCGCCACCTTGAATCAGTTTGGCAGCTTCTTTTACCAGATTACCTGCTTTCAATCCGCCTGCAACCAGATTATCGCTGATCATGACCGTCAGCATTGGCTTGTTGGCATCAACTGTTCCGGCTACAAAGAACAGGTTCTCTGTAATTTCGCCACGGAGTTGGAAAGCGATGTTCTTCACTACTTCCGCGGGCATCGGCAGGCAGAACTTAATGACTTTAATGCCGTTAATCTCTTGTACATTCTTCAGCAGGCGTTCTTTGACGGCGGCTTCTTTCTCTTTCATAAAGTCTTCCACCTGTTTTTTCAGCCCTGCGTTTTCATCGATATACTTACGAATGGCTACGCCAAGGTCGGGAGCATTGTTGAAAAGAGCTTTCAAATCGCTCAAAGTATCCTGGATCGTATCCAGCATTTCTTCTACGCGGGCTCCGGTATATGCTTCGATACGGCGTACACCGGCAGCTACTGAACTCTCAGAGATAATTTTTACCATACCGATGTTTCCGGTAGCAGCAACGTGAGTACCTCCACAGAATTCAATGGATGAGCCGAACTGGATAACACGTACGTGGTCACCATACTTCTCACCGAACAGGGCGATTGCCCCCAGTTCTTTAGCTTCTTCGATAGGGATGTTGCGATGTTCCTGCAATGGAACATTGGCACGTATCTTTGCATTTACCAAATGCTCCACTTTGCGGATTTCTTCATCCGTTACTTTCTGGAAGTGAGAGAAGTCGAAGCGCAGAGAATCCGGAGTTACCAAGGAGCCTTTCTGTTCAACATGTTCTCCCAATACTTCACGGAGTGCTTCGTCCAGTAAGTGAGTGGCAGAGTGATTGGCTGCACAAGCTGCACGTTTGTCGGTGTTTACACAAGCCATCATCGGAGCCTCCGGATGTTCGGGAAGTTTTTTTGTTATGTGTATCGGAAGATTGTTTTCTTTTTTAGTGTCGATCACTTCAATAGTTTCGAACTCACTTACCAATACACCGGTGTCACCTACCTGACCACCGCTTTCTGCATAGAACGGGGTATAATCTAATACGATTTGGTACAGAGTCTGATTTTTCTGTTTCACCTGGCGATAACGCAGAATAGAGGTTTCATATTCTGTATAGTCATACCCTACGAATTCTGTTGTGCCTTCTTTCAAAATAATCCAGTCGCCTGTTTCAATGGCAGCGGCGTTGCGTGCACGTTGTTTTTGCTGTTGCATTTCGGCGTCGAATTCCACTGTGTTTACTGTCATGCCGTTTTCACGCAGAATCAGTTCTGTCAGATCGAGCGGGAAACCAAACGTATCATACAGCGTAAAGGCGTCTTTGCCACTGATTTCTGTTTTTCCGGTGGCTTTTGTGTCCGCCATGGTTTTGTCGAGCAAGCGGATACCGGTTTCCAAAGTGCGTAGGAATGATTCTTCTTCTTCTTTGATAACCTTTTCGATCAACTCTTTTTGAGCAATCAGTTCCGGATAAGCATCACCCATGCTGTCAATCAGAACCGGAAGCAATTTGTACATAAACGCTTGTTTCTGTCCAAGGAATGTATATCCGTAGCGAACGGCACGGCGGAGGATACGACGAATCACATAACCGGCTTTGGCATTCGACGGCAATTGTCCGTCGGTGATTGAGAAAGCGATAGTACGGATATGGTCGGCAATCACACGCATAGCGATGTCGTTCTGTTCATTCTTGCCATATTCTGTTCCCGCCATTTGAGCGATTGATTTGATCAGTGGCTGGAATACGTCAGTGTCGTAATTGGATGTTTTACCTTGCAAAGCCATGCAAAGACGTTCGAATCCCATACCGGTATCGATAACTTTTGCCGGTAGCGGTTCGAGGCTGCTGTCGGCCTTGCGGTTGTATTGCATGAATACGAGGTTCCAGATTTCTATTACCTGGGGATGATCATGGTTCACCAAATCGCGTCCTGAAATCTTAGCACGTTCTTCAGCCGGGCGGAGGTCGATGTGGATCTCCGAGCAAGGACCGCAGGGACCTGTATCACCCATTTCCCAAAAGTTATCATGCTTGTTGCCGTTGATGATATGGTCTTTGGGAAGGAATTGTTCCCAGATGGAAGCTGCTTCGTTATCACGTTCCAGCCCTTCTTCGGGGCTTCCTTCGAACACCGTGGCATACAGGTGTTCCGGGTTCAGCTTCAATACATCTACCAGATATTCCCATGCCCAGCTGATGGCTTCTTTCTTGAAATAATCGCCGAATGACCAGTTACCCAGCATTTCGAACATGGTGTGATGATACGTATCGTGTCCCACTTCTTCAAGGTCATTGTGCTTTCCGCTTACGCGAAGACATTTTTGCGAGTCCGCGACTCTGTGGTATTTCGCCGGGTGGTTACCCAAAATAATATCTTTAAACTGGTTCATCCCTGCATTGGTAAACATCAGGGTAGGGTCATCTTTAATCACCATCGGAGCCGAAGGAACAATCTGATGTCCTTTTGACTCGAAGAAATTCTTAAACGAATCTCTGGTTTCTTTTGCAGTCAACATACTTCTATATATCTATTGTTGAGGTTAATATTCTGAAAAAAGCAGTGCAAAGATAGCTTGTTTTTATTATTTTTGCCGTATTAACAAGCGAAATATTTATAAGATGCGCAAAGTTTACTATATCTATAATCCGCAAACGCAGACTTATGACCGGATTTATCCGACTGTCCGACAACGGGCATTGAGCATTCTCCGCCGTCTTTTTATCGGGATGGGGCTGGGGGCCGGCAGTTTCATTATATTGTTACTGATTTTCGGTTCTCCTTCAGAGAAGGAGTTGCGGAAAGAGAATAGCCAACTTTTGGCACAATATAATGTTCTTTCTCGTCGTCTTGACGAAGCAATGGGAGTGCTTCAGGACATTCAGCAACGTGATGATAACCTTTACAGGGTCATTTTTATGGCCGATCCCGTTTCACCGGCCATTCGTCAGGCGGGCTATGGCGGTACGAACCGTTATGAAGAACTGATGGATATGGCCAACTCAAAACTGGTGATTAATACGACTCAGAAGATGGACGTGCTGAGTAAGCAACTTTATATACAATCCAAGTCGTTTGACGATGTGGTGGCGATGTGTAAAAATCATGACCAGATGTTAAAGTGTATTCCTGCCATCCAGCCGATATCTAATAAAGATCTTCGGAAGACAGCTTCCGGTTATGGTACACGTATCGACCCTATTTACGGAACGACGAAGTTTCATGCCGGAATGGACTTTTCTGCTCATCCCGGGACGGATGTGTATGCCACTGGTGACGGGACAGTGGTGAAAATGGGGTGGGAGACCGGTTATGGCAATACTGTTGAGATTGATCATGGCTTCGGGTATCGTACCCGTTATGCTCATTTGCAGGAGTTTCGTACTAAACTGGGTAAAAAAGTGGTACGCGGTGAGGTGATTGCCGGAGTGGGAAGCACCGGAAAGAGCACCGGACCGCATTTGCATTACGAAGTGCATGTCAAGGGGCAAGTGGTGAATCCGGTTAATTATTACTTCATGGATTTAAGTGCGGAAGATTATGAACGTATGATTCAGATAGCTGCCAACCACGGTAAAGTGTTTGACTAAACAAAAAGAGAATTATGCAAAATACAGAAAGGGATCTGAAATTATATTACTCTATCAGTGAAGTTGCCCAGATGTTCGATGTCAATGAGTCGTTGCTTCGTTTTTGGGAGAAGGAGTTTCCGCAAATTGCCCCTAAAAAGGGTAGCCGTGGGGTACGCCAATACCGGAAAGAGGATGTAGAAACCATCCGTCTGATTTATCACTTGGTGAAGGAACGGGGGATGACTTTGCCCGGAGCCCGCCAAAAATTGAAAGATAATAGAGAGGCAACAATCCGGAACTTTGAGATTATCAATCGTCTTAAGCAGATTAGAGAAGAACTGCTTGGAATGAGGAATGCCCTTGATAGATTTTCAACGACGAACGGAGAGGAACGATGAACGCAGGTTGGTACTCCTGTTATCGTTCATCGTTGATGGTTCATTAGTTTTCTACGCGTGTCACTGACTTTATATTTGGAATCTTGCGCAAATTGTTGCAAATGGCTTTTACGTCTTCCACATCGTGCACGTATAACTGTACTTTTCCTTCAAAAATGCCGTCATTGGTCTCCATGTCCAGCTTTCGGATATTAACGTTCAGTTGGCGTGAAATGACCTGCGTGATTTCGTTCAGTAATCCTACATTATCTATGCCTTTTACATAAATATATACCAGGAAAGAAAGTTTCTTGTGTGTATCCCATTCTGTGGCAATGATACGGTTGCCATAACTGCTTTTTAACTTAGCCGCTACCGGACATTGGCGTTTATGGATGATGATGCGGTCGTTTTCATCCATATATCCCAGTACGTCGTCACCGGGGATGGGATGACAACATTCGGCCATGATATATTTCTTTTGCAGGGCATCTTCCGTCAGTTTAAGAATCTGTTTGGTATTAATCTTCTCTTTTTCTTGCGGTTCTTTTTCTTCCTGCTGTTTGTCTTTATTGTTGTTGCCAAAAGAGAAAGTCAGATACTTCATCCAGTTACTGCTTTGCTTCTCCTTCAGTTCATTCTTGTCGGCGTCTCCCAATACGATGGTTTTGTTGCCGATGGCTACAAGAAACTCCTCCTCGTTTTTCATGTTATGCAGTTTGCATAACTTCTCGATGACAGCTGCTTCCGGACGGATCTCCTCTTTCTTAAAGAATTCGTTCAACAATTCTTCTCCTTCTTTCTGGAAGGTTTTTCGTTCTTTACGCAGAATAGCTGCAATCTTTGCCCTTGCCCTTGCAGTAGTGGCAAATACTTCCCATTGTGGCTGTACACGTTGCGACTTGGATGTCAGTATCTCTACCTGATCTCCACTTTGTAATTTATGGCTTAGGGGCACCAGTTTATGATTGACTTTGGCGCCGATGCAATGGCTTCCTATATCTGTGTGCAGGGAGAATGCAAAATCCAGCGCAGTAGAGTTCTGTGGCATGGTTTTAAGCTCTCCTTTCGGAGTGAAGACAAAAATCTCCGAAGCAAATAAATTCAATTTGATTGTATCGAGGAAGTCGATGGCGTCCGGTTGCGGATCGTCGAGTATTTCTTTAATGGTACGCAGCCACTTTTCCAATTCACCTTCATCTTCGCTGCCTCCTCCTTCTTTATATTTCCAGTGGGCGGCAAATCCTTGTTCGGCCACATCGTTCATCCGTTCGCTACGTATCTGGACCTCGATCCATTGTCCGTTGTTTCCCATCAAGGTGACATGCAGTGCCTGGTATCCATTGGCTTTCGGGTGGCTCACCCAGTCGCGCAGGCGGTCGGGGTGGGGCTTATAGATTTTAGAGATTGAGACATAGATGTCAAAACAATCATTCAGTTCCTCCTCCATATTGCGTGGTTCGAAGATAATTCGTACAGCCAGCAGATCATAAATTTCTTCAAAGGGAACATGCTTGGTTTGCATTTTGTTCCAGATGGAGTAGATTGATTTCACGCGTGCCAGGATACGGTATTTTAGCCCCATCTTATCCAGTTGCTCTCGTATCGGGGCGGTGAATTCATTAAATACCTTGTCACGTTCGGCCGCTGTTGCGTTCAGCTTTTCTTCAATTTCCTGATATTCTTCAGGATGTTCATATTTGAAACTGAGGTTTTCCAGCTCTGTTTTGATCTTATACAGTCCCAGGCGGTTGGCAAGAGGTGCATAAATATACAATGTTTCGCCTGCGATCTTATACTGTTTGTTGGGTAACATA
Organism: Bacteroides sp. NGMCC 1.200775; assembly: GCF_040798045.1. Taxonomy (NCBI): domain Bacteria; kingdom Pseudomonadati; phylum Bacteroidota; class Bacteroidia; order Bacteroidales; family Bacteroidaceae; genus Bacteroides; species Bacteroides sp. NGMCC 1.200775. Next base: position 219,976 of record NZ_JASCQK010000002.1, on the reverse strand, counting down.
GAGCCGAGGGTACGCATGTTGTGCAGACGATCCGCTATTTTGATTAAGATCACCCGGATGTCATCGGACATCGTGAGCAGGAGCTTTTTAAAGTTCTCTGCCTGTGCCGAAGCGCGGTCACCAAAGATACCTCCGGAAATTTTAGTTAGCCCGTCGACAATTTGTGCGATTTTAGCTCCGAAAATGTTTTCGATATCTTCTACCGTATAGTCGGTATCTTCTACGACATCGTGCAAAAGGGCTGCACAAATGGAAGTCGAACCAAGCCCGATTTCGTTGCATACGATTTTTGCGACGGCAATGGGGTGCATGATATAAGGCTCCCCGGAGCGTCGTTTGATGCCTTTATGTGCCTGATTGGCAAAATTAAAGGCCTTGGTTATAATCTCAATACGTTTACGGTGCTTGGTAGCAAGATAATCGTTCAGCAATTCTTGAAAAGCTTGTTCAATCATTTGCTCTTCAGCTATTTCTTTCTGGTTCTCAGTGTCCATAATTTAGTCCTTTCGTTCCTTTTCTGCAAAAATAATCAAATTTAAACATCAGGCAAGCGAAAGGGGATTTATTTGTATATTTTCAAACGTTTTCCTGCGGAAATGTTAGTTCCCCGCAGTCCGTTCCAACTTTGAAGATCTTTTACGCGTACACCATATTTTGCTGCAATAGCTCCCAAGGTGTCTCCATTTTTGATTTTATAATATGTGGGTGTACCATTGCCTGCTTTGGCAGAGCTACCTTTCCTTCTGGAAGCAGGACTGTCATTTTTAATGGCTACTGTACGCCGGTTTTTGAATAATTCGTCGGCACGGTGGGCGTAAATAGTGTCCTGGCGATCGATGAACGAACTTACGGCGTTTTGTGGAAGGCGCAAAGTATAAGATTTGCTTTCACCCGGAATTATCTCTTTTTTGTATTGTGGATTGAGACTTCTGATTTGATCCATCGGAACATTGCACAAGTCGGCAATCTGTTGGAAGTGAAGGTTTTTGTTTACCTGAATCGTATCGGTGCTTTCCGGAATATCGGTTTCCATCGGACAGATATTATGATCGCAGTAATAGGTCATTACATAGTTGGCTGCTATAAATGCCGGTACATATCCTCTTGTTTCTTTGGGCAAGTAGTTATAGATGCTCCAATAGTCGGTTTCTCCTCCTGCACGGCGGATGGCTTTGTTGATGGTGCCCGGTCCGCAATTGTATGCTGCGATCACAAGATTCCAGTCATGATAAATATCATATAGATCTTTCAGGTAGCGTGCTGCTGCCCAAGTTGCCTTTATCGGGTCACGACGGTCGTCCACCAGGCTGTTCGATTCCAGCCCGTACATTTTGCCGGTTCCTATCATGAACTGCCACAAACCTCCTGCACCTGCGCGTGATACTGCCGACGGGTTCAGAGCCGATTCGATGATAGGTAAATACTTCAGCTCCAATGGCAGATTATACGCATCGAGAGCTTCTTCGAAGATAGGCATGTAGAAGTTGCAGGCACTCAGCATAAAAGATACCTGATTTCGCAGGCGGCCGGCATACATATCGATGAACTTACGTACGATTTCGTTGTATGGCATCTCCATTACGGTCGGCATGCGCGATAAGCGGTCGATATATACGGAGTCACTGAACAACGGATTGATTTCCGCCGTACTGCAATCTTTTCCTAAGTCAATGTAGTTTTTGGCTTTCCAGTCGTTGAGCAGACTATCGAGGGGATAAGTCATACTTTTCGGAAGCTCGATGCTTTCCTGGCGTTCTTTGCCGTTGTCGCGAATCACTACGTCTACACTCTGTGCGTTTACCTTTGGGGTGGCAAACAAAAACAATAAAATCAGGGGGCAATAGTTTGCTAATTTCTTCATTCTTATTTGTTCAATCTTCATGGGTTAAAATCTGAGGCTGCATTGCACGCCTACCGACTTACTGCCGGGTTGTAACGGGTTATTATTTATAATAGTAGGTTCCACCCTCATGCTTAGGTCGGGTGATATGTCGAAATTGGATAACTCCGCGTCTACATAGGCGTCGATAACGGAAATCAGATATACGCCGATGACAGCGAATATACTGAGGTCACGATAGCGGCGATACGTATCTTTCCGTTTGCGGAGTATATCTTTCAGCTGGGTATCGGTGTAATTGTGATTTGGCGGAAGTAAATCCTGATAGCTGTTCGTATTTGGATTATTGTCCATAATGTCCATATAAGCCTGAGCATAGTCCTTATACATTTTCCCGTTCCAGCTTAATGCGTAGGCGCATCCGGCGAATCCACCATATATAATAGGTAGTTTCCAGTATTTGCGGTTATATATCTGTCCGCCACCCGGAAACACGATGGCATACCAGGTTGCTTTCGTCGGGTTAGGTACGAACATTTTTTTAGGCATGATGGGAGGCGGCAGGCTATCTGTCTTTACGACTGACGGAATGACAGGTGTTTCTATCTTTTCCAGGTTCTGCCGGTTGACTTCCTCGAGGCTGTCTGCCGTAACAATGGCGGGTTTCCGGTTTTCCAAACTGTCTATCGGCGGGAGGATAACCGCTTTATCCACTTTTACACTGTCGGCGACCGGCGAAGAAACTACCGGTTCACGATGGCGGCGTGCCCGTGCTTTAGGAGCCTCGCGGACCGGAGAGATGGAATCCTGGACTGTTTTTACAGGCTCCTGTGCATACACATCAATCCCTGCTACCTGAAAGAAACAGAGAAGCAGGGCAATGTATAGCTGATATGTTTTACTTTTTTTCGTCATTTATTTCTTCAGTGAGTCGAAGATTTCCATGATACGTTCCAGTTCCTCTTCATTACTAAAAGGAATACTGATCTTCCCTTTGCCCTTTTCAGAGCAAGTCAGTTGTACCTTGGTGTTAAAGAATCCCGATAGATGTTGTTTCAGCATGTTGAATTCCTCGGGCAGTTTGGCCCGCTTCGGGGTAATCTTTTTGGTTCCGCTCTTCACGGCTTCTCCTTCGCTCAGTGATTTTACTATTTCTTCTACTTTGCGGACAGAGTATCCGTGTTCCAGAATTTCTTCGAAAATTTTAACTTGTAGTTTCGGGTCGCCCAGTGTGATCAATGCCCGGGCATGTCCCATGTCTATCTGTTTGTTCTGCAGTGCCATTTGTATCGGTGCAGGCAATTTGAGCAGACGCAGATAGTTGGCAATGGTTGTGCGTTTCTTGCCGACACGTTCACTTAACCGCTCCTGTGTCAGGTCATATTGCTCTATCAAGTGTTGGTAAGCCAGTGCGATTTCTACCGAATTAAGATCCTCGCGCTGTATATTTTCTATCAGCGCCATCTCCATCACGTTTTCATCATCGGCTGTGCGGATGTATGCAGGAATCGTGTCCAGTCCGGCTTTCTGTGAAGCGCGGTAGCGACGTTCCCCGGCAATGATCTGGTACTCGTCGTCCGAGACTTTGCGCAGGGTGATGGGTTGGATAATTCCTATTTCCCTGATCGAATCGGCCAACTCTTCCAGTGCCGTTTCATCAAATTCGCGACGCGGCTGGTTGGGGTTGACGGAGATTTTCGACAGTTCTATTTCGTTAATAGACGAAGAACCTTCGGTTTTCACCTCCTCCATGGAGAGCAGGGCGTCGAGCCCGCGGCCTAATGCATTTCTTCTTTGTGTTGCCATATCTTCGTTTATTTACTATTTCTGCTTATTAGTTCCTTAGCCAGTGCCAGGTGATTTTTTGCTCCGGTAGATTCTGCATCATATAAGATGGTGGGCAGTCCGTAACTGGGTGCTTCACTGAGCTTCACGTTGCGCTGGATGACGGTTTTGAACACCAGTTCCTGAAAGTGGCGTTTCACTTCGTCATAGATCTGGTTGGCTTGGCGCAGGCGTGAGTCGTACATCGTCAGCAGAAAGCCTTCTATTTCGAGTGCCGGGTTCAGTTTTGATTTGATAATCTTGATGGTATTCAGCAGTTTGCTGATTCCCTCGAGGGCAAAGTATTCTGCCTGTACGGGGATAATCACCGAGTCTGCTGCCGTCAGGGCGTTGATTGTGATCAATCCCAGCGAAGGAGAACAGTCTATCAAAATATAATCATACTCTTCCTTTAGCGGAGTCAGCACTTCTTTCAGTATCTTTTCGCGGTTTTTGAGATTTAGCATTTCAATTTCGGCGCCTACCAGATTGATGTGCGATGAAATGACTTTCAGCGAATCAATTTCAGTGTCATGAATAGCGTCCTGTACGTTGGCTCTGTCGATAATGCATTCGTAGATAGTACATTCGGATTGCTTGATGTCGACTCCCAATCCGGAAGAGGCATTTGCCTGTGGGTCTGCATCAACAACCAGTACTTTCTTTTCAAGCGTAGCCAGCGAAGCTGCGAGGTTAATCGTAGTCGTTGTTTTTCCTACACCACCTTTTTGATTGGCCAAAGCAATTATTTTTCCCATATTATCTAAATTTATTGGCAGCGAAATAAGTGATAAATCCTCAGAGCGCCTACTAAAAAATAGAAACTTTGCTTAATCTGTTGATAAGTCACCTGTTTTGTTAATAACTGCCAGGCGAGATACGGGCATTTTTTCTCTTTTTAGCTCACAAATATACGTATTAAAATTGAATATCAATTCCTTTTTTTACTCACTTGCAGAAGATTAAGATTTGTAAACGGGTAGTCTGCATGGCTAACCATCAGATGGTTTCAAGACTTCCATTAAGAGTTAGCTGATAAAACATCCCCATGTTTTTGATAACAAGATCCCCATGTTATATCTAATAACATCCGGATGTTATTGTGAAGAACATCCGGATGTTTTACACTCTTGTTTCTTATCTGCTGTGAATACAATATTAATAGACCTTCGCTTTCTTATTTGGTTCTGTTGTCGATACAAGTTCTTTTTGCTACTTTTGTGCATTTCGAAAACATAAAATAATAGATAAGGTAAGATTGTATGGAAAATAAAAGGCCTTTGATCCTCGTTTCCAATGACGACGGTATTATGGCAAAAGGTATTAGCGAACTGATTAAATTTCTTCGTCCGCTGGGCGAGATCGTAGTAATGGCTCCTGACGCTCCCCGTTCCGGCAGTGGATGTGCACTGACGGTGACACAGCCGGTGCATTATCAGTTATTAAAGAAAGATGTGGGGTTGACTGTTTATAAGTGTTCTGGTACGCCGGCCGATTGTATAAAACTGGCACGAAATCAGATACTTGACCGTGAACCCGATCTGGTTGTCGGTGGGATTAATCATGGTGACAATTCTGCTACCAATGTACACTACTCCGGCACGATGGGGGTTGTAATCGAAGGTTGCCTTAACGGAATTTCTTCTATCGGGTTTTCTATTTGTGACCATGCCCCCGGAGCTGATTTTGATGCTGCAGGACCTTATGTGCGGAAAATAGCGGCAATGGTTCTTGAGAAGGGACTTCCGCCACTGACTTGTCTCAATGTGAATTTTCCCAATACTCCGGAACTGAAGGGAGTGAAAATCTGCGAACAGGCCAAAGGGCACTGGAGCGGAGAGTGGCAGGTCTGTCCACGGAGAGACGATACGAATTATTATTGGCTGACCGGAGAGTTTATCGATCACGAACCGGAGAACGAGAAGAACGATCATTGGGCGTTGGCCAACGGATATGTAGCCATCACACCGACGGTAGTGGATATGACTGCTTATCATTTTATGGACGAATTGAAATCCTGGGAATTATGAAATACTATCTGATTGTTGGTGAAGCCTCGGGCGATTTGCACGCTTCTCACTTGATGGCTGCACTGAAAGAGGAGGATCCGCGGGCTGAATTCCGTTTCTTTGGCGGTGATATGATGGCTGCTGTAGGAGGAACGATGGTGAAGCATTATAAGGAGCTGGCTTACATGGGCTTTATCCCTGTATTGCTGCATCTGCGAACCATCTTTGCCAACATGAAGAGATGTAAGGAGGACATCGTGGCATGGTCGCCGGATGTTGTTATTTTGGTGGATTATCCGGGCTTTAATCTCGATATTGCCAAGTTTGTGCATGCGAAAACGAAGATTCCGGTTTATTACTATATTTCTCCCAAGATTTGGGCATGGAAAGAATATCGCATCAAAAATATAAGAAGAGATGTAGATGAGCTTTTCTCCATTCTCCCTTTTGAGGTTGAGTTTTTTGAAGGGCATCAATACCCGATTCATTACGTTGGTAATCCGACGGTGGATGAAGTTACCGCTTTCAAGGCTGCAAATCCGGAAACATTTGCCGATTTTATCAGTGATAATGAGTTAGCGGATAAGCCTATCATTGCTTTGCTTGCCGGAAGTCGGAAGCAGGAGATTAAGGATAATCTCCCCGATATGATCCGGGCAGCCTCGGCTTTTTCGGATTATCAGCTTGTGCTGGCTGCCGCTCCCGGCATTTCTCCGGAATACTATGCTGAATTCGTAAAAGGGACAAATCTGCAAGTAATCTTTGGCCGGACTTACCGCTTGCTTCAACAGGCGGATGTCGCTTTGGTGACATCCGGAACTGCCACTCTTGAGACGGCACTTTTCCGCGTACCGCAAGTGGTTTGCTATCATACTCCCGTAGGGAAGCTGGTGTCTTTCCTCCGGAAACATATCTTGAAGGTGAAGTTTATCTCGTTGGTCAACTTGATTGCCGGACGGGAAGTAGTCAGGGAATTGGTGGCTGATACGATGACGGTGGAGAATATGCGGAACGAGCTGAAACGTTTGTTGTTTCAAGAAGACTATCGACGGAAAATGTTGGATGGTTATGAAGAAATGGCACGGTTGCTCGGACCGGCAGGAGCCCCGAGGCATGCTGCCCGCGAAATGGTGAAATTGCTTAAAAAATAGTTTTTTATTCAATAATAGGACAGAAACCGGTGCAGTAAATGCCCGGTTTTTTTATTTATAGGGTAAAAGGAATAAATTAAGAATAGATATGAAAAGAGTTAAACTACTTTGGGTGGCAATGCTGACGCTGATACTGCCGGCATTGCAGTCGTGTGATGACGGTGACGGTTATTCATTGGGCGATATAGCAAGAGACTGGGCTACAGTCCGGGTAGTCGGTGGTGATACGTATGCACTGAATGCCGACCATTGGGGAAGTCTTTGGCCTGCTGCGACCGCGATTCCGGGCTATAGGCCGATAGACGGACAGCGTGTGATTACTTATTTCAATCCTCTTTATGATAATTATGAAGGATACGATCATGGGGTAAAAGTAGAGTGTAACTATGACGTCTTGACCAAACAAATAGAGGACCTGACTGCCGACAATGAAGCGGAAATAGGCAATGACCCTGTTCTTGTATATAAAGATATGATGTGGATTGGAGGCGGATATCTGAACATCATTTTTCGCCAGTGCTTACCGGCCAAAGAAAAACATCGCTTCAGTCTGGTTCGCGATACGCGAAACATGGCTAAAGATGGTGATGACGGGTATATCCATTTGGAATATCGTTATAATACGTATGGTGATGTGACTAAGCGTTGTTTAAACGGTGCGGTATCTTTTAATTTGAATTCGTTGGATCTGACCGGTAAGAAAGGCATTAAAGTGAAACTGAATTCTGTTGAAAACGGAGAAGTTGAGGTAGTCTTTGATGTAAAAGAACAGCCGATACCCGAGGGTGCAAAGAATATAGAGCTTTCAAACGAAGTTCAGGTAATGTAAAAAGGGTGAGTTGTAAATAACGGGCTACAAACGGAAGTTTCGCTATATTCTGCGAGATGCTTTACGTTTGTAGCCCGTTTTTATTTGCGGCTATTATTTTTTATCGATTTTAGAACAGGGTCAGTGCATATAAGTAGACAACTCCTGCCGGTATGGCCATAAGCGAACTGTCGAAGCGATCGAGCATACCACCGTGTCCCGGCAAAATGCTTCCAGAATCTTTAATTTGCAATTGACGTTTCAGAAGTGACTCCGTTAAGTCTCCCCAAGTTCCGAAAATAACAACGACCAGTGCCAACCCGGCCCACTCAGCCCAAGTCATGACCGGAAAGAAATAGGCAAATGCAAACGAAGCGGCAATGGCTACGATACCGCCGCCGATAGAACCTTCCCATGACTTCTTCGGAGAAATACGTTCGAATAAACGATGCTTGCCAAACAGAGAGCCGAAGCAGTAGGCGCCCGTATCATTCAGCCATAGAAATACAAATATAGAAAGCGGTAATATCGGATTATAAGAGACGCTGGTTGTTTCCGGATCATTCTGGAAAGCGAGTACATTCAGTAAAGCAAAAGGGAGAGCGATATACATCTGGCTCAACATGGAATAAGCCCAGTTGAGTACCGGATTCTTTTTCTTAAGGTATAATTCGCTTACCATCAGGTAAATGAGCAATACCAGATAAGGAATGAATATTTTGGAATCGGCAGCATCAATGCAGAATCCCATGAGAGCAAGGAACAGATAAGCTCCTCCCAGCATGGTGATGGTCCGGTTGATGGCTACTTCCCCCGATTGATTGACAAGATGACCGAACTCACGTATGGTCAAAGCACTGACAATAACGAAAAGTGTTCCGAAAGCCAGTGGATCGTACAGTATACAACCCACTATGATGGCTACAAATAATATTCCTGTTATGGCGCGTTGTAAAAAGTTGTTTTTCAAGGTGCTGTTACATTTTTAGTTTTGTGATGCCGCCGGTTCTTGTTGCGCATTGTCTTCTTGAGACTCTGTTGCTTGTGGAGTATCGGTATCTTCTCCATCCGTAGAGTGGGCGGTATTTTCTTGTTTGCTATTGGCTGCCATGATCTCTTCCGAACGGGAAGCCCAAGGACGTTTACCGAAGATTCGTTCTACGTCTTCGGCAAAGATTACTTCTTTATCGATCAGTAGCTGCGCCAATTCGTTGTGCTGCTCTTTGTGTTCCGAGAGGATTTGTTTGGCACGTTCATATTGTTCGTTAACCATTCTTTTCACCTCTTCGTCAATCAGTTCGGCAGTCTTTTCGCTATACGGACGTTGGAACGAATACTCATCATTATTATAATAGCATAAGTTCGGCAACTTTTCACTCATTCCCAAGTAGGCGATCATGCCATAAGCCTGTTTGGTCACACGTTCAAGGTCATTGGCAGCTCCACTGGATACGCGGCCAATGAAGAGATCTTCTGCTGCGCGTCCGCCCAGAGTGGCACACATCTCATCGAGCATTTGCTCTTTGGTGGTAATTTGCCTTTCTTCCGGCAGATACCATGCAGCTCCCAATGCGCGTCCACGAGGAACGATGGTTACCTTAATCAATGGGTTGGCATATTCCAATAACCAAGAGATGCTTGCGTGTCCGGCTTCATGCAAAGCAATAGAGCGGCGTTCGGCTTCCGTGGTGATTTTGGTTTTCTTTTCAAGTCCACCGATGATACGGTCTACAGCATCCAGAAAATCCTGTTTGCCTACGAATTTCTTTCCATGTCGTGCAGCTATCAGGGCTGCTTCATTGCATACGTTTGCAATATCAGCTCCCGAAAATCCGGGGGTCTGGCGGGCGAGCAGATCTACATCTACTGTATCGTCTATCTTGATGGGGCGCAAATGCACACCAAATACTTCCTTACGTTCGTTGAGATCCGGTAAATCTACATGAATTTGCCGGTCGAATCGTCCGGCACGGAGTAATGCTTTATCGAGTACATCCACACGGTTAGTGGCTGCCAGAATAATAACACCGCTGTTTGAGCCGAAACCGTCCATTTCAGTTAGCAGCTGGTTCAACGTGTTCTCACGTTCATCATTGCCGCCCATCGCAGGATTCTTGCCGCGGGCACGTCCTACGGCATCAATCTCATCGATGAAAACAATACAAGGAGCCTTTTCCTTAGCCTGTTTGAAAAGGTCGCGTACGCGGGATGCACCTACACCGACAAACATTTCAACGAAATCGGAACCGGCCAAAGAGAAAAAAGGTACATTGGCTTCACCGGCTACAGCCTTTGCAAGCAATGTTTTACCTGTTCCCGGAGGGCCTACCAGCAAGGCGCCTTTAGGAATTTTACCTCCCAAATCCGTATATTTCTGGGGTTCTTTCAGGAATTCGACAATCTCTTCTACTTCCTGTTTGGCTTCTGCCAGGCCGGCTACATCTTTAAATGTCACTTTGATGGATCCACCTTTCTCAAAGAGCTGTGCTTTCGATTTTCCTACATTGAATACGCCACCTGCTCCACCACTGGCACCACTGCCCATGCGGCGCATGAAGAATATCCACAAGGCAATCAGAAAGACAATAGGCAGCACATTCCAAAGTATTGCGCTGAAGTAGTCTTTCTTCTTATCATAGCTGACAGAACCGTCGAAATGTGTTTCTTCTTTCTCCTTTTGCAGGAAGTTATCCAGATTTTCGCGTGAAGGAGCTTCGGTGGTAATCATCGGATTCCGGCCTACACGTGTAGAATCTTGTTTGAATACAGCTCCTACATACTGTGGCTTAATATAAATTTCAACTGTGTTGTCATCATAGCCAATCACTTTACTGACATACCCGTCACGTACGTATTGTTGGAATTCATCATAAGAGATGTTCTTGTTAACAGAACTGTTTCCGTTAGCGAAATACAGCCCTAAAAGCATCAGGGCGATAATCATATACATCCAGTTCAGATTGAACTTGGGCATATTTACTTTATTGTTGGTTTTCTTGCTGTTATTGTCCATACTGATAGATTAATCAATGTCGGGAATAGTGATTAGTTTGGCATCTGCCCACAGGTGCTCCAAATTATAAAAGTTTCTGGCCTCCGGCAGGAATACGTGTACTAATACGTCAGAAAAGTCCATAGCTACCCACTCTGCGTTTCGTTGTCCATCGATGGCAGAGGGCTTAGTGCCGGCACCTTTTCGGGTAAATTCTTTTATGGAATCTACGATGGCAACGATCTGGCTGGGGGAGTTCCCCTGACAGATTACAAAGTATTGGCATATCGTGTCGTCAATGTTTGTCAGATCTGCTATGACAATGTTTTTACCTTTTTTTTCTTGTATACCTTCGGTTATCTTTTCTATTAATACTTTCGTTTCGTTCATTTATAGGTTGAAATTAAATAATCAATGTTTAGTTTCTGTTTATAACAAGGAAGGGGCATTCTTTGTTTTCCTGTCATAAACGTGATATTTTTTACAAATATACGCTGATTTATTGTATCAAGGAAAGTTATATGCTAAATCTATTTCATTTTTTGTTTTTTTTTAGGGATGCATCTCTTTGGAATCCGGCGTATTAGATATTTTTTTGCAAAAAAAGAGCGAAAAGTATTTGTGATTAAAAAAAACTTTGTACCTTTGCAACCGCAAACGAGAAACAAAGGATGTGAATCGTTAAGCGACATTGGGCTATGGTGTAATGGTAACACTACAGATTCTGGTCCTGTCATTTCTGGTTCGAGTCCAGATAGCCCAACAAAGAGAGCGAAGTTTTTATATAAAACTTCGCTCTCTTTGTTGGTATTCTTTCCTATTTATAATTTTCGTATATAAAAAAAGCGAATCAAAGGGGCTTATGCCTTCTGATTCGCTTTACATAGAACTAAAAATTATTTTCCTTTATTCTTCTTTGATTGATTCATCAATTACCTTTATCTTCTGCAATACCAATTCCAGATCAGCTTTGAGCTTTTCTACCTTACGGTTAATTTCGGTCAAAAGGCTGTTTCCCTTTTTGGAAGAGGTAGTGAGGAAGCCCAAGTTGTTTTCATAGGTCTGGAGTTCGTTTTTCATGTTCTCGTACGTACGAACCAATTTTTCGCGTTCACGATAAATAGATTGCGAACCTCCACTTTGAATATTACCGATAGAAGATTTGAAATTACTCAGTTTCTTGTTCGATGCACTGATATTGAATCGGTCGAAAAGCTGGTCAATCAAACCGTGATATTGCTTATAAAGCTTATCTTTCTCTTTGAAAGGAACATGCCCGATATTATTCCATTCTTTCATCAATTCACGAACTTCTTTGCTTGCTTCATCAGCATCTGTTGTTTCGTCAATTGAGGTTAACTGGGCTATGATTGCTTTTTTCTTTTCCAGATTTTCTTGTTCTACAGAACGTTGGGAAGAGGTGGCTTTGCCCTTTTGTTCAAAGAAGTAATCACATGCAGTGATAAAACGTTTCCAAACTGCATCCGAATATTTTTTAGAAACAGGGCCGATTGTCTTCCATTCTTTTTGTAGTTTAGTCAAGATTTCGGCTGTTTCTTTCCAGTCGGTACTATCTTTCAGAGCTTCTGCCTTTTCACATAATGCTTTTTTCTTTTCCAGATTGGCATTCATACCCTCTTTCAGAGACTTGAAGAATTCTCCTTTTTTCTTGAAGAACTCGTCGCAAGCTTTACGGAAACGCTCAAAGATTTTCACGTTCATTTTCTGTGGAGCGAAACCGATTGTTTTCCATTTGTTTTGCAGGGCGATTACTTCTTGCGTCTTGGTTTCCCATGCAGCAAATGTTTTCAGTTGATCGAATTCGATTGCTTCTACTATTTCGCAAATAACTGTTTTCTGATCCAGATTATGCTGTTCGCTCTCTTTTAATGCTTCGAAATGTTGCTGATGACGACGATTGACAGCAGTAGAGGCAGCTTTGAAGCGGTTCCATATTTCGTCACGCAATTCTTTGGCAACCGGGCCGGTATCGCGGAACTCTTGATGTAGTTTCTGTAATTGATGGAAAGCGGAGACTACATCTTGTTCGTCGGCCAGTTTCTCTGCAGCTTCACAAAGGTGTGTCTTGATTTCCAGATTCTTCTTGAAATCATATTCCCTGAATTCATTATTCAGTTTTAGTATATCGTAGAACTTCTCAACATACAGTTGATAATTCTTCCACAACTCGTTTACTTTAGCCTGTGGTACCAGCTTTACTTCATTCCACTGTTGCTGTAGCTTTTTAAATTCATTGTAGGATTTATTGGCGTCATCGGGTGATTCCACCAGTTCTTTTAATTCTTCGATAATCGACAGCTTGACCTGAAGATTCTCTTCTTTCTGTTTTTCAATCTCAGCAGCCAAAGCACTTCTCTTCTCTTTGATGGCTGCCATTAAACTTTTGAATTCTTCTTCTACACCGTTAGGCTGTGCAATAAATTCATCTTCGGCACCACCATTTTCTACGAATAACTTTTTCGCAGCCTCGAGTTCGGCATTATGAATTTTATAGAAAGTCTGCTTTAAACCATCCAGCTCCTGTTTACTTGCATTTTCAGCATCTTGGGCAACTTCTTTTAATCGGGACAGCACTTCTTCTTTAGTGTTCAGTCTTGAACCTGATTCGGTTGATTTTTCAGCAATCGTTTCTTCAGCCGGAGTTTCTGTAATCTCTTCAGAAACCTCAACTGCTTTTTTTTCTTCTTCTAATTCCCCTTGTTTCAAAGGTTGGTTAGTGTCATGAGAGTCCATCATTGTATATTCGTTTTTAGGAAAACAGGATTTGTCCTTAAATCCATTAGGTCACAAATTAATGAAATAAAATGATTACTTCATACTATTTTCCTTTATTTTTTTTCATTATAGCTGTTTTTTACGATAATAACACCGTAATTCCCATGTACATCATCATACCAATGATGTCATTTGTAATGGCAATAAACGGCCCTGTAGCTATAGCAGGATCTATTTTCATCTTTTCCAGTGTCATTGGAACCAGAGTACCGAAGATGGAGGCAAACATCACTACTGAAAACAGGCTGATGGATACCGAATAAGTAACAGTGGCCGTTGCACCGAAACGAATGAAATTATAGGTATATACCAGTAAAGAGATGATTGTGGCATTAATCAATGCAACTACAGCTTCTTTGCTGACTTGCTTGAACGTGTTTTTAGCATCGAGAGAACTGTTTGCCAAGCCTTGTACGACAAGTGCCGATGACTGGGTTCCCACATTTCCACCTGTACCGCCAATTAACGGTATGTAAAGAGCCATTTCGGGATGTGCGGCGAAAGTAGAATCAAAATTACCTAATATCATAGAGTTACCTATGCCGCCAATCATACCGATTAATAGCCAGGGCAAGCGGGCTGTAGTCTGACGAAGTACATTGTCGTCCGTTTCTACATCCTGCGAGAGACCGGATGCCAATTGGTAGTCGCGCTCCGATTGTTCACGAACCTCGTCCATGACGTCGTCGACGGTAATCTGTCCTACTAACCGGCCGATGCTGTCGAGAACCGGGATAGCAACCAAGTCATACTTTTCGATAATTTGTGCCACTTCATCGATAGGTGTGTCTACGTGTACCGAGATAGGGTCTTTCTGCATCACATGTTTTACTTTGGATACAGAGGGTGACGTAATCATCTTTTTCAGTGGAAATATTCCGCGAAGACGTTCGTCATCGTCTATCACGTATACATAATAGATGTCATCAAGTTCTTCTGCCTGTTGACGCATTTCTTTCAGGCATTCGGGCATACTCCAGTTTTCGTTGACGGTCACCATTTCCGTACCCATCAAACCACCGGCGGTATTTTCGTCATATTTCAGCAGGTCGACAATGTCTCCTGCCTGTTCGATGTCTTCAATGTGCGAAAGTACCTCTTCCTGCTTGTCTTCATCCAGTTCGCGCATCAAATCTACGGCATCGTCCGTATCCATATAGTCAACGAAACGTTTGGCAATGGTTTCTGATGGCAGGATGTCAAGAAACTCTTTACGAACATCCTCGTCCATTTCTACAAGTACGTCCGCGGCAGTTTCATTATCAAGTAATCGATAGACGAAGCGGGCTTCTTCCGGATTCAATTCGTTACACAACTCCGCTATATCAGCAGGGTGCAGATCGATAAGAAGCTCTTTTACTTTATCGGCATCTTTTTCTCCGATAAGCTCTTTTACGTTGTCAATGTATTCTTCGTTCATAATTACATCCTTACCTGCTTCCCGTAAATCGAGGAAGTCACGTTTAGTATACTACGTTTGTTCAGTCCGATAATCCGGCTTCCCCATTGGGAATTTCTTTTTGAGAAGTTGCTTCTATCGGGGACTTCAGCGCTTGTTCCACCCGGTTTGTCAGGTCTATAAACTCCTGTACCGAGAGTTGTTCAGGGCGTTTGTTGAATAGAGCGTCTTCTGTCAACGGGCAATCTTTACCCAAGATCGGTTTGATGGAGTTTCGTAATGTCTTTCGACGCTGGTTGAAAGTAGTTTTCACTACCTGTTTGAATAGCTTCGGATCACAACCAAGGTCTTGTACCTCGTTACGTGTCATTCGTATGACTGCACTCTTCACTTTTGGAGGTGGGTTGAACACATGTTCGCTTACAGTGAAAAGATACTCTACCCGATACCAGGCTTGTATCAGAACGCTGAGAATGCCATATGTTTTACTGCCCGGCCCGGCCGCAATGCGTTCGGCTACTTCCTTTTGGATCATTCCTGTACAGCAAGGAATCAGGTCTTTGTTATCCAACATTTTGAAAAATATCTGGCTGGATATATTATAAGGATAGTTTCCGGTTAATGCGAACGGATGTCCGCCAAATAAACGTTGCAGGTTCATTTTCAGGAAGTCATCCTCGATGATGTTGTCTTCCAGTGACGGATAGGCTTCTCGCAGATAGGCTACCGATTCATAATCGACCTCCACCACTTTTACCAACCGTTCTTTTTTGACAAGGAACTGAGTGAGCACACCCATTCCCGGCCCAACTTCCAGAATCGGCAGTTCGGGGAATGTATCTACTGTATCGGCAATGTCCTGTGCCACTTTCAGGTCTTTCAGGAAGTGTTGTCCGAGAAACTTTTTAGGCTTTACTAATTTCATTTATCAACTAAATAACTACTTTTGCAGCAGACAAAGGTAATTCTTTTAAATGAAGAATAAAGAATTAGGGATGAAGAAACTAATAAAAAAGACACTGAAACTTATCTTACCATTGGTTTTGGGAGGCTTTATCTTATATTGGGTCTATCGTGACTTCGATTTTGTAAAAGCCGCGGAGGTTTTGCAACACGGCACAAACTGGTGGTGGATGGCTTTTTCACTTCTTTTCGGCATATCGGCACAAGTGTTTCGTGGTTGGCGTTGGCGTCAGACGCTGGAACCTTTGGGAGCGTTTCCCCGAAGAAGTGATTGCGTCAATGCCATTTTCATTTCGTATGCAGCCAGTTTGGTGGTGCCGCGGGTAGGAGAAGTGAGCCGGTGTGGGATACTTGCAAAATACGATGATGTTTCCTTTGCTAAATCTTTAGGTACTGTGGTAACCGAACGTTTGGTAGATACACTGACTATTCTTTTGATTACCGGTGTCACGGTTTTGTTGCAAATGCCTGTATTTGTCACCTTTCTTGAACAAACCGGTACGAAGATTCCTTCATTGATGCATTTACTTACGTCTGTTTGGTTCTATATCATTCTGTTTTGTGGAATAGGAGTTGTTGTGCTATTTTATTATTTGATTCGTACCCTTTCTTTTTTCGAGAAAGTGAAAGGAGTTGTACTGAATGTTTGTGAAGGCATTATGTCACTGCGGAATGTGAAAAATCTTCCGCTTTTCCTGCTTTATAGCTTTTTGATTTGGCTCAGCTATTTTCTCCATTTTTATTTCACTTTCTATTGTTTTGCTTTTACGGCACATCTGGGACTTCTTGCTGCATTGGTCATGTTTGTCGGAGGAACATTTGCCGTAATTGTTCCTACTCCGAATGGGGCCGGTCCGTGGCATTTTGCAGTGATCACCATGATGATGCTTTATGGGGTAAATGCGACAGATGCCGGAATATTTGCATTGATCGTTCATGGCATTCAAACCTTATTGGTCGTTTTATTAGGCATTTACGGGTTGGCGGCTATTTCCTTCCTCCGACGAAAATAATATTTGCTGATAACAATTGTGTTTCAGGAAATGCGCTTTGCTAACTTAAAACAATATGTGTGTTATTGCTATACATATTTAATCTGTAAATCCGGTTTTTGAACTTTTTTTATTTGAATTTCTTCCGGTAATTCTTTCTTTTCCATTCTTTTTAGTAGCTTTGACCTTTAGAAATTGATTTAAAACCTATAAATAATTCATTTATGAGCACAATTCTTGATTTAGCTCCACAAAATGTATGGAAGCACTTCTATTCTTTGACGCAGATTCCGCGTCCGTCGGGACATATGGAAAAAATTACCGGGTTTCTGGTAAATTTCGGTAAAGGTCTCGGCTTGGAAACCTTTGTAGATGAAGCCGGCAATGTGATTATCCGTAAACCTGCCACTCCGGGGATGGAAAATAGAAAAGGAGTAATCCTTCAGGCACATATGGATATGGTACCACAGAAAAACAATGATACTGTTCACGATTTTGAGAAAGATCCGATTGAAACTTATATAGATGGTGAATGGGTGAAAGCTAAAGGTACTACACTTGGAGCCGATAATGGTTTGGGAGTAGCTGCTATCATGGCTGTTCTTGAAGATCAGAATCTGAAACACGGACCGTTGGAAGCTTTGATTACAAAGGATGAAGAAACAGGTATGTTTGGTGCTTTTGGTCTGAAACCGGGTACTGTGAATGGAGAAATACTGCTTAATCTCGATTCTGAAGACGAAGGTGAACTTTACATCGGCTGTGCCGGTGGTATGGACGTTACCGCATTTCTTGAGTATAAGGAAGTGGCTCCGGAAGGTGGTGATATTGCCATTAAGGTAAGTTTGAAAGGTCTTCGTGGCGGTCATTCCGGACTGGAAATCAATCAGGGACGTGCCAATGCCAACAAATTACTGGTACGTTTTGTGCGTGAAGCTGTAGCAAGTTATGAAGCTCGCCTGGCAACTTGGGAAGGTGGAAATATGCGGAATGCCATTCCCCGTGAAGCCCATGCGGTAGTAACTATCCCCGCTGAAAATGAAGAAGAACTATTGGGTTTAGTGAAGTATTGCGAAGATATTTTCAATGAAGAGTATAAAGCAATCGAAACTCCTATCAGCTTCACTGCCGAGCGGGTAGAACTGCCTGCAGGAGAAGTACCTGAAGAGATTCAGGATAATCTGATCGATGCTATTTTTGCTTGTCAGAATGGTGTGATGCGAATGATTCCTACAATTCCCGATACAGTAGAAACCTCTTCAAATCTGGCAATCATTAATATTGGTGGTGGAAAAGCTTCTTTCAAGATTCTGGCACGTAGTTCCAGCGACAGCATGAAAGAATGTCTGACTACCAGCCTTGAATGTTGCTTTTCTATGGCGGGTATGAAAGTGGAGATGACGGGAGGATATTCCGGATGGCAACCCGACATCGATTCTCCGATTCTGCATGCAATGAAAGAATCTTATAAAAAGCAGTTTGGTACAGAGCCGGAAGTGAAAGTTATTCATGCCGGGTTGGAATGCGGTATCATTGGGGCTATTATTCCTGGACTGGATATGATTTCATTTGGCCCTACACTGCGTTCACCGCACTCTCCTGATGAAAGAGCCTTGATTCCGACTGTGCAGAAATTCTATGATTTTCTGGTTGCTACGTTAGAACAGACACCGATTAAATAAAGGTTCATCAGCGAATATACGAATGAGGGGCAAGCGTTACAAGCGTTTGCCTCTCTTCTTTTTTAAGGATCTCTTTTTGTTTTCCTGTTTCATGATGACTTGTCATCCAAATGCAGAATTGTCAATGGCAACCTGCCTTTCTGACTTTATTTATGTCCGGTTTTGTCATATGATTGCCAATAGAAACCGATTTTCTTGATATATATCAAGAAATATGTTTTAAAACATATTTTTCTTCCCTTTTTGAGTACAACGTATCTATTTAGGCTTTATTTTTGTGCTGTAAAACATAAGAATTAGGATAACATAGTTTTTAGGTAACAGTTTTTTTAGGTAAAAAGATTATGAAGATTGTAAGAAGTTTATTAAAGAATTTGGCAAATGCCAATCCTAACATCTGGGGATATGTAACGCTTTAAGCATTCTCCCCTTTAGGTTTTCGATGTGTGTTTATTAATTAAGGTAATTATTATTAGTATTTGAAGCAATGAAAAAAGTAGTAATGCATCTGCTGGAAAGATGTTTAAGAGAAGCCGGCAGAAATGAAATGATGAAGTGGGGATACACTAAATAAAAGTGTTCCCCACTTTTTTTATTGGGGAGTTACTTCACCCATTGGACTGCGAGGGTCATTCTCCTACACGAAAACTCGTTTCACCTCGGATTGCTTTTCCTTGGTGCGTAAAGCCTTCCACCACTACTTTAAATTCTCCTTCAAGGTCGGATGTGTAAAAAAGGAGTGTGGTAGCTTTTCCCTTTTCTGTTTTTACGGAGGGGTTCCAGTATAATGTATGCCGGAAATCCGGTTTGCGTGATTTTCTGTCAACTTCGTTTTTGTACTCGGGCATGCTGAATGCAACGGGCAATTGAGGACATTCATATACTGTCAGTTGCGAGTCGTCACTTAACTGTATGGAAGGCAGGTTTCCTTTTTGCGTGGTCAGGGAAATCATACATTCGAATGTTTCACCGCTAAAAGCATAGCGGCTGTTATAGATATTGATTTTTTTCACCAATTTGGGGTTATACTTCAGAATATCTTCGTGATCGTGAATAGGAACACCATCCAATAACACTAATGTATTTCCGACATTGAATCTTTTTTCTCCCTCTTTGAGTACTTTTAGCCTGCGTTTACCATTCACTTTGCGTATTATCACGCTACGTACAAATTCTACAAAGGTTTCTGTCATCGTGCTGAATCTTGTGTATTCATCCAGATTGTAGTTCAGATAAGGTTGGAGCCCGTAACAAGATTGCAGAGGGATACCATGGTCAAGAGAATCGAGCATGACAACTTGTTGTAGCTGTATGCCTATGCTTCTTTCCAATAATCGTTTTTTATTTCGATAGAGTTTAAGTTGGGGGAGATTTTTCGGCAGATTCTCACAGAAAGGCGATAAAATATTCATTTGGTAAGATTCTCCATTAGCTCCCCATGCGGCAGCCACTATGTCATTGATTCCAAATATATTGCTTGTGTAGAATCGTGCATTCCCTTCAACGTCTACTTGTCCTTGTACATACCGGATATCTTTACCTACAAAAGCGATGTCTGCTGACACATGTTTATTCTGTATCTGTTTCAGTGTTTCTCCTTCGGGAGTTTGTATTTGTCCGCGGATGATATGTCCTTCATATTCCGGTACCCATTGACCGGAGAATGTGCCGGGCGTACTGGTAACTTGCTGTCTCCAGACAGATTCTTCATGATGTGGAAGTATGACCAGTGAATCATTGCGGCTTACCGAAACGATAAGGTCGGATACTTCTTCGGGCAGGCCATTGATGGTCAATTCTACAGGTTGGCGCATACTATACGACGGCCGGGAAGTGTTTATACGAATGTTTCCGTTCATAGCCGGTACTTCTTTCGGGTATGTTTCCGTAGAATCGGCTAATGTTATCGGGTCAGATTCCGCAATCCGGAAAGTGTTGATTATGGCAATCTGCTTTCGAAAAAAGATTTTTTCCCCTTCATTTCTCATATATTGGGTATATCCGCTTAACTCGTAAATACCTGAGGGAGCATCAGCCGGAATCTTTATTTTTCCCGAACCGCTGCCATTGTCAAGTGCTAATTTTAACTGGGCCTGTGGGCGTTCGGCATTTGATATTTCTACATATCCCACTTTGCTGAAAAAAGATGGTTGGAAGTGGGTGTCAGTGGTATAAAACTTGATCCAAACTTCTTCGCCGGCCAGATAACACGTTTTGTCCGTATGTACATACACCCGTTCGTATAGTTCTTCCTGTGCCTGTGAAATCAGACAAAACAATGCAAAGAAATATAGTGTGAAGATTCGTTTCATGATTGTCTCCTTTCTTTTTAAGTTATTGGTGATCGTTGGGCCAGAACGAAGGTTTGTTTTTATTTCCTCCGTTATATTCACATTCTGTGCATCTTTGCAGCGTCCAGTTATCGATGTGTGTACCTGTTCCAACAGGACGATAGCCAGCCAGATATCTTGTCAGATAGGTGTTGTAGCCCATTTCGTTCAGATCATCGTCCGTCAGTTCCTCGCAATCTGTGTATCGGGGAGGACGTTCTATGTCATTGGGGCGAATATAGATTCTCTTTTCGACTATGTTTTTGTAAACCCCGACATAGCCGATGGCTCTTCGCTCAGGTTGAGTGGTACAACTGAGATTTCCCTGAACTTCGGAAGGTTGTGGAGTAAAGATTCCTCCCATGTCTTCATTTTGCTGTTGTACATTCAGATAATATTCATACCCTGCTTTACTCAGTGTCCGTTGTTGTACCAGTACACTGTATAACACTGTAAATCTATCTCCTTTTACCGGTGCTTCAAACAGCTTATTGTTTATGATCCGGTTCTCTTTCAGTGATTGGGTTGAACTGATCAATATATTTCTGGATAATTCTTTTTTCCAGCAATAGAAGGTAGGGTAACTGCTGTCCTCGTAAATGCGGTTTGTTTCCGGATCGAAGTAACAAGTTGTCATGTAATTAGCTCTAATCTCCCAGTCTTCTTTGTAATTCCACATGTAATATTGGGTTTTTCCGGGATCACCATGTGTAGATACCCGGATGGTCAGTGGCTGTTCTTTTACGGGCTGTATCCATGAAACACTGTCTATTTCAGGAGTTTCCATCGGTTCGGAGGGAGAAGAGATATAAATCTCTCCATTATATTCTATTTCTACTCCATAAGATACGTTGTTCTGTAATTCCCCGATGCTGATTTGATATTTGCCTTCTCCGATAGCCTTACCGGGATTACTCCGATAGCCGTCACTGCCGGTTACAATGATTTTGGCCTCAATGTCTCGATAGTTTTCCGGGGATTCTTCGGACAGTGGGACACTTTTACTTAATGAAAATACGACTTCCGTATTGGCAATGATGTCGCCGGTCACTACCAACAGTTCTTCGTCGGAAGTGGGAAGTTGTGCGTTAAATTCGGAGACACAACCTGTCAGGCAGAGTAGCAATAGATAGATAATATATTTTGATTTCAACATGGTGTTAGAATTTTATGTTATATGTAATGAAAGGAATCGGCACTCCGAAGATAGACATCTGGTACCCCTTTATCTGACCTTCTTCCGACACATAATAAACGGAATAAACATTTTTTCTTCCGGTGACGTTGTATATGCCGATAGAAATAGAACTATGCGTTAGTAGCGTCAGGTGATGGCTGGGCTCTATATTGAAAGAGATGTCTGTACGAAAGTAGTCCGGTATACGGTATGAGTTTCGTTCCGTGTAATAAGCCCGCATCGATTGTGTCGACTCATCATAATATTGTCCGGCAGGAATGGTTGTCGGACGTCCCGTGCTGTAGTCCACATTGATCGACATACTGTAGCGGTGCGTAAATTTATAGTTACCTACAAACTTGAAATCATGAGGCTTATCATATTCCGTAGGATACCAGTCACCGTTGTTTACCGGTTTTTCGATCCGTTTGTCATTCTGTCTCAAGAAAGTACGCGAATAGGTATAACTCATCCAACCGTTCAGTTTTCCAACCTGTTTTTTTACCTGCAGTTCCACACCGTAGGCGTGTCCTTGCGTGTTGATAACATCAGTTTCAATATGGTGGTTCATTAGCAGTTTGGCTCCTCCGCGATAGTCCAGATAATCGGACATCCGCTTATAATAACCTTCCACTGAGTATTCCCAGATACCGTTCGGAGAATTCAGGTAAAGTCCTGCCGCGGCTTGCCAACCTTTTTGGGGTTTAATGTTGACATCACTTAGTTTCCATGTATCGGTTGGCGACATGATGACAGTATTCGACAGTTTATGTATATATTGCCGCATCGAATTAAATCCTGCTTTAATTGAAAAATCATCCGTGAAGGAGTATCGTGCGGATAGCCGGAATTCGGGTCCGTGATAGGTTTTCATCACTTTTCCTGCTCCGGCAGTGATAGTATCTGTTATAGTCGATTCGTGCGGGAGTGTACCCGGTTCATATTTATAATACGAACGTGGCCCTAACGCATTGAATAGCGAATAGCGGATTCCTGCGTTGACAGACAGTTTGGGAGTGATTTCCCATTCATCACCCAAATAGAACGCCGTTTCCAGGGCTTTATCTTTTTGCAAAGCATCCTTTTTCACCAGTGATTCACTTCCTTCAGGTTCGTAAGTTCCCGAATTGATATTGTACAGCATTGATTTAAAACCAAAGTTTAATGTATTATTGCCGGTCAGTTTGTTTGTAAAGTCTGCCTTAACGAAATATTGATTAATGTCAAACGATAGCTTATATGCGCTTGAGGCATTGACTGTTTCCCGGTTATTGTAGTCGTAGTGATCGTATCCGGCCGAGAAATATCCCACCAGTCTCTCATTAAATACAGCCCTCCATCGTGCTGAGGCATTAAGGTTGTTGTAACCGTATTTTTCGTTTGAGTTGAAAGCAAAGCGGTCATGGCTATAATATCCGTAAATATTAAGGCTGTGTTTATCGTTGAACTTATGTGCCACAATGGCGCCCAGGTCATAAAAACCGGCGGTGCCGTCTTTGTAACCGCTTTTTTCCGGAAGTTGTTTCATAATCCAGTCGGAATATGTAGTACGTCCGCTTAGTAAGACAGATGTCCTGTCTTTGATGACCGGAATCTCCAGATTCAGCTTGCTTGTCACCAGTCCGATACCCGCCGAACCTGTGAACTTTTCTTTATTGGCCTCTTTGCCGGTGATATCCAGAATAGACGAGATACGTCCGCCATATTGTGCGGGGATGCTGCTTTTATATATTTCGGCCTCTTTCACCATGTCCGAATTGAAAGCGGCGAAGAAGCCAAATAAGTGGTTGGGGTTATAAATGGTTCCGTCATTAAGTAAAATCAGGTTTTGGTCGGTAGCTCCGCCACGTACGTTGAATCCGCTTGAAGCTTCACCTACTGTTTTTACTCCCGGCAAGGCTTGTACCATCTTCAGAATGTCCACTTCCCCCAAAGCCATTGGGATATTTTTCAGCTGTGTAGGGCGCAAAGTCTCAGCTCCCAGCTGTGTGCTCTTTACATTCTGTATGCGTCCGGAAGTAATGGTTACTTCGTCCAGCATATGTGTACTCTCTTCCAGTTCTATATCGAGTGTTCCGTCACTGAAAAGCATGATTTGACGTCGCGTATCTTTTACATTCAATCCTTTTATGTCCAATTGCTTATGTCCGGTAGGAAGCTCAAGGGTAAAGTTACCCTTTGCGTCTGTTGTTGTCGCTATCCATGGGTCCTTTAAAATCAGATTGATACCGATCATGGGCTCACCGGTTTTAAAGTTAGTCACTTGCCCTTTGAGTGTCGCTTTCCGGGGGCGTTGTTTGATCCGTACATCTCCTACATTATATACTTTGTTTTCTGAAGATGCTTTTTCCGGTTCGTCTCTCAGATAAGTATATACATCCCCATAGTAACCTTCATCTTTTTCCGGTTCGCCTGTCAGTGTGGGAGGCAATAGTGTGATAAGCTCCTGTTCTTTCAGCACGAATAAAATGTTCCCATATACCGATAGTTTATAGGGTGTCGGTGCCAGTGCTTCTTTCAACTGCTGTAAAGGCGTAGTCTTTCCTCTTACCAATACCTTGAAGGAGGTGTCAATGGTAGTATAAATTCTGTAGGATGTATTTTTCTCCATTGATTCCAGTAGGGTATCAATGGTTATACTGTCGGCAGGAAGTGAGAGCGGCTGTTGTGCCACTGCTTGTTGCGGCCACCAGAATAACAGGGGCAGCATCCATAGGTATATATTCTTTTTCATCGTGTCTGTTTGGGGGCTATCAATTCTTCACAATAGTTTGTAAGGGCTGTCAGGGAGGCGTCAGTATCATGACGGAAGTTTAGCTTCTGTTTTCGTACATAGCGGTTTATCAGTTTACGCTGTTCCGAAAAGATCCTGGCAAACGTCTTTTTGTTACTGACGGAATAATATACTCCGTTGTACTCCAGATAATATTTTGCTTTGTACGTGAAATATTCAGTCTGGTGTTTGCCGGTTTTTATTATTTTTTCCGCACTGATATGAGCAATATAATATTTTTTGCGTGCCAATAGTCTCAATTCTTTTCCATTGTGCAGTAATTCGTAAAATCCTTTGTCCAGATTTGTATTTGGCGTTGGACGGAAGTAGATGAATGTAGCATTGTGTAGTTTTACCTGTTCGATTCCTTCGTTATTAATAATAATGCTATGACGGCTACCGGGATTCAGAGCCGAAAGTTGGTCTTTGTACAAATCCAGGTGAAGGGCCAGACCCGGATACCGGTTACCTCTGAAGATGATCTCTCCGGAAGTAAATTCGTCACTTTGAAAATAAGGGAGATTTTCGTATTGAGCAAGACTGTACGTAAATTCTATTTCACCATTATAAATGGTTGCATGGTCTCCTGCCGCTTTCAGATAACTTTCTATCGGATGGGTTTGTGAGTAGATTGCTTCTCCATTGAATAATAATGCGGTAATCGCCAGCATATACTTCAAGTAATGTCTGTTTTTCATAAGATGTTGTGTGTTGGTTTGTGATTAGATTAATGGTTGCGATTACAAAGTTAACTGAAAAAGTCTTGTCGTTTTCACTTTTGCGTTAAAAGCTCTTAATTTTACTCATGCTGGTTATGGAAATATGCCCGATCTGTTCTCTTTTTTTATAAGAAAAAGAACAAATCTTTAAACTTTATTTTGTTACTTTGTTAATTATGTATTGATACTTAAACTTTTAAGATATGAAGATTAGACTAATTTGTATTATCGTGTTACTTTCTATGGGAATGATGTCATGGACACATGCCCAATCATACGATAAGTTATGGAAGCAAGTGGAGCAGGCCCAACAGAAAAGCCTGCCCGAGACTATCGTCCGGTTGACCGGTGAAATTTATAAGAAAGCTGAAATTGAGAAGAACTCTCCTCAAATGCTGAAAGCCTATGTCTGGCAGATGAGATTC
Organism: Bacteroides sp. NGMCC 1.200775; assembly: GCF_040798045.1. Classification (NCBI taxonomy): domain Bacteria; kingdom Pseudomonadati; phylum Bacteroidota; class Bacteroidia; order Bacteroidales; family Bacteroidaceae; genus Bacteroides; species Bacteroides sp. NGMCC 1.200775. The sequence continues at coordinate 194,096 of NZ_JASCQK010000002.1, read as the reverse complement.
AGGGAAGAAATCACTCCGGATAGTTTCTATGTGTCGTTGAACGGATTAGAGCAGTGGGTGAAAACTACAGATAAGCCACTGGACCGTGCGGTTCTGCATTCGCTTATCGGCAGTATGTATGCCGATTATGCTTCTCAAAATCGTTGGAAACTAAACCGCCGTACAGATTTGGAGGAAGTGACTCCCTCAAATGATATCCGGGAGTGGAGTAAAAATCAGTTTGTAACGAAAGTGATGTCAGAGGCAGCCGTAACGTTTCAGGATTCCTTGTTACTGCTCGATACTTCATCCCGAAGTTACATTCCTTTTGTCGAGCTGGGGGTAACAAGTGATTATTATCATCATGATATGTATCATCTCTTAGCTTCCCGTGCCATTGCTTCATTAGAGAGTTTATCCGGGTTGGGCAGTGATTCTCTGATAAATGCACGTATCGAAGGGATTTATCGACACATGATGGATTCATATCGCCGGACCGATAATCCGGACGCTCTGTTGCTTACTAACTTGGATTATCTGCAGTGGAAAAGGCGCACCGATCCCGGTTTTCGTCCTTATCATGCTCCTGAGGGTAGAATCGGGCTGACGCAAGATCCTTATCTGGGAGCATTGAATAAACTGATTGCTGAGAACCAGTCACGTGACATTTGTGCCGAGGTTTATTTACTTAAGGCCCAGGAGGCGGTGAATGCCGGCGTACCTGCTTCCGGATTGCAATTGTGTGATGAGGCCATTTCCCGCTATCCGGCTTATCACCGTATTAATGCCTTGAGAGAGCTGAAGCAGGATATCCTGAGCCCGGATTTTACAGTGCAGACGCCGTCAGCGGTTTATCCCGGTGAGGAATTCGACTTGAAAGTCAGTTTTAAGAATCTGAAGAGTTTCGCAGTTCAGTTGTATGCGATCAATTTGCCGGTTCGCCCCAATGCAGTGGAAGTACCTGATGAAACATTCTTAAAGAAACATGGGCGCTTGCTTTCGTCGGTGCATTATGTCCTTTTCCCGTCTGGTGACTATAAAATGCAAGACTCTATATTTCATATGAAAGCTCCTGAAACAGGTCTCTATGCCCTCCGTATTGTTCCGGATGCTGATGTTCGTTCTAATTCTGCGAAGTTTCTGTCTTCCACCCGCTTCAAAGTGCTGACCCGCTCTTTGCCTTCCAAGCTAAGTGAGGTAGCTGTACTCGATGAGATGAGTGGGAAGCCTATAGAGGGGGTTCTGCTTTCAGTCTTCGACCGACAGAACAAACAGCTTCTGACCGCTACCACTAATGCTGAGGGGAAAGCACAGTTTGCTTCATCAGGAGAGTACAGATATCTGACGGCTGCCAAAGGAGCCGATACGGCTATGCCTCAAATCTATTTATGGGGTGGGAATTATAACTTTACAGATGATACAAAGCCGGTTTCTGGCGTAACTTTGCTTACCGATCGTTCTCTTTACCGTCCGGGACAGACTGTCTATGTGAAAGGGATTGCTTATGAACAGTATCCGGATTCTGCCCATGTGCTTGCCGGGCGAGAATATACACTGACACTTACAGATGCCAATGGGCAGGAAGTGGGTACAAAGAAGTTGCGTACCGGTGATTTCGGCTCTTTTACCGCTGAATTCGTATTACCATCCGTTTGTTTGAACGGCACTTTCAGCCTGAATACTCAAAATGGTTTCCGTACCATTCAGGTTGAAGATTATAAACGTCCTACATTTGACATTACATTTGAGCCGGTGACTGAAAGTTATCGTTTAGGGGACCGTGTCGAATTGAAAGGGAATGTCAAGACTTTCAGCGGTGTGCCTTTACAGGATATTCCGGTTACTTATACCATAACCCGTTCCCTTTGTTCCTGGCGGATGTGGGGAGTGAATCCCGTCATATTGGCTTCTGACACCGTGCGTCTGGGGGCAGATGGAAATTTTGAGCTCCCTGTTGACCTGAAATCCGATACTTCAGGCTCCGACCTTGACGATGGTGATGACACTTCTTCCTATTATGACTATAAAGTACAGGTCTCGGTCACGAATGTTGCGGGCGAAACGCAGACTTCGGAAATCAGCCTGCGGGCCGGAAAGACTTCCTTGCTGCTATTTGCCGATATAAACGGACTTATCTGTAAAGACGATTCCATAAAAGCTACTTTTCAGGTAAATAATCTGGAACGTAAACCGGTTGCCGTCGAAGGCAGTTACCAATTGTTCTCTATTTCAGGTTATGAGGAATCCAAAGCTGTGAAAGATCAGAAGGTTTCTGCTCAGGCAATCCTTTCAGGTTCGTTCAGATCCAATGAAGAGACGTTATTGTCCGACTGGAAAACACTACCTTCCGGTGCTTATAAACTTGTAGCTTCTGTGACGGATGCCCAGGGACGTAAATCAGAAACGGAAAAGGTTGTGATCCTTTTCGCTTTGAATGATAAACGTCCACCGGTGTCCATGCCTTTATGGTATTATGAGGTAAATACCCGGTTTGATGCAGAACATCCTGCACTATTCTACTTTGGAACTTCCGAAAAGGATGCTTATGTACTTATGGATGTATTCAGTGGTAACAAGCATCTGGAGAGCAAACTTCTTCATTTGTCCGATTCGCTTGTCCGTTTTGAGTACCCTTATCGGGAGGCTTATGGAAATGGTTTGGGCATTACTTTTGCATTTGTTCGTAAAGGAATAGTTTACGAACAGGAAGTAAGTCTGACAAAGCGTTTGCCCGATTATACTTTGAATATACGCTGGGATGTATTCCGTGACAAATTACGTCCCGGACAGGAAGAGGAATGGAAGCTGACGATCCGGAATCCACAAGGATCACCGGTTTTGGCCGAGATGTTGGCTACCATGTACGATGCTTCACTGGATAAAATCTGGAAAGCTGACCAGTCTCTGCAGCTATATTATCATCTTTCCGTTCCTGTTTCCCATTGGAGGAGGGACTATGCAGATTCGAACTATTTCTATTTTGGTTTCCGTCAGCGTAGTTTGAAAGTACCTTCTTTCAGTTACGATCATTTTGTATTACCTCCTGTCGGATATGCTGTTGCCGAGGTGTTGTCGATAACCAATGATGCCGCTCCGGTTACCCGTTATGCTCGTATGCGTGGAATGGGAGCTATGAAACAACAAATGAAAAGCGAGGCCGCAGACGATGTTCTTTTTGAATCCGAAATGATTTCTGTTTCACAAGACGCGGGGGCTGTAAATCAGGCAGACCATTCGGCAGTGAATAGGGCTGCAGATATAGAGTTACGTACCAACTTTGCTGAAACAGCTTTTTTCTATCCGCAACTTCATACTAATGCTCAGGGTGAGGTCAGCTTCTCTTTCCGTATGCCGCAAAGCCTTACGACCTGGAATTTCCGTGGTTATGCCCACACACAGAATATGATGACGGGTCAGATAAATGCTACTGCTGTTACCAGTAAAGAGTTTATGCTTACCCCAAATCTGCCGCGGTTTGTCCGGGTGGGAGACCATACTTCCATCGCTGCTTCTGTCAGCAATCTCACAGGTAAAAGCATGTCGGGTACAGTGAAACTTGTGCTTTTCAATCCTATGACGGATCAGGTGATATCTACCCAGCAAAAGAAATTTAATGCCGGGTCCGGACAGACTGTCGGGGTGGATTTCCTGTTTACGGTTACTGATAAATATGAAGTTCTGGGATGCCGGATGATAGCCGAAGGAGGCAATTTGAGCGATGGTGAACAACACCTGCTTCCGGTTCTCAGCAATAAAGAGAATCTGACAGAGACCTTACCTATGCCTGTCCGTGGTGAACAAACGCGTACTTTCTCTTTAGCAGACCTTTTCAATCATCATAGCAAGACTGCAACCAACCGGCGTTTAACCGTTGAGTTTACTGCCAATCCGGCTTGGTATGCCGTACAAGCATTGCCAGCGTTGTCGCAACCCAGAAATGATGATGCCATTTCATGGGCTACTTCCTGGTATGCCAACACAATGGCCTCTTACATAATGAATGCCCAACCACGTATTCGAGCTATTTTTGACAGTTGGAAACTCGGGGGAGGCACCAAAGAAACTTTCCTGAGTAATTTGGAAAAGAATCAGGAAGTGAAGAATATCCTTCTTTCCGAATCTCCCTGGGTGATGGAAGCTACCTCGGAAAGCGAACAAAAAGAACGCATTGCCACTCTATTCGATTTGAATAATATCCGTAATAATAATGCAGCAGCCTTACTGAAACTACAGGAACTCCAATTACCTGATGGTTCGTGGAGTTGGTATAAAGGAATGGACGGTAGTCTTTTTGTTACCGATTTTATTGTGGAGCAGAATGCACGTATAGCCCTGCTTACAGGAAAACCACTGGAAGGCGCAGCCTTGAATATGCAACGGTCGGCTTTCAACTATCTTCATAAAGAGGCCTTACAGGAATATCGTTCTATTCGTGAAGCCGAAAAAAACGGCAGTAAATCACAAGGAATTTCACGAAGTGCATTAAAGTATCTCTATCTGGTTGCTATTTCTGACGAAAAAGTGCCGGCATCCATGAAAGAAGCATATACCTATTTCCTTTCAAGAGTTGCTCCGTCATTGTCTCAGCAGTCTGTAACCGAAAAAGCTTGGTCGGCCATTATCTTGCAGAAAGTAGGCAAGGTGAAAGAGGCTCAGGAGTTTATGGCATCCCTTAAAGAATATCTCACTCGGACAGATGACCAGGGTATGTTTTTTGATACAGCCGACAGTCCATATACTTGGAATAACCTGAAAGTACCTGCCCATGTGGATGTAATGGAAGCTTTTGAACGAGTGGGAGAGGATGCACAGGTTGTTGAAGAAATGAAAATGTGGCTTTTAAAGCAGAAACAGACCCAGCAATGGGATTCTCCGGTAGCTACTGCAGATGCTGTTTATGCTCTGCTTTACAATGGAACTAATTTACTGGATAATCAAGGAGATGTCCGTATTGTTCTTGGCAATGAAGTGTTGGAAACGGTAAGTCCTGCCAAAACGATTGTTCCGGGATTGGGCTATGTTCGGAGGACTTTTACGGACAGAAAGACCGTAGATGCCGCTGAGATTATTGTTGAAAAACGAGATCCGGGTATTGCCTGGGGAGCAGTATATGCACAGTTCGAAGAGAGTCTTGATAAAGTAGTTCGCCAAGGGAGCGGTCTGGATGTAGATAAGAAATTATATGTGGAAACGATTGCTCATAACAATCGTCAGTTGCAACCGATTATTGGTAAAACTCAGTTAAAGGTTGGTGATAAAGTGGTAGTCCGTCTGACTGTCCGTCTTGATCGTACGATGGATTTTATACAGTTGAAAGACCAGCGCGCTGCCTGTCTCGAACCGATTGAAGTTCTGTCCGGATATCGCAATGTTGGTGATGTCGGTTGTTATGTAGCAGTAAAAGATGCTTCAACTGATTTCTTTTTCGATACCTTGAATAAAGGAACTTATGTTTTAGAGTATAGTTACCGTGTCGATCGTGCAGGAAGTTACGAAACAGGAATTGCTACTATTCAGAGTGCATATGCACCCGAATATGCAGCCCACTCAGCTTCGTTTCGCTGTAACGTATCTCAATAAATAAAATTAAATATTTTCAGGAGGGTGTGTCGAAATTTTTTTCACCACGGAGTAACACAGAGTATCACAGAGTCTTTTTATTGATAATCAACAACCTAAAATCGTCTCTGTGTTACTCTGTGTCCTCTGTGGTGAGTTTTGACGCAGCCCCTGTTTTTTTTGAGTAAAGCCACTATGTCCTGTGCTTAAAAATATGTAATCAGTGGCAGATTCTCGACGAAAACTCCTATTTTTGTACTTTAAACAACTAACAATAATAAAATAGGAACGAATGAAACGTAGTTTACTCTTCATATTTACTTTACTTACTATTACTTTATCGGCTGTAGCTCAACCTCGTATCTCTTCTAATAAGGAGACCCATCATTTCGGACAGATTGAATGGAAGCGTCCGGTTTCTGTAGAGTATACTATTACCAATACTGGTGATAAACCTTTGGTACTGACTAATGTTACTACCTCTTGTGCTTGTTCGGTTGCTAACTGGACGAAAACTCCGATTGCTCCCGGAGAAAAAGGAACGGTTAGTGCTACGTTTGATGCAAAAGCGTTGGGGCATTTCAATAAATCAATCGGCATTTACAGCAATGCGCAGCCTGGTTTGGTTTATCTGAACTTCGATGGAGAGGTGGTTCAGGAGATCAAGGATTTTACTAAAACCCATCCCTATGCAATCGGACAAATCCGGATTGACCGTACAGATATAGATTTTCCTGATGTACACAGCGGAGAGAAACCGGTCATTACATTGGGGGTAGTCAATCTTTCCGATCGTCCATACGAACCTGTATTGATGCACCTTCCGCCTTATCTGAAAATGGAAACTAATCCTACCGTCCTTTTGAAAGGTAAGAAAGGAACCATTACCCTGACACTTGATACCAAACAACTGATGGATTTAGGTTTGACTCAGTCTTCTGTTTATCTGGCTCGCTTTGCCGGTGATAAAGTGAGTGAGGAAAATGAAATCCCCGTGTCAGCAATACTTCTTCCTGACTTTTCAGGAATGACCGAGCAAGATAAAGCTTTAGCTCCTGCTATTCGTCTGTCCGAATCCAAGATTGATTTAAGCCGGGTTTTGGTTAAGAAAAACAAAGCCCGACATGACATTGTTATCACTAACACAGGTAAGTCTCCTTTGCAGATCAGTAAACTGCAAGTATTCAATCCTGCGGTAGGTGTTGCTTTGAAGAAGACTATACTGCAGCCGGGCGAAAGTACCCGCCTGAGAGTGACTGTCTTGAAAAAGAATCTTGGAAAGAAGAAGAGACACTTGCGAATTCTGATGATCACCAATGATCCGGTACAGCCGAAAGTGGAGATCGATGTAAAAGCTACGAGTAACGAATCACATAATTAATATCTGCCATGGAACATCCTGAAAATAACGAAGCATATAAAGGTTTGGTTGTGAATGCAGGCATTGAACAACCGTCATCTGTAAATCCCTATCTGAAGCGAAAAGTAAAAAAACGCCAGTTGTCGGTTAATGAGTTTGTGGAGGGCATTGTCAAAGGGGATGTGACGATTCTGAGTCAGGCTGTAACTTTAGTGGAAAGTGTGCGTCCCGAACATCAGGCTACCGCACAGGAGGTCATTGAAAAATGTCTGCCTTATTCCGGTAATTCGATTCGTGTAGGTATCAGTGGTGTGCCGGGAGCCGGTAAAAGTACTTCGATTGATGTCTTTGGATTACACGTTCTTGAAAAAGGAGGTAAGTTAGCTGTTTTAGCTATTGATCCGAGTAGTGAACGCAGCAAAGGAAGTATTTTGGGTGATAAAACCCGTATGGAGCAGCTTTCTGTACATCCTAAATCATTTATACGCCCCAGTCCCTCTGCCGGTTCGTTGGGAGGAGTGGCCCGTAAGACTCGTGAAACGATTATTCTATGTGAAGCTGCAGGGTTCGATAAGATCTTTGTGGAGACGGTAGGAGTGGGACAAAGTGAGACGGCAGTTCATTCAATGGTCGATTTTTTCCTGTTGATTCAGTTGGCCGGTACGGGAGATGAACTACAGGGCATTAAAAGAGGGATTATGGAGATGGCTGACGGTATTGTGATAAATAAAGCTGATGGCAATAACATTGACAAAGCCAAGTTGGCGGCTGCGCAATTCCGTAATGCTTTACATCTTTTCCCGGCTCCGGATTCCGGATGGACACCGCGTGTACTTACTTATTCGGGATTCTATAATCTTGGAGTAAAGGAAATATGGGATATGGTGTACGAGTACATCGATTTTGTGAAAGGTAATGGCTATTTTGAATATCGTCGTAACGAACAAAGCAAATACTGGATGTATGAGAGCATCAATGAACAGTTACGTGACAGCTTTTATCACAATGCCAAGATTGAATCGATGTTGCAAGAAAAGGAGCAACAGGTGCTCAAGGGAAATCTCACCTCTTTTGTTGCTGCCAAGAGCTTACTCGATACTTATTTCGAAGATCTGAAATAACGATGAAGAGGTGTCAAAATTCGTATTCACCACAGATTACACAGATAATTATTATTGGTTGTCAGTAGATTAAAATCATTTTGTGTAAATCTGTGTAATCTGTGGTGAGTTATGACACACCTTCCAAATCTGCCTTCGATTTACTTTGAGTCACAAAGTAGACTCCAAGAAATACCAATGCAATCGCAACTCCTTTTTCCCAGCCGAAGCTTCCGATTCCCATTAAGATCGCCGCTATGGAAGCAACAATGGGTTGCACATAGTTATACATACTTACTACTGTAGGGCGCATCAGTTTTTGTGCAGTCATGATGCAGATGTAAGCAATGAAGCTTCCGCATAGTACCACATAAAGTACCTGATAAATGGCAGCGGTCGAAATACTGTTCCACTCGATGCCCGCTATATCCTGATAAGAAAAAGGAATATAGCATATAGATGCATAAATAAACATCCACTTATTAATTGTGATGGCCGAATAGCGTTGGGATAATCCTTTGAATACGGTCAGGTAGATAGAGAAGCTGAGTTGGGCGATCATACAAAGTAAGTCTCCCCAGATGCTTCCTCCTCCTGCGCTTGTCGCCTGACTGCTTAAAATCAAGATCAATGCTCCCATTGCTCCAATGAAAATTCCCAATACCTTTTTGTTTGTAACCGGTTCTTTCAGATAGATAGCTGCCACAATCATGGTGATGATAGGTGAAGTCGTTGTTACGATAGATGCGTCTATCGGAGAAGTGAGAGACAGGCCGAATATAAATATTCCCTGATTGAAAACAAGGGCGAACAGAGAAGCGAAGAAAATTTTCAGCATGTCACGGTGTCCTACCTGCTCTTGTTTACAGAAAGCGGAAAGTATCCAGAAAGCTGCTGCCGCCCCTACCATGCGAAAGGTGGTTACCGAAAGTGCCGAAAACTCTGTCAATGCCGATTTGCCGATAGGGGACATTAATCCCCACATCACGTTGGCCGTAAATGCCAGTGCATGTCCTTTCAGATTCTTATCAATCTCCATACCGAATGTTACCTTTATTGAAAACTGATGCAAAAGTAACTAATTTATCGTTTGAATTTTCTATATTTGTTTAATTTAAATGCAACCATTTATGGAACTATCAGCCAATTATATCAAACGAATTGAAATAAACGGATTATGGGACCGGTTCAACATAGTCTGGGACCTTCGTCCGGATGTCAATATACTATCCGGTATCAATGGAGTAGGAAAAACTACTATCCTGAATCGATCGGTCGGTTATCTTGAACAGTTATCAGGCGAAGTAAAGAGCGATGAAAAAAACGGGGTACGTGTCTTTTTTGATAATCCGGAAGCTACTTACATTCCGTATGACGTGATCCGCAGTTACGATCGTCCGCTTATTATGGGAGACTTCACAGCCCGTATGGCAGATAAGAATGTGAAATCCGAGCTCGACTGGCAACTTTACCTGTTACAGCGCCGCTACCTTGACTACCAGGTCAATATCGGCAATAAGATGATCGATCTGCTGAGTAGTAATAACGAAGAAGAGCGCGGCAAAGCAGCTACTCTTTCAGTAGCCAAGCGCCGTTTTCAAGACATGGTCGATGAACTGTTCAGCTATACCCGTAAAAAAATAGACCGTAAACGCAATGATATTGCTTTTTATCAGGATGGTGAACTTCTGTTTCCTTATAAGCTTTCTTCCGGTGAGAAACAGATGTTGGTGATCCTGCTTACCGTACTTGTACAGGACAATGCCCATTGCGTTTTGTTTATGGACGAACCCGAAGCTTCATTGCACATCGAATGGCAGCAAAGATTGATTGCGATGATCCGTGAACTGAATCCGAATGTACAGATTATACTTACCACTCATTCGCCTGCAGTCATCATGGAGGGATGGCTCGATGCAGTAACCGAAGTCAGTGATATTGCAACCAGTTATAAATAGCATTTAACCAAAACACGACCTATGGCAATTAGTCTTAAAGATAATCTGACCTCTTCCTACTTCAGTGCAGCCCATAAGCTGTACTCTAAAAAGGCACGCCGCCGAATCGTTGCTTATGTTGAGAGTTATGATGATGTAGCTTTCTGGCGTACCCTGCTTGAAGAGTTTGAGGACGAAGAACATTATTTTCAAGTGATGCTTCCTTCCGCTACATCGTTGGCCAAAGGCAAGAAGATGGTGTTGATGAATACTCTCAATACCGCTGAGCTCGGGAAAAGCCTGATTGCTTGCGTAGATAGTGACTATGACTTTCTGTTGCAGGGAGCTACCTCCACCTCGCGTAAGATTAACCGTAACAAATATATTTTTCAGACCTATGCCTATGCCATTGAGAACTATCATTGTTACGCCGATAGCTTGCATGAGGTTTGTGTACAGGCAACTTTGAATGACCGTCACCTCATTGATTTCAACGAGTTTATGAAGCGATACTCCCGGATCGTTTATCCGCTTTTCCTATGGTCTGTCTGGTTTTATCGCCGCCATGATACTTATACATTTTCCATGAGTGAGTTTAATGGCTGTGTTCGCTTGCACGATGTTAGCCTGAGACATCCGGAACGCTCTCTGGAAGTGGTGAGACGTTCGGTTACAGCTAAGTTGTCCGAATTGTCTACACGCTTTCCGCAGGGGCTCGAAGAGATCGACAGATTATCGGCCGAACTTGAAAGGCTCGGAGTACTTCCTGATACTACTTATTTGTTTGTTCAAGGGCATCATATTATGGATAATGTAGTGATGAAAGTGCTGACTCCCGTCTGTACGGCTTTAAGGCGCGAGCGTGAACAGGAAATCAAGAAGTTGGCAGAACACAATGAACAATTTCATAACGAACTGACTTGTTATCAGAACAGTCAGGTGAATGTGGAAGTAATGCTCCGCAAAAACAGTGCATACAAAGATTTATACCTCTATCAATGGTTGAAAGAAGATATTAAAGAGTTTTTATATGGAACAAATAACCGAAAAGATAAATAACTTATTCGTTTCTTGGGGATTTAACAGCAATGAAGTAGGTCCTATTATAACACTGATACTGATTATCGGTGTTGCCTTTCTGGCTGACCTTATTTGCCGTCATATCCTTTTGAAAGTGGTTGCTAAATTAGTGAAAAAGACCAAGGCAACCTGGGATGATATTGTATTCGATCGTAAAGTACTGATTTATCTCAGTCATCTTGTCCCCCCCATCATTATTTATGTGTTGATTCCTTTGGCAATTCCAAATGTAAGTGCCCTCGATTTTATTCGTCGTATCTGCATGATTTATATCATTGCGGTTTTTCTACGTTTTATCAGCGCATTTCTATCGGCTGTTTATCATGTATACAGTGAGCGAGAGCAGTTTCGTGATCGACCATTGAAAGGTTTGTTGCAAACAGCACAAGTGATACTATTTTTCATTGGAGGAATTGTTGTTATCAGTGTATTGATAGATAAATCTCCGATGGTGCTGCTCACCGGGCTTGGTGCTTCGGCTGCCATCCTGATGTTGGTGTTTAAAGACAGTATCATGGGATTTGTGTCCGGCATCCAACTTTCTGCAAATAATATGCTGAAAGTAGGTGACTGGATTGCTATGCCCAAATACGGAGCTGACGGTACGGTGATTGAAGTGACGCTCAATACAGTGAAGGTGCGCAATTGGGACAATACCATCACTACCATTCCTCCCTATCTGCTGGTCAGTGATTCTTTTCAGAATTGGCGGGGTATGCAGGAGTCCGGTGGGCGGCGTGTGAAACGTTCTATCAATATCGATATGAACAGTGTCAGATTCTGTACCCCCGAAATGCTGGCTAAATATAAGAAAATCCAATTGTTGACCGATTATGTGGAGCAGACCGAGAAGGTGGTGAAAGAGTATAATAAAGAACATCACATAGACAACTCTATTTTGGTCAATGGGCGACGCCAGACCAATCTTGGCGTGTTTCGCGCCTATTTGACGAACTACCTGAGAAGTCTTCCCGACGTGAATAAAAATCTCACTTGCATGGTACGCTATCTTCAGCCCACCGAACAAGGTATTCCGGTCGAACTTTACTTTTTTTCTGCTGTGAAAGAGTGGGTACCTTACGAAGGAATCCAGGCCGATGTATTCGATCATCTGCTTGCCATTATTCCGGAATTCGGATTACGTGTATTCCAGAATCCTACGGGAGAAGATTTTAGGGAGTGGAGTAGAAGAAATTAAAAAAGTGTATTATATTTGTAGCTAATAATACTATATTAGCTATGAATGCACTACAAAGCAACATTATCCGGGAGATCACTCCGTTGTCTGACAAGGATTGTTTTTATATTGCCGAACGGTATAAAACGGAGTTTACCTATCCCATTCACAACCATGCCGAGTTTGAGCTGAACTTTACGGAGAAAGCCGCCGGAGTACGTCGCATTGTCGGCGATTCGGCAGAAGTGATCAGTGATTATGATTTGGTTCTGATTACTGGAAAAGACCTGGAACATGTATGGGAGCAGCACGATTGCCATTCAAAAGAGATCCGTGAAATAACGATCCAGTTTTCCTCCGATCTCTTTTTTAAAAGCTTTATCAATAAGAATCAGTTCGATTCCATTCGTGATATGCTTGAGAAAGCTCAGAAAGGTCTTTGTTTTCCGATGTCGGCCATCCTTAAAATCTATCCTCTGCTCGATACCCTGGCATCCGAGAAACAGGGGTTTTATGCTGTTATCAAATTCCTGACTATCCTTTACGAACTGTCACTTTTCAACGAAGAGGCTCGTACGTTGTCAAGTTCTTCTTTTGCTAAAATCGGCATTCATTCGGATAGTCGTCGCGTACAGAAGGTGCAGGAATATATTAATGCCCATTATCAGGAAGAGATCCGCCTGAATCAGCTGGCCGATATGGTAGGAATGACTCCGGTATCTTTCAGTCGCTTCTTTAAATTGCGTACCGGCAAGAACCTTTCGGACTATATCATTGATATTCGTTTGGGGTTTGCTGCCCGTCTGCTGGTTGATTCTACTATGTCTATTGCTGAAATCTGTTATGAATGCGGGTTTAATAATCTTTCTAATTTCAATCGGATTTTCAAGAAGAAGAAAGAATGTTCACCCAAAGAGTTTCGTGAAAACTACAGGAAGAAAAAGAAACTGGTATAATCTTATGTGAGAATACTTACCCTCAATTAACATTGTTAACGCCATTTCTCCGTTATTTTATTTATGTGCAAATAACAAGCCTTCTACATTTAAAACACTTGCTATTTGCATTTAAAGAACAAGCTTTAACGTAGCGTTAAAACAAAGCTTTGGGCGAGAGAAATCTTGTGCTTTAAAAACACTGTGTTTTAGTTTGTTAAGCACACTCTTTACTTCTTTGTTTCACTGAATCCCTTTCTGGTCAAAAGCCTGTATACTTGTTTTTTTGTCAACTACAAATCGGGGACTGACACTCCCTGCTATCTTCTTTTCGCCTTGTTTAGCGCCGCTATCAGATATCTTCCTTTGGCTCCGATATCGCTCCAGCAAGTGTTTGCAATCAGTTTCCATACCGTCGTTCCCTTCCTCCCATAGTCCGACAGCCTGAGTATGGAGTTTACTTCCCCGGTGTCGGTAACGCTCAATCTCTTTAGCGTGTCCATCAGTCCCGAGTAATTGTGCGTCATTGTATTGAAGGCGTATCCCGGTATCTGTAGATAAGCAGAATCCTCCTTCCGCTCTTCCCCCTCCCCTTCAGGGGGAGCTGAGGGGGGTAATTCTTTACTTTCCTCTGCTTTACTTTCCTTTACTTTACTTTGTCCGGAATCGCATGCATTTTTTGCGTCAACGGCTACATGATGTACTACGTTTTTCGGGTTAACAGGTGTTTTTTCCTCTTTGAACAGCTCCGGTCGCTGAGTTTCCTGTGGTGTAGAAGGAGCATCGGGTTTTCCGTTTTCCTTTTCCGGTTTTACTATCAGATAGGGGAGCTTCGACAGTTCTCTTTTCCTTCGCTTCGTAGCTTCCAGCCATACCTTTTGTATGCTTTCTGAAGTCAGTATTCCGTTTTCCCGATAACTGTTTTCGTCCAGTATTCCTTTGATGAACAGAATCTTGATGATTCCCTTCACCTCTTCTGCTTGCACTTCTCTCCCTGCCTTGTTTGCGAAAATCAGGCACTGTTCTTCATCCCACCGTATGTAGTATCCCTCCTTGTAAATCTTGCACATCAGTTTCAGCACAATTGCCGACCCTTTTATTCCATATTTTACTTCTATCACTTCCATTGCGTTCTCTTCCATGAAGTTTACGCTCACCGGAAAATAATTGATCCCGTCGTATGCTATTGCCATATTTGTTTTTTTAGATTAGTTGTTTGCTTTATTTGCAATACTTTTACTGCGGATTACACGAGATTCGCATAGAATATCAGAATCGATCCGTCGGTTAGGATGAATAATTATCTGTGGAAATCCGTGTAATCTGCGGTGTCCGCTTTTACACCACCGGCCTCCACTCCATGAAATTCTCCACTTGAAACGTCGTCCACCGCTGTTCGTCCACATTCCAGTACACAACCGCCCCCTCTACTTCTGTGGGATCATATTCCCTATGGAACTCCGCTTCGTAATAAATCAGTGTTGCTTTCGCCAGTTGGAAACTCCCGTTCTGTTTTCGGTAAGCCACTGCCGCATGTCCATATTGCATGTGATCCAATAACGCTTCCAGGCGTTCCGCCATCCATTCCGCACACGATTCGGTGTATCCTTTCTCGAAGACGATACGTCTTTCCCATTTTAGTCTCATGGCTTCACTTTGTGATGCCGGCCTTTTTTTTCGTTTCATACATATACGATTTTAAAGTTTATAAATTGTTTGTCGGCCCGAAGGTAGAGTGTTTGCCGATTAAGTTGGAGTATAATAATTCATGGTGTGTTTTCTTGTCTATTTTATGCCAATGGATTTATCTTGTAATGTTTCGTTCCAGATGGTGTTTATTTCCTTTAGAATGGTGCTGAGCTTCAATGGAATGAATATTCCGTTTCGAATATTTCCTAATAGTTTTTTGTCATTTATATATCGGGCTAACGCAATTTGTGATGTCTCTTTTTTTATACCCATTGCTCCATTTTGATAGAGTGTGATTAGTAGCTTTAAGCATTCGTAGTGTTTCAAAACAATCCCTTGTATAGGTTTCTCCTTTTTTCGTCCCCTGTTTGACTTAAGACTTTTATTGTCAGATGTTTGCTTGTTGTCTGTTTTGTTTTTTTTGAGTTCCTTTTTTTTCTTCTTGTTGTTTGTTTTCGTAGTTCATACTCTTTTTAATTTTAGTGATTTTTATTTGTGTAAAATATGGCAAAGGTATGGACGAAAAATTTAGTAAACTTGCAAATACAGGATAAATTGTGGAATTTGATTTCTTTTTGTCGGTAAATTGATGATTTATAATGCGATAGTTTGGCAGAGGAGGGATGTTTCAAAAAACGTTCGTTTATTTGAACGCAAAGATAAGGGGTATTTTCATAATAGCAAAATGTTTAATAAAAAAAATGATTTACACTCTTGACTTTCTGCTTTAATGTATTAATTGCCAAACAGATACTTCTGAATAAAAATCTTTTTTTTATCTGTCTGATTTTATTTCTCGATAATGAATAAATGAATACAAAAACAGTGTTCAATCAGACGAACGTTTAAAAACACGTTTTTTTAGTGTAATTCGTTCGTTTATAGTTTCTTACCAGATAGGTAATGAGTAGCTGCAAGAAACCGTGGCAAGAGAGTACAAATCTTGCCGTATATTACATAAAGTACTCGCAAGTGATTGAATTTCAAGTATGTGCAAGAAATTCAAAGCCCCGGGAGAATGTCCTTTTCTGAAATAATCGAATAATGGAAGTGGAGAAAGAGACCGAAATATGGTTCGCTATGCGTGCCACATACCGTCGTGAGACTGACGCTATGCGGTTGCTTGCGAAAGAGAACTTGGGCTGTTTTGTCCCCATGCAATACAAGATAAGTATAAAGAAAGGAAAAAAAGTCCGTGTCTTGGTTCCTATCATTCACAATCTGATTTTTATTCACGCTTGTCCTTCCGAAGTGAAGCGTGTCAAGTCTATGGTTGCTTATTTGCAATATATCACCGATACCCGTAGCGGCAAGAAGATAATTATCCCCGACAATGAAATGCAGCGTTTCATCGCTGTAGCCGGCACCTACAGTGACCATCTCCTATACTTTCAACCCGATGAACTCAACCTGTCCAAAGGCACCAAAGTCCGTATTACGGGTGGTGACTTCGAGGGTCAGGAAGGTGTTTTCCTGAAAGTGAAAGGCGCCCGGGATCGTCGCGTGGTCATTGCTATACAAGGTGTCATAGCAGTTGCCATGGCCACCATTCATCCTGATCTTATAGAAGTAATCAAATAATTCATAATTCAAATTTATTATGACTCTTTCCGAAGAAGTAGCTTCCCTTCAGCGTGCCGCGCACGACCTGATGTATTTGGGCATGGACGGGAGTCCCATTTACAGCGATGACTTGTCCCGCCGTAACAATGAAGTTTACCGCTTGACCACAACATTGTATAATTCCGGTGTCAAAGGTTCCACGGTTGAAGAGCAGGCCTCTGTCTGTCTCGCTCTCCTGATGGGTTACAATGCATCGTTCATCGACCACGGAGAAAAGCGCAAACATGTCCAGAAGATATTAGATCGTTGCTGGGATATCCTCGATACTCTTCCCGCTTCGCTATTGAAGCTTCGCCTGCTTACTGCCTGCTATGGTGAGGTATTCGACGAGCCTTTGGCTGACGAAGCCCGTGCAATTATCGCTTCTTGGGATTCGGTATCACTTACTACTGAACAGCAAGAGGCTATCAACGAGTTTCAGACTGTGGTGGATAATCCTTATCCGTGGGAGTATGTTGAAGAATAAAGATTATTATTAAACCTAATTTTTTTCATGCGCGAATTTAATAATATAAAAATTGCCGTAGCCGGAACCGGTTATGTCGGGATGAGTATTGCCACTTTACTGGCACAGCATCACGAAGTGGTGGCAGTCGATGTACTGCCTGAGAAAGTAGAGAAAATCAATCAGAAGATTTCTCCCATTCAAGATGATTACATCGAACAATATATGGCCGAGAAACCGTTGCGTCTCTCAGCGACCCTTGATGGAACCGTAGCATACTCTAAGGCCGACTTTGTGGTTATTGCTGCTCCTACAAACTACGATCCGGTAAAGAACTACTTCGACACTCACCACATAGAGGATGTCATCGACCTTGTGCTCAGAGTCAATCCTGATGCCATAATGGTTATCAAATCTACCATACCTGTAGGCTACTGTCGCAGTCTATACGTTAAGTATGCACAGCGAGGAGTCAAGCAGCTTAACTTGCTTTTCTCTCCCGAGTTTCTCCGCGAGAGCAAGGCACTTTACGATAATCTCTATCCCAGCCGCATCATTGTGGGAACTCCGAAGATGATGAACGGTAGCTGTTTTGACGCTGAGAACCAAGCCATCCGGGCAGTAACCGATGTACCTATGCTCGTGCAAGCCGCCAAAACGTTTGCAGCTTTGCTGCAAGAAGGAGCAATAAAAGAAGATATCCCTACCCTTTTTATGGGCATTAAGGAAGCGGAAGCGGTGAAACTTTTTGCTAACACATATTTGGCGCTACGTGTCAGTTATTTTAATGAACTCGATACTTATGCCGAAGTAAAAGGATTGGATGCACAATCTATTATAGAAGGTGTAGGGCTCGACCCGCGCATTGGTACTTACTATAACAATCCCAGTTTCGGTTACGGTGGCTACTGCCTGCCCAAAGATACTAAGCAGTTGCTTGCTAACTATGCCGATGTACCTCAGAACATGATGACTGCTATTGTGGAGAGTAACCGTACCCGCAAAGATTTTATCGCCGATCAGGTGTTGCGGAAAGCCGGTTATTACACTGCTTCCAGTCAATGGGATGCCAAGAAAGAACAAGATGTCGTTGTTGGTGTCTTCCGCCTTACCATGAAATCCAACTCTGATAACTTTCGTCAGTCATCTATACAAGGTATTATGAAGCGCATCAAGGCCAAAGGTGCCCAGATTATCATCTACGAGCCTGCGCTCGAAGATGGTACTTCTTTCTTTGGTAGTACGGTAGTAAACGATCTAGCCAAGTTCAAACAGATGAGCGATGCCGTTATTGCTAATCGTTACGATGCTTGTTTGGATGATGTGGCAGATAAAGTATTCACTCGCGATATTTTCTGCAGAGACTAGTAAACGTTTAATTTTCACATCTTCCTGTTCAGATTAGTTGTCATAGTCATAGCTTTGCATAGTTATCAAAATAACGATAGTATATAGTAGTGGAGATTTAGAAAAGCTTTGATTCTTCTGTTAATTAGAGGAATCAGTCTAAAAATGTATTGATAGAAAGCTTTTTCCAGTAGGGAGTTACTTAATTCAGCATTTCACAAATGACCTTCTAGTCGCAAGAAAACAATAGTTTCAGTGGATATTATTGCTATGTCGACCTCTGAAGCTTTAGAGGAAACCTTCTTTTTGTCTAAGGATGGACGTAGCGTTTGTATGTTGATGTCTGAGAAACAGTCTTCAACTTTCGAACTTGCACCTTTGCAAGCGAGGGGTGATTGCATGAAAATAAGATTTTAAGGGGATAAAAGTGCTTACTGGGTAGATTGGAAAGATATAGTCTCTATTCATTGAAAGTTCCGATTGATGCTTAGGGTAGAAATCTGAAAAAGTTGCAGACTGATTCAGTTGCTAATGCAAAAGTTTGGCTAAACCTCTTCGTGAAACTGCTAAATATCGTGGTTTCTATGATGCTCTTCACAATTTGAAGTTTGTGGCCACTAGTCGAGATTTGACCAAAGTTGGGCGTGGTGGTAGTCAAAATGGCTTGGATGACACAGAGAATTGCTTTTGTTTTCTCCCTTCATGCGAGAATCTGGGGTAAAATAACTAACATGAAAAATACAACACTTACTTTTAAATTGAGTTATAATGAACTCATAAGCTATCGCTGGGGAACGCTTATTGTAAGCACTGGATGAAAACGAGTCACCGAAAGGGAGAATGGCTAAACTCGAAGGTAAGAATACTATCGTAGGTATATCCACCATGGTAAGGATGACAAAAAAACTCCTGTTATATCTATAAAGAATACTGCAAAAATAATAATGGCAAAAAACTCTTCTTCATCAAATAATAATCTAATTGTAAAGAATACTGCGTTTCTGTATTTTCGAATGATATTCTCAATGGGTATTACGTTGTATACTTCAAGATTAATCCTGACTACTCTTGGTATAGAAGATTTTGGCATTTATAACGTAATTGGAGGCATGGTTTCAATGTTTTTGTTCCTGAATACTGCAATGAGCAATGCGACATCTCGATTTTTTACTTTTGAAATTGGCAAAGGGAAGGATTCTGAAATATCAATTATTTTTTCTGTTTCATTGACGACTCATTTGATTATTATTGGTGTTATCTTTCTTTTATGTGAGAGCATAGGAGTTTGGTTCTTAAACTCCAAAATGGTAATTCCTGAAGATAGATTATTTGCTGCCAATGTTGTACTTCAAGTCTCAATTATTGCTTCGCTTATTAATATTCTTCAGGTGCCATATAGAGCAATTGTTGTCTCTTATGAGAGGATGGACATGTATGCCTATATAGAAATTTTTAATGTAATATTGAAATTATTGATAGTTGTAGCATTGATGTATGCTACATATGATAAACTGATAACATATTCATATTTATATCTTGCTACCTGTGTCGTTGTTTTTCTTATTTACGCAGTTTACGCTAATTTTAGATGTACTGGTGCAAATTTTAGTCCAAAATTGGATCGAGTTATACTAAAACCGATGTTAGCCTTTACCGGTTGGGATTTTTATGGCAATGCTAGTGTAGTAGCGAGAACTCAGGGTGTAAATATGCTCTTGAATATGTATTTTGGTCCTGTACTTAACGCAGCCAATGGTATTGCGACACAGGTACAGGGTGCAGCTATGAGTTTTGCAGCTAATGTAATGACTGCGTTTAAGCCTCAAATTATCAAAAGTTATGCATCTGACGATTTTGATCGGATGAATCAACTTACATTCGCAGCAGGAAAGTTTGCAACAGTATTGATGCTTCTTACTTCTATACCCTTAATGATAGAGATGGAGTTTGTATTAACAGTATGGTTAGGAGATTGGCCCAAATATACTGCAGACCTTTGTCGTTTAACTATTCTTTTTAATATGTTATCTAATCTATCGGCTGTTTTGATTATGGGTATTCATGCTACAGGAAATGTTAGAAGACCTAATGTGATAAACGGAACTATATATCTTCTTGTAATACCAATTACTTATATGATTTATAAATATATTGGAGCTGGACCACTATTGCCATTTGTTATTAATATCATAGCTGTTATTATAGGGCTGTTATGCAATATGTGGACATTAAGCATTCTGGTTCAATCGTTTAAACTTAAGAAATTTTTCGTGTCGATTTTTATCAAATGTTCTGTTATAGGCTTAGTAACCTATGGATTGACCTATATAATTCATACATTATTAGTAGAAGGTTGGGGAACACTGTTTTTTATAATTTGTATTAGCAGTATAATATTACTCTTTCTCTCATATTCTATATTAATGGATTCAACTGAGAGAGATTTCATTAATAAGATAGTTAAATCAAAAGTTCATAACTTTAAATAATCATGGATATATTAGTAAGTATATTAACTCCTTGTTACAATGGAGCTAAGTATATTGATAGATATGCAAAGTCATTATTAGCACAAGACTATTCAAATTGTCAGCTCATTTTTATGGATGATGGTTCTACTGATAATTCAAAAGAGCTTATTATGTCGTATGAAAAGCAATTTAAAGATAAAGGCTTTTCATTTGAATATTATTACCATGATAATTTAGGATTAGGAGCTACAATTGCAGAAGGTATCAAATATGTTAAAGGGTCGTATTTAGTTTGGCCCGATGTAGATGACACACTACCGGTCGATTCAATTTCAAAAAAGGTATTTTATTTAGAGCAAAAGGCGGAATATGGACTTGTTCGTACAAGGTTTATGAAGATAATTGAGGGAACAGGCTTTAATCATTCAGAGATTGGTCCATCTTTTAAATTTGATCCTAACAAGGAAAATCTTTTTGAGGATTATCTATTATCAAGAGGTGCTTGGCTTCAGCCTGGATGTTTTATGGTTAGAATGTCTGCATTTGATGATGCTAATCCCAATCGCTATATATTTCCAACGCGAAGAGGCCAAGATTGGCAGATGTTATTGCCAATCATGTATAAATATAAATGTGGATTTATTGATGAACCTTTATATGAATATTATATACGTAAAGGTAGTATGTCTGATCAAACAAATGATATTTTAGAGACTGTACTTCATAGGTATGATATGTATGAGGAGTCAATAACTGAGACAGTAAAGCATATGAATATACCTAATTGTAGTATGTATATTCAAATGGTTCACAATCATTATTTGGAAGAAAAATTAGGAAGATCTTTTGATTATTGTGATAAGAATAAAGCAAAAATATTCTTTAATGAACTTCGAAAAAATAAAGCTGTGACCCCAAAAGCTTTAGTTAAATACTTATTGGTACAAACTCCATTTTTGAATAATGTAATAAATAAATTACGATCGCGCTAATCCAGCGAAAAAATTATGTTAAAAAATATTGCTAAAATAGGAAAAGACTGCTGTGGTTGTGGTAACTGCTTCTATATATGCAAAAAGAGTGCAATTACGTTAAAGGCAGATGATGAAGGTTTTATTCAGCCTTTTGTAAATTATAATTGTGTGGATTGCGGGGCATGTTTGAATGTTTGTCCACAAACAAAGGAAGTACAAACAATAGATAATCAGCAAGCTTATATTGTACTTACAAAAGATGCGAATATAAAGAAAATATCAGCTTCAGGAGGGGTGTTTGGAACAGTTGCAAAAAGTTTAGTAAACGAGAGAAATGCTTATGTTTGCGCAGCATCCTTCGTAAAAGGGGCTGTAAGGCATATTATCACTCAAGATTATTCTGATATTAAGAAATGTCAGGGATCGAAATATGTTCAAAGTTCTTTAGAAGATTGTTTACCAAGAATCAAAGGAATTCTTAAGGATAAGCAGAAAACTGTTTTATTTTGTGGTACTCCATGCCAAGTAGCAGCTGTTTACTCTTTTTTGGGAGAACGCCCATCAAATCTTTATACTTTAGATCTTATTTGCCATGGAGTTCCTAGTCCATTGTTTTTTTTAAAAGATTTAAAGCATTATTGTAAGCATCCTGAAAGATTAAGCGATGTAAGGTTTAGGTGGAGAAACCCCATGAGTAATGAGGGTAAGAGTTCTTTCATTCTATCAATAGAAAAGCAAAATATGAGTCGCCTTTATTCGTCAAGTTATGATCCTTATTTTGCTACCTTTATGAAAGGTGAGTCATTTAGATTATCATGCTATCAGTGTCATTATGCAAATTTAAATCGAGTAGGAGATATTACTATCGGCGATTGTGATTCTGCAAAGTTATATCCAAATTTTCACCCTAATGAAAGTAAATCTTCGATAATTGTAAACAATTCAAATGGAACTTATTTATGGAGTATGGTGAAAAAGAATTTTTTTTATACATATCTAGATTTGCAATATGAGGCTGAAATCAATCATCAACTTTCTATCCCCTTTAAAAAGCCATCGAGTCGTTCCCAAATTTATAGCGATGCAAAAAAAATGAGCTATTGGAAATTTAAGTCTAAATATGCTGCACCTACTACTATACGACAGAAAGTACTGGCAATAGTTCAAACCTACATACCATTTGCATATAAGTGGATTATTCAAAGAACACTAAAATGAAAATAGGAATAATAATTTTCCATAGAGCTACAAATTATGGTGCGACTTTACAAGCATATGCACTTGTATCTTATTTCAAAAGCTTAGGTCATGAAACTGAAATTATTGATTGCAAATCAGAAGGGATGGCATCTTTATTCCGTCCGATAAACGTACCAAGTATTATTCAGAAAGTAAAGAGACTTTTAATTATTATTTATATGATACTTTCTTTAAAAACTATTTAATATGAAAGTCGGTATATTGACATTTCATAGAGCCACAAATTATGGCGCTATCCTTCAGGCTTATGCATTGATCCAATATCTTATTAATCAGGGTTATGATGCAAAGATTGTGGACTATAAGCCCAAAGGAATGGGTATATTATATGCACCAATAAACGTTCCGGGGTTCTTAAAGAAGATTAAGAGAATAGTGCTTAACTTGCTCATGTTGCCTTCTCTTTTGACTAGGTACAAGAAAAGAGAAATGTTCTGGAAATATATTAATAAAGTTCTTCCAATGACCGACATTGTTCTGTCTTCAGGCGATCTTCCACGCATGGATGCTTATATTGTAGGAAGTGATCAGGTATGGAGTATCTGTTTTACTGGTGGAATTGATAATCTATATTGGGGGCAGTTTAACAGGAATGGTGCGAAACTGATTTCATATGCTGGTTCAGCAGCAGAAAATATGGGCGATTCTTTTTATTCTAATGAGAATGCTAAATTACTTGAGTCTTTCGATTTCATTAGTGTAAGAGAAAAGGAATTGCAAGGCTATCTGCAAACACAGATACCAAATAAAAAAATAGAAAAGGTCTTAGATCCGACTCTCATGGCAGGAGTTGATTTCTTTGATGAATTGATCGCAGACGAAGTGCCTTTGGAAAAAAAGTATGTTTTGGTTTACCAAGTGATCCGAACTAAAGATGCGTTGATTAGTGAATATGCAAAACAAATGGCATCTCGAGCAGGATGGGATATAGTGGAAATTAAGAATTCGCGACTCTATATATGTAGTCAAGGTAAATTCTCTATATCAAAGGAACTGCAGAATCCCACACAATTTGTTAGCTTGTTCAAATATGCGCAATTTGTTATTACAACATCCTTCCATGGTACAGCATTCTCTCTTATGTTTAACCGTCCGTTTAATGTTGTATCAATTAGCGATGAAGTAGATTCGCGAGCTAAAGATTTATTGATGCAATTGAATCTGACAGACAGGTTAGTTTCACTGCCTCTGAACAAGAAACAAAAAGATGTCGATTGGGAGGGTGTTAATTTCAAACTACAAGAACTCCGTATACCATCAAGAGAGTTTCTAAAAAAGGCGTTAAGACGTTAAGATAATGAGTATATCAAGAGACATATTATCAGCATACCGCAAACTCCAATATAAGCTTTGCAGACGTTTAGAATATGGTACGATGCCCCCAGGGGAGTTGTGCACACATACTCCTTTTGAGGAGGAAATCAATCATGGAGATGTGGTGCATCCCTGTGTCCGGTATGTTCCTGAAGGTTATCTTGGCCATAAGTGGTGGATGGTCTATACGCCTTATTATGCTGCTAACGACAAGACAGAGAACCCAATACTCTGTTATGGAGACAATGAGACGAACAACCCTCCTACACACTGGATAGTAGCGTATCAGGTGCAAGGACAGCCAGCAAAAGGTTACAACTCTGATCCTACACTATTCTATGACAATGGGAAAATGTATGTCATGTGGCGAGAGAATATGACAGAAAGATGCGATAAAGCGGGATATGTTCGTGCTACTTTTGGAGCAGACGTCCTTAAAGACGGTATAGGAGACGTGTTCGGACCTCTTGTAGGAACAAAGGATGTAGAAGTTGGCCCAGAAACAAGCCCTGCTTTTATAAAAGAACAAGATGGCACATATCGTTGTCTTGCCACACATATCACATTTCATAATAAGACCATCAAACGGTTGCCTGTTTTTTTGCGGAAGATCATTAATCCTGTAATTTTCATATCTGATTTGATGGGATTCTGGAGTCAGCAGAAGGCTCATGGCATTGCTCAATGGTCGTGCGACAAGGTGAACGGAAAGTTTCACTTAGAAGGTACGGTGAAATTTGAAGATAAGAATGTGCTTTACCGCCCTTGGCATATTGATTTCTTTGAGTGTCAAAGGAAGCTTTTCGCAATCGTACAGAGCAACCAGTGTAATGCTGATATTTGTCTTGCGGAGAGTAAGGATAGAGTACATTTCCGTTTCTTTAAGAAGCCGCTTATGACTAATGACACCTGTGGAAAAGTGGGAATATATAAGCCTACTGCCGGAGTTGTGGATAGCAGATTCTTTCTCTATTATACTGCTCAGGATGTTGATGACAGGGCTCTCAACAAACTGTATCTCATCACAATGGATTTTAATGAATTGCTAAAGAAACTGCAATGAATATAGTCTTTTTTCATGGTAATGGCATAGTGCCTACATTAGGAGGTATTTCTCGTATAACAGATACTCTGGGTGCATTATTCGTTGATAAAGGCAATAATGTATGGCATATTGGAGCGCAAGACAAGCATAAAGGGCAGAAATATTGTAGTTGGCAGAGTTTCCTGCCGTCATCTGAGTTGTTTGCTGATGAGAATATTAGATATATTATTAATTTTATAAAAAAGCATCAGGTAGATGTAATAATCAACCAATGTGCCCTTGACCATCGTATCGCTCAATTTCTTGCTTTATGCAAAAAAGAAGTAGATTTCCTGTTGGTGTCATGTTTTCATAATTCTATTCTTACTCCAGTATTAAATGGAGCTTACCAAAAAGAGTATCTTTTAAAAACAAAAGGTTTTGGATGGCTTTTTTACTTGATGAAAACTCGTCTTATATCGTCCATAATGACTGCGTTTTATATCTGTAAGTATCGTAAGTACTACCTCTCAACCGTCCAGAATAGTGATCGAGTTGTGTTGTTGTGTGACGGACAACGGTCAGAGCTGTATCGAATGTGTGGTATTACATCTTCTGAAAAAATACGCGTCATCCCTAACTGTATAGATATAAATATTGAACAGCCACAGTGTAAGGAACAGATAGTTGTTTGGGTAGGTACATTTGACTATTCTGTTAAACGACCTGACAACATGTTGCGTATATGGAAACAGGTTGAATCCAAACATCCAGATTGGAATCTGTTAATGTTGGGTGATGGACCATCATGGAAAGAGATGAAAGAACTGTCAAAATCGTTAGGTCTGCAACGAGTCTCTTTTAGCGGTAGAGTGCAACCTGAGGTATATTACAAAAAGTCTTCAATTTTGTGTGTCACAAGTGTCCATGAATCTTTTTCACTTGTAACGTTAGAGGCTCAACGAGCAGGTTGTGTGCCTATATTAAATAACGCTTTCAGTCCGGCTCCTATGCTTATTCAGGATGGTGAGAATGGTTATCTAGTTCCAGCATTTGATAACAATGCTTTTGCTAACAAGCTTGATTCGTTGATGAACAATCCAGTGAAGAGAGAGAAAATGAGTATGAAAGCAGTAGAGAGTATAAAACGTTTTTCACTTGATGTGGTTTATGCACAATGGCTGAAAGAACTAAAGAATGATTAATAGTGCTGATTTTTATATCCAATGCAGGATCCAAATAAATTAATCTCTTTTGTTGTCGCCTTTCAGGTGATAGTTCAAGGATGTAAAAATATCTTGGTGCAAGGGTTTCCATTCTTTTATGAAA
Source organism: Bacteroides sp. NGMCC 1.200775 (assembly GCF_040798045.1). Taxonomy (NCBI): domain Bacteria; kingdom Pseudomonadati; phylum Bacteroidota; class Bacteroidia; order Bacteroidales; family Bacteroidaceae; genus Bacteroides; species Bacteroides sp. NGMCC 1.200775. The sequence continues at coordinate 167,493 of NZ_JASCQK010000002.1, read as the reverse complement.
TAAACGATATGTTGAATGTCGTAATTATGGGTGGCTCCTTACTGATGTATGTGTATGCTTTATTAACAACGGGAAAATTGCGAATACCTGTTCAAACTATAGTTGTTCTATTCTTTGTAGGGGTGACCTATTTGTTTACTTATATGTTTTTCTCTCAAAACGTAAAATACATTCAGCCCACTATTCTTAGAACACTTGTAGTTTGTTTCTTTACCTTTCTGCTTGTAAGCAAACTGTCTACTTTTGAATATCTTTGTAAGTATTTCGTCAAAGGTTCTTTCCTGATAACTTTGAGTGGCGTATTATATGCTGAGATTATCAGCGTTATAGGTCATAGTACCACTTCTGATTGGAGTACGTATTCTATGACTATGTCAAATGTGTTACTCTTGTCTGTACTTTGGCAGTTAAATGCATATTTCGGTTCAAAAGACAAGCTGGCACTTATTGCTGCCATTATTGGTTCTGTGATAATATTTATATATGGATCAAGAAATCCGTTCTTAGCTATTGGTTTCTTTGTTTCGATGAAAATATTATTCAATTCGAAAAGGAAGAGTTCATCTGGAATCGCCATCAAACTGTTCTTTGTTTCTTTTGTTTTGATTGTATTATTTTTCTTCAAAGAAATACTTTCTTTTGTTGGAGGAATGCTTGATTTCTTTGGTCTCGGAAGTCGCACCCTGTATTATCTGATAAATGCAGATACTGTAGATATTACTACAGGTAGAGATGAGATTCATGACGAGTTGTGGGATATAGTCCTAAATGATCCTTTTTTAGGTTTGGGTGTTGCTGGTGATGAAGTGGCAATACAAGAACTCGCTCATAGCATGTACCTCAGCATTTTCGTTACATATGGAATGATATTGGGTAGCCTTGTTATTCTTTATCTATTTTCACAAACTATAAAAGGTATTTGTAGAACATCCGGCCTAAATCATGATATAATTATTATGTACGTCTGCCTCGTCTTTCCAAGAAGTTTTACGGGAGGCGATATTTGGGCAAATGATTCTTTATGGTTTTTAATGGCGTTAATTATATCATCTCTTCGACAAAGAAAAGAAGCAATGGTTTGATACAAATAGCTTGTAATTATGAATGTTAAATCTTTTTTTTATCATGTAAGTCCAAGACTCCTTATTAGTCTTCAGTTTCTCTATCATTTCCATAGGCTATTGAACTGGTTCAGTCCAAAAGATTTGAACGAGAAAATCAACTGGCTGAAGTTTAATTCTGACATGAGTTTGTGGACATTGTGTGCTGACAAATATCGTGTGCGTGAATATATTCACGAGAAAGGGCTTGATGATACTCTTGTGAAACTATATGGTGTTTGGGAAAAAGCAGAGGATGTGGATTGGGATTCTCTTCCGGATTCTTTTGTTCTGAAGACAAATAACGGAAGTGGTGATATCCTTGTCTGTAAAGACAAAAGCAAACTGGATATAGAAAATACAGTTAGGTTGTATTCTGCATTGCTCTCAAAATCGTTTAGTGAGACAAATGGCGAGCCTCACTATGCTGCCATGAAACCTTGTATGATAGCCGAAGAAGTGCTTGACTGCAAGAAACAGCCGATAGAAACAGACACGCTGATAGACTACAAAATTTGGTGCTTTAATGGAAAGCCTCATCATATATGGGCATGTTTCAACAGACATCAAGGATCTGTAGAGGTGGCTACCTATGACTTAGATTGGAAACGACACGATGAGTGTAGCGTTTTTACTTCACATTATAAGCAAGCCCAATCAGATTTGCCAAAACCTGTGTCATTAGATAAAATGCTTGAGATTGTCTCAAAACTTTCATGTGGAATACCTCAGGTTAGAGTGGATTTGTATGAAGTTGATGGCAAACCATATTTCGGCGAGATGACTTTCTCGTCAGCTGGTGGATTTATGAATTTCTATACATCCAAATTTCTGCGAGAGATGGGGGATTTGGTGGATCTGTCATTGGCAAAAAGAAAATAAAGAAGAGATGTACGACAAAATAGTTTTTTTAGTTAGTTCACTCTCTCAACCTCGTGCTATACGCAGAGTGGAATCTATAGCAGCCCTCGGATATGAGGTAGAGGTGTACGGATATGATAGAGTGCAGTATAACTGCAATAAGTTTTCTGTGAAAATACCGGTGACCATCTTAGGGCAGATGTCAAAAGGTGATGGGTATCTTGGAAAGATTAGAACCGTAAAGCGAGATATTGATAGTGTAGTAAAGAAACACAAGGGACAGAATTGCCTTTATTATTCCTTTGGTTACTTCGAGAGTTTTTTCCTTTGTCTGAAAGGTGTTCCATATGCATACGAGATTTCAGATATAGCATACGGCTTTCCTTCTTTCAGTAAAGTCCGTCCTTTGCTTCGGGCTATCGACCGTAATCTTGTAAAGAATGCTCAATTTACTTTGCTGACATCTGAAGGTTTCAAGGGATTCCTTAACCAGCCAAAGGCTAGATTCATTGTTCAACCAAACAAGGTAAACCGTAAGATTATTGGTGTGGAGCGCAAACCGCTCAACCTGAAGGATGGGCACTTTATATTTTCATTTGTGGGTTCGATACGTTACGCCTCAATGATGCGTTTTGCCCGAACCATAGGAAAGTATTTCCCTCAGCATGAGTTTCACTTCCATGGAGTGGCAAATGTGGAATCGACCCAGAAAGCTATTGATGATATGATGGAATTGTACCCGAATATCAAATTGTTTGGTGCTTTCAAAAATCCTGATGATTTCGAACATATTTATAATTCTGTAGATGTTGTGGTGGTGACATATGGAGTAGAATCGCTCAACGAAACTATCTTGGATCCAAACAAATTGTATGAGGGCATTTTTTTCTGTCGTCCGCTGATTGCTACTAAGGGGACTTTTCTTGCTGAACAGATAGAAAGTTATGGTTGTGGCATCAGCATAGACTCTTCGACAGAAGAGGCAATACGTGATTCGCTCAGACTGTTGACAATAGAGCAACTTAACAATATTTCTAGAAAGGAATATGAAATAGAGCGAGAAGAGGTTTTTGACAGTATGGATAATCTTTCAACATTACTTGAGGAGATATGCGAGAAAAGAAAGAATTGAATTGGGTAAATGAAGCAGTCAAAAATTGGTTATTGATTGAAAGATATATCTTCGCTGTGAACAAAATTTTATAATTATGTATAGTGGTGAAGATCTTGAAAGATTTTACTTTCAGTTCTAGGCCGAGGCTTTGCCTCATGGAGAATCTATCCAATCATTTTGTGTTAAGAACAAAGTTGTTAGCGTCTAAAAATGACGTATTGTGTTAGCGTCCACAAAAGATATCTGGTATAATTTATATATAGATGATATGTCAAAATTGGACGCTAACACAATACTCAGTTTAGGGCATATTTATGTGCCCCTTCAAAGGGGTGTACACAAAATTGAGTGCTTACTCAAAAATAATATATTTGTAATATAAATACATGTTTAAGGATAAAGTTTTATTGATTACCGGTGGAACAGGTTCCTTCGGTAATGCCGTACTACGTCGTTTTCTTGATTCTGATATCAGGGAGATTCGTATATTCTCTCGTGATGAAAAGAAACAAGATGATATGCGTCACCATCTTCAGAATCCCAAAGTAAAATTTTACATTGGCGATGTCCGTGACAAGCGCTCTGTGGATGGAGTTATGAATGGAGTGGATTATATCTTCCATGCCGCTGCGCTGAAGCAAGTCCCTTCCTGTGAGTTTTTTCCCACACAAGCGGTTAGGACAAATGTTCTCGGTACAGAAAATGTGTTGGATTCCGCCATAGCTCACGGTGTTAAAAATGTGGTGGTACTTTCTACCGATAAAGCTGCCTATCCTATAAATGCAATGGGTATCAGCAAAGCCATGATGGAGAAAGTTGCTATCGCCAAAGGTCGTCAGTTGGGTAATTGTGGAGGAACAACGATTTGCTGTACCCGTTATGGGAATGTTATGGCCAGTCGTGGTTCTGTGATACCCTTGTGGGTAGAGCAAATTAAGAAATGTAATCCAATAACAATAACCGATCCCAACATGACCCGCTTCATGATGACTTTGGATGATGCTGTCGACTTGGTGCTTTATGCCTTTCAGCATGGAAAAAATGGTGATTTGTTTGTTCAGAAGGCGCCCGCTGCTACTCTGGATGTATTAGCCGATGCATTAAAGTCTCTTTACCATAGTAACGCGGATGTCAAAGTGATTGGTACCCGTCACGGTGAGAAACTCTATGAAACTCTTGTTACCCGTGAAGAGATGTCTAAAGCAGAGGATATGGGTGATTATTATCGTATCCCATGTGATACGCGTGATTTAAATTATGATAAGTTTTTTGTGGAAGGAAGTGAGGAGGTCTCCAAAATAGAAGATTACCATTCTCATAATACCCGTCGTCTTGATGTTGAGGGGATGAAAGAACTTCTCTTGAAACTTGATTTTATTCGCGAAGATCTTGGCCTTGAAAAATAGAATTGATAGCAATCAAGGTCAAATAAATTAATTCCTCTTTATTTATGAAAGTTTTAGTAACCGGTGCGAAAGGTTTTGTCGGGCGGAATCTTGTATCCCAATTGCGCAATATTCAAAGTGGCAAAGCAAAAAATTACGCTTTGTCCGGAAACGAGTTGATCATTTTTGAATATGATGTAGATAGTGACCCTTCTGAATTGGATGACTATTGCCGACAGGCTGATTTTATTTTTAATCTGGCCGGTGTAAACCGTCCACTGGATCAGTCTGAATTTATGAAAGGGAACTTTGGTTTTGCTTCTACGCTTCTTGCTTCATTGAAGAGACATGGAAATACTTGCCCTATCATGATATCCTCTTCTACACAAGCCGCTTTGGATAATCCTTATGGAGCCTCTAAACGGGCGGGTGAACAATTGTTGTTTGAGTATTCCCGGGAAACGGGATCGAAAGTGTTGGTATACCGTTTTCCCAATGTCTTTGGTAAATGGTGCCGCCCTAATTATAATAGTGCAATAGCTACTTTTTGCTATAACATAGCACATGATCTTCCCATTCAGGTCAATGATCCGAATGTGGAGATGAATCTTGTATATATAGATGATGTTGTGGATGAATTAATCTCTGCTTTGACGGGCAATGAACATCGGGAAGGAGCTTATTGTAAAGTATCTGCTGTATACACTGTTACTTTGGGAGCAATTGTGGAATTGCTATATTCTTTTCGTGAGAACCGTAACAACTTGGGAGTTCCCCATGTGGGAGATGCTTTTACTAAGAAACTTTACTCCACCTATCTCTCTTATCTGCCGAAAGATGGATTTGGCTATCCTTTGAAGATGAATGTGGATGCCCGTGGCAGTTTCACGGAGATTATCCGCAGTACGGACCGGGGACAGTTCTCGGTTAATATTTCCAAGCCACATATTACAAAAGGTAACCATTGGCATCATACCAAAAACGAAAAGTTTGTGGTTGTAAGTGGCCAAGGTGTCATCCGTTTTCGTAACATGTATGATTCATCCTCTGAGATTCTAGAATATTTTGTTTCAGGTGATAAGCTTGAAATAATTGATATTCCTACCGGTTATACCCATAATATTGAGAACCTGGGTGATACGGATATGGTAACTTTTATGTGGTGTAACGAGTGTTTTGATCCCGGTAGGCCGGATACTTATTTTGAAGAAGTTTAATAGCATTATGGAAATCAAACTGGATTATTCAGATATCAAGTTTCGGTATGATGGCAAGCTGAGACTGTTGATTATAGTCGGTACCCGTCCGGAGATTATCCGGTTGGCTGCCGTAATAAATAAATGCCGTCGATATTTTGATTGTATTTTGGCTCATACCGGACAGAATTATGATTATAATCTGAACGGAGTCTTTTTTCATGACCTGAGCTTACAGGCTCCGGATGTCTATATGGATGCTGTAGGGGATGATTTGGGTTCGACAATGGGTAATATTTTGAATACGAGCTATAAACTGATGTCACACTTACGCCCTGATGCCGTTTTGGTTCTCGGTGATACCAATTCTTGCCTAAGTGTAATCAGCGCTAAACGCTTGCATATTCCTATTTTTCATATGGAAGCCGGTAACCGTTGCTTTGATGAGTGCCTTCCTGAAGAGACAAACCGGCGTATTGTAGACATTATTTCTGATATGAATCTTTGCTATTCGGAGCATGCCAGACGGTATCTGAATGCTTCGGGTGTGGCAAAGGAACGTACTTATGTAACCGGTTCTCCGATGGCCGAGGTTCTGTCTGAGAACCTTTCTGCTATAGAATCCTCGGATATCCACGCCAGATTGGGTTTGAGGAAAGGGCAATATATCCTGCTGTCTGCACATCGGGAAGAGAATATTGATACTGACAAGAACTTCGCTTCATTGTTTGAAGGCATAAACGCGATGGCTGAAAAGTATGACATGCCTGTACTTTACAGTTGCCATCCTCGTAGCCGTAACCGTTTGGAATCAAGTGGTTTCGAATTGGATAGCCGGGTGATCCGGCATGCCCCTCTGGGTTTCCATGACTATAACTGCTTGCAGATGCATGCTTATGCCGTGGTCAGTGATAGCGGGACATTACCGGAGGAAAGTTCTTTTTTCACTTCTGTCGGTCATTCTTTTCCGGCTGTTTGTATTCGCACAAGTACCGAACGTCCTGAAGCTTTGGATAAGGGATGTTTTATTCTTGCGGGGATTGATAAAGCCTCTTTGCTTCAAGCTGTAGATACTGCTGTGGAAATGAATAGGAATGGTGATAATGGTGTCCCTGTTCCGGATTATATGGATCGAAATGTATCGACAAAGGTGGTGACGTTGATTCAAAGTTATACAGGAATAGTAAACAAAATCGTCTGGAGAAAATCCTGATAATATCGAAATGAATATTTTGTTTCTGACCCTTAACCGTATTTCAGATCTTTCTGAACGGGGGATATACACGGACTTGATGCGGGAATTTATTTGTCATGGGCATAGGGTCTATATGGTTGTTCCCGCCGAACGTCGCTTTCATGAATCTACTTCAATAAAAGAGAGTTGTGGCGCTCAAATTTTGAGGGTGAAGACATTGAATATCCAAAAGAGCAATGTGGTGGAGAAAGGCATCGGTACATTGTTATTGGAGATGCAGTATCAATGTGCCATAAAGAGATATTGGAAGGATATCCAGTTTGATTTGATACTTTATTCAACTCCTCCCATTACTTTCAATAGGGTCATCAGTTCACAAAAGAAACGCTGTAAGGCGAAAAGTTATCTTTTATTGAAAGATATTTTTCCTCAAAATGCCGTTGATTTGGGAATGTTTTCAAAGAGAAGCTTAATTTATAGACTTTTCCGTAAAAAAGAGGAGGTTTTATATCAGATATCGGACTTTATAGGCTGTATGTCTCCTGCCAATGTGGATTATGTGTTGACACATAATCCGGAAATAAAGGCTGATAGAGTAGAGATATGCCCCAATAGTATTAAATTGTTAGAGAAGCCATTAATGACTTCAACTGCAAGAAAAAACATATTGCAGAAATTGCATATTCCAATTAATAAGACTCTTTTTATATATGGTGGCAATTTGGGGCGTCCACAAGGTCTGATTTTCTTGTTGGACGTGATAGCCGCAAACGAGGAACGTAATGACAGTTATTTCATCATTGTAGGCAGTGGCACTGAATATGGCAAGATAAAGTCTTGGTTTGAGACAAATAATCCGGATAATTCAATGCTGCTTTCTTCACTTCCAAAGAAAGAGTATGATGATTTGGTAAAGGCTTGTGACGTCGGTTTGATTTTCCTTGATAGACGTTTTACCATCCCCAATTATCCTTCCCGTTTACTTTCTTATTTAGAAAACCGGATGCCCGTTTTATTGGCTACAGACATGAATACGGATATCGGGCGGATCGCTGAACGGAATGGTTATGGCTTTTGGACAGAAAATGGGAATTTGGATACATTTATGGAAATGGTGGATTCTTTATCTGCAGACAGGGAAAAAATAAAAGTGATGGGCGAGAAAGGGTATGAATACCTGAAATCTAATTATACAGTAGAAAGAGGGTACCGGATGATAATGAAACATTTTGAGTAAGTATGTATCAGTATGTTATTAAACGATTAATTGATTTTATTGTCGTATTTTTTGTCTTGATCATTGTCTGGCCTGTATTGTTTCTCGTAACTTTTTGGCTTTATTTTGCCAATAAAGGTGCCGGTGCTTTTTTTCTTCAGGAGAGGCCCGGGCGGCATGGTAAAATCTTTAAGGTCATCAAATTTAAAACCATGACAGATGAACGTGATGCAGAAGGGAACTTACTTCCGGATGATAAACGATTAATGAAGGTTGGTAAGTTTGTTCGTTCTACTTCGATTGACGAGCTTCCACAATTAATCAATGTTTTGAAAGGCGATATGTCCTTGATTGGGCCACGTCCTTTGCTTCCTCAGTATTTGTCTCTATACAATAGCGAACAGGCTCGCCGTCATGAAGTTCGTCCCGGGATAACCGGTTGGGCTCAGGTAAATGGGCGTAATGCTATTTCATGGACAAGGAAGTTTGAGTTGGATGTGTGGTATGTAGATCATTGTTCGTTTTTACTTGATTTGAAAATTTTTGTTCTGACCATTAAAAAGGTTTTTGTGCGTGAGGGTATCAGTTCTGATACTTCTGTTACGATGGAGCCTTTCACTGGTAATAATTAGTATTTATGAAAAAGATAGCAGTTTATGGTGCCGGTGGGTTTGGCCGTGAAGTGGCTTGCATGTTGAGACACATAAACAATATAACCCCTACTTGGGATTTGGTTGGTTTTTTTGACGATGGAAAAATCACCGGTTATGAAACAGGATATGGGAAAATTCTGGGAGGATTACAAGAGTTAAATCACTATTCCGAAATGCTTTCTGTAGTGATTGCTATTGGTAATCCCCAAGTGGTATCTGTCTTGGTATCCTCAATCACCAATCCTTTAATCGATTTTCCCAATATCATAGCTCCGGATGTTCTATTGTTGGATAAAGAAAACATTACTTTGGGTAAAGGAAATTTGATCTGTTCGAACTGTTGGCTAAGTTGTAATGTACACTTCGGTAATTTTAATGTATTGAACGTGGGAGTTACCGTTGGGCATGATTCAGTATTGGGAGACTTCAATTCATTGATGCCCGCTACCAAGATATCGGGTGAGGTAAAAATAGGTAATTGTAATTTCTTTGGCGTTTCATCTGTTGTCCTTCAGCAGATTGTTATTGGCAATAATACAGTCGTAGGAGCTAACAGTTTGATTATAAAGAAGACAAAGGACGGGTTTACCTATGTTGGAAGCCCGGCTTTGAAAGTAGAGTATTAACATAAAGGATTAAAAGTATAATATATTAAATGTAATATGGATTTAAATGATTTTATTTTGAAATTCTCGGAGCAGTTTGATGAAACTGACGTGAATGATTTTACGGGCGATACTTGTTTCAAATCATTGGATGAGTGGTCCTCTTTGATGTCATTATCTATTATAGCGATGGTAGACGAAGAATATGGTATTCGTATAAAAGGTGATGACATTAAGTTGTCTGAAACAATTCAGGATTTATATAACATTGTACGTAGCCGCCAGTAAGTATGTATTCTCCTTTTTCATTGGAAAATAAGAGCATTCTTATAACAGGAGCTTCTTCTGGGATTGGACGTGCCATAGCAATAGAATGTTCCCGTATGGGCGCACACCTGCATCTTACAGGACGTAACGAAAAGCGCCTGTTGGAAACATTATCATTTTTGGATCAGTGTAATCATCATACCGCTTTAACTGCAGATTTGTCTTCTGCCGACCAAATCGACAATTTGGTTGACTCTCTTGAAGGAAAGCTTGATGGTGTTGTCCAATGTGCAGGTTTTACTATTCCAAAGCCTTTTCAATTTATTTCTTCGGAAGATATAAGCGCTATCATGGATGTGAATTATAAGGCTCCTGTTCTTCTGTCTCAAAAGTTAGTCAGACGAAAGAAAATCAATAAGAATGCCTCTATTGTTTTCATTTCTTCTATATCCGGAGTTTATGTTTCCTCGGTTGGCGGTTGTCTGTATTCCGGATCTAAAGGAGCAATTAATGGCTTCTTAAAAGGTATGGCTCTTGAGTTATCTTCTAAACGTATACGTGTAAACAGTGTCAATCCCGGGATGATTGATACGAATATTTATGAGGATGGTGTGATCACAGACGATCAATTGTCCGAGGATGCCAAACGTTATCCTCTGGGTAGATATGGTAAACCGGAAGAAGTGGCCTATGCTGTGGTTTATTTACTTTCTGATGCCAGCTCTTGGGTGACGGGTACTAACCTTCTGATAGACGGCGGATATACATTATTGTAGAAATTGTAATGGTAAGAAAAGCATATATAAAACAAATAGATTATTATCTTCCTGCCGATGTTGTGAGCAATGAAGATATCGTTACAGATTTTCCTGAGTGGAGTGTTGAAAAGATTGCTCGGAAGGTGGGCGTAAATAAGAGACATGTCGCTTCAAAAAATGAAACGGCCTCCGATTTGGCAATAAAGGCAGCAGAACGTCTTTTTGCCAAAGGTGAAGTTTCTCGGGATGAAATAGATTATGTTCTATTTTGTACTCAGAGTCCAGATTATTTTTTACCTACATCTGCCTGTATTATTCAAGATAAATTAGGTTTGCGTCGTAATATCGGTGCACTTGATTTCAATTTAGGCTGTTCAGGATATGTCTATGGTCTGTCTTTGGCGAAAGGTTTGATATCATGTGGTGTTGCAAACTCAGTCCTTTTGTTGACAGGCGAAACATATAATAAACATCTTCATCCCAAAGATAAAGGTAATAGAACTATTTTTGGCGATGCTGCATCGGCTACTGTGATCAGTACAAACGGGATTTCGGAAATCGGTGATTTTAGTTTGGGGACGGATGGTAGCGGAGCCGATAATTTGATAGTGCGGTCTGGTGGCATGCGTATTCCTGAAAAGCGGTGCGATCTGTCGTTCGATGAAAATCGTAATCCTGTTTCATCTGATTATTTATATATGAATGGGGCCGAGATATTTACCTTCACATTGGATAATGTTCCTCCTCTTATTGACGATGTGTTGTCTAAGAACGGTTTAGCTAAAGATGATATAGATCTGTACGTTTTTCATCAGGCTAATAAATATATGTTGAACTTTCTAAGAAAGAAGATACATATTGAAGAAGAACGTTTTTATTATTGCTTGTCTGAGGTTGGTAACACTGTTTCTAATAGTATTCCTATTGCTTTGAAAACCGCTTTAGATGACGGAGCTATTAATGGTAAGATGAAGGTGGCTATTGCCGGTTTTGGTGTTGGCTATTCCTGGGGAAGTACGATTCTCTATTTTAATTTATGAGGTTGTTTCTTTTTTGGTTGTTTGTCCCTTATTACGTATGGCGTAATCGAGGTAAAAAGCAATGAATTAAATATTATATTATTTATGAATAAACGAATCTGGCTTTCGCTTGCTCACATGGGTGGCCGTGAGCAAGACTTTATAAAAGAGGCCTTTGATACGAACTGGGTTGTCCCTTTGGGGCCTAACGTGGATGCTTTTGAGCAATCTTTGGCCGAATACTTACATGAAGACCGCCATGTGGTGGCCTTGAGTGCGGGAACGGCTGCACTTCACTTGGGCTTGATTCTTCTGGATGTAAAACCCGGTGATGAAGTGATCTGCCAAAGCTTTACTTTTGCCGCCTCTGCCAATCCGATTTCTTATCTGGAGGCCAAACCTGTTTTTGTGGACAGTGAGAAGGATACCTGGAATATGGATCCGGTATTGCTCGAGGAGGCCATAAAGGACCGTTTGCGCAAGACGGGCAGGTTGCCGAAAGCGATCATTCCCGTTCACCTTTACGGTATGCCTGCCAAGATGGACGAGATCATGGAGATTGCCGGTCGTTATGGGATTCCGGTTCTGGAAGATGCTGCCGAGGCGTTGGGTTCGGAATTGAACGGACAGAGATGTGGAACCTTTGGTGAACTGGCAGCGCTTTCTTTCAATGGGAATAAGATGATTACCACTTCCGGTGGGGGGGCTCTGATTTGTCGCACGGAGGAAGAGGCCCGGCAAACAAAGTTCTATGCGACGCAGGCTCGTGATGCCGCTCCACATTATCAGCATACCCACATCGGTTACAACTATCGGATGAGTAATATTTGTGCGGGTATCGGTCGTGGGCAGATGTTTGTCCTCGATGAACATGTTGCCCGAAGACGGGCTATACATACTCTTTATACGGAGTTGCTTAAGGACGTTCCCGGTATAACGGTTCTTCAAAACCCTGATGGGAGGTTTGATTCAAATTTCTGGTTAACTTGTATCCTGGTTGATCCGAGTGTTGCCGGTAAGACTCGTGAGGACATTCGTTTGAAACTGGATGCTGAGAATATAGAGACTCGTCCGTTATGGAAGCCTATGCATCTTCAGCCTGTATTTGTAGATGCTCCATTCTATGGAAACGGTACGAGTGAACACTTATTTGATATCGGGCTTTGTCTGCCTTCAGGACCGACATTGACGGATGAAGATATTAGGAGAGTAGTAGATACGATCAGACAAGATATGTAAAAGTATACCCGTTGGGGTATAAATAAATACTGTGCTCCCACTTTTATATCATATCGGGTATAAAAGTGGGAGTCTTTTATTATACTTGTGCCCCAACGGGTATAATATGGAAAATCAAACGATAGCAGAATACGTAAAACAAATGCGTAGGGAAACCGGACTAATACAGGTGGAACTGTCAGAGAAAGCCGGTGTAGATTAGGTTTTGTACATGCGTTGAAACTGTTGATAATATGATACTTATAACTTTCTCTGAGGGATCGGTTCCGGATGCCCTGTTTTCCTTTGTCATCTTCTTGTAAATGTTCACCTTTGTGGTGTTGATCAACGAAATGTGAATAAAATCAGTAGTAATAACATGAAGAAAAGGAGATTAGGAATATGACTTTATTTTATAAAGCAGTGCAATCGACCATGGCAACTAAGGCCGGTGACAAGAAGTGGCATTTGAATCTGGTGAAGATAGGTAAAACGGTGTCCACCCAGCAACTGGCAGAGATGATTGCGGAGAAGTCGTCATTGACCCCGGGTGATGTACATAATGTGGTCCGGAACTTAATGACGGCAATGCGCAGCGAGTTATTGAACAGTAAGACGGTACGCCTGGAAGGATTGGGTACTTTTACGATGAAGGCGCGTAGCCGTGGAAGGGGAGTAGACAAAGAGGAGGATGTCAATCCGAACCAGGTGGGAGCACTTCTCTGTCACTTCACACCGGAATATACCCGGCCTGCCGCTATTGGCACTACCCGTGCTTTGCTTCAGGGTGTTGAGTTTCAGAAGATAGGCAGTATCGGCACTTCGGGCGGTAATGGCTCTGGAAATGGTGATGGAGACATTGTGGATGATCCGACTGCATAATAACTTTAATCAGATAAATATATGAAGAAGAATAGCTGGAATATCCTTTTAAAGGTGATCATAGCTGTGGCAAGTGCCATTGCCGGAGTGATAGGAGGGCAGGGACTGCTCTGATAACTGACCGATCGTTTCGGTTGAATAATAGAGCCAAAACTCACCACAGATTACATGGATTAACACAGAGAAGAGATTAATTTGATTGATAATCTGAATATTACACATCTGTGTGATCTGTTAATCTGTGGTGAAAAAGAGTTCTGATTCTAGCTAAGGAGGGATATCCTCTCTCAGGATGATATAAGACGCATGGTCGTATTAAGAAAATTGCTTTTATGCTTTGTATACTGACGGAAATTGCTTATATTTGCTCTGTATAAAGAGCGATTTCATGGAAAAGAGAATCATTAAAATCATAATCAGTGAAAAGCAACAGGAGATTGCTACGACTGAATTAGTAGAAAGACCCATCTTTTTGGAGGAAGTCTGCAACTATGTTTTTGTAGGGCTTCGTCGTGCCGGAAAATCATATTTGATGTTCCAACATATTCAATCAATGATAAAATCCGGCAAAGCGACTATTGAAGATATCTTATACATCAATTTTGAGGACGAGCGAATATCCTCCATTCAAATGGAGGAGCTAAATCTACTTCTTGAGTCGTATCGTGAATTATACGAAAATAAACGGCCATTGATATACCTGGATGAAATACAAAATATTGAAGGATGGGAACATTTTGCCCGACGTTTAGCAGACTCCAAATATAGAGTATACATTACCGGAAGTAATGCTAAAATGTTGAGTCGGGATATTGCAACAACACTTGGAGGCAGATTTATCATCAAGGAGGTTTACCCATTTTCGTTTTCGGAATATCTGACCTATAAGGGAGTCAAGCTTTCTAAAAATTGGGAATATTCTGATGAGAGGATTACAGTTGCAAAGCTCTTTGATGATTACTTTCACTTTGGCGGATTTCCTGAAACATTTGATTTGAGAGATAAAAGAAGTTGGATAAACTCATTATACTTAAAGATTCTTCTAGGGGATATTATTAGCCGGAATGAGATCCGCAATGCGGATGCTATCCGTTTGCTTGCTAAAAAAATGGCCGAAAGTGTAATGCAGCCAATAGCTTTAAGTCGATTACAGCATATCGTAAGTTCTGCAGGAGCTAAGGTGAGCCGAAATACGATTGCGGATTACATTGGATATATGAAAGATGCCTATCTTGTTTTTGGTATCTCTAATTTTACGGACTCGTTGAGTGATCGTGAGATATCTCAAAAGCGATATTTTTGTGATAACGGGCTACTGAATGTTTTTTTGGCAGATCCGGAGACTAAGCTATTGGAAAATATCGTGGCGTTGGCACTGATGAAGCGGTACGGTAATGAAGAACTATCTTATTATAATAAGAACGTTGAGGTGGACTTCTATCTTCCGTCGCAGAAGATGGCTGTGCAAGCCTCGTTTAGTATTTCCGATAGCTCTACTTTTGAGCGAGAAACTAAGGCTTTGGTAAAAATCGCAAATAGCTTTGATGTGGAGAAATTCATTATAGTGACTTATGACAACGAAAGGACAGTAGAGATTGCTGGAATATTAATAGATGTTGTACCTGTGTGGAAGTGGTTGCTGAATATTGAAGGGTTTTAGGCAGAGATGATTGCAGAGAAGTCGTCATTGACAGGGGCTGTTTCAAAACTCACCACAGATTACACGGATTAACACAGAGAAGAGATTAATCTGATTGATAATCTGAATATTACACATCTGTGTGATCTGTTAATCTGTGATGAAAAAGAGTTTATTGAAGAATGCTCCCGATACGTTGCAGCTCGTCCGGACTGAACTTACAGTTTTCCGTCGCTTTCAGGTTGTCTGCCAGTTGACTGACGGAACTGGCGCCGATAATGACGGAGGTTACCAGATCATCTTTCAATATCCAGGCTAATGCCATTTCGGCTAAGGTTTGTCCGCGACTGCCTGCCACTTCATTCAATGCTTTGATTTTATTTAATACTTGATCGGTCAGTTGTTCTTTTTTCAGGAAACCTCCGCGGGCTATCCTTGAATCTTCAGGAATTCCATTTAGATATCGGTTAGTGAGCAGACCCTGAGCCAGAGGAGAAAAGGCGATAAAGCCGGTACCGTTCTCTTGGGCTTGCCGGAGGATACCTTGTGCTTCCGGTTCACGGTTAAACAGGTTATATCGTCCCTGATAGAGGAGACAATGCACGTCTCGCTCTTCCAGATATCGGTAGGCAAACTCTGCTTTTTCTTTGGGGTATTTGGAAATACCGATGTAGAGGGCCTTACCTTGCCGAACAATGTCGACGAGTGCCTGAAGAGTTTCTTCAAGTGGGGTTTCGGGATCGTAACGGTGGGTATAGAAAATATCTACATATTCCAGATTCATGCGTTTTAAACTCTGGTTGAGACTGCTCATCAGATATTTTCGGGAGCCCCAGTTCCCGTAAGGACCTTCCCACATATCATGCCCGGCTTTGGTGGATATGAATAGCTCATCACGATAGGGCATAAAGGATTTCTTCATGATTAGCCCGAACGTCTCCTCGGCTGAGCCGTAAGAGGGACCGTAGTTATTAGCCAGGTCGAAATGTGTGATGCCTTTGTCGAATGCAAAGTGAGCCATTCGAAGGCTATTGGCTAATGTATCTACATCACCGAAGTTATGCCAGAGGCCCAGGGAAACTTCCGGTAACAGTATACCGCTTTTGCCACAACGGCGATACTTCATTCCACCGGAGTATCTCGCCTTATCTGCTGAATAAATAGGATTGATCATATTCTGGAGTATTTGAGGATTAACTATGTGCAAAGATAATGGATTTATAAAGCAACATAAGTTATCAAAATAATAATTGTATTATGAATGGATAAAATAATACTGGATGGTTTGATGGAATCCCGATAATTTTGCATTATTGAAAAGCGTATGAACTAAAAACAGTGGAGATAGAATATGAAAGACATGCAAACAAAAATAGTAATGATAGGGATTCTACTTTCTGCCGGTATAATGTTGAGAGCTCAAGACAATGGAGGGTGTGAGGATTGTCCGGCTTTTAATGCAGGAGGAAAAGTGGAAGTCCGCGGTGTGAAAGAGAGGATTATCGGAGATTTGTCGCAACCGATTGCCGTTCGCGTGAAAACACTCATCCAACAGATGACACTGGCAGAGAAGGTATCTCAACTCGTGAGCGAAAGTGATAGCATCCCCAGGCTGAACCTTCCTGCTTATAATTATTGGAATGAATGTCTCCATGGAGTGGCTCGTGCAGGTGAAGTGACTGTTTTTCCACAGGCTATTAATCTGGCTTCTACCTGGGATACGGTATTGGTAAAGCGGGTGGCTTCTGCTATTTCTACGGAGGCGCGACTGAAATATCTGGAAATAGGAAAGGGGCTCACTTACTGGTCGCCTACTATCAATATGGCTCGTGATCCGCGCTGGGGAAGAAGTGAAGAGACTTATGGTGAAGATCCGTATCTGACTTCACGGCTTGGAGTAGCCTTTGTGAAGGGGCTACAGGGTGATCATCCGGCTTATCTGAAAACTGTCGCAACAATCAAACACTTTGTGGCTAACAACGAAGAGAACAATCGCTTTTCCAGCTCTTCGCAAATACCGACGAAACAGTTGTATGAATATTATTTTCCGGCTTACGAAGCTTGCGTGAAAGAGGCAGACGTGCAGTCGGTAATGACGGCTTATAATGCTTTTAACGGTGTGCCTCCCAGTGGCTCTCGTTGGCTGCTCGGTGAAGTGTTGAGAAAAGAGTGGGGATTTGACGGATTTGTAGTTTCTGATTGCGGGGCCATTGGGGTGATGAATTGGCAGCATAGGGTCGTGAATTCGTTGGAGGAAGCGGCAGCGCTGGGTGTCAACAGTGGGTGTGATTTGGAATGTGGCACTACATATAAAGAGAAATTGGTTCAGGCAGTGAAACAGGGCTTAATCTCGGAAGCTACTATTGATCAGGCTTTAACGCGGGTGCTGACCGCGAGGTTTAAGTTGGGAGAATTTGATCCGATGGAACTTGTGCCTTATAATCATTACAATAAGAAGCTATTGGCCGGCAAGAAGTTTGCGGAACTTGCTTATGAAGCGGCTGTCAAGTCGGTTGTGCTATTGAAAAATGAAAATCTGTTGCCTTTAAGTAAGGAGAAGACTAAATCGGTAGCTGTAGTAGGCCCGTTTGCCGATCATAATTATTTAGGTGGATATAGTGGACAGCCTCCTTATTCGGTTACACTTTTGAAAGGGGTGAAAGATTTGATGGGTAAAAGAGGAAAAGTCAACTATTTGAACGGTATAGGAGCTTCCAGGGATTCTATTGTGGCTGCGGTAAAAGGAGTGGATGTGGTGCTTGTAGCTTTGGGAAGTGATGAAAAAATGGCAAGAGAGAATCATGATATGACTTCTATTTATTTACCGGAAGAACAGGAGAAACTGCTGAAAGCTATTTATCAAGTGAACCCAAGGATCGTATTGGTTTTCCATTCGGGAAATCCGCTAACTTCTGAATGGGCGGATGTGCATATACCGGCGATTATGCAGGCCTGGTACCCCGGGCAGGAAGCTGGTAGAGCCCTGGCCGATTTATTGTTTGGGAACGAAAATCCATCGGGTAAGTTACCTATGACTATTTATCGGGCGGAAGATCAGTTGCCGGATATCCTGGATTTTGATATGTGGAAAGGGCGTACTTATCGTTATATGAAGGAAGATCCTTTATATGGTTTCGGTCATGGGTTGAGTTATACATCATTTGGGTTCGATGGTATACAAGGAAGTGATACCTTGAAATCGGGCGCAAGGTTGCAATGTTCGGTTGAATTATCCAATACCGGTAAATGGACCGGAGAAGAAGTCGTCCAAGTGTATGTTTCCAGAGAAAATACTCCTGTCTATACATATCCGTTGAAAAAATTGGTAGCGTTTAAAAAGGTGAAACTTGCTCCAGGTGAAAAGAAGAGAGTTGAATTTAATATACCTCCCCGGGAGTTGTCGGTCTGGGAAAATGGAAACTGGAGGATGCTTACCGGAAAGTATACGCTGTTTATAGGTTCCGGACAACCGGGACTGGCAAAGGGTGTTACGAAAGGTTTTGAGGTTAAGATACAATAAGGTTGGTTTTTACAGGTTCTGAGGTAGTAGTGTTTTTTTAAGGAAAGATTGTTTGAAGGTAATTTCTTTATGTACTTGTTCTCTGATGTAAGGGTGTGTTGATTGTATCACTATCGGATAAAATAATACTGGATTGTTAATGATAACTGCACTAATTTTACATTTGAGAAAGTTCTCCGATATTGGGATAAAACAAGTCTCGATTTCGTCTTTTAGATAAACTATGGTAGAATAACGGATGCATTGAAGGCAGAAAAGAAATAAAGAGTGTTTGTCTGAATTGCATAAGTGAATGATAAAATCATACTTGTTTGTTCTTCCGGTTGACTCTATTTTTGCATTATCACAAAATTAATCATTTTAAATCAGTGTAATAGTATGAAGAACATGATGTTGTTTCTGATGGCGCTCTTGATGAGCAGCCATATGATGGCTCAGCAAACCATTGTTACAGGCGTAATCACCGATGCTAACGATGGATCTCCATTGATTGGAGCCAATGTACTGGTCAAAGGTGCCGGAACCGGTTCTATTGCCAATGTGGACGGTAAATACAGTGTAAACGTTCCGAGTGGCAAGAAGGTACTGGTCTTCTCGTGTGTGGGGTATAAAGAACAGGAGATTACTTTAAAACCCGGACAGAAAATACTCAATGTGACAATGAAGGAAGATACTGAACTGCTGGATGAGGTGGTAGTCATAGGCTATGGTACAATGAAGAAGAGTGACTTGACAGGATCGGTCACCAGTATCAAAAGCGAAGACTTGATGAAAACCAATCCGATCAGTATCAACCAGGGACTTCAGGGGCGTATTGCAGGTGTGCAGGTCAACCAGAATGATGGTGCTCCCGGAGCAGGCGTGAGTATTCAGATTCGTGGTGCGAACTCGTTTTCAACTTCTACAGAACCGCTTTACATTGTAGATGGTATTCCTTTTACCAGTAGTGGAATGCCCGGAACAGGTAAAGATGGTATGATGCAGACGGCCAATCCGTTGTCGACGATTAATCCGTCGGATATCGAGTCTATTGAGATCCTGAAGGATGCTTCAGCTACGGCTATTTACGGATCACGCGGTGCGAACGGAGTGGTATTGATTACCACCAAGCGTGGTGCGAAGGGAAAAGACAATATCAGTTTCAGTGCTAACTTCGGAATTTCAAAGGTAGTGAAGAAACTGGATATGCTGGATGGATATACATATGCATTGTATAGGAATGAAGCAGCACGGATGTTTAATGAATACGAGAATGCAAATGAAGCTATTCCTTATCCGGGCACTTCGAAAGTGGACCCGAATACCGGTGAATCGGTTTATTCTCCGGGACCGGAAGATTACCGGAATGGTACGTATCCCAGTGTAAACTGGCAGGATGAAGTATTTGAAACAGCTTTTTCCCAGGAATACAATCTGAGCGTGAACGGTTCGAATGATAAGGGGTATTATGCAATCTCCGGTAATATACTGGATCAGAGCGGTATCATTCATAACTCCGGATACAAACGTTATTCATTCCGTGCGAATCTCGCTCGTAAGGTACACGACTGGATTGAAATCGGTACGAATATGAGTTTTACCAACTCATTGAACAAGCTTGCCAAAACCAATTCTGTCAGTGATGGTATTATCCGGGGGGCTTTGTTCTATCCGGCTACAGCACCCTTGGACGATGAAACGAATAATGCCCAGTTGAACTGGTTCTCATCGAATCCTTATGTATATACCCGTGCAGCTAAAGATGAACTGGCAACGAATAGTTTCTTCTCTTCTTCATTTGTGGAAATCACACCGTATAAGGATTTGAAAGTTCGTCAGAATGTGGGTTTCTCCTATAATATAAACGAACGTGATGTGTACTATAACAGAGAGACGGTGGAAGGTAAAGATCCGACAAACGGATACGCCTCAAAAGCTGATAACTGGGCGAAGAATCTGGTACTTGAAACGATGGCGACTTACAACAAAACTTTCAATAAGAATCATTCGTTGAATGTGGTTGCTGCTTTCTCTTATGAAAGAGGGGATTATGGTAATAAAGCAATGGTAGCTACCGGGTTTCCTCAAGACTTGACGGAAGACTTTGATATGAGTGCCGCTGTGAATCCGCAGAAGCCGACCAGTGGACGCGGAATGACTTCTCTGGTGTCTTTCCTGGGACGTGCCAACTATAACCTGATGAATAAGTATCTGTTTACTGCCTCTTTCCGTCGGGATGGTTCCAGTAAGTTTGCACCGGGCAACAAATGGTCTAACTTTGCTTCAGGAGCTATTGCCTGGAGAGCATCGGAAGAGCAGTTTATTAAGGACCTGAATTTGTTTAGTAACCTGAAGTTCCGTGCAAGCTACGGGCAGACTGGTAATCAGGCGATAGGCGCCTATGCTACCCGTGACTATCTGACTGTGGCCAATTATCCGATTAACGGTGCACTTTCCAGTGGATTTGCCAATCTTACCTGGAGAGGACCTGCCAATCCGGATTTGAAGTGGGAGACCACCAGCCAGTATAATGTGGGTGTGGATATGGGATTCCTGCAGAACAGAATTAATTTGACTGTCGATCTGTATTACAAAAAGACATCTGACTTATTGCAGAATATACAGATACCACAAAGTACAGGTTTCTCGAATATGACGACTAACTTTGGAAATGTAACGAATAAGGGACTTGAAATTACCGGAAAGTTCTATGCGATTACCGGTAAGAACTTCAACTGGGATTTTGATGCTAATATTTCCTTTAACCGTAACAAGATCAGCGGACTTCCGGGAGATCAGTTTGCCCAGGGATGGAGTAAGGCTGATAATGTATTCCTACAGCGCAACGGAATGCCGATCGGAACCATTTATGGATTTGTGGAAGATGGTTTTTATGATAATATTGCTGAAGTAAGAGCCGACCCGTTTTATGCAAAAGAGTCAGAAGCCGTATGTAAAGCAATGGTGGGTGAGGTGAAATATAAAGATTTGGATGGAGTAGCCGGTATTACAAATGCCGATCGCCAGGTAATTGGGGATACGAATCCGGATTTCACTTTCGGTATGACTCACAATTTTACTTATAAGAACTTTTCTTTAAGCTTTTTCCTGCAAGGATGTGTCGGAGGTGATATTTTCAATGCGAACTTACTCGAGGTGACTATGAGTGGTATTGGTAATATTCCGCTGAATATATATGAATCTCGCTGGACACCCGAAAACCGGGAGAATGCCAAATGGCCGAAAGCTTATGCCGGCTATGGAAGAACGATGAAACTGTCTGATCGTTATGTAGAAGACGGATCTTATCTGAGAATGAAGAATATTAATCTGGGGTATAAGTTTGTCTCTCCATTCAAGGGAATTGAATCGATCAATCTGTTTGCTTCTGTCAGCAATGTATTCACCATTTCGGGATATAGCTGGTATGATCCGGATGTAAACTCTTTCGGTAGTGATGCTTCTCGCCGTGGCGTAGATTTATTCTCGTATCCAAGTAGTCGCACCTTCTCATTTGGTTTACAGTGTACGTTCTGATGTTTAACTCAAATCAAGAAAAGTCATGAAAAAAATAATATTCAAATCGTTTTTATTGCTATGGACAGTCCTGTTGGCATGTTCATGCAATGATTTGCTGGAAGAAAAGGCCTATGATTTTGTGTCACCCGAACAGTTGGGAGACAGTGAGAGTGCGGCTTCCCAGCTTGTGACAGGTACTTATAATACAGTGATCACCAGCTTTATTGCTCCGGGTTCTTATCTTTATCTGACCAATATGGATTGTGACTATGCGTCGGGTGCATCATGGGCATTTGGTAATGTCGGAGCAGGTAATCCACAAGGATTCTGGGGAATAGATCATATGTGGCAGGGCAGCTATACGTTGATTCACCGGGCAAATCTGGGTATATCCAAGATCTCGGCTATGAATAACCTGACTCCGGAGAGTAAACAGGACGCTTTGGCACAACTCTGCTTCCTTAAAGCATGGGCTTATTTTAACCTGGTGAGAAATTACGGTCCTGTGCCTATTTTCCGGAAATCAATATCGGAAGGGGAAGCTATGAGCCAGCCTCGTGCCTCGGTATCGGACGTATACACACATATCATTGAATTGCTGGAACAAGCTGAAGGAATGTATTCGAAAGATGATGCCGGGTTTGTAGCGGGACGTGCCTCGAGCGGAGCTGCCAAAGCGTTATTGGCGAAAGTATATGTTACTATGGCTTCCGGGGCGATGTCCGGTGTGCCTATCGTGGTTAAGGGAGGAGATCCGAATATATTTGAACCACAACCTATCACGCACATTGCAAAGACTGTTGCAGGTTATGAGTCTTTTGATCCGGCCAAGTATTATGCGTTGGCACGTGACAAAGCTTGGGAGGTGATAAACGAATATACCCTGTTTGATAATTATATGGACGTATGGGCCATAGGAAACCGTAATAAGGGAGAACACATCTGGATGGCACAGGCCATCAGCGGTGATAAGGACTTTGGAAACACGATCTGTCAGGATTATGTGGGCATTTTCAAAGAAGACGGTACGATGGAAGGTAACTGGTATGGTATGCGCGATCACTGGTATCTGCTTTTCGAAGAACAGGATACGCGTATTGTCGATGGAGTTATTCACCGATATGCGTCGGATGGAATATCCAATGGTAAGGTTATCTATAACTATTATCCCCGTTGGTATGCAGATAAAGTAGAGAATAAGGAGGTATATGACAGTCAGGGCAATGCTTTTGATGGTACGGAAGTCTATCATGAAGGTCAGGGGTGGACATTGGCGAAATTGACGAAATTTACTTTTGTTACAGACCGGAAACAAAAAAACAGTGATTTTCACTTTCCGTTGCTCCGTTTGCCGGATATAATGTTGGTTTATGCTGAGGCTGTCAATGAATTGAATGGCGGACCGGACGCTGAGGCCTATAATCAGGTGAACCGCATTCGTACGCGTGCCCATGCCACTCCGTTCTCCGGAATGAATCAGGATGAATTCCGTTCGGCTGTATTGGAAGAGCGTGCCCGTGAATTGGCCTATGAAGCTGACCGCCGTTATGATCTTTTCCGTTGGGGTATCTATCTGGATGTGATGAATGCCATCGATATGGATGAGCATAATGTGACTAAACGTCGTTTGGAGCGTAATCTTCTATATCCGATACCTACCAGTGAGGTGAACTCTAATGATAAGATTGATTCTAACAATCCGGGATGGTAATGAATACATTCGTAACATTTAAAATTGAAGATACAATGAAAACATTTAGATATATTTTATTCGTATGGGTGATTCTGGGCTGTGGTCTGTTTGCATCGTGTAAAGATGATGAAGTGGAATATGCCCCTCTGGCTGTCACCCGGGTATCTACGGTACTCGATCGCGAACAGGGGATCGATCAGGCTAATCTTGCACAATATATCATTGTGCAAGGTACAGGATTGAATGCTGTTAATTCGATTCTGGTAAATGATGTACAGGTTGATTTGAGAGATGCGTATATCACTTCGGGAGAAATAACTTTTCCGATCCCCAGGGTAATTCCGGGAGAGGTAAATAATCTGATAACTTTAGGAAACGGAAATTCTACCGTAACTACTCCGATATCGGTGTTTATTCCTGAATTGGAGGTGAACGGTATGTTCAATGAATTTACGCCGGCAGGTGATACGATGCAGGTGGTTGGCGATTATTTTGATCTTTATGAGATAACGACCGAATCGGGGCAGCTGTTCTTTGGTGGAAAAGAAGCGGAGATAACAAAAGCAACCGGTAACAGTCTGAGTTTTGTGTTGCCGGAGGATGCCGTAATAGGTTCAAAAATTAAATTAGTCAGCCCGGTTTGTGGAGAAGTCATGGTTCCCGGTAAATATATGGAAAAGGGCAATATGCTGTGTGACTTTGACCCGTTCACCGGTTGGGGAGGTGGTAAATATGTGATAAATGGTCCCGTTCCTGCTCCGTACAGCGGACAATTCTCCCGTTTCAAGATTAATAAGGGAGATGCGAATGATTGGGACTGGAACGAGGTGACTACTATTGCACAGTGTGCTGTCGAATACTTTCCCGAGGTTATTGCCGATCAGGATAAATATTTGCTGAAGTTTGAAGTAAATACAATCAAGCCATTGACCAAAAGACAGATCCGATTTTACTTCTCGCAGATTAATTACGATTGGGAAC
Source organism: Bacteroides sp. NGMCC 1.200775 (assembly GCF_040798045.1). Classification (NCBI taxonomy): domain Bacteria; kingdom Pseudomonadati; phylum Bacteroidota; class Bacteroidia; order Bacteroidales; family Bacteroidaceae; genus Bacteroides; species Bacteroides sp. NGMCC 1.200775. The sequence continues at coordinate 142,693 of NZ_JASCQK010000002.1, read as the reverse complement.
CTTTTGCATCGGGACTCGCCTTGAATACGAACGGAGAGTGGAAAACGGTTTCTATTGACCTGGGAGAAATGTGGAAAGGGGACATTCCTAATGATGGAGTTTTACAGATTATGGGTAATAGTTGGGCGGAAGATACGGATATCTGCTTTGATAATTTCCGTATTGTTCCCAAAGATTAAGGTGTGTTTAGTGAAAGGTAGTTTATTGACTGCCTGATGTAGGGTAGAGTTGGTAAAAGAGGGGCAGTTTTCTTATAACTATCCCTCTTTTTAACTCACTCCGCAATATGAATAAAAAAAGAATGACAATGCGGAAAATTCAATATTTGTTTATCGGTTTGTTCTTCTGTCTGGGGATACAGGCACAGGAGAAATTTAATATCAGGGGGGTACTTCCCTGGCATAATTTCTTGTCAGGACCTACTTCATGGAACTTGTCAGATTACCGGAATTATCTGGATGAATGTCAGAAAAATGGTATCAACTTCATTGGTTTCCACAATTATACGGGGGGTGGTGAGCGTTATGCCACTTATGTGGAACCTATGATAAAAATAGAATATAAGAATATTCTTCCTCAAGCCTGTTTTGATAATTCTCTGACTGCACGTTGGGGCTATCTGCCTATGGCTGTGAAAGACTTTGCTTATGATACGGGAAAAGCATTCCACTTACCTGCAGGGGCAGAAGCTTTCGGTAATGACGGTTCGGTTACCTCGCACTCTCCCCGGGAGCATTACGAAAGGGGCCAGGGGCTGATGCGTGATGTATTGAAAATGGCACATGAACGGGGAATTCGTATGGCTATGGGATTTGAATTCGGAGTGATTCCTCCCGAATACTTTTCTTTGAATGTAGCCGGAGACTGTTTCTATTGGCCGGGTGAATCGAATATGATTCCGAATCCGAAAAGCCAGATAGCAGCCGAGATACATTATGCTGCAATTGATGATATCCTGAAAGCTTATCCGGATATTGATTATATCTGGATGTGGCTGAATGAACATTCGTTTATGGGAGTCGATACTCAGAAAGCATTGAGGAATGTACCTTTTGCTCGTGCTTATCGGGAAAATGAAAGCTTCTTTGAGGAAGCGGCCGATTCATCGGCCCGTTTTGTCGGAGTGTGGGCGCTGGAATATATGAAACTGACTTATGATTATCTGAAATCAAAGGGTTCGCATGCCAAATTGATCCTTGGTGGCTGGGGGGGAGGACATCAGTTACCTTCATTGCTGAAAGGATTGGACAGAGCTTTGCCCAAAGATATTATTTTCAGTTGTCTCAATCCAGATCTGGGGAAAAGTCCACAACCGGAGTTTTTGGGAGAGATTGCCCGGAACCGTAATGTATGGGCAGTTCCCTGGTTGGAAGGCGATCACCAGTTGTGGCATTTTCAGCCAAGGGTCCATATGATGCGTGAACATGTGAAACTTGCCGCTAAACAGAATCTGGACGGAGTGGTTGCTATCCACTGGCGTACGGAGGAACCTCGTTTTAATTTCCGAACGTTTGCCCATTTTGCTTCGGATAAAGATGCCAAAGAAAGTGTGGAGCAGTTGTATGACAGATTTCTGACGGAGGAGTTCGGAAAAGATGCGGCTAAAAAAATGACCCCGTTGCTTGCCGGAATGGATCGGAAACAAATTCAGTGGAATGTGCCTTCGCCGGAGTTTTACGCCTATACTCCGGAATGGGGACTGCTGGACGAAAATAATGTGCGGATACGGAAAGAACTGGTGTCTTCCGGAGAATCATTATTGAAAAAGTTAAAAGGGGAGCAGCGGGATAATCTGGAACGTTTCATAGCAATGTTTCGTTTTGAACTTCTCTTGGGAGAGGTGGATCAGGCTATGATGCCTGCTTTTACCTTAAAGAAGAAAGAAGCGCAAGGTGAGAAAATAGATGCTTCACAGGAATATGCGGATGCATACCGGTTATTGCTTTCAGCACCAATCAAAGAGATGTTCGATACTTATGTGAAACGGGTTCATTCACGTGGAGAACTGGGCGTTCTTAGCTCTTTGAACCAGCGTGTGTGGCGTGAATACAATGAACTTAAAACTTATCTGGAAAATAAAATAAAATAGAAATGAGACGAATGGCATATCACCTGCTGGCTGTTTTGATTCTGGCAATGACAGCATCGACAATCAAAGCACAGATTTTATTGGTTACTTCGGGTACACCGGTCGAAGAATATGCGGCAGCAGAGCTTCAACGATATTACTATCAGTTGTCCGGGCGGCTATTATCTGTCGGACATGGAGAGGTGCCGGACAGGAAAACGGAATTTGTGCTTACAAGACTGGATCATCCGTTGATGACTTCTTGGAAAGACAATGGAGTGCTGTCTCTGGCATCAGTGCCCGGAGCACAGGGGTATGTCATTCGGACAGTGAAGGAAAAAAGCAGGCAACTGGTGGTTATTGCCGGTGCGGATGCCAGTGGACTGCTTTATGGCGTATATGGGTTATTGGAGGATCATTTAGGAATGCGTTTCTATATGAACGGGGATGTGTATCCCGATAAAAAAAAGCCGCAGACAAAGTTACCGTTTATCCGGGATGAACGTACGCCGACAATGACCGTTCGCGGATTTCTTCCCTGGACTAATTTTCCGCAATCGGCTACGATTTATTCATGGGATGATTGGCGTTACATCATAGATCAGGCTGCGCGGATGCGGATGAATTTTATTATGATTCATAATTATAACGGGTTTTGCGGGCATAATGAATTGTTTCATAATTTTGAGTATAAAGGTCATTTGTCACGTGGATGGATGCCTACCATAAAGACCGGACACGGATGGTGTTGCCCCGGATGGGATGTCAATGAATATCTTTTTGGAGCATCCGGGATTTATGATGACTATGATTTTGGAGCTGATTATGGGTTACATAATGAAACGCTGACGAATAGCCAGATCAAAGAGAAAGGAGCAACTATATTCCGCAAGGTGATCGCCTATGCACATTTGCGTGGTGTGAAAATAGGCTTAGGATTGGATATCGATGTCCTCTTGCCGGAATATCAGACTGAGCCGGATAATAGAGAAGTAATTAAGGCACAGGTTACAGAAATTGCCTGTGAATATCCGGAACTGGATTATCTGCTTTGTTTCCAGTCTGAGGGTCAGAAGAATGAAGCTTTTTATGCCCGCTGGCGGAGAGTTTTTGATGGATTCTATGAAGAGATGAAGCGGATGTCGCCTTCTACCCGTATAGCTGTATCGGGGTGGGGGCTGACCCCGGAATCAGTGAATAGTCTGCCCGAAGATGTTATTTGTGCTCCCATATCTTATTATTCGGCAGCGTTCGAACCGGGAAGTGTGTATGGCAGTCGTGAATACTGGGGATGTCCCTGGTTGGAACGGGATTTTAACAGTTCTGAATATTACTATCCTTATAATGTGGATCTTTCGGAAACCATCCGGGCCTTTGGAGATGCTTCTCCCAATATGAATGGTTTTTATGCACTGACGTGGAGACTGGCCGACGCTATTTCTCCTAAAATGTGGTATATCAGTAAGGCCCCCTGGTATAAGCGTGAAGTACTGGATTCTTCGGAGAAGGTATATCGGGATTTTGCATGTGCCAGTTACGGGAAAAATGCAGCCGATGCCATTACCGGTATTATCAATCAAAACGAGCCTTTTGCCACTGACTTTGGCGAGTGTCAGGAAACACCCGGATTTAATCAGGTGGTGCATACTTATCCGTTGATGAACCTTCGTTCGATGGCTTTTATCGGGAAAAATGGAGAAACCGTAAAGATAGAAGCTACTGGATACAAAGAGAAGAAAGGTACCCAAAATGCCCCTTGTGATGAAGGTGGTGAGTGTGTAGGGTATATTATGGCGGATGACTGGTTGGAGTATCCTGCGGTTGATTTTAGTAATAGTCCTGAGCGGATGTCCGTTCGGGTCGCTTCTGCATCTTCGGGTGGGGTTGCCACTGTTTGTCTGGACCGTCTGGAAGGCCCTGTTATCGCCCGGTTTGAGGTAAAGAATACGGAAGGGTGGCAATCTTGGAGAACGCTGACGGTTCCGGTGAGCGGATTGAAAGGTATTCATACATTGTATATTCGTTTTCAACCTTTTGATGTGATAGCCGGGGCGGAAAAATTAGCTGAAGCACAATTGAAAACCATTGATAGTTGTATGGCGATTACTTCGGATGCACTTCAGAGGTTGCGTCTTTCCCGGTTGCGCGCGCGCATTCAGGGTGCTGCTTGCCACATTGCGTTGAATGCCGGTTTTGAAGCTTATCGGTGGGATGATTTACCCGGAAAGATGGATGAATGGGCGCGCAGCTTCCTGTATCGTATCGAGGATATTTCGTCCTACGGGAATATCATGAGTACTCAGAATAGATTTGTCAAACAGAATTATGTAGCGAAAATCAATCAACTTCGTAAGCAACAGCGGGTACAGGCACCTTCGCATATCACAGCCAAGGGAACCCGTGAGGGAGCATTGGTCAGTTGGCGTAATGAAGAACCGGCGGCAAAGGCTTTTGTTGTTTGTCGTAATGGAGAAGAAATTGATACATTGGCAGCCGGTGTGACATGCTATCGGGATATGTTTCATGGAGTTGCTGTCTATTCGGTGTACACGGTGGATGTTGAAGGGCATAAGAGTCCTTTGGGAATACCTGCCCGGTGTCCGGCTGGAAATGCAGATCGTGAAGCACCGGTTATTGTTATTAATTCTCCGGTGACTTCCGTAATGAAGGGAGCTCCGTTGCATATCCGGTTTTCTGTGGTTGAAGACCGGTTGCCCGAAGTTGTATCCGGAACACTTCACTATCGGAAACCGGGAGATAAAGTATGGAAAGAGTTGCCGTTTGAACGCCGGGTCAGAGCTGTCTTCACATTGACGTTGCCTGCTTCCGGGATTACCGAAGAAGGAATAGAATACTATATTTCTGTTTCCGATTCTCACAATACCTCCTTTTATCCGGCCTCTGCTCCGTTCCGGAATCATACGGTAGTGGTGACGGGAGTACAGGGGAATGATAAACCGATACCTCCGGTGGTAAAACAAATCGATAATAACCGTATGTACTGGACTTGTACGGAGAATGCGGAAATGTATCGCATCTATCGTGCTAAGACTCCCGATTTTGCAGTCGGGGCAGGTACGTTTGTGACGTTTGTAGCTGGAAATACATGCACCTTTGCCGATAATGGATTCGATTTTGACGGAACTCCTTTAAAAGGGACTTATTATTATCGCCTGACTTCCGTATCACGGTGGGATTGTGAAAGTGAGGCATCAGATATCATTCAAATAGATTATCAATGAAAAGAATTGGAATATACATTGCTACTGTGGTCTGCATCTTGTCCTGTGTTCCCCCGCAAAGGAATTTGCTGACAGAAACCAGACAGATGCTGGTTGACTCAGGCGCAACTGAACGGACGGCAGCTTTGTTTTATAACTTGCGCCAACTGACCGGGAAACAGGTTGTTTACGGACAACATAATTATGAAATGGATGGGTTTGACTCGGATACCACACGCTGGCGGGATGAAGCGAACCGATGTGACGCATACGATGTGACGGGAACTTATCCAGCTTTGGCCAGCTTTGATTTTCTTCATTTTACAAATCCCCGTAGTTGGGAAACAAAAGACCCGGATTACATCCGGCAGAAGTTTCATGCTGCATATAACCGAGGTAACGTGATTACATTCTGCTGGCATTATTACAATCCGGTGACCGGTGGAAACTTTTATGATACCACCCGGGTGGTCCGCCATATCTTACCGGGAGGTTCCCATCATGCTATATTTAAGGCTGACCTGAAAATCATTGCCGACTTTGCCCACAATGCAAAAGCCGACAACGGAGAATTGATTCCCATTATATTCCGTCCCTGGCATGAGTTTGATGGCAACTGGTTCTGGTGGGGCAGAAATCATTGCCGGGTTGAGGAGTTTAAAGAATTATATAGGTTTACGGTCACTTACCTCAGGGACTCTCTGCAGGTACATAACTTTCTGTATGCTTTCTCTCCTGATTGTGGCTTTACTACCGAAGCCGAATACCTGGAACGCTATCCGGGAGATGAATATGTAGATGTGGTAGGAATGGATAATTACTGGGATTTTCGTCCGGATGGAGGAGACACTTCTCTGGTTGTTTTGAAAGCACGTATACTGACTCAGTATGCCCGGCAGCATGCAAAACTTTCGGCTATTACCGAGACCGGTACACAGACCCGTGACTCGTTGTGGTATACGCAATTGTTGTCCATCCTGCGTTCGGAAGGAGTAGCTTTGAACTATGTGTGTAGCTGGTCCGGGTTTGCTCCTTATAAAGGACATCCGGCTGCAACCGATTTTTGCCGGTTTAAGGAAGATTCCCTGATACTTTTTGCAGATGAGATTCCCGATTTCTATACTTGGCCTTAACCTGCTTATAATAATATCATGGAATGCTAAGATAGTATTAGGTATATATGCGGACGACGCTTATCTTTGCAATATCAGTTACAGAGTGAAAAGAATCTTATAAATAAAACATCTGATAATTATGAAAACCCTATCGAGTATACTACTGACCTTGCTGGTCGTGTTCGGGGCATGTACTTCTCCCCGGATTTCTTCCGATCCTTTTGTCCGTGTGTCAGACGGGCGTCTGACGGTGAATGGAAAACCTTACTATTATATTGGGACCAATTTCTGGTATGGAGCCATATTGGGGTCACAGGGGCAGGGGGGTAATCGTGAAAGGCTGCTTCGTGAACTCGATCACCTGAAAGCCCATGGAATCAATAACCTGCGTGTTCTTGTCGGGGCCGACGGAAAAGATGGTATCCCGACAAAAGCTGAACCTGCGCTTCAGATAGAAGCGGGCGTATATAACGATACTATTTTCGACGGACTCGATTATTTCTTATCGGAGTTGGGCAAACGGGATATGTATGCTGTGCTTTTCCTGAACAATAGTTGGGAGTGGTCGGGCGGATATTCCCAATACCTTTATTGGGCGGGACACGGTGAGGTACCGATGCCGAATATAGCCGGGTGGGATGCTTTCTCCGGTTATGTGGCACAATACGCTAAGTCTGAAAAAGCACACCGTCTGTTCCGGAATCATGTCACCCACGTCGTGAATCGTGTCAACCGGTACACGGGAAAGAAATACAGTGAAGATCCTGCGATCATGTCCTGGCAGATAGGAAATGAGCCCCGTCCGTTCGGTGAGGAGAATAAGGAAAGTTTTGCGGCGTGGATTGCGGATTGTGCGGCACTTATTAAATCATTGGACCCTAATCATCTGGTCTCGGTCGGATCGGAGGGAATGGCCGGTTGTGAAGGAGATCTTTCACTTTGGACTTCCATTCATGCCGATGCCAATATCGATTATGCCACGATTCATATCTGGCCGAACAATTGGGGATGGATCGATAAGAAAGATATTCCGGGAACTCTCGGACAGGCCATAAAGAATACTTGCTCTTATATTGACATACATGCCCAAGAGGCCTATAAAATAAACAAGCCGTTGGTGCTTGAAGAGTTCGGTTTGCCGAGAGACAGCGTAAAGTTTGCCTCGGACAGTCCGACTGTCCAACGAGACCTTTATTATAGGGAAGTGTTTGATATCGTCAAAAAGCATGCTGCCGGGAAAGGTGTTTTTCAAGGATGTAATTTCTGGGCATGGGGTGGATTTGCACAACCCCGCCACCTCTTCTGGCAAAAAGGAGATGACTACATGGGAGATCCCGGGCAGGAAGAACAAGGGTTGAATTCGGTTTATGCAACGGATTCGACAGTGGATATGATTAGAGAGACGGTAAATGATATTAACCAGATAATTCAGAAACAATGAAAATGAAATTACTGTGTATTCTGTTGCTGGGAGTGATTCCCATATGCCCGATCCATGGCAAGGATACGTTCGGGAAGAAAAAAGATAAAGCAACGCGGCTCCTTTTTTATGATCTGAATAAGAACGGGCAGATGGATACCTATGAAAACCCCTCTGCTCCAGTAGAAGAGCGTGTGGAGCACCTTCTGTCACAGATGACGCTGGAAGAAAAGGTAGGCCAGATGCTTACTTCATTGGGGTGGCCGATGTACGAACGGGTGGGAGAGGAAATTCGCCTGACTGCACGGTTGGAAAAGGAAATCAGCGAATATCATATCGGGGCACTCTGGGGCTTTATGCGGGCCGATCCATGGACACAGCGCACACTGCATACCGGCCTCAATCCTTCATTGGCTGCCCGCGCCTCCAACCGTCTTCAGGCTTTTGTCATGGAGCATAGCCGTTTGGGCATTCCGTTGTTCCTGGCGGAAGAATGCCCTCATGGACATATGGCGATTGGTACAACCGTTTTTCCCACTTCCATTGGTCAGGCCAGTACCTGGAATCCGGAGCTGATCCGGCAGATGGGGCGTGTTATTGCAACCGAAGCAAGTGCTCAGGGAGCGCATATCGGTTATGGACCGGTACTCGATTTAGCCCGCGATCCGCGTTGGTCACGTGTGGAAGAGACTTACGGAGAAGACCCTTATCTGAATGGAGTGATGGGAGCTGCTTTGGTACGCGGTTTTCAAGGGGACACACTAAGGGGGCGTAAAAGCGTAATTGCCACTCTCAAGCATTTTGCCTCGTATGGCTGGACCGAAGGGGGACATAACGGAGGTACTGCCCATCTGGGCGAACGTGAACTGGAAGAAGCTATTTTCCCTCCTTTTCGTGAAGCTGTAGGGGCAGGAGCATTGTCGGTGATGAGTTCGTATAATGAAATAGACGGTAATCCGTGTACCGGAAGCCGCTATTTGCTGACAGATATTTTGAAAGACCGTTGGCAATTCAAAGGTTTTGTCGTGTCCGATTTGTATGCTATTGGCGGATTACGGGAACACGGAGTTGCAGGCAGTGACTATGAAGCAGCCGTGAAAGCTGTGAATGCCGGGGTGGATAGTGATCTGGGGACGAATGTATATGCGGAACAACTGGTTGCCGCAGTTCGAAAAGGAGATGTCGCTATGGAGACAGTAGATAAGGCGGTACGCCGCATATTATCTCTCAAATTCCACATGGGATTGTTTGATGCTCCGTTTGTTGATGATAAGCGTCCGGCACAACTGGTTGCCTCTCCCGAGCATATCGGACTGGCTCGTGAAGTTGCCCGTCAGTCAATCGTTCTGCTTAAGAATGAAGACAAGCTGTTACCGTTGGAGAAGGATATTCGTACCCTTGCCGTCATAGGTCCCAATGCCGATAATGGTTATAATATGCTTGGTGACTATACAGCTCCTCAGGCAGACGGTTCTGTGGTGACTGTTCTGGAGGGCATCCGGCAAAAAGTTTCTAAAGACACCCGTGTGCTTTATGCCAAAGGTTGTGCCGTGCGGGATTCTTCCCGTACCGGATTTGCCGATGCCATAGAGGCTGCCCGTAGTGCCGATGTCGTGGTGATGGTAGTAGGAGGATCGAGTGCCCGGGATTTTTCTTCGGAATATGAAGAGACAGGAGCCGCCAAGGTCTCTGCAAACCGGGTCAGTGATATGGAAAGTGGAGAGGGATATGACCGTGCCACACTTCATCTTATGGGCAGACAATTGGAATTGCTGGAAGAGGTTCGCAAATTGGGCAAGCCGATGGTATTGGTCCTGATCAAAGGGCGCCCGTTATTGATGGAGGGAGTCATTCAGGAAGCAGATGCAATTCTTGATACCTGGTATCCGGGTATGCAGGGAGGAAATGCTGTGGCAGATGTGCTATTTGGCGATTACAATCCGGCAGGTCGTCTCACACTTTCCGTTCCGCGTTCGGTCGGACAGCTTCCGGTATACTATAATACGAAACGTAAGGGAAATCGCAGTCGCTATATAGAAGAGGCGGGTACTCCCCGTTATCCTTTTGGCTATGGCCTTAGCTATACGACGTTCTCCTATACCGGCATGAAGGTTCGGGTGAGTGAAGAAAGCAATCACTGCCGGGTAGATGTATCGGTAACTGTACGCAACCAGGGTACAGTGGATGGTGACGAAGTGGTGCAGCTTTATCTGCGGGATGAAGTCGGCAGCTTTACAACCCCTGACAGACAGCTGCGTGCTTTCAGCCGTGTACGCCTGAAAGCAGGTGAGACCCGGGAAATAACTTTTACTCTCGACAAGAAGTCGTTGGCCCTGTATATGCGGGACGGTGAATGGGCCGTGGAACCGGGACGTTTTACAGTCATGGCAGGAGGCTCTTCCGAAGACATTGCCTGTCAGCAGGAATTTGAGATAAACCGAAAATATACTTTTAAAATGTAAATGCTATGAACGGATCAAGAGATAAAGTGCGCAGTGCGCTCAATCACCGGAATACAGGTAGTGTACCGGTCGATTTCGGTGCAACAGCGGTTACAGGCATTCATTGCCGCATTGTAGAAGCATTGAGGAATTATTATGGGCTGGAACCCCGGCCGGTAAAGATTGTGGATGCCTTTCAAATGTTAGGGGAAGTAGATGCGGAACTGGCTGAAAAGATCGGGGTGGACTGTATCGGTATAGGAGGCCCTAAAGATATTTTCGATCTGGATGTAACCCGTATGCGTGAACAGACAACACCTTGGGGACAACTGGTGCTGGTGCCTGAAGCGATGGATCTTACTCCCGATGCTCAAGGAGATGTTTATGTGTATGCCGGAGGAGATAAAAGCTATCCCCCCAGTGCCGTGATGCCCAAAGGATGCTATTTTATTAATGCCATCGAGCGTCAGCACCCCATTGACGAAGAACAGCTGAATCCGGAAGACAATGTGGAAGAGTTCGGATTGCTGACGGAGGGAGATCTGGCTTATTACCGTTCGGAGACAGATAAAGCATATCAGACCGGCCGGGCCGTCGTGGCCAGTTTCGGAGGCACAGCCTTGGGAGACGTTGCTTTTGTTCCCGGTATGGGGCTGAAGCAGCCGAAGGGGATCCGGAGTGTGGTGGAGTGGTATATGTCTACAGCCATGCGGCAGGATTATCTGCATCAGGTATTTGAGAAAGAGATTGATATTGCCATTGCTAATTATGAGAAACTTTGGGTTGCACTCGGAGATAAAATAGAGGTGGTGCTGACATGTGGTACAGATTTCGGTTCACAAGAGTCGCAGTTTTGTTCCATAGATACCTTCCGCGAACTTTGGTTGCCGCACTATCGGCGGATGAACGACTGGATACATCAGCATACCACCTGGAAAATATTCAAGCACTCTTGCGGAGCTATCATTCCCATTTTGCCCGGGCTGATCGAAGCCGGATTCGACATTATCAATCCGGTTCAGATTAATGCCAAAGACATGGATTCCCGGAGGTTGAAAGAGGAGTTCGGCAGCCGGCTGACTTTCTGGGGAGGAGGGGTCGACACGCAGAAGATACTGCCTTTCGGTACTCCGGACGAGATACGTCGCCATGTAAAGGAGCAGTGTGAGATATTGGGACGTGACGGAGGGTTTGTTTTTAATGCCGTCCATAACATTCAGGCCAATGTTCCCGTCGAGAATGTAGTTGCGATGTTCGATGCTTTAAAGGATTTCCGCTGAGGACCGTTTGTGAGGCTATAATTATTGACAATATGAAAATCTGCCGGCAACTGTTGCCGGATGAGGATACATCAATGCAATGAATCTATGTCAGAGGTTCGTTGGGAAAGAGTACATATATATACATTATTAATCTTATAAATGATAAATGCCATGAATAACCTCAATGAATTATATGAAGCCATCTTGGCGGGTAAATTGGAACAGGCAGTCAGTGTTACCAGAGAAGCGGTTGCCGGAGGAGTTGCACCTCAGGAGATCATCAATGAATATATGATCAAGGCCATGGAAGCCATCGGTGCACGTTTTGAATCGGGACAGGTGTTTGTGCCGAATCTCCTGATGAGCGCACGTGCCATGCGTGGTGCCCTCGATATACTCAAACCACTGATGCAGGGGAAGATCGATTCGTACATTGGCAGGATTGTGATTGGTACGGTCAAGGGAGATCTGCATGATATCGGTAAGAACTTGGTCGCCTCCATGTTTGAAGGGTGTGGATTTGAAGTCATCAACCTGGGAGTAGACGTATCGAGTGACAAATTCATCTCTGCGGCACTGGAGAACAAGGCAGACATCATTTGTATGTCCGCGTTGCTCACCACTACCATGAACTATATGAAGGAGGTAATCGATGCCCTTGAAACCTCCGGATTGAGGGGAAAAGTGAAGGTGATGGTGGGAGGTGCGCCTGTCAGCGATGCTTTTGCCAGGTCTATCGGTGCCGATGCCTATACCAGTAATGCCAATGCAGCCGTAATCATGGCTAAAAAGTTGATAAACGCCTGCTGAACATGTTTATGAATCCCCATATCGTTGAAGGATGCCTGCCTTTCACCTCGTTGAGGCTCGATCCGGAGGACATCAGTCTTTCGATGGGTGCCGGTTACGTGCCCGACGCAGAGATGCGGGCAATGTGCCGTGCACTCGAAGAAGAGATTGCCGGCATTTGTATTCCCCGGTTTCTGTATATTCTGTTCGATTCCGAACCGGCCGGTACTTGCGAAGTGGGAGTGAATGGGATTTGCCTGAAGACGGGAGCCGTTATTACTCCCTATCTGAAAGATGCTGCGGGCTATGCGCTCTTTGTGGCCACTGCGGGGCGTGAGTTTGAGGCTTTTCAGCATGAAACGTGCGCCCGGGGTGACATTCTGCGGGAGTTTCTTCTGGATGCCTATGGTTCGGCGATTGCCGAAGCTGTCGTCCGTGAGGTGTGCCGGAAGGTGGAAACACAGATGTTCGCTTTAGGCTATGGGGTGAGCCATCCTTACAGTCCCGGTTATTGCGGGTGGCATGTCACACAGCAACAGTTACTTTTCAGTTGCCTGCCCGAATCTCCTTGTGGGATTCGGTTGAGTGATTCTTCCCTGATGTCACCCATTAAGTCGGTCAGCGGTATTCTTGCTTATGGTCCCCGCATGGCCAAGCGGAAATATGGATGCGAACTGTGCGGCAAAGCCGATTGCTATAAAAACAGAAATAAACTAAAAAGATAGAATGCTATGGAACTGTCACAATATATAAAAGATAAATTAGTATCAGAGAAACGGGTGGCAATGCCCATCATGACCCATCCGGGCATCGAGTTACTGGGTAAACGGGTGCTGGATGCCGTAACGAACGGAGAAATCCATTATCACGCCATCCGTGCCTTGAATGAATGTTTTCCGCAATCGGTGGCTTGTACCACCATTATGGATCTTACAGTAGAGGCAGAAGCCTTTGGAGCACAACTCAGTATGTCTTCCAATGAAGTACCCAGCGTGTCCGGGCGCCTGCTTGCCGGATATGCGGATGTAGAGGCCTTGCAGGTTCCTTCACTTGAATCCGGGCGTGTGCCTCAATACTTGCAGGCCGACCGCCTGGCGGCAAAAGGGATAGATAAGCCCGTACTGGCGGGATGTATCGGTCCTTACTCTTTGGCAGGACGTCTGTATGATATGACGGAAATCATGATGGCTATTTATACAGAACCCGAAACAGCCCGGCTATTGCTTGAAAAATGTACGGAGTTCATTCTGCGCTATTGTCTTGCCATTAAGGAGACCGGCGTAGCCGGGGTCATTATGGCGGAACCGGCTGCGGGGCTTCTTTCGAACGAAGATTGCCTGCAATATTCGTCTGTCTACGTGAAACGCATTATCGATGCCGTGCAGGACGATTCGTTTACGGTTATCTTGCATAATTGCGGTAATACGGGACATTGTACTCCGGCTATGCTGGCTACCGGTGCCCAAGGATATCATTTCGGTAATAAAGCGGATATGCTTGCCGCTCTCCGCGAGTGCCCTTCGGATGTATGGGTGATGGGGAATCTGGACCCTGTGGGCGTATTCAGGATGTTAACTCCCGAAGAAGTTTTCGCGCAGACAGAAGAACTTCTGAGCCGTACAGGCGGATACGCTAACTTTATTGTCTCTACCGGTTGCGACACTCCGTCCGAAGTACCTTTTGATAACATTCAGGCTTTTTATCTGGCTGTAGAGAAATACAATAAGGGGAGATGAATGATAATACCAGTATTGGATAATATTGTACTTGTTTCCGGGGGGAATCCCTCCTACTTTTGTGAAGTATTCATTGCTAAATAAACGATTTATGATTAAGAGAATAAAGATATTGGCTACAGGTGCACTGCTGATGGCAGGATTGGGTGCCTGTTCTCCTTCGGGAAAGAAAACGGGGTCGGAAACAGTTGCTGATACCCTGCGTACAGCGGAAACGGTGAACTTATTGAATAATCTCCGGCAGATTCCCGGACAAGGATTCATGTTCGGTCACCATGACGATCCGCTTTACGGTGTGGGCTGGGAAGGTGACGAAGGGCGCAGTGACGTGAAAAGTGTGTGCGGTGACTATCCTGCGGTTATGTCGTTCGATCTGGGGCATATAGAATTGGAAGGTGAGAAAAGTCTGGATCATGTGCAGTTCCGTAAAATACGGCAGGAAACGATTAACCAGTACAAGCGTGGCGGAATGGTTTCTTTCAGCTGGCACCTCGACAATCCGTCGACCGGCAAAGACGCATGGGATGTGAGTGACACGACGGTCGTTGCCTCCATACTTCCCGGTGGAACACATCACACCAAGTTCGTGGGTTGGCTCGATGCCGTTGCGGCCTTTATGAATACTCTGGAAACAGAAGACGGGACAAAGATACCGGTTCTTTTCCGTCCCTGGCACGAACATACCGGAAGCTGGTTCTGGTGGGGACAAAATCTTTGTACGGCTGAACAATACAAAGCCCTCTGGCGGATGACGTATGAACGTATGCATGCCAAAGGAGTAAAGAACTTGCTTTATGCTTATTCCCCGGGATCGGAACCAAAGGATTCGGCAGCTTATCTGGAACGTTATCCGGGAGATGACATCATCGACCTGGTGGGCTTTGACACCTATCAGTTCGACCGGACGCAGTATATGGAGCAACTGGATAAGTCACTTGCCATCCTGACAGAAGTGGGGCAGTCGCACAATAAGCCTATCGCCATCACCGAAACCGGTTTCGAAGCTATTCCCGATTCTACCTGGTGGACACAGACACTCTATCCGGTAATCAGCAAGTACCCTATCAGTTATGTGCTGGTATGGCGCAATGCACGTGAACGGGTGAATCACTATTATGCTCCTTATCCCGGGCAGGTGTCTGCCGATGACTTTGTGAAGTTCTACCGTGAGCCGAAAACTTTGTTTGTCTCGGACGTGAAAGACCTTTATAAATAGAAAATCAAATAAATAACGATAAAAACACTGTCCATTATGAGTCTGTTTAATGATAAAGTTGCTAAATTGCTCTCCGGGCATGAAGCACTGTTAACACGCAGGAACGAACCGATAGAAGAAGGAAACGGAGTGATAACGCGTTACCGTTATCCTGTGCTGACCGCTGCGCATACGCCTGTCTTTTGGCGATACGATCTGAATGAGGAGACGAACCCTTTCCTGATGGAGCGTATCGGCGTGAATGCAACGCTGAATGCCGGGGCCATTAAGTGGGAGGAGAAATATCTGATGCTGGTGAGGGTAGAGGGAGTCGACCGCAAATCATTCTTTGCTGTTGCCGAAAGCCCGAATGGTATTGATAATTTCCGTTTCTGGGAATATCCGGTGACTTTGCCCGAAGATGTGATTCCGGCAACCAATGTATACGATATGCGTCTCACCGCTCACGAAGACGGTTGGATTTACGGCATCTTCTGTGCCGAGCGGCATGATGATGATGCTCCTGCCGGTGACTTGTCGTCGGCTACTGCCACGGCCGGTATCGCTCGCACCAGAGACCTGAAAAATTGGGAACGTCTGCCGGATCTGAAAACAAAGAGCCAGCAACGCAATGTGGTGCTTCATCCCGAGTTTGTGGATGGAAAGTACGCACTCTATACCCGTCCGCAAGACGGATTCATAGATACCGGTAGCGGAGGAGGTATCGGGTGGGCACTGATTGACGACATGACTCATGCAGAGGTGAGTGAAGAGAAGATTATCGACAAACGCTATTACCACACCATCAAAGAGGTGAAGAACGGTGAAGGGCCGCATCCCATCAAGACCCCTCAGGGATGGCTTCACCTGGCTCATGGGGTACGCAATTGTGCTGCCGGACTGAGGTATGTGCTGTATATGTATATGACTTCGTTGGAAGACCCTACCCGGCTGATAGCCTCTCCGGCCGGCTACTTTATGGCTCCGGTAGGAGAAGAGCGCGTCGGTGATGTATCGAATGTACTCTTTTCGAATGGCTGGATAGCCGATGATGACGGGAAAGTGTTTATCTACTATGCCTCGTCGGATACCCGGATGCACGTGGCCACCTCGACTGTCGAACGGTTGGTGGACTATTGCCTGCATACCCCTCAGGACGGTTTTTGTTCCTCGGCTTCGGTGGAGGTACTCAAAAACCTGATTGAACGGAACCTGAAACTGATGAAATAAGAAAACCAAGAATAGAATGACCACCATGATTACACTGAAAGAGAAGATCGGCTACGGATTGGGCGATATGGCTTCATCCATGTTCTGGAAACTGTTCGGTTCTTATCTGATGATTTTTTACACCGATGTGTTCGGGCTGCCAGCCGCTGTGGTAGGAACCATGTTTCTGATTACCCGGGTGTGGGATTCGGCTTTCGACCCTATTGTGGGAGTGATTGCCGACCGTACCCAGACCCGCTGGGGCAAGTTTCGTCCTTACCTGCTGTATCTTGCTGTCCCCTTTGCGCTGATAGGTATCTTTACCTTCACCACTCCGCAACTGAGCGATACGGGAAAACTTGTCTATGCCTACATCACCTATTCTTTGATGATGATGGTATATTCGGCTATCAATGTGCCTTATGCTTCTCTACTGGGAGTGATGAGTCCCGATCCGAAAGAGCGGAACACGTTGTCCACCTATCGCATGACTTTTGCCTATATCGGCAGTTTCATCGCTTTGTTGCTGTTCATGCCGATGGTAAATCTGTTTGGAGGTGCGGAGGATGAACAGCGTGGCTGGATGTTGAGTGTAGTGGTGATCGCTGTGATGTGTGCGGTTCTGTTCTATCTCTGTTTTGCGTTGACGCGTGAACGGGTGAAACCGATCCGGGAAGTGCAGGGCTCTCTGAAAGATGACTTGAGGGATCTGCTTCACAACCGCCCGTGGTGGATCTTGCTGGGTGCCGGAGTGGCGGCCCTAGTCTTCAACTCCATCCGTGACGGAGCTACGGTTTATTATTTTAAGTACTTTGTGGTAGAAGAGGATTATTCAACAGTCTCCCTCTTCGGGGTCTCTTTTGTGCTGAGCGGGCTTTACCTGGCAGTGGGGCAGGCTGCCAATATCGTGGGGGTGATTCTTGCCGCGCCGGTCAGCAACCGCATTGGCAAAAAGAATACATATATGGGAGCCATGAGCCTGGCTACCATACTTTCCGTCATTTTTTACTGGTTCGGAAAAGGAGATATTGCTCTGATCTTTGTCTTCCAGGTACTCATCAGCATTTGTGCCGGAAGTATCTTCCCTTTGCTCTGGTCGATGTACGCTGATTGTGCCGACTATTCCGAACTGAAGACAGGTAATCGGGCTACGGGGCTGATCTTTTCCTCTTCGTCCATGAGCCAGAAGTTCGGATGGGCTATAGGAAGTGCATTGACCGGTTGGCTACTGGCTTACTTCGGATTTCGTGCCAACGAGGTGCAGAGTGTAGAAGCCATTCACGGAATTAAGATGTTTCTCAGTTGGTTGCCGGCCGTTGGGACGGTACTGTCTGTTATCTTTATCAGCATGTACCCACTGTCGGAGAAGAGAATGAAAGAGGTGACCTCGGAATTGGAGAAGAAAAGACAAACTGCTCAATCATGATTCAAAATACTATGGACAAGATTCTTAAACAGGAAATGCTGGAAGAACTCACCACCCACATCCTTCCCTACTGGATGGAACGGATGGTGGATCAAGAAAACGGTGGATTTTACGGACGTATCACCGGACAGGAAGAACGGATGCCTCAGGCAGAGAAAGGAGCCATTCTGCATGCACGTATTCTGTGGACCTACTCTGCCGCTTACCGCCTGTTGGGCAAAGAAGAATACAAAGAGATGGCAACCCGGGCCGAACGTTACCTTATCGACCGTTTTTATGATCCGGAGTTCGGAGGAGTTTATTGGTCTCTTGATTACAGGGGTGAGCCGTTGGATACCAAAAAACAGATTTACGCCATCGGTTTTGCCATTTATGGTCTGAGCGAATATCACCGGGCCACCGGAGATCCGGAAGCATTGGAGTATGCCGTCCGTTTGTTCTATGACATAGAGTCCCATAGCTTCGACCGAATAAAGAACGGTTACTGTGAAGCGCTTACCCGGGAGTGGAACGAGATAGCCGATATGCGCCTTAGCGAGAAAGATGCCAATGAACGCAAGACGATGAATACCCATCTGCACATTCTTGAGCCTTATACCAACTTATACCGGGTTTGGAAAGACGAGGGGCTGAAACGGCAGTTGCGTAACCTGATAGAACTTTTTATGCAGAAGATATTGGACAACGATACATTCCATCTGCGACTCTTTTTTGATGATGACTGGCAAAGTAAATATGCCGTTATTTCGTACGGGCATGATATTGAAGCCTCCTGGCTGTTGCACGAAGCTGCCCGCGTACTGGGAGACGCCGAACTCCTTGCCGAAGTGGAACCTGTTGTGAAGAAGATCGCTGCGGCCGCATCCGAAGGTTTCACTCCCGACGGAGGAATGGTGTATGAAAAGAACCTCGCTACGGGACATGTGGATGGCGACCGTCATTGGTGGGTACAAGCCGAAACCGTAGCCGGATACTATAACCTGTTCCGCTATTTCGGTGATTGCGAAGCTTTACAGCGTTCCGTGGTCTGTTGGCGATTCATCAGGCAACATCTGATTGACGATGTCCACGGTGAATGGTTCTGGAGCCTTCGGGCCGACGGCACTGTCAACCGGGATGATGACAAAGCCGGATTCTGGAAATGCCCTTATCATAACGGGCGTATGTGCATTGAGCTGTTGGGCGGATAAACGCATTGTTTCCCCTTTCGTTAGATTGTTTTCCAAACTTTTTGTACTTTTGGGCACAATTTAGCGAATATGAAAAACAAACACGTCAAGAGAGTGAACCTGCTTCTCTCCATCCTGTTGGGAGCAGGTGTCTTTATCTTCTTTGGAGTATATTATCCTTATCATCTGCACTATCAGGAACAGTTCCAGATGTTTCTTTTCACGTCCGGGTATTTTGTCGAACGGGTATCCCATCCCGGTGGAGTGGCGGATTATTTAGGTAATTTCCTCACTCAGTTTTATTATTATTCGTGGGCGGGAGCCGCTGTTCTGGCAGGTGTATTGTGGGGCATGCAACGTTTGGTTGCATTTATTGCCGGACGTATGGGAGAGTGCTCTTTGTGGTATCCGCTTACCCTGCTGCCCTCTTTGTGTTTCTTTATTCTTCTTTGTGACGAGAACTATCTCCTTTCGGGAGCCCTTTCCGCTTGCATGGTGTTGGGGGCAGTTGCGGGATATACCTGTATTTTCAATCCTGTCGTACGCCGTATCTCCCTTTGGGCAGGCATTCCGGTACTCTATATGTTGGCGGGAGGTTGTGCCTGGTTGTTCATCCCGCTGGCTTTGATGGTTGAGTTTTGGCGCTTCGGCACGAAGCACTCTTCCTTATGGCTTCCGGCAGGCGGAGCGATTCTTGTTGCCGGAGTCACAATCTGGGCTTCCCGGTGGTTGTTTCCTTATCCGATGGACCGCTTGTTGTGGGGAATCGGGAGTTATCGTTTCCCTTTATTCTTTCCGAAAGCACAAGTGATTGCCTGGATAGCTCTCGTGTTGGTTTCACCGTTAGTAGCCCGCCTGCCTGGGAAGATTACCCGGGGACGTTATGTTGTGGCCCTTACGGGGCAGTTCCTGTTGATGCTGTTGGCCATGAATCTCCTTGGCAAGCGCAGCATCGCGATGAATAAAGAGGCAGTAATGGCCTACGACTATCACGTACGTATGCAGGATTGGGACGGTATCATTGCCCTGGCCGGGAAGAAATTACCCGATACTCCCATGGCGGTTTCCTGCCTTAACCTTGCCTTAGGGATGAAGGGGCAATTGGCCGACCGCATGTTTCACTATCGCCAGCGTGGAAAAGAGGGGCTGTTCATGTCGTTTGTCAATGACTTTACAATTCCTCTGGTAGCTGCCGAACCCTATTATTACTTGGGAATGGTGAACACAGCCCAACAACTTGTCTTTGAAGCGATGGAGGCCATCCCCGATTATCAGAAGAGCGTCCGCTGTTTTAAGCGGCTTGCCGAAACAAATCTGATAAACGGAAGATATGAAGTGGCAGGCAAATATCTGCGTATCCTGCAACATACCCTTTTTTATAAAGACTGGGCCACGGAGATGCTGGCTTGTATGGACGATGAGGCGCGGATCGATGCACATCCCGAGTACGGACGCCTGAGAAAACTCACCCTGCAAACCGACCTGTTTTTCAATCCGGCAGAACCGGAGATGACGTTGTCATTGCTGTTGCAGGCAAATCCGGAGAACCGGATGGCCTATGAATATCTGATGGGCATTACCCTTCTGAAGAAAGACATGGGACGATTCGTTCACTATTATCCTTTGGGAGAGAAACTGGGCTACCGCTCGATACCGAAGAGTTATCAGGAGGCACTGCTGTTTGGCTGGAGTATGCAGAAGCATACGCCGGGAGAGGAAATCCCCTGGAAGATTAACCGGGAGACAGGAGAGCGATTGCGGGAGTATGCGCGCATTTACACTTCTACACGGTCTGAGGAGGCGTTGGCACCCCGGTTTGGAGATACTTACTGGTTCTATGTACATTTTAGATAAAAGATTATGAATAAGATAAAACAGTGTTTAGGTATCCTGCTGTTATCATTAACGGTGGTTTCCTGCCGGCAAAAGGTGGTATCGCCCGTTCCGGTAGATGCACTTCCTCCGATATGGCCCGACTATGCGGGGGTAACGATTCCCGCTACCATTGCACCGCTCAACTTCCGTGTGACTGCCGATGGGGCGGAGGCGGTAGATGTCGTGATTTCCGGAAAGAAAGGAGATCCCATCCGGACAAGCGGAGAATCTGTGGAGATCCCTGCCGGAAAATGGAGCGAGTTGCTGGAGAACAATAAAGGGGACAGCCTTGAAGTGAAAGTATGTATCCGTCAAAACGGAGAATGGAAAGCGTATCGGTCTTTCCCGTTCTATATCAGCCCGTTTCCCATTGATTACGGATTGGTGTACCGCCTGCTTGCACCGGGATACGAAATATACAGCAAGATGGGTATTTATGAGCGCGAACTTTCTACGTTTCGCCAGACTCCTTTGTTTGAGAATACTCAGGTGACGGCCGCCTGCGTCAATTGCCATGCTTTCAATCAGACGAACCCCGATCCGTCCAGCCTGCATGTCAGAGGCGGACACGGAGCCACGGTGATGACCATCGGTGGAGAGAGCGAGTTCCTCGATACAAAAGCTGACGGACAGCTTTCTGCCTGTGTTTATCCTTATTGGCATCCTTCGGGCGAATACATCGCTTATTCGGTGAACCGGACCAACCAGACTTTCCATCTGGGAGGGAAGAAGCCTATCGAGGTTTTTGACCAGGCTTCGGATGTGGTAGTTTACCATCCGCAGTCACATCGGATACTGACTACTCCTCTGCTGAGTACCGCCGCATTCGAAACATTTCCCGCCTTCTCGCCCGACGGACGGACACTTTATTTCTGTTCGGCGGAGCAGAAAGAGATGCCTGCCCGGTATAAAGAGGTGAAATACAGTTTGTGCAGTATTGCTTTCCATCCGGAGGACGGAACATTTGGCGAACGGATCGATACATTAATCTCCGCCCGTACACTGGATAAAAGCATTTCTTTTCCCAAACCTTCATTCGACGGAAAGTATCTGATGTTTACGCTTTCGGATTATGGAAACTTCTCCATCTGGCATAAGGAGGCCGATCTTTGGCTTTTGGATCTGAGAAGCGGGGCTTTCCGCAACCTGGAGGAGGTGAACAGTGACGACACGGAAAGTTATCACAACTGGAGCAGTAATTCACATTGGTTTGTGTTCAGCAGCCGGAGAGGTGACGGGTTGTACACCCGCCTTTATATCGCCTCGGTGGACGAGCAGGGGCGTATCGGGAAGCCTTTCCTGTTGCCTCAGCAAGATCCGTATATATTCTACGATCAGTTGATCTATTCGTATAATGTTCCTGAGTTTGTATCCGCTCCGGTGCAATGGGACAAGCGGGAGATAGCCAAAGGGCTGATGTCGAAGGAGCGAGTTAAAGTGAAATAAAAGATGAGTAAGAGTATGGAATACAGAAAACATAGAATAGAGTATTTAAAGACTACTGTTGAATATTCCCTTTTTGGGGGTGAGGGAGAAACGAAGGAGGCGCATCTGATGTTTCATGTCGATCCGGAAGCGGGGAGTTATGAAGAGCAGCTGACGGCTATTTGCAAAGCATATCATAAGACATTGGGCAGGAAGATAAAACTCAGGGGAATGGTGCCGGCGTTTTGCCGTTACTTTCTGAGTGATGCCGCCAATCAGTGGGAGGTTTTGCAAGCTGTTTTGCAGGAAGAGCCATCGTATGCTGTCTCAGTTGTGCAACAGCCTCCGTTGGATGGAAGTAAGATTGCTTTGTGGGTCTATCTGACCTCCGAACGGAACGCCGCTTATAAGCATTACTGGACAGCCGGTGCGGGTGTGCCTTGCGGTAATTCGGAGCAGCAGATGAAAACCTTGTTAAAATCTTACGAAGCCGATTTGACCGGAAAAGGCTGTACGCTGGCTTCCGATTGCATCCGTACCTGGATCTTTGTGCAGAACGTGGATGTGAATTATGCGGGCATTGTCAAGGCGCGCCGTGAAAACTTTGTCGGGCAGGGACTGACCGAATCGACCCATTATATAGCCAGTACCGGCATAGAGGGGCGGCATGCCGATCCGAAGGTACATGTGCTGCTCGATGCCTATGCGGTGAAAGGATTGCAGCCGGGACAGGTGACTTACCTGCATGCGCTGTCTCACCTCAGCCCGACAGCCTTGTATGGAGTGACTTTCGAACGGGGAACTTCCGTAGAGTATGGCGACCGTCGTCATCTCTTTATCAGCGGTACGGCGAGTATCGATCATCGCGGTGAAGTGGTTCATGTAGGCGATGTCCGGGAACAGACCCGGCGGATGTGGGAGAATGTGGAGAAGTTGCTTGAAGAAGGTAAGGCAGGTTTTGCCGATGTGGCGCAAATAATAGTCTATCTTCGTGACGCTTCCGATTATCCGGTTGTCCGGGCTATGTTTGCCGAACGCTTTCCGCAAATACCCATACAGTTCGTTGCCGCTGCCGTGTGCCGCCCTACCTGGCTGATCGAGATGGAATGTATGGCAGTAGCCGGAAGCGATAACTCCAGTTATCAGTCGTTTTGATAGAATTTATTCTATTTCGCTTTCTAAAAGATATGAAATGCGCTGTTTGCCAAACAGCGCATTTCTTTTTTTTGATAGATCCGGAAGAAGAAGCCTTCCTCAAAGGGGCTTTGGAAGCTGGAAAGCCGGGCTTGAAGGCTCCGAAAGCCGGGGTGTTGAGTCAATAGAGCCGGGCTTTTCGGAAAAAGAAGTAAGCATTTGCCGAAAATGCTTACTTCTTTCGGGGCAAATGCTTACTTCTTTTTGAAATATCTCCTAATGTTTTTCCGGATTACTCTTATTGTTTCCGATCGGAACTCCAAAAGAGACTGGAATTCTCCTGGTTGCTACTCCGGAACGAACGAAGTGGAAATGACAAAGAAACGGATCTTTGGGGCAATTCCCGTCTATGGGTCCTGCTTTTTGCAGAAACGGTGTTATCTTGTTCGTCCATCGGCTGTTCGGGTGATAAAAGTAAAAACAGCGATCGCCATAGAAGGCGATTTTAGTCCTGCGGCTTTATGACGGGCCGAAAGAAAGCAATCTGAGAGGATTGAAGTATCATTTTGACAGAATGTCAAAACCGCAGGAAGTGTGCCGAGGTTCACCACAGAGGACACAGAGTAACACAGAGGTGAAAAGGGTTTTGATTCACCTCATTCCGGTGAATTCAATACTCCGTTTCCTGCGGATTAAAGTTACACCATCCTTTTGTCCACTCCGGATAGCTGATTTCTTCCTTTTCACTGAACACTACATTTTCCATTACGGCAGGTGTCCCTTCTATGTCCGACGGATATCCGTTGATCCGGCAGTTCCGGAAAGTTACTGACGTATTGGTCCCCAGATACAGTGCCGAACCGAACAATCCCAACATACTTTCATTCTCCGGCCGCAGTCCGCCGCCATTGATGAAGTCGGGACGGTTTACGAATGAAGCGTCTCCCGAGGCGGGACCATAGATCGTGACATCTTCAAAGGTGGCGGCTGTGGTGGGAGTGGCCGGGCTGTTTGTACCGTTGTTGCTGCATTCGAAGGCATGAGAACCTGTGATGTCGGCTATTCGCGGATGGCGGATACCCAAGAGATGCTTGCACGTACCACTGTAACCATTGTCTGTATCGAAGTCGTCGTCCCAGCAATGATAGGCCACCAGATATTCCGCATTGACCGTTCCGCCGAACCATTCGAAAGCATCGTCATTGGCATAGGATACTTGCAGATGGTCTATCTGCGTACCGTTTCCTACCGAGCCGAAAGTGATTCCGTTAATCTCCTGGTTCTTCTTGAACGGATACCCCGCAAACTCTATGCGGACGTAACTCAGGATGCCCGAATTATCTGCGTTGTTCGGACCGCCGTGCGTGGTGCGCGGACCTCCTTCTATCTGCATGATGTTTTCGTTGTTCCGGGCATAGCCACAAAGAATCAGCCCTCCCCAGTCGCCCGGTTTCCGCTTTCCGGCAGGCATTTCGGAAGTGAATACAATCGGTGCATCCACTGTTCCTTGGGCTATCAGCTTTCCGCCCGGTTCTATGATCAGGGCGGCACGGGTCTCTTTGTCGCCCTTGATGACGGTGCCTGCCTCAATGGTCAGTGTGGAGCCGTATGTGACGTAACACCAACCTTTCATCAGGTAAGTGCCTCGTTTCAGGTATTGATGATCTTTTATCTCAAAGGTCTGTTCTCCGTTTCCGATGATGTTTTCACCGTAAACAATGTTGTTACCCTGTCCGCCGTTCTCGTCGTCCGTACAGCTACTGCCGGTCAGGCAAACCAGTGCTGTCAGTGCGATAATCCTTAGTCTGTATCTGTTCATAGTTTGAAAAACAGGTAAATGTGTCAAAATCCACCACAGAGGACACAGAGTAACACAGAGACAATTTTAAATTGTTGATTATTACTGAAAAACTCTGTGATGCTCTGTGTTACTCTGTGGTGAAAAGAGTTTCGACACTACCTCTTCATTCTGTGAGTGTATATGTGATTTATAACTTTGTCCAACCTTTGGTCCATTCGTTGTCTGCTTTCACTGCGCCTTTATAAGCCGCTTTCTCAAAGAAGCTGTCTGCCGAGAGGTCGGCTCCTCCTTCTTGGATTCCGATGAAGGTGTTGCTGAAGCTGAAAGTCTGGTTGATGGCATTGTGATTCTCTGCGGCTGTGAACAGGGCAGAAGAGTAACCGCCGTCACCGCTGGCTTTGATATCTCCCGCGATAGCGATGTAGTTCAATACCGAAGGACCATTCACCAAGTACTTCTCGGTTTGTTCTGTTTCGGTAGTCAGGTTATTGGCTTTGCCTGTAACCAGAGCATTGTAGATTTTGGCCTGAGTTCCGGCACGCAGGCGGATGCCTCTTTTACCTTCGTCATTGTTGGCGCCGATCAGTGTCAGGTTAGCCAGTGTGGGGCATGAAATCGGAGTGGCATCCATGTTCTTGTCATAGTTGTCGGCTTCGATCAGGCAGTCACATGTATATCCCAAAGTGGCGGGATCTTCCTGGTAGGCGACAAAGAATTGACCTTTTCCGCTCCATCCTTCTGTCCAGTCGAAAGAATCGTCACTGTTGCTTACCGATACCAGATACTTGGCATTGACCGTACCTCCGAACCATTCGAAACCGTCATCCGTACCTTTGTATGCTTCCAGATATTCGAGGGTAGTGCCGTTTCCTACACCGTAGAAGGTGAAACCGTTGCACTCTTTTTCTGTGGTGAACTTATAACCTGCGTATTCCAGGCGGATGTACTTCAGGATACCTGAGTTATCTGCCGGATCGGAACCACCGTAAGTAGCGTCTCCTACTTCCGATTTACCGGTCGATCCGATATTGATCGGGGCTTTACCGCAAATATGGATACCGCCCCATGCTCCGGGTTCTTTGGTGTCGGAGGTCATGATAATCGGAGCAGAGGCAGTACCTACCGCTTCGATCTTGGCCCCTTGTTCCACGAGGATGTAGTCGATGGTGGCATCGTCGCTCTTGGCGCTGATTGTCACACCTTCACTGATCTTCAGGGTAGAACCGGCTTTGATGATATATTCTCCGTCGAGGGAGAAGTTGTAGCCTTTGGTCAGGATCACGGTTTTTGATCCGTCTACGCTTCCTTTCAGTGTTCCGTTGTTGGCTACCACTTCTTCGCCTTCGCCGTTTCCGCCACCTTCGCCGTTGTTGTCGTCACTACAAGCTGCAAGCGAACACATTCCCATCAGGGCTGCTACGGCCCAAGAGTTGAGTTTTAGATAATTCATTTTCATCTTCATACTGTTTATGGTTTATACTATCTGTTTGATTATTAATATAAATACTCTGTGTGATTCTGTCTCTCCCTGTGGCGAGCCTTAGAATCTGTACGAGACTCCTATCTCCGCATTTGTTCCCGGACGGAATGATTCTACTTCCACCTTTTGTCCCGTTGCCGGTAGTTCCTGCTTGAAACGGATGGTACTGTTCAGCAAATCTTTCATCTGTAAGCGCAGGTTTAGATGCTTGTTGATGGCATAGCTTGCTATGAAGTCCATCGTGTGCAGGGTCTGTTGCTTGATATTGCCTGTTCCGTAGATACCTACTGTCTCGATGCGTGGCCCTTGCACATTATAAACCAGTGCCAGTGTCAGGTCGCTTTCTCCCCTTAATTGGGGAGTGTAGCTGATATCGGCATTGATCAGGAACGGGGAGGCTCCCTGCAGAGCGCGTTCCGAGTCGGTATATACCCCGCCTTCAGGAAGGATGACGTTTGTATACATATATGAGCCGTTGGCACCGATACGGAGATTCTTGAACAGTTCTTTGCGGAACTCGATTTCCACTCCCGTGGCTATTCCGTCTTCGGCGTTGCGGAAAGAACGGATCACTGTTCCGCCCGAAGACTCCTGGGTCTGCTCAATGGGCGACTTCAGTTTCTTGAAGTAACCGGTAACGGAGAACATGTCGCCATTGTTACGTTTCGGGAAGAAATCGTAGCGCAGGTCTATGTTGTAGTTATAAGCATTCTTCAGCTCGTTGTTACCACGGATGTAGGCACTTCCGTAGGACTCCTGGTAGAGGAACGGGGCCATTTCGATGAACGAAGGCCGGGTGACGGTGCGTGATACGGAGAGGCGCAGGCTGTTGGTTTCATCGATGGTGTACTTCAGGTTCAGTGCCGGGAAGAAATCACCTTTGTCCAGGTTCGTCTTCTTCTCCTGCCCTCCGTCTGTCCAGTAGCGTACCCATTGCTTGGCTTGCTCGTAGCGCAGCCCCACGTTGACCAGCAGAGATTCAACCGGATAATATTCTATTTCGGCAAACCCTGCCCATACATCCATGCCGGCGTAATAGTTGTAACGGGGTTGTGCGTCGATATTGGCTTTTATCGTTCCGTTGGCTATGTTTTCCTGATTCAAATATCCGTTGGTATCGTATATGTTGGTGACATCGGCATTCAGGGCATTGATGTCATAATAGAAGTTCACGCTTTCAAAGTCGCGCTTTTTGCTTTTGTAAGTCCCTCCCACACGAATGAGGTTCGCGTCACCCCATTTGTACGAAGTGCGCAGGTCACCTACAATCTCCTTTTCCTGCAATTCTCCGAAATAGCAGTTGGTGGTCTGGTTCAGTTTAAAGAGGTTCAGCTTGTCGCTTCCTTCATTGCGGAAGAAGACAACCTGCCGGCGGTCCGGTTCATCGCTGTTGGTCAGCCCGTAGGAAGCACTCCAGTTTACATCCCACTGAGAGGTCAGCTCATGGTGTCCCATCAACTGGTTGTTCAGCAGTGAATACGCATGAAATACGCTGTTGCTCGACGTAATGTTGTTCTTTTCTGCATCGATCCCTTCGCGTGCCATGTAGTCGTTGATGGCATTGCGGGCATAAAACAGGGTAAAGTTGATGTGGTCGGCCTGCCGGAACGAGTATCCGATGCTGCCCAGTCCCGCTATTTTCAATGCGCTGGAATAGCTGTCGTAATTAAACTTATCGAGATGTGTGCCTTGTGCCGTCATGGTAGTGACGTAGGCATCTTTCAGAATCTGGTTTTCGTTGCTGATACCTACCGAGGCGAGTAGGCTCAGGCGGTTGCCGTTGGGCAGAGTCCAGCTCTTGCCTCCTCCGAGGTTACCGCCGAACTCGGGTAACGAACGGTGCTTGCTGATGGCGAAGTTTGTACCGAACGGATCATTGTTGCGGGCATAATCGCGGAACTCGCTTTTACCCATAGCCAGAATCCGGTCTTTGTTCTTTAGGTTGCCTGTACTGAAGAGTCCCCCCTTCCGGTCGCTGTAATAGAAATCTTTTCCGATGGTGTTGAAGCGTCCGCCTACGTTGAAGCCGATGGAGAAAAAGTCACTTCCGGTATTCTCTTTGGTGCTGATGTCGATATGTGCACCCGAATAGTCGGCGAAAGATCCGGCGGCATATACTTTGCTGACCGTAATGTTCTTTACGGTAGAGGCCGGAAAGAGGTCGAGCGGGATCAGCTTGTTGTCCGGATTGGGCGAAGCTATGGGCAGCCCGTTCAGGGTGGTGGTGCTGTACCGGTCTCCCAGTCCGCGCACAATCAGTTGTCCGGCACTGGCAATGGAGATTCCCGTTATTTTTTTAACCCCATCCTGTACGTTCGATATACCTTTGAGAGTCATCTCCTTGGCTCCCATGTTCTCGATGGCAAGCGTTGCTTTTTGTCTTTCCTGCAACAAAGCCTTTTCACCTTCCAGGTTCTTGCGGGCCACTACGGTGACGGCATCCAGCGTTTGTGCATCCACTTCCAGTTCGAAGTTCAGTGTCGCATCGGTTTTTATCTTCACTTCATTCATCCGGAACGTTTTATATCCTATGTATTTCACTTCGAGGGTATAAGTGCCGTTGTTCAGTGTAAGGGTGTAATTACCGTTTAAATCGGCTACGGCACCGGTGGCGGAACCTGTAACCTGTACGGTAGCTCCCGTGAGCGGTTCTTTGGTTTGTTTGTCAATGATGGTTCCCTTGATGACACCTGCTGTGATTCCCAAGGAAAATGTAGTGAGAAGAAGGGTGGAGAGAAGTCTCCCGATTCGTTGTTTCATGTCTTTTTATCTACGTTTTTCTGTCGGTGCAAAGTTGCGGGATTCAGGTTACGGGGATGATACATGCACTATACGATTCGTTAACATCTGTGTTACATTCCTGTGTATTCTTTCCCCTGCAATACTCTTAGAGCACCGTTACCGCAAATATTTAATCCATTCTCTTGATAGAAATGGATAATTTTCTAATTTTGCATACTTACAGCAGACAAACATATACCCCTGTAAACTACTTTTATGGATAACGATATCGAACGGTTACGGCGAATGGCCTCCATGGCACAGATCGGGTGGTGGGAAGCTGACTTCACAGCCGGACACTATTTATGCTCAGAATATCTATGTGATTTATTAGGACTGGAAGGTAATACTATCTCTTTTATGGATTTCAGAGAACGGGTACGGAAGGACTATCAGGAACAGATAGTCCGGGAGTTCAATGCTTCTATACACCGGGAGTTTTATGAACAGACCTTTCCCATTTATTCTAAAGAGGGAATCATCTGGTTGCATACACGCCTGGGCAATCGGGAGGAAGTGCCGGGCAGGGGGATCATTTCCTTCGGTACCATACAACGGGTAGAGGCTCCCAATGAAACCTCAGAACGTATCCTGGAGCGTGTCAACGATTTGCTGTATCGTCAGAACTCCATTTCCCATTCGCTGTTGCGCTTCCTGAAAGATGACAGTGTGGACCTTTGTATCATGGAAATACTGAAAGATATCCTCGACCTTTTTCGTGGCGGACGGGTGTATATCTTTGAGTATGATGAATATTACCGTTATCAGGACTGTACCTATGAAGTGGTGGCAGAGGGAGTGCCGGCGGAGATTGAAAGCCTGCAACGCATCGCTACCGACAGTTTGCCCTGGTGGACGAGTCAGACCTTATCGGGTAAGCCGGTGATACTGGATTCATTGGATCAGCTTCCGAAACATGCGAAATCCGAATATGCCATCCTCAGCCGCCAGAACATCAAGTCGCTGATGGTCACTCCGCTGATAGCGGGCGAACATGTATGGGGATATATGGGAATCGACCTTGTGGAGAATTACCGCAACTGGAGTAATGAAGATTTCCAGTGGTTGTCGTCTTTGGCCAATATAATCAGTATCTGCATCGAACTGCGCAAAGCAAAAGATGATGCCATCCGCGAACGTTCTTTCTTGCGTAACCTGTTCCGCTTCATGCCGATGGGATATGTGCGTATGTCTATCATCCGGGATGCCGGCGGGAAACCTTGCGACTACCGGATAGCCGATGCCAATGATCTGAGTTCGGAACTGATCGGATTGCCTCTTTCGGATTATGTGGGGCGTCTGGGTAGTGAACTGTATGCAGATACGAAAGCACCAATAGACTATCTGGTGGACGTTATTGAAGATAATGTGCATAAAGAGACGGATGTCTTCTTTGATCGCTCCCAGCGCAGTTCCCATTGCATCATATATTCTCCGGAGAAAGACGAGGTGGTTTCCTTGTTTCTGGACTCTACGGAGACAGTACGTGCCCATAGGGCTTTGGATCGCAGCGAAAAGCTCTTCAAGAGTATCTTTGCCAATATTCCTGCCGGAGTGGAGCTTTATGATAAGGATGGCTATCTGCTCGATTTGAACAACTGGGACATGGAGACCTTTGGGGTGAAGGATAAAGCGGATGTAATAGGTGTCAGCTTCTTTGAGAACCCGAATGTGCCTCTTGAAATCAGGGAACGGGTGCGGAACGAGGATTTGGTGGATTTCAGGCTGAATTACTCTTTTGAGAGGGCAGGCGACTATTTCCACTCGGATAGACAGAAGATGATTGAACTCTATACAAAGGTCAGTAAGCTGTTTGACAGTCAGGGGAACTTCAACGGATATGTATTGATTAATATCGATAATACGGAGCGTATCGACGCCATTAACCGTATCCGTGATTTTGAGAACTTCTTCCTGCTGATATCGGACTATGCAAAGGTGGGGTATGCTAAACTGAACTTGCTTACCAAACGTGGTTATGCCATCAAACAGTGGTATAAGAATATGGGTGAGCCTGAGGATATTCCGCTGTCGTCGGTTGTGGGAGTCTATGATAAGATGCATCCGGAAGACAGGCAGAAAGTCGTTGATTTCTACGAAAAGGTATTGAAGGGTGAGGAGAAGGATTTCCGTAGCGAAATGCGTGTGTTGAAGCCCGGCACTGCCGATGAGTGGAACTGGGTGCGCATGAATGTGGTGGTTACCAAGTTTGAACCGGATAACGGGGAGATAGAGATCATCGGCATTAACTATGACATTACCGAACTGAAAGAGACGGAAGCCATGCTTATCGAGGCTAAAGAGAAAGCTGAAACGATGGACCGCCTGAAGAGTGCTTTTCTTGCGAATATGAGTCATGAGATACGTACACCGCTCAATGCGATTGTCGGCTTCTCGGGGTTGCTGGTGGATACGGAAGATCTGGAAGAACGTCGTGAATACATTAAGATTGTACAAGAGAATAACGACTTGCTGTTACAGCTGATCTCTGATATTTTAGACCTGTCGAAAATAGAGGCGGGGACATTTGAATTCACCTATGGCGAGACGGATGTGAATATGCTTTGTGAAGATATTGTCCGCAGTTCCCAGATCAAGGTACCACAAGGAGTTGAGTTGGTTTTTGATCCGCATCCGTCGGAATGCAGCGTGGTGAGTGACCGGAACCGCCTGCATCAGGTTATCTCTAATTTCGTGAACAATGCTTTGAAGTTTACTTCATCGGGCAGTA
The DNA here is from genome assembly GCF_040798045.1 of Bacteroides sp. NGMCC 1.200775. NCBI lineage: Bacteria > Pseudomonadati > Bacteroidota > Bacteroidia > Bacteroidales > Bacteroidaceae > Bacteroides > Bacteroides sp. NGMCC 1.200775. Next base: position 110,415 of record NZ_JASCQK010000002.1, on the reverse strand, counting down.
TCCGCGTGGGATACGAAGAAAAAGAAGAGTGCGTGGAGTTTTATGTGCGGGATACGGGAATTGGAATTCCCGCAGGGCAACTGCCTCATATCTTTGAGCGTTTCGTCAAGTTGAACACCTTTATTCATGGAACCGGCCTCGGGCTTTCCATCTGCAAAAGCATCGTAGAGCAGTTAGGCGGAGTCATAGGAGTGGATTCGGAAGAGGGAAAGGGCTCCCGGTTCTGGTTCACCATTCCGAAATAGGGGCTTTCATAGCAAAAGACATTTCACCACAGAGGACGCAGAGAACACAGAGAAGGAGATAAAGATACGTTATCCATTAGGATAATAATATCTTCGGTTTCCCTCTGCGTCCTCTGTGGTGAAATATGGTTAAGCAAACTTATCGATTCCCTGATAGATGCAGCTTGCGATACCTAAGGCTATGATGCCCAATGTACAAAGTGCGAGACTTAACTTGGTATAACCGTCACTGCGGAAAGCGGGGATGGGTTCTTCGTTGGGATTGATATACATGGCTTTCACGATCAGCAGGTAGTAGTAGAGTGAAACTACTGTGTTGATCAGGGCAATGAATACCAGTAAATGGAACCCACTGTTGAATGCGGCCATGAAGATGAAGAACTTGGAGAAGAAACCCGCAAACGGAGGGATACCGGCCAGTGAGAACAGGGCAAGTGTCATGATGAAAGCCAGTTTGGGGTTTGTCCGGTACAGTCCGTTATAGTCGTTTATTTCTACCTTGTTGCTACGTTGCTCCACAATCGAGATAACCGCAAACACACCTAAGTTTGCTGCCAGGTAAACCAGTACATAATAAACCAGGGCGGTCATTCCCATCGCACTGCCACCTATGACACCCAGCATGATGTATCCGGCCTGAGAGATGGCTGAGAATGCCATGAAACGTTTTAGGTTCTGCTGGCGGATGGCAAAGAGATTGGCAATGGTGATTGAGGCAATAGTTACCCAGAACAGTACTTCCTGCCATTGTGCCGTCATCGGTGCAAATACTTTCGTCAGGATGGTCATCAGCACGAAAGCTGCCGATCCTTTGGAGATCACACTTAAATAGGAGGTCACGGCCGTGGGTGCACCTTCGTATACGTCGGCGGTCCAGAGATGGAAGGGAACCAGGGAGATCTTGAATCCCATGCCGGCAAAGAAGAATACGAAAGCCATGACCTGAAGCATGTTACCTGTAATGTGTTCGGGCAGGTCATCGAAGTAGAGAGTGCCTGACGTTCCGTAAATCATCGAAAGACCGAACAGCAGCAAGGCACTTGAGAACAGAGCTGTCAGGATATACTTGGCACCTGCTTCTGCGGAGTGGTGGCGGTATTTGTCGAATGCCACCAGTGCGGCCATAGGGATACTCGCCATTTCCAGCCCGATGAAGAACATCAGGAAGTGTCCGGCAGAGATCATGAAATACATACCTAATAGGGTGGAGAGTGTCAGGACATAAAACTCTCCCTGCTTGATGCTGGTGTCTTCACGCTTCAGCCATTCGTGGGCCATCAGTATCACGATGAGAGTACCTACGTTGAGCACTGCTTTGATGATGGTTTGCATCGGTGCATACTGATACATTCCGCCGAAAGCCTCCGCCGGAGCTCCGGGGAAGAGGTTGATTACGGTGTGGATGGTCAGCAGGATGACAGCCGGCAAGGTAAGCGACCTGGTAGGTAGTTTGGGAGCCGTGCCTTTATGGTCCGGGCAGGTAAACAGGTCGACCACAAACAGGATGAGGATAACCGCTATCAGCGATAGCTCCTCTTTCATATATAGAAATTGTGAATAGTCCATCTTCTTTTTATGGTATTAAGTGTGAAACAACGGGCAATACACTTTCGCCGATCATGTGGCTTACCCAGAAAGGAGCCATACCCAGTCCGGCAACACAAATAATGAGACAGATAACGGCGAAGCGTTCATCCCAGGTTGCGTCTGTCAGTGCCAGGTGATGCTTGTTGGTACAAGTCCCATACAGAATCTTGCCTACCAGCCGGAGGATATAGACCGCAGTAATGACAATGGATGAACAAGCGATAATGGTCAGTGTGCGGTGGAACACATCGAAGTTCTGGAATGAACCGACAAAGATGGTCATCTCGGCTACGAAGCCGCTGAGTCCCGGAAGTCCCAGGTTGGCAAGTCCGGCAATTACATAGCAGACACTGAGGAACGGCATCACTTTCATCAGTCCGTTCAACTCGCGTACGTCGCGGGTATGTGTACGTCCGTATATCATACCGATGAGGGCGAAGAACAATGCTGTCATTAACCCGTGGCTGAGCATCTGGAGCACTGCACCGGTGGCGGCTGTCTGGTTCATCATCAGGATAGCGAAGAGCACCAGACCACAGTGGCTCACTGACGAGTAGGCATTAATATACTTCAGGTCGGTTTGCACACAAGCGCTGAAGGCACCGTATACAACCGATATACCTGTCAGGATCAGGAAGATCCAGCCCAGTTCGTTGGCAGCTTCCGGCATCAGGTACATGGCGATGCGGAAACATCCGTAACCTCCCAGTTTCATCAGTACGCCGGCATGCAGCATGGAGACGGCAGTCGGTGCCGAGGCATGACCGTCGGGGCTCCATGTGTGGAAAGGAAAGAGTGCGCCCAGTACGCCGAATCCCAGGAAGGTGAGCGGGAACCAGATGCACTGTTGTGCGAACGGGATGTTGTGCAGCCGGGCTATTTCGAGGATGTTCATTGTCGTCCCGCCGGCACCGAAGAATATGCCCAGAATACCGATCAGCAAGAAAGCCGAACCACCCATCAACATCAGGGTCAGCTTCATGGCTGCGTATTCCTTGCGTCCCGAGCCCCATACACCGATCAGCAGATACATCGGGATCAACGCGATTTCGTAGAACATGAACATGGTGAACAGATCAATGGAGATGAAGAATCCGAATACTCCCATCGACAGGAGTGTGAACCACAGGAAGTATTCTTTGGTCAGCGGTTGCAGCTTCCAGGAAGCGAAGGTACCGGTGAAAACAATGACGGCACTAAGCAGCAGCATGGCTACCGATATTCCGTCGACTCCTACTGAATAGGATATGTGGAGGGGAGCATACCATACTGTGTCGGCACGGAACAGCATTTCGGCTGTGGCTCCTGCCTGGCGCTCGCCTAAATAAAGGAACGTCAGCACAATACTCAGGATAAGCAACGCTGTACTTCCCGCTACCATCACTCCACGGATGGCTTTAATGCCTTTGGCAAGGTATAACCCGCCAAGCATCAGCAGAGGAATGAGTACGAATAAGGATAAAAAGTTCATATCTTTTGTGCTTTATAAGATTAATATTAAGATCAGTATCAATGCTCCAAGCAAGAATACGTAAGCGTATTGCTGTACACGTCCGCTTTGCAGTCCCCGTATCTCGTCGCTTGTGGCGTGGGTTCCCCAAGCTATGAAGTTGAAGAATCCGTCTACTACATGGCGGTCGAACCAAGCGATCGGCGTAGAGATGCAACGGAAGATGATGCGGTGCGTGATGAACTGATATACTTCGTCGATATAGAAACGGTGGTAGGCTGCCCGGTGCAGTCCGGCGAACCGTTTGGCAAGTTTATCTGCCAATGGCTGTTGCGGACGCAGGTACATGCAAGTGGCCAGAACGATGGAGCCCACGGCAATCACTACGCTGGTGACGGCCACTGAAGTTTCCAGATGAATGGTATACGATTCACCGTTGGCACTGATGAAATGTCCGAAAGGAATGAAACCGGCCACACAAGTAACGGCAGCCAGGAAGATTAACGGAACAGTCATGGTGAGGGGAGACTCGTGTGGAGTGTGTGCGTCACTTACTCCATTGCTTGCCGACTTTTGCCCGGGCGTTACACCGGCCCAGAAAATGCCGTAGTAGAGACGGAACATATAGAAGGCAGTCATAGCCGCGATGATTGTCATCACCCAACCCATCACAGGGCTGTACTGGAAGCAAGCTGCCAGAATTTCATCTTTAGAGAAGAAACCTGAGAACGGAGGAATACCCGCGATGGCAAGACAGGCTATCAGGAAGGTGATATGCGTAATCGGCATGTACTTACGGAGTCCGCCCATGGCGGACATCTCGTTGGAATGTACGGCATGAATGATGCTGCCGGCACCCAGGAAGAGCAATGCCTTGAACATGGCATGTGTGAAAAGATGGAACATGCCGGCCATATAGCCCAGTCCTCCGTGATGCGGGTCGGAAGAGGTGCAGACACCTAATGCCACAATCATAAAGCCGATTTGTGAGATGGTGGAAAAAGCAAGTACACGCTTGATATCACTCTGTACGCAAGCCACGCTGGCTGCATAAAACGCAGTGAAAGCGCCCACCCATCCGATCAGGTGCAGTACGTCCGGTGCATATTCGATGAAGAGCGGGAACATGCGTGCCACCAGATAGACACCGGCTACCACCATGGTAGCGGCATGAATCAATGCACTGACAGGAGTCGGACCTTCCATGGCATCCGGTAACCAGATGTGCAGCGGGAACATGGCACTCTTGCCGGCACCGCCGACAAACATCAGTCCGAGGGCCAGAGGTAACATGCTGGCGCCACCGCTCAACATCGAAACTGTGTCGGGAGTGAAGCCGAATGTACCTCCGTAATATCCGTATAGCAGGATACCGATCAGGAATCCCAGGTCGGCGAAGCGGGTTACGATGAACGCCTTTTTGCTGGCGGCAATGGCTGCCGGGCGGGTATAGTAGAAGCCTATCAGCAGGTAAGAAGATACACCTACCAGTTCCCAGAACAAATACATCTGGAAGATATTGGTTGCCACTACCAGTCCGAGCATCGACATGGTGAACAAGGACAGGAATGCGTAGTATCGCTGGAATCCTCGTTCACCTTTCATATAACCGAAGGAGTAGATATGTACCATCAGGCTGACAGTGGAGATCACGATCAGCATCATTACCGAAATAGGGTCGAGCAGGATGCCCAGGTTGAATGTCAGTGTCTCCGTAAACGGAAGCCATTCGAAGTTATAAGGAATGAGCGTGGCGAACGTTCCGTCCGCCAGGCGGGGAGCCGAAAAGTATTGTATGGCCGTGATGTACGAAAGTACGGTCACCGCTGCCAATACCAGCGTGCCAATGGTGCCCGCTGTCCGGTGGCTCATCCACTTGCCTCCTATTCCTGTTGTCAGGAAGGAGAGGAAGGGGAGAAGAAGGATCAGAATTGTATATTCCATAATCTATCTGTTGTTGTATATTATACTATGTTTATACTGCAGGAGGTATGCTCTGCCTACCATTTTAATTCATCGAGATTCTTTACCTGTATACTGCGTATATTGCGGTAAATATTAATCATGATGGCAATGGCGATAGCCGTTTCCGCAGCCGAGATGGCGATGGAGAACAGGGCAAAGAAATATCCTTCCAGCTCTCCGGGGAAAAGGAAACGGTTGAATACGGCAAAGTTGATATCGGTCGCATTCAGCATCAGTTCCACAGAGATCAGGATTGCAAGTGTGTTGCGCCGGGTGAAGAACCCGTATATTCCTGCAAACATCATGATGGTAGAGACCACCAGATAATATTCCATGTGTATCATCATATCTTTCTATCTTTTACGTGCAATTAATAATCCGCCTACGATACAAGCCAGCAACAGTATGCTGACTGCTTCGAAAGGCAATACATATCCATATTTGCCGCTGCTTAGCAGTGCATGCCCGATGGTCTTGATACTGATTTCTACCGGTTCCGGATCGCTTGTCGGTACGAATTTGTGGGTCAGTGTGATAAAGAGCACCAGTGCCGCGCCTACTATGGTCGTGGCGAGTCCCGCCAGGAATTTACTCCGTTTCAGGTGAGCCGCCCGGTCGCCTTCTCCACTCGTCAGCAGGATGGAGAATACGTAGAGCACCACAATACCTCCGGCATAGACCATGATCTGTACCGATCCGAGGAAAGTATACCCCAACAGAAAGTAGATGCCTGCTGTGCCGAAAAGCACAAACAGCAGATAGGTGGCCGAACGTACGATGCGTTGTGTAGTCACCGTCAGTATGGACATGGCAATGATGAACACTGCCAGAAAGTAGAATACTACTGTTTCAAGTGTAAGTCCCATATTCTTTTATTCTTTTTTCTTTTCGATTACTTTACTGCCTTCGTGATTGAGCTGCAGGATGAGCTTGCTCCGGTCGAATACGGCATGCTCAAATACCTGGTCGAAGGTGATTGCGTCGTGCGGGCAGGCATTGACACATAGCTGGCAGAAGATACACGAGCCGAGGTCGTACTCATACTTTGCCAGTATTTTCTTCTTTTTACCCTCTTCCGTTTCAACGGTCTCACTGGTCACTTTGATGGTATCGTTCGGACATGCCATCTGGCACAGTCCGCAGGCTACGCAGCGATGCTCATTGTTTTCGTTGTGAGGCATGGTCAATGTACCGCGGAAACGGTCGAACATCTTGAGTTCTGCACGGTTTTCCGGGTATTGTTCGGTTACTTTCTTCCGGAAATACACCTTGATGGTGGTTTTCATACCCGTCAGCAGAGAGCCGATGCCTTGCATCAGGCCACCTAAATATGTATATTCTTCATTCTTCATTTTTCAGTCCTCCGGGTTAGAAGTGCAGTCCGAAGACTACGATTAATACCATGATTACCAGATTGACCATCGAAATGGGCACTAAATATTTCCATTCCAGATTCAATATCTGATCAATGCGCAGACGTGGAAAAGTCCACTTGATCCACATCAGCAGGAATACCACGAAGAACGCCTTGCCAAAGAACCAGATGAAGCCCGGGATGTAATCCATTACGGCATTGAATCCGTCCAGACCGACGATATGCAACGGCATCCAGCCTCCGAGGAAGATAGTGGCAGCTACGGCGGCTACGATAAACATATTCAGGTACTCGGCCAGGTAGAAGAATCCGAAGTGCATACCCGAATATTCGGTATGGTAGCCCGCTGTCAACTCACTTTCCGCTTCGGGAAGGTCGAACGGGCCACGGTTACATTCTGCGTTTCCGGCTATCAGGTAGATAATGAAGGCGATCACCGCCGGGATGTGTCCCTTGAATATAAACCATCCGTTGGCCTGGTTCTCTACGATTTCGGAGAACTGCATGGTACCCATCAGTACCACCATCGTCAGGATACTGAGTCCCACGGACAGTTCGTAACTGATGATCTGTGCACCGCTTCGCATGGCACCGATCAGTGAGAACTTGTTGTTCGAGCCCCATCCGGCCAGCAGGATACCTACCACACCGATGCTCGAAGCCGCCAACAGGAAGAATACACCCACGTTGAAGTCCAGCACTTCCAGCCCCTTGCTGATGGGCAGGCAGGAGAAGGTGAGAAACGAAGCGATAATCACCATGAACGGAGCCAGGTTATAGAGGAATTTATCCGAGTGTTTCAGCTCGATGATTTCTTTGGTCATCATCTTAAGCACGTCACAGAGCACCTGGATGCTTCCCCACTTTCCTACACGGTTCGGTCCCAGACGGCACTGGAAGAAACCGCATACCTTACGCTCCATATAAATAAGGAGAATGGCAAGTATGGCATACAGGGCCACAATGCACACCCCGATTACGACACATTCAATGAATACAGCCAGCCCCTCCGGCATGACGGAGGTCAGAGTCTGGTGTATCCAGCTTGTTATTATACTAAAGTCAAACATATGCTATATTTACGATTAGACGATTTACTATTTACTTATCTGTCGATATCCGGCACCACATAGTCCAGCGTTCCGCCAATGGCGATCAGGTCGGCAATCTTGGCTCCCCGGCAGATGGTATCGACAGCCGAAACCAACGGCAGTCCCGTCGAACGGTAATGCAGGCGGTAGGGGGTCTTGTCTCCGTGGCTCTCGAGGAATACCCCGAATTCACCTCGGCTGCCTTCGACAGCAGTGTAGTAACTTCCCTCCGGCACCCGGATGATAGGTTTCATCTTCTCCTGTATCGGTCCTTCCGGAATGTTGTCTATCAACTGTTCGATGATGTTCAGACTTTCCATAATTTCATCCATACGTACCATGTAGCGGGCAAAAGAGTCACCTTCGGTGTAAACGATCTCTTTAAAATCTACTTTGTCATATACACCATAAGGCATACGTTTGCGCACATCGCATGCCCATCCGCTGGCACGGCCTGTACCACCGGTGCATCCGAAGGAAATAGCATCTTCGCGGCTCAGTACGCCTACACCTTTCAGGCGCTGCCGGGCAATGACGTTGCCGGTAAATACGTCGTGATATTCGTGAATGATGCCACGCATGTAGGGGATGAATTTTTTCACTCTCGGGATGAAGTTCGGGTGTAGATCCGCTTGTACCCCACCAATAGTATTATAGTTCATAATCAGACGTCCGCCACAGGTCTCTTCGAACATGTCCAGAATCATCTCACGGTCACGGAAACCGTAGAAGAAAGCGGTCAGTGCTCCCAAGTCCATCGCGAGGCACGAATAGAACAGCAGGTGGGAGTCGATACGCTGAAGTTCGTCCATAATGGTACGGATGTACTTCACACGTTCGCTGACTTCGATTCCCATTGCCTTTTCGATGCACATGCAAAGGGCATGGCGGTTTTGGTGTGCTCCTAAATAATCGAGCCGGTCGGTCAGTGCAAGGGTTTGCGGATAGGTGAGGCTTTCGTTCATCTTCTCGATTCCCCGGTGGATGTAGCCGCAGTTGGCATCGAGTTTCCTGATGGTTTCGCCTTCAAGCGATACGCGGAAACGCATTACTCCGTGGGTGGCCGGGTGTTGTGGTCCGATATTGACTACATATTCACGGTCATCAAAGATGACATTCTCCTGGGTTTGGTAAGTTCCGTCCGGGTTCAGTTCTATTTCCTGCGTGGTGTCATAGGTCTCTTCATTATCCATACGCAACGGGTTATCCTTTTCCGGATTATTATCTTTACGCATCGGATATCCTACCCAGTCGTTACGCAGATAAAGGCGCCTCATGTCGGGATGTCCGATGAATACAATGCCATAATAGTCGAATACTTCACGTTCGTTGAAGTCGGCCGCTTTCCAGATGTCACTGACGGAAGGGATTTCCGGAGTTTCGCGGTTATCTGTGGATGTTTTTACAGCGATGCGTTCGCCGGTTACGGTCGATTCCAGATGGTAGACTACTCCAAGTCCCCGGGTTACGTTCGGTGCGTCGCCTTCCTCTGCCACTCCCCAGTCCATGCCTGTCAGGCTTTCGAGAAAGTCCATCTGCTTTTCGTTACGCAGACGCAGCATCTCGTCGTGTAGTGCTGCGGGTTCTATGTATTTTATTTCTTCCATATTTTAATGATTAATGCGAATCTGTGATGCATCTGGGTTTATTCCTTCTCAGGTTTCTTCTCTTTTCGGTTTACTCCTCCGAAGAATTTTTCTATCTTCACTTTGCGTTGCAGTTGCATCATGCCGTAATAGAATGCTTCGGGACGGGGCGGACATCCGGGAATGTATACATCGACCGGAAGAATCTTGTCTACTCCGTTTACCACATGATAGGACTTGCGGAACGGACCGCCGCTCACTGCACATCCTCCTACGGCAATCACATATTTGGGATCTGCCATCTGATCATACAGACGCTTCAGTACCGGGGCCATTTTATTGGTGATGGTTCCGCATACCATAATCATGTCGGCCTGTCGCGGGCTGGCACGGGCTACTTCAAACCCGAAGCGGGCCATGTCATAACGCGCGGCACCCAGTGCCATGAATTCGATACCGCAACAGCTGGTTGCGAAAGTAAGCGGCCACAGCGAGTTGCTGCGTCCCCAGTTGATAAGATCGTCAAGCACTCCCACGAAGACGTTGGCTCCGCCTTCATTGAGTTCTTTGACCATCTTTTCCAACGATTCGTTATCGATGAAGTCTTCATAAGGGATAGACTTTATTTTGGGCTTTTTCATTATTTCCATTCCAGTGCTCCTTTCTTCCAGGCATAGGCAAGACCCAGAACCAACACAACTAAAAAGAAGAGAATACTAATTAATCCTTGGGGTCCCAGATCGCGGGCAATCACTGCCCAGGGAAACAGGAATACCGTTTCGACGTCGAACATCAGAAACAGGATAGCAAACAGGTAGTAACCTACGCGGAACTGCATCCATGATTTACCGCGTGTAGGGATACCACATTCATACGCTTCGAACTTTTGCGCATTATACGATCGTGGTGAGATAGCGTTTGAAAGGGCTATCACCACACCGACAAAGGCAATTGCGGTCAGCAGAACGACAACTAACAATGTAAAATTCATAATCCAATAGTATGTTTAGATTGAATAATCTGAAAGATGCAATAAATCGTCACACCTCTGAGTGACAACTGATTGAAAAAGGGTTGATAGCTACAGGACACAAGTGGATCTGTTCACAAATGGCATCGCTGTTCGTAGCTTGTAGCTTTCCTAAATAATGATTTTCCTTAATCCGTAGACATAGTAGGTCAGTGGATCCAACGGATTGTATGTATGTGAATAGATTGAATGATCTGATAAGGGATTATTTCTCATTCTGTATTTATGGAAAACCGTTTCGGGACGGATAAAGCTTTTATCCGTTGGTACATGAGAAATATCTGCATGACCCATTTCGCAGGGCATGATGGTACAATAAAAATGGAATCGCTCCAGAATGTTCCGGTTTGCAGGAGCGGCTTGTGAAATAAAACATTCGTCCTGATCCGGATCTTCTATTATATAAGAGGTATTTGCCGCCTTCATCGTTACCGAATGAAGCAGCACGGCAAGCGCTATCAGTATATAATATTTTAAGCTTTGTTTCATTTCTATTCCTTAAACGGTTGCAAATATAGAATTTAATTTTATCTCTTTTGCAAACTCCATGTGACAAAAAAGGTTTTTTAATAAATCATATATTGTTCTATATTATACAACAAATGAGGTTATCCTCTTGTTTCTAATTCCTTTTCCAAAAATCTGAACTGAATAAAAGCAGTACGGTAAACAGCTCGAGACGTCCCAGCAACATGAGGAATGACAACAACCATTTTGCCAGTTCGGGAAGTCCGTTCCATGAATAAGCGGGGCCGCAGCTACCCAGTCCGGGGCCCATATTGCCGATACTCGAGATCACCGTACCGATGGATTCGGTAAAGCCTACTCCCATTGCCATCATCAATAGTACACTGATGATGATGATAACGGCATATAGAAACGAGAAGGCCAGTACCGTCGAGAGTATGGAAGGGGAGATGACCTGTTTGTTCACCCGGACCGGGAGCACTGCATTCGGATGTACGATGTGTTTAAACTCATTCCGTGATACCTTGGTGAGAATCACCATCCGGATGCATTTCATACCACCTGTGGTACTTCCGGCACAGGCACCTATCAGCATAATGACAGTCAGGGTTCCCCAGAGTACAGGTACCCATTGCATATAGTCGGCCGTTACAAATCCGGTGGAAGTATGGAGCGAAGCTACCTGGAAGAAAGCTTTACGGAATGATCCTTCTGCGCCCATTGAAGTAGTACGGTAAAGTACCGCTGCGATGAATCCGGTAAAGATAATCACTGACATGACGTACCATTTCAGCTCGGCATTCTGGGATACCTTCTTCAGCTTGCCGGTAAATAATAATAGAAGCAGCGTAAAGTTGATTCCGGACAGGAACATAAAAATGCCTATTACATATTCTATATAAGGTGAGTTGTAGTAAGCTATGCTGTCTTGTTTAGTGGAATAGCCTCCTGTACCTGTGGTGGCGAACGAATGGCAGATACTGTCAAACAATCCCATGCCGCCGAATAACAACAGAATTACTTCGATGGCTGTCAGTCCGGCATAAATCGTCCATATCCATTTGGCCGTCACGCCGATACGGGGGTGCACTTTATCGTAAGTCGGTCCGCTCGATTCGGCTGCGAAAAGCTGTACGCCGCTCACTCCGAAAATGGGCAGTACGGCAATGGTAAAAAAGACAATACCCAGTCCGCCTATCCATTGTGTCATGCTTCGCCAGAAAAGGAGTCCGTGGGGCAGTGCCTCTATGTCGTCAAGAATGGTGGCTCCGGTACTGCTGAATCCTGACATTGTCTCAAAGAAGGCGTTGGTAATGCTTGGTATGTAATGGCTAAGGTAGAACGGGAGCATTCCGAAGAGGGAGAATACGACCCATGCCACACTGACAATGACATATCCGTCGCGTCGGTTGAGTTGTTTTTCAGCTCCTTTTCCGACGGCAAGCAGGAGGATACCGACCAGAGTGGTCAATCCCGCCGACAATAGGAAACTGTTCAGGTCGTCTTCACCGTAAATCAGCGAAACGCCCGCACAGCAGAGTAACAGGGCGGTCTCTATCAGCAAGAGAAAACCTGTAATGCGGTATATCATTTTGGAGTTTATCATACCATCAATTAAAGTACTTTTCTATCTTCTTGATCATCATGCTCAGGCAGAATACGACGACGTGGTCGCCTGCCTGGATAAGGGTGTCGCCCGTAACCAGTACACCTTCACCATTGCGGATCAGGCCGCCGATGGTAGTCCCCTTGGGCAGTCCCAGGTCTTTCACTTTGTTTTTGGTGATTTTTGCGTTTTCGGGTACAGTGAATTCCGCTACGTCCGCATTGGCAAAGGTCAGGCATTTCACGTTCGACACGTCCGCATCCAGCATCATCTGGTAGATGTGGCTGGCAGCAATCATTTTCTTGTTGATTACCGTACCGATATCCAGACTTTCGGCCATACCGATGTAGTCGATATTTTCGACTTCGGCCACAGTTTTGCTCACTCCCATGCGTTTGGCGGCAAGGCAGGCCAGGATGTTGGTTTCCGAGTTGCCGGTCAAGGCTACGAAAGCTTCCGTATTCTTTAGCCCTTCTTCGATGAGCAAGTCCATGTCCCGTCCGTCTCCGTTGATGATCATTGTCTTGTCATCCAGTAATTCCGTCAGGCGATTGCAACGGTTAATATCATTATCTACGATTTTCACTTGCATGTAATCCGGTACATACTGCGCCGTACGGACGGCAATGCGGCTGCCACCCATGATCATGACGTTGCGTACATCGGCATATTCTTCCTTTCCGGCTATTTTCCGGATGTAAGGGATGTATTTCCGGGTTGTGGTGAAGTAAACGATATCGTGTAACTTGATGGTATCGTCTCCCCGGGGAATGATGGTTTCAGTACCTCGTTTGATGGCTACCACGTGGTAGGGGATGTCCGGTGCACCCAGCTCGGCCAGTGTAACGTCCAGTATCTCCGCTTTTTCACGCATCTTTGTACCGATCAGGATCAGTGAGCCTCCGCAGAATTCCCACCATTGGCGTACCCAACTCATGCGCATGGACGATACGATCTCCTTGGCAGCCAGCATCTCCGGGTAAATCAGTGAGTCGACGCCCAATTTCTGGAAAAACTCTTTGTTCTTCGGCAACAAGTACTCGTAGTTGTCGATGCGGGCTACTGTCTTTTCGGCTCCCAGATTGGTGGCAAGCATACATGCTGTCATGTTCCGGCTCTCGTCGGGGGTGACGGCTATAAAGAGATCTGCCTCTTTGATGCCTACCTCTTTCAGGCCGGAGATGGATGAAGGAGAGGCCGTGACAGTCATCAGGTCAAAGTTCGAACTGAGTGTGCTTAGTTTTTCTTCGTCGTCATCCATCAGGATAATATCCTGTTTCTCGCGTGAGAGTAATTTAGCCAAGTGTGTGCCTACAGCTCCGGCACCAGCAATAATTATCTTCATTTTGATTGCAAATTGCGGTTCTATTGCGTATTCTCGGAGATTAAGAATGGGCAGTCATGCAACTTTCCACAGGAGCGTCCATCCGTAATTCGTTTTTAGTAATTGCCTTGTAAATGCCTTCTTCATCCATCCCGCACAAGTGATAGAGTTGCTGTACCGATCCGTGTTCAATAAACTTGTCCGGTACACCGATACGCCTGATTTCGGGATAATATCCGTTGTCGGCCATGAACTCCAGTACGGCACATCCCATACCGCCTTTTATAATGCCGTCTTCCACTGTTATGACGTGGCGGAACTTTTTACCTACTTCGTGCAGTAACTCTTCATCGAGCGGCTTAAGGAAACGCAGGTCATAATGTGCCACAGAAATACCTGTTTCGGCTTCGGCACGTTCGATGGCACGGGCAGCCAACTTGCCGATAGGACCAATCGTGATTACCGCCAGATCATCTCCGTCCTTCAGTTTGCGTCCTTTTCCTACGGGAATCTCTTCCAGCGGGCATTCCCAATCTACGAGTGAACCCCGTCCACGAGGGTAGCGGATGGCGAAAGGTCCTTTGTCGGGCAATTGGGCGGTATACATCAGGCGGCGTAACTCGTGCTCGTCCATTGGTGACGAGATGGTTAGGTTGGGTATAGGGCGCAGATAGGCCATATCGAACACACCGTGGTGTGTCGGTCCGTCTTCACCTACCAGTCCGGCGCGGTCGAGGCAGAACACTACGTTCAGTTTTTGTATCGCTACGTCGTGAATGATATTATCGTATGCCCGTTGCATGAACGATGAATAGATGTTGCAGAAAGGTAACAGGCCGTCTTTGGCCATACCTCCTGAGAAAGTTACGGCATGTCCTTCGGCGATGCCTACGTCGAAAGCGTGGTCCGGCATGCGGTCCATCAGTATGTTCATTGAGCAACCGCTTGGCATGGCGGGAGTAACCCCCATAATCAGTTTATTCTTTTCTGCAAGTTCCGCCAGTGTATGACCGAACACATCCTGGAAAAGCGGTGGCATTCCGTCTGTATTGGCTACAATCCGTTTTCCCGTTACAGGGTCAAATTTACCCGGAGCATGCCATATGGTGGCCTGTTTCTCTGCCGGACCGAATCCTTTTCCTTTGATGGTGTGTAGATGCAGGATTTTGGGTCCCTGCATATCTTTGATGTCATGCAGGATGCGGGCTATGTTCTTTACGTCGTGCCCGTCGATAGGGCCGAAGTAACGGATATTCATTCCCTCGAAAATGTTCTGTTGCTGGGCTGCCAGTGACTTCAGGCTGTTGCCCAGCCGTATCAGGGCTTTCCGTCGCTCTTCGTTGAGCAGACCCATTTTAAACAACAACCGTGATGTCTTGAAACGCAACTGATTGTAGCGGTTCGAGGTAGTGAGGTTAAATAAGTATTGTTTCATGCCACCTACACTGCGGTCGATGGCCATATCGTTATCGTTGAGTATAATCAGCAGATTGTTTGCGGTAGACGAAGCATTGTTCAGACCTTCGAAAGCCAGTCCGCCGCTCATGGATCCGTCGCCGATTACCGCTACTACATGGCGGTCCCGTTCTCCCTTTCGTTCAGCTGCCACTGCCATGCCGAGCGCTGCCGAGATGGAGTTGGAGGCATGTCCGCAAGTGAATGTATCATATTCACTTTCTTCGGGTGAGGGAAAAGGGCGGATTCCGCCCAGTTTACGGTTGGTAGAGAAGGCTTCCCGTCGTCCGGTCAGTATTTTATGTCCATAAGCCTGATGACCTACATCCCATACAATACGGTCGTAAGGAGTATTGTACACATAATGCAGTGCTACGGTCAGTTCCACTACACCGAGGCTGGCCGCGAAGTGTCCCGGGTTGCACGATAGTTCCTTGATGATGTCTTGCCTCAATTCATCGCATACCTCCGGCAGCTGATCTACACTGAGTTGGCGCAGGTCTTCGGGGTAATTGATAGTGTTTAGCAAGCTATATGTTGGTTCATTCTTCATGATTCGGGCAAATTTAAATGCAAATTTAGTAAAAGAAAGCGGAAGGAGCATCTTTTTGATTGGAAATTTAATAGGTAAGGGCGGAAAGAGAGGCGGACCGATAAACTTGCGGATGGTGGGATGGCTTATAATGTGGTATCTTCTTTTGTTAACATTGTTAATGCTATTTCAAAAATGTTTTCTTCCTGTTTGCATAGAACAAGTGTTTTGCATTTAAAAGGCTTGTTCTTTGCAGACAAAAGACTTGTTTTAACATAATGTTAAATCAAACCTTTTGCTTACTAAAGAATGAAGGTCTTGAAATTGTTGATATCGAGAGGGATAATACGTTCCTTCGTTTTTCTGTACTCTGATTTATCCGCTTGAAATTATAGACGATACTTGTCAAAGTCACAATGATATTAAGGCTTTGCTAACGGACACCGGTTTTGTGTTGCAATGTTGCACCGGGGGCTCTGAATCCGGTTTAAAATGATTGGAGGGTTGTCCTGCAAGAATGAGGCATAGAGGTACTTATACGGATAAACGAAACATCCTTGTTTCTACTATCATCTGTTTCTGAAAGAATGGTGAGATGATTATTCATTCCCCTATTCCTGATTAGCCACTGTATGTGCGTGATATGCGGGTGATACAGAGGAATCCGGTAACTATCGTTTTGGGGGGTGGTTGATGAAAGCTGCGATGTCATCCATTACATAAGCGGGAATAGGGGCGGGACGGCTGTATTCAAGGGGGACTGACTTACCTTCTCCTTCCTGGAATAAATGATTGAGTCGGGGATAGGTTTTAAACATTGCCTTGGGATTCCCTGCCAGAGCGGTGTGCCATAAATCGAAATCATGCATGGTGACCTGGTAATCACGTTCGCCTTGAAGGACGAGTATGGGGAGAGCCAGTTTGTGAACTACTTCCAAAGGCTTATATTGATTGGCAAATGCCCAGTAAGCGTGTGGAAGATTCATGGGTAAAGGAATGGTGATATCGAACGTATCTGTATCCAGCTTTTTCACATTGTCCACTTGTTTTTGTAACTGAGCTATGTCTTTTTGAATATCGTTTGTGGATGGGAGTGCAGAGGCGAGATATTTTACTTGACTTATGAACAGATCTTCAAGCGGACGGGCGGCGCCTGCGAGTAAAATAATTCCTGCCGGAGTTTTATCGCTACATTGGGCGATGCGGGGAGCCAGAGTTCCCCCCAGACTATGTCCGAGGATGTAAATTCGTCTGGGATCTATAGTCGGTATTGATTCGGCAAGCTTTACTGCCGAAAGGGCGTCATCTACTGATTCTTCATCGAAAGTAATTTCTTTGCCCGCAGGCGCGCTATCGGCTCCATACACTTTGGTGCGCTTATCGTAACGGATCACGGCTATTCCGCGCTCGGCCAATCCGTACGCTAAGTCCCGGAAAGGTTTGTTGACTCCTACCGTTTCGTCGCGGTCGTTGGGACCCGAGCCATGTACTAAAATGACTACCGGCAGGTTTTTGCCGTTTTTAGGAAGAGTCAGTGTGCCGGGAAGCTTAAAGCTTCCCGTACAAATTTGTATGTCTGTTTCTTTTATTTTATCTTGTACCGATGCTGTCGGGGGAGTGGCATTTGTAGCCGGAACAGGTACGAAACGAATGGTATTCACCTTTCCGTCCGGATTGAATGCTGTGAGAAAACGTAGTGGAATACGTTCGAATTTAGCGTCGCAGTAATAAATAGTCATACCGTTTATTTGTTCGTTTTTCCACTCTCCGTGCGACTGGTACTTACCTACTTGTTGTTCCAATTGCTTGAATAGTCCGTTCAGCATTTCAACGGAAAGCATTTTCCGGATGTTATCGTCCAGATGCACATACACACTGTCTCCTTTACCTGCAATCAGTCGGTCGAGCAGTTCGGATGCCTGTTGCATACGATCCTGTGCTTGCAATACAGGGGTTGCCGCCAGCAGTAACCATAACAGGCACATTCCTTTGAATAGATTGTTTTTTATCATAACTTGTTTATTAAGAAATCTCCGATAAAAAATAGAGTTCCGAAGAAAAAGATTCCGTAAATCAGCAAGGAGACAGAAGTCAGCCAACGGGGTTGTTTCCGCTCTCCGGCGGCACGGATACGTGCGAACGTACTGAACAAACATTCGGCGGCGGCAAACAGAACTATCAGATAGATGATCAGGTCGGTCCACGATTGCAGCCAAAGATCTTTGAGGTTACCTATCAGGCATACCAGTATCACGATGACTACAAAATATGAAATACGCATTAAGTCAGTTTTCTTTGATCCCATAGGCATCTCCTTTCTTTTTTTAAGTTCATATTCTTCCCTTTGGGGTGCTATTTCACAAACTTAAAATATTTTCTTTGAAAAAGAAGTTTTCCGGACTGATTCCGTATCCCTGTTAACAAATATTATGATAGCGGTGTCGGCCTGTCAACGAAGTTATTGTCCTTAGTTCTCTATACTCTCAAAAAGATGGAGCGTTGGTAGAGCAGCCATAAGATGACATATACGATAGATATGCTGACTAAAGAAATTAATACAGGATAGTAGGCACCCATATAAGGTTCGAGCCCATAAAACAGTGAATTTCCTATGCATCGGAAATCGAAGATGCAATCCAGCAAGTAGGCGAGGATAGAGTTCATTCCATATACTTTCAGCAGCGTCAGGTGAGAGCGGTGTTGTTTATAATCGATCCAGTAATAAAACAGTCCCATCAGCAGGAAGCAATAACCACTGCTGACCAGTACCATCGAACTGGTCCATATGGTTTTGATAACTGGAAATACGAGTCCCCATGTCCAGCCTGCGAGAACCATGCCTGCACCGATGCCAAAGTACAACCGAAGCTTATGTTTACCTTCTGTTGCATCTTTGGCAATGTAACCGGCAAACAATCCGGTCATTACAGTGACTATAAAATTCAGGCTGCTCAGTATCCATGTATAATAGTAACCTTCAGCAAAAATGATGGTTCCGTTTTCTACGGAAGCTCCGTCCCGGAAACGTCCCAATACAGTCCGGTCGATCCATTCTGCCAGATTACCTTCGGGAGTATAATTGCCACCTCCGTAGCCATCGATGCTGATGAACTTCATGGCAGCCCAATAAATGAGTAGCAATGCAACGCAGAGAACGATTTGAGTTTTTCTGCCGGTATAGAGAAACAATAAGGCAGCAGCAATATATCCCGTAGCGATGGATTGCAGAGTGTTTGTATACAGATACAGATGATCGGGATCAAAAGACAATAGGTTACCTTGGCACATCATGCCGAAAATCCAGAGTAACAGTACTCGCTTACATAACCGATAGATCAGTTTACTCTTGTCTGCCTCCCCTTTGAATCGGGATAGAGCGAATGGGATAGAGATTCCGGACATGAAAAGAAATAAGGGCATGATTAAATCCCACGGGGAAAAGCCGATCCAGTCGACGTGTCGCAGGCACCAGTTTACTCCATCCAGATGGGGAGAGTCTATGGCTCTGACTAAAGTTCTTAACAAGGGGCCTAATGCCACCAGAAAAAAGAGGTCCAGTCCTCTTAAAGCGTCCAATGATTCTAATCGTTGTCTTATCGGCTGTTTCATACAGATGTGTTTTTAAAGCATCAGAATAAATAGATAGTTACTAATAAATACGTGTATAAGAGCCTTATCCCTCAAAATTCAATCCCTTTTTTGTCACTGTCGTCTTCCCGTTAACAATTATTATAAAGCTTGTCGGTGGGATGACAGTAAAGTTAGCGCTGAATTATCCGTATCTTTGTCGTAAACATAGAGATATAAAGAGATGAAAAAACTGATAATATTCGATTTGGATGGTACTTTATTGAATACCATCGCCGATCTGGCACATAGTACGAATCATGCTTTGCAAGTTTTGGGATACCCTACTCACGAAGTTACTTCCTATAACTTTATGGTGGGCAACGGTATCAATAAGTTGTTTGAGCGTGCATTGCCCGAAGGAGAGAAGACGGAAGAGAATGTGCTCCGTGTCCGTAAAGAATTTCTTTTGCACTACGATCGGCATAATGCTGACGAGAGTCGTCCTTACCCGGGAATTCCGGAATTACTGGAAGCATTGCAGAATAAAGGCCACAAATTGGCCGTGGCTTCCAACAAATATCAGGCAGCCACCGAGAAACTGATTGCACATTATTTCCCCGGGATACGGTTTGTTGCCGTATTTGGCCAGCGTGAAGGTGTGAAGGTAAAGCCGGATCCCACTGTGGTATATGATATCCTGCAGATAGCCGATGTACCGAAAGAAGAAGTATTGTATATCGGCGATTCGGGAGTAGATATGCAGACGGCTATCAATAGCGGGGTTACTTCCTGTGGAGTCACGTGGGGATTCCGCCCCCGTACGGAGCTTGAATCGTTCTGTCCTGATTTTATAGTGGATAAGGCGGAAGCTGTTTTGTCTATTGTTTAATAAGTAAAGAGGAAAACTGAAGGTCCTACGGGGCTTCAGTTTTCCTCTTTTATAAAGTTGCGTCTATTCGCGCGGTTATTTGATTTCGTCCGGCCAGGGGCATGGTTTTCCGGTGGCTTTGAACGATGGGCGTTGTCCGCCGACTTTACGCAGATAGTTACCCAGATCTTTTGACAGGTGTTTTACGATATCCGGATGCTGGGCTGCCAGATTATTCTTTTCACCTATATCTTGAGGAATGTTGAACAGCTCTTTCTTACCGTTTTCATAATAATAAATCAACTTCCAGTCTCCTTTACGTACCGTACAAGTCGGGCCTATACCCGGACCGTCGTTACCCCAATGGTTCGGGAAGTTCCAATACAGGCTGCGTCCTTTCGAAGGGTCGCCTGTCTGCTTTAATAGCGGGATAAAGCTGATACCATCAATCGGCTGAACAGTTTTGTAATGCTTCACTTGTGCCATCTCAAGAATGGAAGGATAGAAATCCTCGATAATCAGATACTTGTCACATTTGGTATCCGGTTTCACTACACCGGGCCAACGTACGATCATCGGTTCGCGCACACCGCCTTCGTAAGCAGAACCTTTGCCGCTGTTGAGTGGAGAGTTTTGCGTATGTAATTTGCCGTCACGCCATCCCGGTTCGCTGGACAATCCTCCGTTGTCACTCATAAAGATGACGATGGTATTGTCTGCTTCTCCGTTTTTATCCAACCAGTCCATCAGGTCGCCTAAACTCTTGTCCATACCCTCAATCAGGGCGGCGTAAGCGGCTTCTTTAGGAGTCAGTCCTTTGTCGATGTATTTTTGGTAGAAACGTTTGTCTTTATCGATGGGAACATGAATGGCGTAGTGTGCCATGTAAAGGAAGAAAGGCTGATTGTATTCTTTGGCGTGGTTCAGTGCTTTTATGGCTTCCAGAGTCAGTGCTTCACTTACAAAAGTGTCTGTTCCCCAGTATTTATCCAGTCCCGGAACGGCAAACCAAGGATTCGGCTTTCCGTCCGTCCGGTTTCCATAATTGTTTTCACCCAGATAACTGGCCAGTCCGCCTCCTGCATGTCCGGCAATGTTCACTTCAAATCCCATGTGATAAGGACTCTCTCCCGGAGTATTCACTGCGCCGAAGTGTGCTTTTCCGCAATGAATCGTATGGTAGCCATTGTCTTTCAGAATTTCTGCCAGCGAGGTCGCCTGGAAAGTATGGTCGATGTTGGGGACCTGACAAACACCGTTAACGTTCCAGTCCGCTACATTGAATACATCGCTCGGACGGTCTGTTTGCTGACCTTTGGGATAGGTCCAGTTTGTCACCCGGTGACGGGCGGCATTCGTTCCCGTAATCAGGCTGCAGCGGGTAGGCGAACTGATACTGCTGGCATAGGCCTGCGTGAACATTACGCCTTGTTTGGCAAGACGTTCCATGTTAGGGGTTTCGTACACTTCATTATAGTGCGTTTTTTGTGTCCAGAAAGGTAGCGAGGTATCCTGCCACCCCATGTCATCCACCATGAAAAGGATGATGTTGGGACGTGTGTCCATGCGTCCGTCGGACTGTTGGCTCTGTGCTTGCAGAGCAGGGGCAGCCAATGGAGCCAGTGCGAAGGGAATGATTAGTTTTTTATTCATCGTGATATATATTTAGAGTATTACTTTTTGAGGGTTATTTCTCCGGGAGTTTTGATCCGGATACTTCTTAGTTTCTGTCCTCCGGAAGTCTCTGCCCATACTTTTAAGGTTCCGGGGCAAAGTACATTGAGAGTCAGTTGGTCCGGTGTGGAGGAGAGGATCTCTACGGTTGCGGGAGACAGATACTTCTCTTGTATGCCGATTACGGCCCAACCGTTGCGGATGGGGCATAAATGGAACAGCTCGTCTGTAAATCCCTCAAGTTTCACGGGATATGCCGAAGTCAGTTCGGTGGCTGTCCGGGCCTTCCAGTCGAACAGGAGTATCCGTCCGGAGGAGGTCATGTCCGGTTTTCCGGTAAGGGTTTCTCGTAACAGATAATCTTCTTTGGCAATTCCGGCTGTCACTTCCCGGTATTTGGAAGAAGTGTTCAGATTGTAGCAGATGATGCTTACTGCTTCATCTCCCGTGGGAGCAAATACCCGATATGCCTTTCCATCCTGTAACGGGTTGGTAAGGATTGATTCGGGAGTCGGTATGGCAGGTGCTGCCGGACGGAATATCTTTCCGTTGTTGTCAATCAGTGGGAAGATGTTTTCACTGACAAATTCTTTCGGTGAATCCGAAAGATAAACCGGTCCGCCGGAGATGGCTTTCGATCGTGCCATCAGGCTGCCGCAGATCGTGTCGCTGGAATGAAACATGTCATGATCCGGCCACACTGTCTGTCCTTGCAACAGGGTATTGGTGTACGATTGGAAAAGATGGGATTTAGCCATGTCTTCATCATACTTTTTGTAATCGATGCTGACGCGGGTTACTCCGCTATACAATGTATGGTCAGTATTGAGAGTGTTTTGTGCCATGCAGTTCATCAGCCCTACCTGTTGGTCGTGTGTCTGCCTTTCCAGTGCCAGATTGCATTCTTTAGCCTGCCGGACAACTTCTGTCCCACCCATATAGAGAGATAAGGTGAACGCCTGATTGTCTATTTTGAGAAAATCGAATCCGTTGTTCTTTAGCGAACGTACGTAGTACCGGTAAAAATTATCGATGTTCCGGGGGCTTTTGCCGGGTAACAGGCTCCCGTTGAACGTGTAGAGGCTTTGCTTTATATCTGCCGGGAAGTCATTGTCGGAAGATATTCCTGCCCAGTATCCTGAAAGGGCGTACCATAATCCCATCCAGCGGATTCTGTCTTTGTTCTTGCGAGCCATGATTTTATTCCATCCGTTAGGGAAACGCTTCGGATCGGGAACAAAGCTCATCAGTTGGCGTTGTCTGTTGGCTATGTGCCCGTCATCGATCAGTACGTAGCGTACGGGAATGCCGGACGCTTCGATGGCATCGAGATCATTCAGTATTTTAGTTTCGTCAATATCGTAGTGATAATGTTCCCACGTACACCATCCGAGGTAATTCAGTGCTTCGAAATACTCTTTGTCCGTACGCTTTTGCAGTGCGGAAGTTTTATGGTCTGCTATCAGTGTTTCGTAAGCCTGACGGAGTACCTGATAAATGCTGCCGGCATTTTGAGTTAATGCTACCGGCACTTTACCCGAGAGGCGGTCGCATCCGAGTGTGGATACATAGAGGTTCAGGGAACCGTCTTTGTTTATCTGGAACCAACTGAGACTATTATCTCCGGACAGAGCTTTTACGAAGAGGTAATTGCCATCGGCCAGTTGTAGTAACAATGCGTCTCCCAAAGTGGAAGGACGTGCATTTGAAGGAATACCGGGGTAGTTTTCCTGTGTAAGGTCTTTCAACCGACCGAACATCCAGGGCAAGAGCCGGTTGGTGTTATTAGGCCACTCGAAGTCGCCGGGACGGGAGTCTCTGCTGAAAAATGCACCTCGTACATAAGCAGGCAGCTGAATGTTGTAGCAAAGAGTAGATTGATTGTCGGGAACTGTTTCTGTGTACATGATCGGCGCAGATGTCCCGTCAATCCGGAGAGGTTCCGGAATCTGACAGGCATTTACATCTTTGAATGATTTCCCTTTTTCATAGATAAACGTGCTTTGTGCGAGTATGGTTGTTCCGGAGAAGACCATACCCGCTAAAGCAAGCAAACTCATGATGAAATGTTTCTTCATTCTTGTGGTTAATTTACGGAGAAAGCACTGAAGTTTGTAATGTCGGGCAGGGCAATGGATTGCAGCACTGTCAGCCGTAATGCCGTTGCTTCAATGGGATCGAATTTCTCGATCCGCTTGTGCCCTACGGATTCTCCGGTACATACGGTTTTCCATTTCCCGTCTACTTTAGCTTCGATTTTATATTGGCGGATGCGTTCTCCGTTTTTTATGTTTTCCTGAATAATGCAGTAATTGACCGGTTGCTTGGATTTCAGGTTCAGAGTCAGGCTCTTCTTTTGTCCTGAAGTCTGTGCCAGAGGTGAAGTAAAACGGCGGTTGATTTCTTCACCCCACTCTTTGAGGCGTTGTTCGTCACCTGCGGGAATCAGGCCGGTCGGATCGGGAGTCAGTCCGACAATCAGGGTTGCATTACGTCCGACGGACTTCTCGTACATATTCATCAACACATTCAGCGAATAAATGTTATTTTCGTCATCCGGTTCCCAGAACCATTCATGACGTCCGTTAGCTCCTCGCAGGGGAGTATCGGCCATGGCGGGTACCCAATATTTTCCGTCTTTGTCGCCATGCTTCAGCAACTCAAGTTGGTTGACATTGCTTTCTATCCTTTTGTGATGTGAGCAGGGAGCCGGGAAGGTAGACCAACAAGGATATCCCACTGTCCCCGATTCAGAACCTCCCCAACGAAAATCGGCACGGTCTATGTTATGGTAGAAGAGGCAATTGGGCTGATATTTATTGACTATCGGCTCTACATCCGGACCGTCTCCCCGGGGATCATCTGCTCCACCGTCAAACCAGATCATATAAAGGTCACCGTATCGGGTGCAAAGTTCTGTCACCATCTTTTCGCACAAGCGTTTGTACCAGGCCTGGCGGTTATGGGCGAATTCACCTTCTCCTTCGGCTTTAAAGTTATGAATACCCAGCAGAGAGTTCCAACGGATACCGATATAAATTCCGGGTTGTAATCCATATTTGCGGCAGGAGTTTACGAAATCACGGACAATGTCTCCTTTTCCGTCTCTCCATTTCACAGCTTTGAGGCAATATGGGTTTACGTCACTTTGCCATAGCCCGAAACCGGTTTCGTGGGTTGCGGTAAGTACGGCAAATTTGCATCCGGCGGCTTTGGCTGCTTGTACCCACTGGTCAGTGTTCAATTCGGTCGGGTTAAAGATGTTGTAGTCTTCTATCGGGTTGATACGGTTGTTGCCTTGTCCATAACGTATTCCGTCGAATACATGAAGGTCATAGTGGAACACAGCTCCCATTTCAGCCTCGTGCCATTTCATTTGAAGAGGTTTGGGCACGGGAATGTTACTTTGTTGAGCCACACAATAGGTAGAAAAAAAGAGTAAGAGTAGGGTGTAATTAAGTTTGTTCATGGTGGTTAAGGGGTTATATAATTTGCAAATGGATCATTGGTTTGGGTAAGCCATGCTTGCAACTGCCGGCTGAATTTCCGTATCAGTTCGGGTTGTTGGTTGGCTATGTTGTCCATTTCATACGGATCGTTGTTACGGTCGAAAAGGATCACTTTATCGATTTTACCATCGGTGGCATGAACCACGTAAGTATATCGGTCGGTACGTAGCCCGCGGTAGCCGGTTGCGTGATTGTCATATTTCACGAAGTAGTAAGGCTGGACAATCTCTTTCGGTTCTCCGGTTATTATTGCGTTGCCCAAATCAAATGTCTGTACGGTAGAGGGTATTTCCTTTTGAAATCCCATCATAGAAAGTAGAGAAGGGTATAGGTCGGCAAAGGCAATCATCAGTTTATCATCCCGGCGGGGTTTGATTTGATCCGGCCAGGAGATGATCATCGGAATGCGCATTGATTCTTCGTAGAAAATATCTTTTCCGGCATTTTCGTGAGCACCCATGCAGATGCCATGGTCGGAAGTGAAGACCACGATGGTATTATCGAACAGATGATTTTGTTTCAATGCTTCGATAATGCGTCCTACATTTTCGTCTACCCCTGTGATGCAGGCATAGTAATTGCGGATGTTGTTACGGAAGTAGTCTCCCATTTCCGTGCCTTTTGCCGGAATATCCGGACGGTCTTTGCAGAGAGCTTCTACATCCAGATTTTTGTATATCTCTTTGTATCGGTCCGGTACCAGTTCGTATCCCGTGTGGGGCGGATTCATTGATACAACCAGTGCAAACGGCTGTTTCTTGTTCTTTTGTTCGTTGATGTACTCGATGGCTTTATCTGCTTCATATTCCGGTCCCCATTGGTTGACGTAGTAGAAGCTGTCCCGTGGGGCAGTTGTATTCCAGTACATGGGTTTAAGGTGATAGTCGTACGTTCCGTATGCTATCCAATGTTCAAAACCGTGGCGACGTTCGGGCGGACACCATTCATTCCATGCCACTTTTCCGCGGTTGTTGTAAGTATCTACGTAGGGTTTGTAAGGGGCGTCCAGGTGCCACTTTCCGATATATCCGGTGTTGTATCCCTGATCTTTAAGTACATCACTCCAGCACCGGGCGTCTTGTGGGAGTTCCACTCCGTACGGGGCTGTGGCAGAATTACAGTTACCGGTTACCTTGCTGGAGATGGGGTACATACCGGTCATCAACATTCCTCTCGCAGGCGATGACACCGGATAGCTACTGACAGCATTGGTGAAATTGATACCTTCGGCAGCAAGTTGGTCTAAACTGGGGGTTTGTACAGGCTCTTTGCCTATGCATCCCATTGCGTCTCCTCGATATTGATCGGCCATAATGAAGACCAGATTGGGGGGAGTTTGCTTTTCCTGTGCCTGTAGTCCTGTGGCCAAGATAGGCAAGGTAAGCAGTGTTTGAGGGATAATCTTTTTCATAATGCTGTAAAGTTACATCTTTTCTATAAAAATACAATTTTTGGTGAAAGAAACAAGACCTCCCCGCACTTTTTTTGAGGAGGTCCTGTTGGTTATCGGATATCTAATCTACTGAAAACTAATCTCCATCGGGGAGACTGCTGGTTTCTATCTTCCATCCCGGATTTTGATAAATTGTGGAGGTGGTATAGTCTGTAGACCCTTCTTCTGCTGTTGTCAGACGGAAGTGGTCGAAGGCTATCGGATTCAGGTATTTATTCTGGTTCCAGTTATAGCCGTTATAGGCTATGTTATTTGTATTAATCCGGTAAGGACGCAGGTACTGGCTTTCTGATTTTGCTGACACATTGGCATTGGCGTTCCCTGATTCTATCAGGTTCATAACAGAGAGAGTGACGTCTGCTGTTGGTGCCGGATTGGGAGTTGTGTAGCGTTGATAGTTTTCGCTCCACAAATCGAATCCTTCAACATGATAATTTTGCATCATATCCAGTGAGCGCCAGCGTTTCAGATCGTTCAGACGAAGCCCTTCGGCTGCAAACTCAATACGGCGTTCCCGACGGATGTTATACAAAGTGTTTGATACAAACTCTGAACCGGAATAGCGGGCAAAATCCAGTTCCTTACTCAAATCTGTCGCATTGATTGTTTTCTGATAATCGGTATCCATTCCTGCGCGGCTGCGGAGGGCTTTCCAGTATTTATCACTGTTGGCATCGAGTGAGTTATTCAGTTCATAATCTGCTTCCATATAATTCAGGTATGCTTCTGCAGCCCGGAATACAACGCATGCTGTAGTTGAAGGCAGAGTCGGACCTTGTGCAGCATCTGTTGTCAGTCCTTTTTTTACAGAATAGCCGGTAGGACATTTGTTTTCATTCTGTCCAAGTACAATTGGTGCACGGTAATAATAGCCATATCCTTTGACCAGATATTCGATATTGCTGCCTCCTTCTGATAATAGATCACCAGGTAATAAAGTATTGTATGTCAGACGTGGGTCACGGTCGGTTGCAACTGCTTCATAAGATTTATCTCCTTGATAACCGGAATTGCCGGCATAAATAGGTAATCCGTTTTCCATCAGGTAAGTTTGCATCATACTGCGTGTCCATCCGGTGTTACCTCCTCCATTACGCTGAATATATCCTACTACGAAGTGATTCACAGAAGGAGTCAGGCTGGCATCATAAGCTCTCCACAGTAATACTTCCGAAGCATTGCTTAATGATTGGCTGTTGAATAGTGACGGATAATCATTGAACAACGGATACTTATCTGCAACAATTTGGGCGGCTTCTTTTGCCTCTGTCAAGAAGAATTTGATTTCAGAATCGATGTCAATCGTGAAATCCTTCAGATAATCCTTTTCTGCTCCTGGCCATCCCGGGCCTCCCGGAACGCGGGCAGTTCCTTTATGATACTTTTCCCAAGTGCCTTCGAAGAGAGCTACACGGCTTTTCAATAAAGCAGCACAATCTTTGTTTAGACGGTTACTCATAGGAGCAGTTGTTTTCATGTAATAGTAAGCAGAATCCAGATCTTGTAAAATGAAGCGTGCCACTTCATTACGCGGGCGACGTTTACTTGCTTCCCTGACCGTTTCATAGTCTTCCGAAATCCATTGTTTTAGGATAGGGAAGTCTCCGAGAGCAACTAACTTGGTGTAATAAATGTAAGCACGGAAGAAATACATCTCTCCCAGATAATGCATGTTATTAGCTTCCATTCCACTTAGTTCGCCGGCTTCCAGGCGAGGGCGTACTTTGTTGATGAAGTAATTTACATTTCGAATTTTACCGAAATCCCAGGCGCCACCACTTTGAGCTACGCGAGTTTCTCCTTTTACAAACGAACTGTTGGGGTTACTTGCAGCTTGGTTATCACTGTTGTTATCAGTAGCAAATACTCCCATACTGTATTGTCCCGGAGTGTGGGATGGAAGTTGGTCATACAAATTAGCCGAATAAGCCGCCAAATCACTTTCTGCCAACAGATATTTGTCGGTAGGTACGGCATCCAATGGCTCTTTATCGAGAAAATCATTGCAAGAGCATAAAACACTTGCTAAACTAAAAATATATAATAGATTCTTTTTCATTATACTTGCTTTTTAAAGAGTTATATTTAAACCAAATGAAATAGTCTTTGACAATGGGTAGGTCTTTCCGTTACTGAATCCGTTACCGGCAGTTGCTTCAGGGTCGAACATATCGGCGATACCACTAATTGTAAATAAGTTCTCACCGCTGACATAAACACGGAGCTTTTCAATTTTTGCTTTATTCATCCAGGCTTTGGGGAATGTATATCCGATTTGCAGATTTTTCATACGCATATAAGCACCGTTCTGCAAATAGCGTGTTTGAGTCTGCTTGTTTTTGTTTCCTTTATCACCCAGATATGCTTTGGGATAGTATGAATCGACATTTGCTCCGAATATAGAAGTTGTGTTTTCAGGACGGAAATAATCGAGATGTTCGTCGAAACCTACAGATTGCCACTCGCCACCGTCTGCTCCCCAGAACATCGGACCGCTCAACCAAAGATCACGTTTCATGACACCTTGGAAGAACATCTGGACATCAAAGCCTTTCCAGTCAGCTCCTAAGCTCAATCCGAAACGAAAGCGGGGAGTACTGTTCCCGATTTTCTTTAAATCACCATGATCTGTTGCTGTACTATTTCCTTTGTCTACTACGCCATCGCCATTGAGGTCCCGGTACATAATATCACCTGCTCCCCAGGCAGAACCTATCTTACTTTGGTCATTGTTAGCCAACCATTCCGTCATTTGAGCATCTGTATGGGCAATACCTTCGGTTTCGTATCCCCATATCTCTCCGATAGTCATTCCATTGTAATAAAGGGCGTTGCCGTTTGCATCCCACAGAGCTTTAGAAGCGTTAGGATATGAAATGACTTTGGCACGGTTGTCAGAAAGATTGAATCCTACATTATAGTTTACTTTTCCGATATTATCTCTCCAGTTAGCCTGTAGTTCCCATCCCTTATTTTTTAATTCAGCATTGTTGGTGTTGGGTAGTGAAGTTCCTAAAATAGCACCTACTTCGGCTGCCGGTCCTACCATATCTTTGGTTCTGCGGATGAAGTATTCAAAAGTCATGTTCAGACGATTGTTGAACATGCCGAGATCGATACCGAAATTGGTATTATAGATTTTCTCCCATGTAAGTGTGCTACTGACCATTCCGGGAACTCCGGCTGTTGTTGGTCTGCTGCCGTCCATTAACCAGTTGCCACCGTTGGCTGTTACACTTTGTGTCAGATAGAACGGATAGTAAGAGTCTGTGTTCTGGTTACCTAACATACCCCATGAAACACGAGGTTTCAGTGTGCCAATAATATCGTTGATTGGTTCAAAGAATGATTCACGGGCTACATTCCATCCTAAAGAGAAAGAAGGAAATACGTTCCAGCGCTGATCTCTCAAGAAGCGGGAAGAACCGTCGTAACGAACATTTACTTCAGCCATATAACGGTCTTTATAAGCATAGTTGAGGCGTCCGAAGAATCCGGCTGTGGACCAGTCATTGTATTTGGAACTATTAATCTTGTCTTCTCCTGTCGCTGCACTGATTTCCGGAACAAGACTGCTGATTACATCAGGACGCTGGGCTGCGAGTTCGCGATAAATATATTCTTCGGTATTCATTCCGACCAATGCCTTGAAGTAATGGTCTTTTATTTGTAATGTGTAATCAGTATATACACTTGTTGTGTAAAAATTGCTATTTTGGTAGGCTGAGCGTGCAAAAGAGGATCCTGGAGAATAACTGCCGCTGAAAGCCAATGCCAACGGGTTACCGTTTACATCGTGCTCGTAGATGGGGTTTAGGTTTGTTTGTTTATTTTGGTTGATAACCCGCATTCCTGCTTCTGCATAGATATTCCAACCTTTCATAGGGTGAATCACCAATTGTCCCTGAAGGTAAATATTGTCATTGTGTGTTTTGGCACGTCCGCCGTCAGTCAATTGGCTGAGTTTACCATTCCTCATATAATAGCCGTTCGGGTCTTTAAAAGGCATCATAGGCCACATGCGGGCAATATCATGATAAAGGAGTCCACCTTCTTCAAGGTAAATAGGATTGTCAAGATCAAAACGAACGAATTTGGTGTTTATGTTGAAGTCTACGTATTTATTAATTTGCGCATTTACTTTTGCCGTTGCATTATAGCGTTTGTAATTATCGTTACCGTAACGGAGGTTACCGTCCTGATTCAGGTAACTGCCCGAAACGTAGTATTGCAATTTTTCTGTACCTCCGTTCAGGCTGATATTGTGTTCATTTGACCAGGCCCATTGAAAATGCTTTTTCCACCAGTTTACGTTATCATTGGCTTTCTCGTGGAAATGCCAATTGTTGCCGTTAGCTATGGTAGTTGTTGTAATTTCACCTGCCATATACTTCTGGATACGGTCTATGGTCTCTTCATCAAATATTGCACTACCACCTTGGTTGATAGATGCTTCATTGAAATAATTGGCAAAACGATACGAATCAAGTTGGTTAGGAAGATTAGTTGGTCCGGAATAGCGGAAACTGTTGTTGTAGTTTACCTGCATTTTACCCGCTTTACCCTTTTTAGTGGTGATCAGGATAACACCGAATGCGGCACGTGATCCATAAATGGAAGAAGAAGCGGCATCTTTTAGTACAGAGATGTTTTCAATGTCTTCCGGATTCAGATTGTTCATGTTACCTTCCATTCCGTCGATCAAGATAAGTGGTGAGGCACTTGATCCTTTACCAATAGTACCTGTTCCACGGATGTTTACGTTCATTGTTTGTCCCAACTGTCCTCCTAAATCAGGGGTGGACAGGTTTAATCCCGGAACTACTCCTTGCAGAGCTTGTCCCACCTGTGATACCGGGCGTGAAGCCAGTGCTTTGGTATCTACACTGGCAACGGCTCCGGTTAAGTTTACTTTCTTTTGGGTACCAAAACCGACTACCACTACTTCATCAAGTGTTTTTGAATCCTCACTTAATTCAATCCTGAAAGATGTTTGGGTACCATTGAGGGAAATTGACTGAGTTACGTATCCTATATAAGACACGTTTAATACACTTCCTTTTGCAACATTTTTTAGGGCGAACTCACCATCCAGATTTGTGACGGTTCCGTTGTTTGTCCCTTTTACTTGAACAGTGGCACCGATGATTGGCTCATTGAGCTTTTTGTCAATCACAGTACCCGTAATGTTGAATTGCTGTGCATGCAATGAAGTGATGCCGAGCAGCAACATGAATAAGATTGAAATTTTTTTCATTCGTTTCTTATTTAAAGTTATACATAAGGTTTAATTACATGGCAAATTTACTGGGATTGGCAGATTGCGGAGGGACACGCTTGTATCATTCAGCATACACGTTTAATTCAATGGCGTGTTTTTTTCAAATCTCTTTTGTATGTTTAGTCTTTATTTTGTTTATTTGCAGTAAATTGATATTATGATGAAGCAACTAAATCTCTTTTTACTGATTCTGTTTGTATGTAGTTACCCGATTGTTTCCGGTTATGCTTTTTTTGATAAAGATATTCGTCTGCTAACTATGCAAGATGGATTGGCAGATAATACCATCTCCTCAATTTATAAAGATAGGGATGGGTTTATGTGGTTTGGGACTAATAATGGTTTGAGCCGTTATGACGGTAAGTCAATAAAGAATTTCTCTCCTTCACAGGCATATATGCATGTGAAGGAGATCGTAGAAATGTCCGATCAATATTTAGGAGTCATTGCCGGAAATATTTTATATTGTTTTAACCGGACAACAGAGACATTTATACCGGTTGTTCATGCAACAGATCATAGTCGTATATGTATCCCTCACATCATGCCTGCAGAAAACAACTCTTTTTGGGCGTTTTCAGGGCATACATTATATTTATATACAAAGAAAGAGGTCAAGAATGAGAAGGGAGAGGTTGTTCTGATAAAATTAGAATGTGAGAAACAGTATAAAGACCTGATTGATTCTACTGATAGTTTTTACGCAATGTGTTATGCTGACAGTCAGAAAACCTTATGTCTAATTACGGGACGGGGAACTTTAATTTTGTTTCGCCCTGAATCTTTGGAGCAGTCTAAAAAGGTGTCTTTATGGGGAAATAAAGTTTGGGATGTAACCTCTGTATTATATGATAAAGGAATCGTCTGGATTTCTACTGTCGGGCAGGGCATTTTACGTTATCATGTTGCTTCCGGGCATGCAGACAGAATTACCTATCAGGAAAATAATAAAGAAAACAGTCTTTCACATACTGATGTTTTTCGGGTTGTCCCTATTAAAAACGATCGTTATTTAGCTGTAACTTGGAGTGGGTATACTTTATTATTACAAGATAAAGATAACCCGGAAAAGATGACTACTGAAATATACAATAATACAGCTTCGCAACTTCACCGGAGTTTGGAGACGAGAATGATATCAGCCTATTATGATCCCAATGGCATTGTCTGGATAGGTACGAATGGAGGGGGAGTGATGTATTCTGATTTGAGGTCACAGTTTTATAACCAGTTTCATCAGGAGAGGCATAATGAAGTTTGTGGTATTGTCATGGATGGCAGGAAATATGTCTGGATGGCTACTTTCCATCAAGGTATTATGAAAAGTGAGCAACCTTTTCAACTGGGACGACGAATGAGTTTCATTACTGTCGGCACTCCTGAAGTCCGGAAAAAAAATACTGTCCTTTGTGCCATGAAAGACAATAGGGGTTCGCTCTGGTTTGGAAACAGTGATGGGACATTGACTCTTTATGATGGAGCGACCGGGCAGTTTCGGCTGCGATCTTTACAAGACAAGGGGAGAGTTAATGTAGCCGCAGTATGGGCATTGTATATGGATGCTGACCGATGTTTATGGATAGGTACCAATAATGGAGTATGGAAGCTGAACACTAAATCCGGGGTCTCCCAGAAAATCTCAATTGAGAAGGCCTTTAAGGATTCTACCAAGGTTCACGTGCGGGCTATTGTCGGAACGAAGGATGGAGCAATCTGGTTGGGCACAAGTAATATAGGAGTCTGTAAACTGAAGCTCGATTCCGAAGGTGAGATGAGCATAAAAATAGGCTATGAAAAGGTTGCGAATATTAAAAATAGTTCAGTCCGTTCTTTGCTGGTTTCTTCCGATGGCAATGTATATGTGGGCTATATGGATGGTTTTGCCATTCTTTCCCCAAAAACAGATGCGATACGAGAATACTATACGACCCGGGACGGGTTGTGTAGTAATTTCATCGGATGCCTGGTCGAAGACCACCGAGGGCATATTTGGCTGGGAAGTAATTCGGGCGTTTCTCGTTACAGTCGGCATCAACATCTTTTCTATAATTATTATATTAGTGGTAGTAACCGCTCTGCGTTGCTCGCCGATAAAACGTTATTTTTCGGCAATAATAAATCACTTACCTATTTTAATCCGGATAATGTAGATGTGCGTCTTGCTGGAGATAAAGTTTTTATTACAGAACTTGAAGTAGATAACCGTTCTGTTGGGATTGGTGATAAAATCAACGAGCAGACAGTGTTGAAAGAAGGTATTTCATATACAGGTTCGGTTACTTTAAACAATGAGAATCGTGATTTCGCTTTGACTTTCAATAATCTTTCTTATGCTGAAGAGCAGCAGAAATATAACTATCGCTTATTGCCTTATCAGACGCAATGGTTGGTTTCTAACGATGGAGAGAAAGCGGCTTATACAAATTTGCCAGAGGGAGATTATACATTTGAGGTGAAAAGTATCTATCCTGACGGAAGGAATGGAAAGGTGACTTTGCTCCAGATACATATTTTGCCACATTGGAGTCGTACATTGCCTTTCCGATTATTAATTCTCTTATTATTAGTTGGAATAGTGGCTTATTTGATCCGTTTGGTTAAACTTCGTCAGAGGCGCATGGAACATGAGATGCGAATGGAGCATGAACTATTGACGGTAAATCTGGAGCGTGAAAAGGAGCGGCAGATCAGGATGGAGCGCGAGAACTTTTTTACAAGTGCCGCACATGAATTGCGTACTCCATTGACTTTGATTCTCTCACCTCTACAAGAGCTGTTGCAGTATATTAAAGCCTCCGATCCGTTATATAGCAAACTATATACCATGTATAAAAACGGAGCTTCTCTGCATACGCTGGTCGATCAATTACTCTATGTACAGAAAATAGAAGCCGGAATGGTGAAACTCCGTTTATCAGAGGCGGATATTGTAGGATTAGTAAAGGAGGTGGCTGAGTCATTCCGCCAAATGGCAGGAGTGAATGGGGTTACGTTCAATGTACACCTCCCAGATGATCCTGTTTATCTCTGGATTGATACGGAGAAAATAACTTCATCGGTCAGTAACCTGTTATCCAATGCTTTTAAATATACTTCGCCAAACGGAGAAGTTTTGCTTTCTCTGACCCGCATGGAGCGGGATGGAAAGGGCTTTTGCCGGATAACAGTATCAGATACGGGAACGGGAATTCCGGATGAATTGCAAAAACGTATTTTTGATTCTTTCATCACCGGCGATAATTCACCGGCTTTTTCAACCAAAGTCGGTATTGGATTGCGGATTGTGAAAAATACGATAGATCTGCATCATGGACAAGTCACTCTTGACAGTGAACCTGGGAAAGGTTCTACGTTTGTTCTATTGATAC
This sequence comes from Bacteroides sp. NGMCC 1.200775, assembly GCF_040798045.1. Taxonomy (NCBI): domain Bacteria; kingdom Pseudomonadati; phylum Bacteroidota; class Bacteroidia; order Bacteroidales; family Bacteroidaceae; genus Bacteroides; species Bacteroides sp. NGMCC 1.200775. The sequence continues at coordinate 74,978 of NZ_JASCQK010000002.1, read as the reverse complement.
CGGAAGGTAAATCTCATTTTATCGGTGACTTATACGAAGTGGTAGATTATCATAAACATGAAATGGAGCCGCAATTTCAACCCTTGTCCATACAGGAAAACACAGAAGGGGAGGTTCCGGTCACTAAAAAAACGCTTCTGATTATTGAAGACAATGTAGATGTACGTCAGTATATCCGTTCCTTGTTTGTAGCAAAATACACGGTACTTGAGGCTGCCGATGGTGAAGAAGGTATTCAAGTTGCCACAAAAGAAATTCCCGATTTAATTATTTCGGACGTGATGATGCCAGTCAAAGACGGATTTGCTTGTTGCCGGGAGATACGCGAACGACAAGAGACAGCCCATATTCCTATCCTGATGTTGACAGCCAGGGCAGAAGATGCAGATGTACTGCAAGGTTCTCGTAGCGGGGCGGACGACTATATGATGAAGCCTTTCAATCCGGAAGTGTTGAAAGCGAAAGTGGAGAATCTGATTCTTCAACGCGAACGCTTGAAACGGATTTATACCAAAGCTTTGATGTTGAAGCAGGAGCCGGCTGAAGATGAAGAGGCAGATGACGTATTTATGCAGAAACTTATTAATGTGATTGAGAAGAATCTGTCTGATGATAATTTTAATGTCAAGATGCTGGCCGAGCAACTTCACATGAGCCAGCCTACTTTGTACCGGAAGGTAAAGCAGCGTAGTGAGTTATCTGTAGTCGATATGATTCGAAGTATACGGGTAAGTAAAGCTGCTTCATTGATTATGGAGAATCGTTATTCCATTCAGGAAATCTCCGAAATGGTAGGATTCAGCGATGCCCGGACGTTGAGAAAGCACTTTACGGAACAGTTTGGTGTACCTCCTTCAAAATACATGGAAAGTAAATAAAGAGTTAATTCTTCACCCCCTGTTCAGGAACGAAGAATTAACTCTTTATTTCAGTCTGCTATGTGCTTGTTTTAATCTAATATGATGGGTTTATACTTGGGAACCAATGCCTTCATCACAATCCATCCAACGAGGTAGGCTACCGAACAGATGCAGAAAATTATAAAGTACCCGGCCGGTTTACCGATGAAGCCCATAAATACCATTTGGGTTATATCTGCATGTACAAACAGCTTACCGGCTGAATACTGGAGAATCATCGAACCCACTCCACCTGCCATGCCGCCGATACCGGTAATGCTGGCGATAGCGCTTTTGGGGAACATATCACCTACAGTAGAAAATATATTGGCGGACCAGGATTGATGGGCAGCACCTCCGATACCGATCATGATAACCGGAAGCCAGGGGGAGATGGTTCCCAGTGGTTGGGCGAGTAGTACCAACAGAGGGAAGAAGGCGAAAATCAGCATAGCTCTCATGCGGGCTGCATACGGGTTTAGTCCCGTTTTATTAATGATAATCGTGGGAATCTTTCCACCATAGATGGACAGCATTGTAATTGCGTAAAGAGTGAAAATCAGTGCCCGACCCAATCCTTCGGAGGTTTTTATATCAAATTGAGTGCTCAGGTAGGAGGGTGTCCAGAAGAGGAAAAACCACCATACTCCATCCGTCATGAACTTGCCGAATGCAAAAGCCCAGGTTTGTTTATACATAAAACATTGCCGGAAAGTCATGCCTTTCTTTTCCTTATCTTCTTTTGCGGGTATTTTTCCGTTCTCCTGTTTGTCTTGTTCGATATATTCGAGTTCTGTTTTGTTTACGAATCTGCTTTTAGAAGGAGCTGTATACATGAATACCCAGAACCCCATCCATATGAAACCGAGGGCACCGATGATAACAAACGCCATTTCCCATCCCCAGGCTTTGGCCAGTAATGGAATGCTTAAAGGAGCAATCAGAGCGCCGATAGAGGCACCGGCATTGAAAATGGAAGTGGCATACGCCCGATCCTTTTTCGGGAAATATTCGGCCGTTACTTTAATGGCAGCCGGAAAGTTACCCGCTTCACCAAGTGCCAGGATGCAGCGTGCAACCAGAAAACAATACATGCTTATAGTGGCGAGTATTACCACTACATCGCCTGTGGCCGCTATCAGTTCGGCTGCACTATGCATACCTACATACTCTTCGGTCACAACTCCACAAAATGCATGCAGGCAGGCACCTACCGACCATACACCGATAGCCCAGAGATAGCCTTTCTTAGTACCCATCCAGTCGATAAACCGACCGGCAAAAAGCATACAAATGGCATATACAATGGAAAACACAGAAGTTATAATGCCGTAATGTGATTCGTCCCAATGAAACTCGGGCTTGATAAATTCATCCCAGGTCAACGATAGCACCTGGCGGTCGAGGTAGTTTATTGTTGTCGCGAAAAATAACATGGCGCAAATTGTCCATCTGTAGTTTGTCATTTTCCCCACAGTGTTTTGGAGTGTATTCATACTATTTGATTTAAAATTTTCCGGTTTTGTTTCGGAGCCAAAAATACGCATTATTTGATGTTATCCAATGATATTGGCTACTTATTTTCATACTTTCAGAGATTATTTTATGATATATTTATAAAAAGGAAGAATAAATGCGTTATCGAACACAATAAATGTTGTTTTCGCACACGGTTTGTCTTACTAAAAAATAGGAACTACGTTTGAATTGAAAATAGACCGGACTTACTTTCTTGGGATGCGTTAGAGTACTTCCAATACGAAATAGACTTTAATGAAGCTTGAAATGTAAATAATATATAAAAACTTCAGGGTGCTGATTCCGGATTCGGTCCGGATTGTGGTATAGGCAGAGGATGTGCGGTTCGATTTTTATGTTTTTCCTTTTATTTTGTATTTCAAGATAGAAATTTTATCTTTGCCTTAATTGAGACAAAACATAATTAAAATAAAATGAAAAACAACCGATTGATCATTACCCTTATTGCCTTGTTTATTTTAGGGTTTGGGCTGAACGCCCAAACGGCTCCTACTGAGGAAACGGCTGCTCAGAAAGAGAAAAGAATGGAATGGTTCTCCCAGGCCAAGTTAGGAATCTTTATTCATTGGGGAATCTATGCTGTGAACGGAGTATCTGAGAGCTGGTCATTTTTCAACAATTACCTTCCTTATGAAGAGTACATGGCTCAGGAGAAAGGATTTACGGCATCGGCCTACAATCCTCAGGAATGGGTGAAACTGATTAAGGAAAGTGGCGCGCGTTACACCGTCATCACTACCAAGCATCATGATGGTGTAGCTCTTTGGGATACGAAGGTGGGTGACTTGAGTACCGTGAAAAGCACTCCTGCCGGGCGCGACCTGATTGCTCCTTTTGTGAAGGAGGTGCGCAAACAAGGATTAAAACTTGGATTTTACTATTCGCTGCTCGACTGGTCGCATCCCGATTATCCTAATAAAACTCGCACGGAAGTACGTTACAAAAACGATCCGGATCGTTGGGCTAAGTTTGTTAACTTCAATTTCGGACAGCTTTCTGAACTGAATAAAACCTGGAAGCCCGATCTTTATTGGTTCGATGGAGACTGGGAACAAACCGCTGAAGCCTGGGATTCGAGAGGGATCATCAATTTGCTGCGTTCCACTAATCCGAATGTTATAGTAAACTCCCGTATTCAGGGATATGGTGATTATGCCACACCCGAGCAAGGAGTTCCTGTGGTTCGCCCTGCAGATAAATATTGGGAACTTTGCATGACCATGAACGATTCGTGGGGCTATCAACATGCTGATACCAATTATAAAACTCCGTTCATGCTGCTGCGTACTTTTGTCGATTGCCTCAGCATGGGTGGTAATCTGCTTCTGGATATAGGACCGAAAGAAGATGGAACTATTCCTGCTGAACAGATTGCTGTTCTGAAAGAGTTCGGACGTTGGACGAAGAAGCATAAGGAAGCTATCTACGAGACGCGTGCCGGTATTCCATGTGAGCATTTTCAAGGGTATACCACACTGAATAAAGCAGGCGATATTCTTTACCTTTACTTACCTTATAAGCCAAACGGCCCGATTGAGGTGAAAGGGCTTGTCAATAAGGTGAACCGTGTATGGGTAGTGGGTAACGGAGCTATGTTGCCATACAAGGTTTATAACAAGAACTATTGGAGTGAGGTGCCGGGAAACCTCTATATCGATATTCCCGAACGTGTGCAGGATGAACAGATCACTGTGATTGCTGTGTTACTCGATGGTCCTATCAAGCTTTATCGTGGAGTGGGGCAAGTGATTGAAAGTAATTAAAAAATAAACCTTTATGAATTTCAGATTAACTTCTTTATTCGTTTTTCTATTCCTTTCTGTTCAGCTTTGGGCGGGAGGACATAAGAACCTGCCTGCCAAAGGCGACCTTCACGTTCCAGTATTTGAAAATGTGAATGTACGTTTCTCTCCTGATACGTATCCTAATAATTATAACGGGGCGGATGAGTCAGGTGTATACCATCTGGTCAATGGGCGTATCATCCTGAAGAAGATAACTCTTCCTGCATACAAACGAAATGTGTCGGTGAACCTAAAGATTACCCTTGCTTCCAACGGTGATCGCTGGGATAAGTCGGGTTCTTGTTTTGTGTTGCCCAAGTCATCAGCTGTCAATCTGCTGACAATCGCTCGTGATGGTGCGAAGTTTCCTCCGGTAGATAGCTTGAAGTTGGAAAAAATGGTAGGTATCGTTTCCGGAAAAGACTATTTGCCTACAGTAGAGTTGATGCGTTTTATGACTCCATTCGGTGTGGGGTACTATAGTAATAACAATGATTCACTGAGCAGCAAACGCCGTCCGGTTTATATCCCCAAGTGGGAAAGCAATGTTACCTGGCAACAAGATATTACCGATCTTTATCCTTTGCTTGAAGGAGAGGCTTATGTCGGTATTTATATTGATACCTGGACTTCTGAAGGTTATCTGGTAAGTGCGGATATTGACGTGAAAGAAAGTCGCCTTACTTGTGACGCTCTTCCGAAACGCCATGTAGAACCGTTGATGAATACCGTTTATTATATGGGACAGAGCTATCCTGATATTTTTGCCCGTCGGGATGTATCTACTGATTTTACAGTTCCCAAAGGAGCAAAAAATATCCGTCTTAAATATATAGTGACCGGACATGGTGGCCATAGCGGTGGGGACGAATTTGTGCAAAAGCGTAACATTATTTCTGTTGATGGGAAAGAGGTGCTCAACTTTGTTCCTTGGCGTGATGATTGTGCTTCTTTCCGGCGTTTCAATCCGGCGACCGGTGTTTGGCTGATCAAACGTTTGGCATCTTATATCGGTGAAAAGGGGTATACAGAGAAAGAAGTGGAAGAGCCGCTGGCTTCTTCGGATCTTTCCCGTTCCAATTGGTGTCCCGGTTCGGACGTTGTGCCCGAAGAGGCAATTATTGGTACGCTTACTCCCGGCAAGCACACTTTTACGGTCAGTATTCCTGAGGCTCAGGTTGTAGATGGGAATAAACTGAACCATTGGCTGGTTTCAGCTTATCTGGTATGGGAGGAATGATTGCGTTAGGGTTCATCCCGTAAGTGTATAATTCTATACTGCTTTGAATTTGATTCACCACAGAGGACACGGAGGACACAGAGAACACAGAGAATATTTTCTTTAATATACTAAGCAAGAAATTAAAACTCTGTGTCCTCCGTGTCCTCTGTGGTGATTTCTGTCGATAGGATATAAAAAAAGCCTCTTCTCACGAAGCGGCTTTTTGGGTTTACTTTCTTTTTATGCTTTAGCTCAAAAAGAAAGCAAACTTTAAGATGAAAAAAAGGGAAGTCTCACGACTTCCACAATTCTTCTAACCTTAAATCTAAATCTCTATGAAAAAAACGTAGTGCAAATATAGCGGTTTGCGATATACTGAGGTGTTAACGAAGTTCAGAAAGAAAGAATAAAAGCTAAGGACTGCAAAATTAAGATAATGCCTCTCGCTGTTTTATTAATTTTATCAAACTGTCATAAATTGGATTCTGTTCAAGCAGTCGGGGCACTCCTGTAATGAACATTTGCTTGCGTGCGCGGGTCAGCGCGACATTTAGTTTCCGGTCTATAAGGACTCCATTTTCTTCTGTCAGATTAGAGAGGAAGCGAAGTTGGTAGGGGTAGTTTACACAAAATGAATAGATGATGACATCTCGTTCGCTTCCCTGAAAACGTTCTACGGTATCTACCAGAATTGAGTTCAGTTCCGGGATTCCCAACATGGCAATTTCTTTTTTAATCAAAGCGATCTGGCTTCGGTAAGGGGTAATGATCCCTAAGGTGCGTGTACTTTCAAAAGTCCCGGCATATTGCCGGTAAATGTCTGCTGCAAGCCGGGCTGTGATACACGCTTCCGAGTGGTTGACTTTTGCCGAAGCTCCTTGTGGTTCTGCTTCTGAAGGAAGGAAGACTATTCTTGACATTCCTTCTATGGTTTCAACCTGATGGGGAAGTCCCACCGGGATCAACCGCCCTTCGTAAAAAGCACGGTTGGCAAAAAGGGCCACTTCGGGGTGCATCCGTCCCTGCTTGCAAAGCATATCGAAGGAGCGATGTCCTTTGGGTGATGAAGAGGAAACAGAAGGGAGAAGATCGGTTGATGATGTACGTGCGGTACGATAGAGGCGCTCAAAGAGAGAATCTTTGAGGTTTTTCAGTCCGATAGCACGTAGCTCCTCATCATAAATCTCCGATTGTCCGGTATTTTGCAATACGACAGCAGGTAGCTGCTTATGGTCACCGATCAGAATAAATTTGCCAATGGCATTTTCTCCATCTTCACTGCGGGCACAGAGGATGCCCAACAGTTGAGGCTCCAGAATTTGAGTGGCTTCATCCACGATGGCTACATCGAACTTTTTCAGGCGAAAGAGTTCGGGCTTACCGGAAATGGAGGCCACTGTCCCTACAAAGATACGGCAGTGACTGATGCGCTCGGTTACTTCGGACCGGCGGAAGCAGTGTGATAGTTCATTTTCAATCAAGTGGTCGCGATAGGCTTCATCACATGAAAGTTCGCTGCCCACACGGATAAAATCGACTTTCGGGTGGATAGACGAAAGGGCTTTGCAGATTTCATCTACAGCCCGGTTAGTATATGAAAGGAGAAGTATTTGCGCCTGTTCTTCCCTATGAAAGGTTTCTACCATTTTCTTCAGGGCACACGAAGTTTTGCCGGTTCCCGGAGGACCTACCAGTAAGAAATAGTCTTTGGCAGCCTGTGCTTTCAGAGTCACCCGGGAGAAGTCATCGGTGGCGGAAAGAATGTGTCCGTCCAGTCCGGAGTCAAACTCGGGCGGACGTTGTCCCAACAATAGATCACGCCGTTCCTTTGTTGCCGAAGCAAAAGCTGACAGTCCCTGATACATGCTCCGGAAAGTGGTATCCATGGTATCGTGTTCGATTGCGTAAAGGCTGTCCGGAGGAAGTACGGAACTGTTTCGCTGAGTGGAGCGCAGGCGGATACCTATCTCTTCTTCTGTGATGAATTCGATATTGCCTTTGAATACCATTTTGTTAGTAGCGTTATCCTCATCTCCGTTACGCTCGTAGAGAACAATGGCATCTCCCTGGCGGAAATTAGGCAGGGCTTGTGGCTCGTTTTTTTCCGGAGATGTTTTCGTTTCTTCAGACGAAGGTTCGTTCTTCTTTTGTGAAAGAAGAATATGTGCTTTATGTTTGTCCGCTGCATGGTTTTCTTTGATGTGCAGGTCATAAAGAATTTCCCCGGCTTCGCATTTCTCTGCCAAAGTGGAGAGCCACAAGGCAGCTGCACCGGTGCGGCCTTCATAATCGACATCTCCGGATTTGGAAGTGTATAACTCCTTGGTTATGAAATTATAGAGTACGAAGAAGTACGACCGTTCCAACGAGGTGAGTGAACCCAGTTTCTGCGATAGGTTATCGATGGAAGGGCGGAGATATTGTTCCCAGAAACGGCCGGATAATCCTCGTTCATTAAGTACGTCGGACTGTATGGCCTGGAGTTTTAAAGCAGTATATTCCACGCTGTTTCGTAGCTGGATTCCGTATTCATCGGATACGATCCGGTTGCGCAGATTGATGACGCGGCGTACCATTGCCCACGACGGACGTGCCGGATAGAGTAAGGGATAGCGTGTATAGAGTAGGTAAGCCTTTACCCGGTGATGATCCATCCCCATAGAATATTGCAGCACTGCTTGGTAAAGCAGCATCTGTACTTTATTGTTTTCTTTCGGTTCTACTTTGTTGCGGATAGAGTATTCGTCTGCTTTTCCGGATTTCATTTCGATGAAGGACGACATGTCCCGTTGCATATAATCCAGTCGTCCTTGCAGACCGAGTGCTTCACAGATGTAAGAAGGTTCAAGCACAGCGTCCCTCTTGTCCAATTCGTAACCCGGAGCATGGAAAGTGTCGTTTACCACTTCCCGGATATGTTCGAAGTGTAGTTTGCAATCGTCAAAGAACTGACGCTCTTTCTCCTTATCGCGTAAGTCGGCACAGGCTGCCAGCTCAATCGGGTAACGGCGGAAAGCTTTCTGCATACATTCTCTATAGTCCGGTTCCTCTTCAGCATGAATCCATTCGTCAAGAAAAAGGTTGGCAATGTTTCCCAGAAGTAGCGGACGGGCGTTCTCAATGGGCTGGAGGCGTGCCAATACATAGTTGGCAGGATGATGTCCGTAATCGCGGAAGCATTCGGCTAACGAACTGATATCGATCAGATAGTCCGGTTCAAGTACAATGAACGAAGGGGTCAGAATGCCGGCTTCGTCAATAGCTACATCGAGCAAATTGAGTTGGGCATGGTGCCATAGAATTTCACAAGTCTGCGCAAATTCCTCGTTGATTTGAGGAACGTTATAGCGTACCCGGAGAAACTCATCGGCAAGCGCATCGACCGGAATAACATAAAGATACTGTTCGTCTGCATATTGATAGCATACACGCATTCGTTTTACCTGTTTCTTAGCCGGAGGAGCCACGATATAAGTTGCATCGGTACGAGGCAGTAGGCGATAGAGCGTACTGGGAATCTCAATTTCATAAAGTTTGCGTATAAAGAAAGCAAGTGTCTTGATATCTCGCAGCAGTTTTTCGCGTACCGGTTCTTCCTTGCGGTTAAGAATGGCATTCGAGGTCAGCCGGAAAGTGTGCAGCCGGTTTTGTTCGACAACCGTCAGGCCGGCTCGTGCGGATACGAAACTGATACGTGCTGAGAGGTCAGTCATCTGAAGGCTTTCATCCTGCATTTGCGCCCGGCACAATCGTTCAAGCAGGTCACGTAACTGTTTGTAAGCCATTGCCAGATTGTCGTTTGTGGTCTGGCAAGCTGCAAGCAGGATCTCAAAAGATTCGTTCACTTCATTTTCCATACAGCAAAAATACATGATAATTCCCGGAATCTCATGCGGATGGACAAAAATGTAGATGGAAACATCTGATGATGGTTGGCAATAAAACGTAGAGCTCTATGAACTGGCCGCTTTTTTGTCTTTAATCATCAATATACTCATTTCATAGAGCAAATAGAGCGGGATGGCGACAACACTGAGTGTGAAAGGGTCGCCGGTAGGAGTGATTACAGCTGCGGCAATTACAATTACAACGATGGCATGCCTCCTGTATTTCCGAAGGAACGATTTGTTGACCAACCCTAACAGAGAGAGTAACCATGTCAATAGCGGAAGTTCAAAAGCCAATCCCATACATAATACCAACATCATAAAGTTGTCAATATAGGAATTCAGAGAAATCTGGTTTTCGATTTCAGCACTGAGTTGGTAAGTGGATAAGAAGCGTAGAGTGAGAGGATAGACCATGAAGTAGCCCAGCAGGACTCCGATAAAGAACATAACCGTACCGATGGTAAGTGCTTTTTGCACTCCTTTTCGTTCGTTGGGATATAAAGCGGGACTGATAAAACGCCAGATTTCAAAGAACAGATAGGGCATAGCAGTGACCACCGACATCCAGAAAGCAGTGGACATATGAATGAAGAAGGGGGCAGCCAGGTTGATAGTGACCAATTTGACTTTAAAGTCTTGGGTAAAGAATTCGTCTGTCAGATTGAATGTATGCCCTATTTCGCGGAGAAGGTCATAAAAGATAAAATTGTTATGGCAGGGTGCCAGAATCACAGAGTCGAACAGATAAGGCATGGCTATGAAGTATCCCACAGCCAGTACAAACCAAACGGCAATCATCCGAAAAAGTACCCGGCGCAGTTCGTCCAGGTGGTCCCAAAAAGTCAGCTCTTTGTTTTCTGCCATTATGCAAAGATAAAGATGGAGAGAGCAAAAGAATTATTTATCTTTCTTCTCCGTATCTGAAGGTTCGTCTATTTCGTTCTTAGCTTTGTTTATCTCTTCTTTGGCTTCATTTACGCCTTCTTTAAAACTTTTCACTCCTTTGCCGAGACCTCGCATCAGTTCGGGAATTTTTTTTCCGCCAAAGAGCAGGAGAATAACCAGCAAAATGATAATCCATTCGGAGCCGCTGGGCATAAATCCCAATAATAACAGGTTTGTCATAACATCATTGTATTAGTTTGTGCAAAGATAGATTTTTTTGAATGAAAATAGAAGGAGCGGAATCATAAAAGCGAAAACGGAAGCGATAAAAACGAAAAGAGGGGCTATGTCAAAACTTGCCATAAGGACACATAGTAGCGCAGAATAAATTTTAAATCATAGATTATCAATATGAATATTCTGTGCTACTCTGTATCCCCTGTGGTGGAAAGACTTTCAATGCGCCCCCTGATGGTTTATCCCTTTTTAATTACCGGATTCCGGGGACTTGTGGTGTCCAGAGGAATCCGTGGAAGAGTTTAATCCTGATAATATACTCTCTTTACCCGGGTTGAGATACCTGTCAGTACCTCGTAAGGAATGGTGTCAAGGGTATCCGAAAGAACGGTAATGGGCAGCTCGTCACCGAAAATCACGGCTTGGTCACCTTCTCTGCAATCGATATCCGTCACATCTATCATACATACATCCATGCAGATATTACCCACATATGGAGCTTTTTTACCATTGACGAGGCAATAACCGTGCCCGCATCCCAGATGGCGGTTCAGACCGTCAGCATATCCGATGGGGATTGCAGCGATGCGCGAAGGACGAACCAGATGTCCTTTGCGGCTATATCCTACCGTATCTTCCTCCGCTACATCACGTATCTGGAGAATGGTTGTTTTCAGTGTGCTTACGTTGTTGATGACTGAATTGTCAATGGGGCTGATACCATACAATCCGATGCCCAGCCGCACCATATCGAATTGTGCTCCGGGAAAACGTTCGATACCCGCCGTATTGCAGATATGGCGCAGTATCTTATGTGGAAATGCTTCTTGCAGCTCAGTCGACATATGTTCGTATCGTTCGATTTGCTGACGGGTGAATGCGTCGAATTGGGGCGAATCGCTTCCCACGAAATGTGAGAAGACCGAACGGGGTATCACGGCATTCTGATTCTTCAGCCGGCGAATCAGTTGCGGGATATCTTTTTCTTCGAATCCGAGCCGATGCATGCCCGTATCCAGTTTTACGTGGATCGGGAAGTTGGTGATGCCTTCTTTTTCTGCAGCTTTAATCAGTGCGTCGAGCAGGTGGAAGTTATATACTTCCGGTTCCAGTTTATAGTCGAACATGGTTTTGAACGCTGTCAGTTCCGGGTCCATGATAATGATGGAAGCTGTGATACCGGCTTTGCGGAGATCGGAACCTTCGTCGGCTACTGCTACTGCCAGATAGTCGGCGTGATGTTCTTGAAGGGTTTTGGCTATTTCGTATGAACCGGCTCCATATGCCGATGCTTTCACCATGCATACCATTTTGGTTTCCGGTTTGAGCATCGAACGATAATGATTCAGATTGGCTACCATTGCACCCAGATTGACTTCCAGGATGGTTTCGTGCACTTTCAGTTCCAGTTCCTCCGATACGAGGTCGAAACTGAAGTTGCGGGAACCCTTTATCAGGATGATTTCATTTTTGAGTTTCTTTATGACATCTGATGCTAAAAGTGCCTTTGTGTCGGGAAAGAAATATTTTTCTATATCAAACTTCGATGCACACGAGGAGATTTCAGCTCCTACGCCGATAATCTTCTCGATGCCCCGGCTATGAACCAGTTGTGCTACTTTGCGATAGAGCGTTGTTGTGCTTTGCCCGGTCTCCAGAATGTCTGAGAGAATTAGAGTACGTTTCAAACCTTTTGATTGTGAACGGCGGTAAAGGAAGTCGAGAGCAATATCCAGTGAAGCAAGATCTGAGTTGTAGCTGTCATTGATCAGGATGCAGTTGTTCTTGCCGTCTTTTACTTCCAGGCGCATGGCTACGGGTTCAAGACGTGCCATACGTTCGGTGATTTGGTCGGCGGGTACCATCAGGTACAGGCATGCGGCCAGACAATTCAGGGAGTTCTCTATGGAAGCGTCATCGATAAAGGGGATGCAGAATGTATTGTCCATCTCCAGATAGCGATAGGAGATGACGGTATGGTCTTCTCTCTTCTCCACCCTGCTGATGTAGAGCGGACGCTCGATATCCTTCATGCTCCATGCGATTTCACGGGCGGTCAGCATCGACTTTCCGACACAATTGCTTATCATTTCGTTGTCACCATTGTAAATGACGACGTCACAGTCTTTAAACAAACTCAGTTTCTCCATGCACTTCTCCTGCAATGAAAAGAAATTTTCCTGGTGTGCTCCGCCAATGTTAGTCAGGATACCGATAGTCGGTTTGATCATATTCTGTAATGGACGCATCTCTCCCATTTCCGAAATACCGGCTTCAAAGATACCTAATTCGGACTCTTCGTTCATCTGCCAGACGGACAGCGGTACGCCGATCTGTGAATTGTAGCTGCGTGGCGAACGTACGATTACCCGGTCGGGACTGAGCAGTTGGTGCAGCCATTCTTTGACGATGGTTTTTCCATTGCTGCCCGTGATGCCGATTACAGGTATCTGGAAAGAGCCGCGATGTTGTTCGGACAGTTTCTGAAGTGCCTTTAAAGTATTGGAGACAATAAGGAAATTGCATTCCTGAGCCATTGTCACTTTCAGCTGTTCACTATCCATGGTGAGCCCCTTGAAATCCTCGCTTGTTACTACAAAGTTGCGGACTCCCCGTTCATAGAGATCAGGGATATAGCGTGCGCCGTTATTCCTTTTGGTAGGAATGGCAAAAAAGAGGGTCTCTTCCGGAAAGCATAACGAACGGCTGTCTGTCAGTAGCCAGTCGATGGTAGCAGGCTTGTTTCCCAGACGCCGTGCACCTGTTTTTTCAACGATTGATTCAATTGTATATGACATAATAATAAAGCATTGGCATATTTGCACATTTATCGAAGCGCCAGTCGGCACATGTTTGTTTCTTTTTCGAAATCTAAGTACGGGTATTTTTCGTTAAGTCGTTCTATTTTTAACACAATTTGTCCTAAAAATCTTTTATACTCTTCTGACTCGGGATGGAAAGGTTTATGTGCAATGGCTTTCCGTATGGTTGCGCACTCCTTAATCAGTGCTTGCGTTTCGGGACGGAAAAATGTTTCCGAGAAGCGTTCCCAGAGGTAATTGACGGCCAATGACGACGGATGTACCATGTCATCTGCGTAGAAACGGTAATCCCGGAGCTCGTCCAATATTATTTCGTAAGAAGGGAAGTAAAAAGTGGCTTGTGGGTAACGTTGCATCAGCCGGTCGATGGCAAGGAGCAATACACTTTTGCTGAGTTGATTGGCGTGCATTCCGTCGCGTACGTGACGGATGGGGCTGACTGTGAACAATATTTTGATCTTTGGATTCAGTGAAATCAGTTCGTCCAGTAACTGGATATAGTCTTCTGTTATCTCATCGGTCTCCAGACGACGGCGTACGAAATCCTTTTCAGGCAATTTGTGACAATTGGCTACTACCTTCCCTGTCTTTTTTTGTTCATATACGTATGCGGTGCCGAAGGTCAGCATGAGCCAGTCAAGTTGTTTCACTTCTTTGTGTGCTTGCTCCAGGCGGACCCGTATATTCCGTACAACTTCTTCCGGAGTGGCTGCGGAGAAAGAGCCGTGATGCATTGGACTGTGCCAGTACTCACGATACGAGAAAAGGTCGGATTCTTCATACAGCCTTTTACGAATGATTTCACGCAAGGCCATTGAGATGGACAATGGGTTGTATAGGATACCGAAAGGATTGATATCTACTTGGAACTTATTTTCAGCAAGTAAGGTTCCGATGTTTTCTGCAAAACAGGAACCCATTATCAGCAGTCGCTGTGCATGGTGGATGGGGATGAATCCAGATGGAATTTCTACCGGAGTATTCAGGTTCATAATCAAGTAATTCTATAACAGAGGTACAAAGGTACATGATAATTTCGGTTCATCCGGGCAAATGTGTGGTTTTTCTCATGCATTGCCAAAATCTGGTTTATCCGAAGAACGCGTTGTCGTCTTGACGCTAACTCCAAGTGTGGACATCCGTAACCTTGAATGCCGGTTCCGTTTACCAGCCGGGGTAAATGCTTTTACATGCCGAGGTAAATGGCTTTACATGCTGAGGTAAACGCTTTTACATGCCCGGGTAAATGGCTTTACATCGGGAGCGAAATTCAGGTAAATATAATCTTTTGATTATCAATTCCATTTAAATGCTGGTTCAGTTACGCATTTATCGGGTAACCCTTTAGTTTTAATTAACTGCTAAAATTAGTTTTTGAACTAAATCTTTTCGTTATTTGCATGCAAAAGAAGAAAAGTTATGAAAGGATTAACAGCAAAAGAAGAGGAAATTATGGGATTTTTCTGGGAGAAAGGTCCTTTGTTTGTGAAAGAAATGTTGGCATTCTATGATGAGCCGAAGCCACATTTCAATACCTTGTCTACTATTGTGCGTGGATTGGAGGAGAAAGGTTTTCTGGCACACCATACTTATGGTAATACTTACCAATATTATGCGGTTGTCAGTGAGTCCGACTTTAGTAAACGCACGTTGAAGAGTGTGATTAGTAAATATTTCAATAATTCATATCTCAGTGCCGTTTCGTCACTGGTGAAGGAAGAAGATATTTCACTCGATGATCTCAAAAAACTGATTCAGGAGGTAGAACGGGGAAATGAGGACTAAAATGGGGTAGAAACCGGATTTTTAATAATTGAATAGTATGGGAGTTTTTTTTGTCTATATACTGAAGTCATCTGTTTGTTTGGCGATTTTTTATCTGTTTTATCGTTTATTGCTGAGCAAGGAGACGTTTCACCGGTTCAACCGAATTGCTCTGTTGGCTCTTTTGCTGCTTTCACTGTTGCTGCCTCTGATTCAACTGACTACTACCCAACAGACAGAAAT
Source organism: Bacteroides sp. NGMCC 1.200775 (assembly GCF_040798045.1). NCBI lineage: Bacteria > Pseudomonadati > Bacteroidota > Bacteroidia > Bacteroidales > Bacteroidaceae > Bacteroides > Bacteroides sp. NGMCC 1.200775. The sequence goes on along the minus strand of NZ_JASCQK010000002.1, from coordinate 59,693 downwards.
GCATCAGACGATGCTTACTATCGAACAACTATTGATGATGGCGGATATGCCGGCATCTGGGGTGGCACAGGCAGAAGGGGGATCCGTATCGGGCATTCAGATCATTTTGATAATCTATTTATCAGGCATCCTCTTTTTGGTGTGCCGCCATCTTTATTCCCTGAGCCGTTTGCTGGCATTGTTGAGGTCGGGCAAGAAAGAAAAGATGGAAAATGGAATAACTTTAGTGACCCATCAGAGCAAAATTTCTCCTTTTAGCTGGATGAAATACATTGTTATTTCTAAGAAAGATTTAGAAGAAGACGGTCGAGAAATACTAATCCATGAAACGGCTCATATCTGTAACCGGCATTCTGTCGATTTACTGATTGCGGATATCTGTATTTTCTTTCAATGGTTTAATCCGGCTTCCTGGCTGTTGAAGCAGGAACTGCAGAATATACATGAGTACGAGGCTGATGAAACGGTGATAAGGGAAGGTGTCAATGCTAAGCAATATCAGTTATTACTGATAAAGAAAGCTGTTGGCACAAGGCTCTACTCTATGGCCAACAGCTTTAATCACAGTAAACTTAAAAAACGTATCACTATGATGTTAAAAGAAAAATCAAATCCTTGGGCACGATTGAAGTATTTGTATGTACTTCCTTTGGCCGCCATTGCTGTGACTGCATTTGCACGTCCTGAAATTTCTGGTAAGATGGAAGAAATTTCGGTCGTCAAAGTTAATGATTTAAAGCAAATAGTGGAGAAAAAAGTGCCGGAAAAAAAGATCGGAGTAGCAGTGGACACCGTGAAAAAGGATGTTCCGGCGAAGATGGTCATTGAAGTTTCGCAGTTGGATACGGTATCTGTTCCGAATGCACTTACTATCTCGGATGGATTGAAAAGAAGTGGATTGTCTCTGTTTGCAACCAGGCAGACCGATTTTCAGCCTCAACCGCTGATTATGGTAGATGGAAAAGAGATAACCGGCGAACAAATGGAGGCAATCAATCCGGATATGATTGAGTCGATCAGTGTGCTGAAAGACAAAGAATCTGTAAAGATCTATGGAGCTAAGGCCGAACATGGTGTTATTTTGATTACGTTGAAAGGAAAAAAAACGAATGATTTAAATAAGCTTTCTTTTTCTACCATGAATCCGGAAGACTAAAATAATTGTTATTGATATCATTCCAATAAACGGATATGCCGATAGAGACTGCAAAGGGACATGTGCAGACTCTATCGGCATATTTGTTTATTGAAATTATGTTTGATTTTAATTTGCTCCAATTATATTATTTGTACTTTTGTGACTAACACAAGGCTTAACCTTCGGTTGGCAGAGTGACAGAAGAAAATGTCAGAGTATTACACTTTAATTATTATTTACTTATGAAGAAACTACTATCTGTTTTCTTATTTTTATTTTGCTACGTTGTAGCGGCCGATGCACAAGATGATGCCGCACAGTATGATTCGATTATGAATCTGATGAAAAATAAAAAGATTCCTTTGATGGAACGTTATTACATGACCGGGGATATCGAACATCTTTCGCGGGAACATCAGATCGCTGTGCTGAAGCAATTGATTCCGGAAGCGAAAGAGGTGGAGGATAAAGCGGTCGTTACCCGTCTTTATTCCATTGTAGCTATGTTCGAAAATCAACTTGGGCACATGGCTGAGGCTAAAAACTATCTGGATAGTGCTTTTATGAACAAGGGAAAGTTTGAAAACAATAACATTGCCGGTATGATGCACTATATTGCCGGAATCTATTATTCGAATAAGAACCTGATGGAAAAAGCGCATGAAAATTATTATCAGGCTGCCGAGTATTTTAATCGCAATGCGGTGAAGCCGGCAATCTTAACGGAGATTTATTATGATCTTTCTATCATTTATTCGATGTGGCAAGATGATGAGGGATTAAATGAATTGTCGGAAGCAATGAAGGATTTACCGGTAGACTTCCCTTTTCAGCAGATATTGAAATGGACCCTAAAAGCAAAGTATTTCTATGCTTTATATCAAAATGAACACCGGATGGATTTATTGGACTCTGTGACAAAATATAATCAGGAAGCTTTCGAAGTATACACATCAACCGAGAATCCATATGATGTGGGCTATGTGATATCCGATAATTATTTGCATCAGGCAGTTGTCTATAGTGAAGCCGGTAAGATAAAGGAAGCGGAACAATGTTTTGAAACGGGTAAAAAACTGATGAATCCTAAAAAGATCGATGCAAACGTGTCACTTAGCTATGTTTCGGGGGTGATTGCCTATTATCAGGCGGATTATGAATTGGCCGAGAGGCATCTGCAGGATGGATTGCATGAACTGAAAAAAATGAATGAAGAACAGGAGGTGGATTATTATCACTCTTTGATTGATTTCTATACCTTATTGGCCAAGGTGTACGAGAAACAGGAGCTTTATAATAAAGCTCTGGAGGCTGCCCGCAATTCATTGAAATATGAAACCCGGTTGTTTGATAAAAACAGTAGTAAGACTATTCAGAAGTTACGGACACAATATAGTCTGGACGAAAAAGAGAGGGTGGTGAAGCAGCTTACGGCTATCAATGAAAAGAACAAGTGGATTAATATTCTCTCTGTCACCCTGATTGTATTGGCGTTGATTACGATTGTTTTGTTGCTGATACGTTATCGTTCCCGTCAGCGTATTCATGAGGGGATGTTGCAGATTGCCAAACTGAAACAGCAGGAAACGGAATTGACAGTCGAATTGCAGAAGGCGAAGCTGGAGGAGAGGGAACGCGAATTTCAAGCCTTGGTGCATGAGGCACAACAGCGTAAAGTGCAGTATTATCTTGAGGGCCTGGAGGTAGAGCGAAACCGTTTGGCTAAAGAGCTCCATGATAATGTTTCGAACGAATTACTGGCTATTAAAATGAAAATTGCTGACGGGACGAGTAGTAGGGAAGAGGTTTTGGATACATTGCAGGCTTTGCAAACCGAAGTGCGGGGAATTTCACATGATTTGATGCCGCCTGTCTTTAAGTATGCTTCCCTGTCGGAGATTCTTCAGGATTATGTCTGTCAGCGTAATCAACCGGGACAGACCGAGCTGACTTTGGCGCTTGAACCGGAGGAGGGATTCGACCATTTATCGCAGAAAGTGGCATTGGAGATTTACCGAATTGTACAGGAAGCTACAAGCAATGCACTGAAACATGCGCAGGCCACCCATATTGAGATTATTCTTGTTCGGGAAGGAAACAGGATAAAGTTGACAATAGCTGACAATGGCAAAGGTTTTGAACAACAAACCGGAAAGTTGGGAATTGGTCTGGTTATCATAAAGGAACGTGTGGAAAACCTGAAAGGAGTTCTGACTCTAAGTTCTGTTCCAGGCAAAGGAACAGATGTGATCGTAGAGATTGATTTAGACGGTCTGGAGAAATAAAAAAGATAAAATTTTTGCTGCCACCGACTGAGAGTGTGTCATAACTCATCACAGCGACACACCCTCAATCGGTGGGGGGTGGGATGCGGTTTATTTTACCTGATAGCTAAAAATCACCGGATTAGAGTCACTATCCAATGATTCTGTCAATTTATATAGTTTATCGGACATTTTGTTTTTGAACGATGGATGATTGTCTACTATAGTTTTGAGGCTGAACAGCGTTGTGGGAGAAACTGTGAAGAATACGCGGTTGTTGGCTCCTTCTACCGGTATGTATTGGTGCAGGTTTGCTTGGTATTCCGTATTGTATACCTTGTTGTATTTCGATAATTTGTTTTGATTTTTATCAAACACATATATACCGAGTAGATTCGCTCTGAACATTAAATACTGGGGAGCATTTGCCACATTAGTCATTAAATATACATATCGGTCCCATGTGAACTTATTAAGTTCGCGGCAGGTGTATTCTTTGTCTTTGGCTGCTTCCGGAAAGCTTTCATTCATAAAATTGAAGGAGTAGTAAGGACTTATTTTCCCGTCTTCCAGTTGATAGATCGTATCATCGAACTTTCTGGTAAATACAACAGGAGCTGTTCCGCCCAGTTGATGTCCTCCGATAAAACAATAAGGAGCTATTTCTCGGAGTGGTTTTAATAATTCAGTCTTTTGATCGTTCGGGGCTATTACTGTGATGGATGATGTGGATAACTGATTATTAATAAGTGTGGCATTTTCTAAGTATATCATTCTGTTATCAATAGCTATTGAATGATAGTGTCCTGGTAGTTTTGTAGTTCTGATAAAGTTCCCTTGCAAGTCATAATATATCAGTGAGGTCGGGTCGGCTAAGAATACTAAATTTTCATTTTGCCTGTCTATGGCTATATCCAGTATGCTTCCATATTCTCCTTTACCTGCTCCTACACGGTGTATGGTAAATAGATGTTTGCCTTTGTCATTGAAAGCCAACACTTGCTTCATGGATTTATCTAAAATATAATAGGTGTTTTTCCACTCTATTACCCGATTAATGCGTTTTATCAATGCATTGTCTTTTGTTTCCAGGCAGAAGACCTGCGGATTTTGTAGAAAAAGAGTGTCATTCACTGATTTCTCTACTGTTTCTAACTCTGCAATCGAGCTTGTTATTTCATTCTGGGTCATACATCCACAGAACATTGTCATCAATAGGAAGCCGGAGAAAAATATCTTTTTTTTCATATTAAAGAGGTCTTTGACTAATGTCTGCACTAAAATCATATTCGCATGCGATTATACCGCTGCCATAACAACTCGTTTCCGTATAAACAAAAATTGTTTCTATAGTTTTGTTTCCGTTTACATCTACTTGATAAACAGGCTCACTTTGGAAAGAGTCCATTATTCTTCTTTCAGCACCATTATTATAATCAAATTCAGTTTGTGCCAGTGCCTCAATATTGGCTAAAATTATATCCTGCTTTTGGTTTTTAAGATTAAACTCAATTGTAGTGATTGCGCACAAAGCAGTAGCTGCGATACCGCGTTTTTGCATAGTGTTAACTTTAAAAGATTAATATTATTATCTATGTTGGTAAATATATTAATTTTTTTATAATAACACTTGCTTTGCTCTTTTTTTATTCGGCTTCTTTTCTCTATTCTTTAAGAATATATCTGCTATTTATAAGTATCTAATTGAGAGTGGAGGTGCGATAGTATTTCTATCTCTTGTTCAGGATGGAACCATTGGATTTCTTTATCCCGCTTAAACCAAGTCATTTGTTTGCGTGAATAGATACGTGAGTTTTGCTTTATCTTTTCAATGGCAAAAGGTAGTTCCCATTCTCCATCCAGATATTTGAATATCTCTTTATAACCAACAGTATTCAAAGAGTTTAGATTTCGGTGGGTATATACAGAACGTGCTTCTTCCAGTAAGCCTTCTTCCATCATTTGGTCTACGCGGCGGTTGATACGGTCATACAGTTCGGTACGATCCCGAGTCAATCCTATTTTCAGAATATGAAAAGGACGTTCTTTTTTTTGTTGGGTGCGGAAGGAGGTATAAGTCTTTCCTGTCATGTAGCAGATTTCCAATGCGTGAATGACTCGTTTGGGATTCTTTAAATCTACAATTTTATAATATTCCGGGTCCAGCAATTTCAGTTCGGCACAGAGATTATCCAGTCCTTCTGTTTCGTATTTATGTAGCAGAAGTTCGCGGGTTTCCGTATCCACGGTCGGTATATCGTCAATACCTTTACAGATGGCATCTACATACATCATAGAACCTCCTGTGAGGAGAACGACATCATGCTGTTTGAATAAAAGTTCAAGGAGAGACATTACCTCCGTCTCATATTGGGCGGCACTGTAATAATCGGTGAGTTGCAAAGTACCTACAAAATAATGTGGAACCCGTTTTAATTGCTCCGGGGTTGGAGCTGCTGTTCCTATCTTAAGTTCGGCGTATAACTGCCGGGAATCAGACGAAATGATACTCGTCTTGAAATGTTCTGCTATACGGAGGCTTAACTCCGTTTTTCCTACGCCTGTAGGCCCTATAAGTACGATTAAAGTTTTGGTAGTCATAACGATTAGTAATGTGATAATGTGTCCATGTGACAATATGTCGGCTGCTATGCAATATGATAACGTGGTCGGCAGGTGTATTGTCACATGGGCATATTATTCAAAATTTATCTTCGTCGTATGAACCTCCACCACCGGATGCACCATCGTTAACATCAAATCCTTCTGCATCAAAATCTTCCATGTCGAAGTCCTGATCACCATAGAAATTCTCATCTAAGTCGAGTGAGCCTCCTGCGGCAGCCATCTCTTCGAAATCTACTGTTTGCTTAGGAGCTTCACCTGACTTTTTGGTGCATTTGGCACCTTTTATTTCTTTTCCGGTGATGATTTCGGATAATTCGATAAAGAAACAACGTTCCGTCATGTAGTCGAATACATAGAGCAGTTTTTGTTTTTCGTCTTCAATCAGTTCGTTGAGGCGGGTTTCTTTCATTATCCAGCTGTCCATTTCCGGATTATTGTCCATTTCCTCCAGAGTAATTTCTTTCTCTTTTTCCCAATCGTCATCGCAGATAAAGAAAGAAGTCATCTGGTCATTCGTGTAACCCGCTGCTTTCAAGATAGCTTCGTGAAAATCGAAGAAAGTAGCTTCCGGGTCAATCTGTATCTCTCTGACGAAATCGTCAACCTCATCAGATATAATGGTAAATCTGTATATCATAGTTGTTACTGTTTTATTGATGGCGTAAAAGTAATAAAAAACCGAAAGATTGCAAATAAGATGGCTGGGTTTATTCCACAAAAAAGGAGGATGCTTTCCGGGCATCCTCCTTTTTCTTATTGATTTCTATTTATTTACCTGATGATTCCCCGGTCCGAGTTACGAATAAAATCAACGATATATTCTATTTCGGGACTGGCGGGTATTTCTGATTCAACCTTTGCAAGGGCGTCCGATGTGTTGAGTCCGCTTTGGTAAATGATGCGGTATGCATTATGAATATTCTCAATAACTTCATTTGAAAAACCACGACGACGGAGTCCGATGATGTTGATTCCACTATAAGCGATGGGTTCGCGACCGGCTATGATGTATGGGGGAATATCTTTGCTGAAACGACAACCTCCCTGGATCATCACGTATCCGCCTACCCGGCAAAACTGGTGCATCAATACATTTGCACTGATGATGGCATTATCGTCAATAACGATTTCACCGGCCATTTTGGTAGAATTACCAATGATACAGCCGTTACCGATCAATGCGTCGTGAGCTACATGGACACCTTCCATCAGCAGGTTATTATTGCCTACAATGGTTCTGCCTTTGGCAGCTGTACCCCGGTTGATGGTCACATTTTCACGAATCAGGTTATTATCACCTATTTCGGCTGTGCTCTCTTCACCCTTGAATTTCAAATCCTGGGGAATTGCTCCGATAACGGCTCCCGGGAAGATTGTATTTCCGTTTCCGATACGTGAACCGTACAGGATGTTGGCATTAGCCATAATTTTATTGTTATCTCCGATGACTACATTTCTATCAATGTAAACAAACGGAGCAATCTCTACGTTTTCACCGATTTTTGCTTCGGGATGAATATACGCTAAGGGACTTATCATGCTTATAAATTATTTGTTTTTTACTATTTGTGCCATGAATTCGCATTCACAGACTACTTTTTCGCCAACGAAAGCATAGCCTTTCATCGTCGAGATTCCCCGGCGGATAGGAGCCAACAACTCTACGCGGAAGATCAGGGTGTCACCCGGTACTACTTTCTGACGGAACTTCACTCCATCGATTTTCATGAAATAAGTAGAATAACGCTCCGGTTCGTCTACTGAGTTTAAAACGAGTAGTCCGCCGATTTGGGCCATTGCTTCTATTTGCAATACACCGGGCATTACAGGTTCCTGAGGAAAATGTCCCTGAAAGAAGGGCTCGTTGGAGGTTACGTTTTTAACACCTACGATGTAGTTGGCACCAATTTCGATCACCTTATCCACCAACTGGAACGGATAGCGATGAGGAAGTAGCTCACGGATACGGTTTACGTCCATAATCGGAGCTCGGTTACAGTCATAGGTCGGTGCCTGTATCTCATGCAGGCGGATTTCTTTACGCATCTGACGTGCGAATTTGTTATTGATGGTATGTCCCGGGCGTGTAGCGATGATTCTTCCTTTAATCGGTTTACCAATCAAAGCAAGGTCTCCGATTACGTCCAGTAACTTATGGCGGGCACACTCGTTGGGCCATACCAACGGTTTATGGTTGATATATCCCAGTAGTTTGGCATCCATATGGGGAACACCCATAATATCGGCTAACTTATCATAATTCTCTTGCGACATTTCGCGTTCGTAAATAACGATGGCATTGTCCAGATCGCCTCCTTTGATAAGTCCGGCTGATAACAGAGGTTCGATTTCACGTACAAATACAAAGGTACGGCTGGGGGCGATCTCTTCTTTGAATTTCTTCATATCCTCCAGTGTTGCAAACTGGTTCGGGATGATGGTCGAATCGTAAGAAACCAGTACGTTCAGGCTGAAATTCTCATCGGGTAATACAATGATGGATGAACCTGTCTCCTCGTCACGAAACTCTATTTTTGATTTAATGATATAGAAATCCTTAACAGCATTTTGCTCCTCGGTTCCTACTCTCTCTATTTCTTGTACATAATATTGTGCACTTCCGTCCAGAATCGGAAATTCCGGTCCGTTAACCTGGATCAGGCAGTTGTCGATGCCCAAAGCATAGAGGGCTGCCATTCCATGTTCAACTGTGCTTACTTTTACTCCATTTTTTGACAGCACGGTTCCTCTTGTCGTTTCAACTACATTATCAGCTACGGCATCGATAATGGGTTGCCCTTCCAGATCCGTGCGCTGTATTTTGTAGCCATGGTTATCCGGGGCAGGGTTAAACGTAACAGTCAGGTCAAGTCCAGTGTGAAGACCTTTTCCTCTCAGTGAAAAGCTATCTTTCAGAGTTTTTTGTTTCAGCATTGGTTACTTATTTAATTGTTGTTTTAATTCTTCTATTTCTTTGCGGAGATTGCGTAATTCGATCTGCATCTCCGGAAGGCTTTTTTGTGCGATGGATGCTTTGAAGTATTGTTTTAGCTCCATAGGAGGAGTTCCGATAAGTTGGCTACCGGATTTTATATTCCCCGGTACACCCGATTGAGCTCCCAGATTTACTTGGTTGCCTATTTTGAGATGTCCGGCAATACCTACTTGTCCGCCGAACATACACCATTCGCCTACCTTGGTAGAACCTGCGATACCCACTTGGGCAGCCATTACGGTATGCGAACCTATTTCGTCGTTGTGAGCTATCTGGATCAGATTATCTAATTTCACTCCGCTATGAATCACGGTCGCTCCCATGGTTGCGCGGTCTATGCAGGTATTGGCTCCGACTTCTACATTATCTTCAAGAATGACGATACCGATTTGAGGAATTTTTTCGTATCCTTGCGGGGTAGGAGCGAAACCGAAGCCGTCTGCTCCGATCACACATCCTGCGTGCAGGATACAATTGTTTCCTACCCGGCAATCATGATATACTGTTGCATTGGCATATAGGATACAATTACTGCCTATTTTGGCACCACCGCCTACAGTGGCATGCGGATGAATAACCGTATTATCTCCTACTTCCGCATGGTCGCCTATGCAGGCGAAAGGAGCTATATATACGTCTTTTCCTATTTTAGCGGTTTCCGCTACATAGGCACGTGGGTCGATACCGGTTCTTTTGGGTTTGCTCATCTCATATAGATTGAGCAGTTTGGCAAGGCTCTCGTAAGCATTGTCTACTTTGATTAATGTTGCTTTTACTTCTTGTTCGGGAGTAAAATCTTTGTTCACCAATACAATGCTAGCTTCGGTCTCATATATATAAGGTGTATATTTCGGATTAGAAAGGAAAGAGATAGCGCCCGGTATTCCTTCTTCTATCTTTGCGAATGTATGTACAGTAGCGTTTTCGTCACCTATAATTTCCCCTTGGATAAATGCTGCAATTTGCTTAGCCGAGAACTCCATAATCTTACTTTAAAATTTAATTAGTACGCAAATAACGGACTTTTTTTTTATATATCCTTACTCTTTGATGAATATTTTATACTTATCTATCCCAACGCAAGTAGCAGATATAGTATTTCTTTACCTTTTTAGAAAGCAATGAAATGTTTAGCATGTCCGATGCTTCTGCAATATTTTTTATTGTTCCGTCTTTGTAAATAATATCAATGCTGTCATCTGCCGAATCGTACATGTTCTTTTCGATACTGGGGGTAGAGACAAAATAGTCTGCTTCGGAAAGAGTGATGCCTAATTGTTGGCTGATCTGCAAAGTCAATTCTTTTTTTCGCTCTTCACTGATAGGTTCAGCGCATATCTCAACCTTGAATATGTTACGATTAATCATACCCAGGCTTAATGTTGATAAAACCTTATCCGTATGGGTGCTCCATACTTTAAGAGCCGTCCAGATATCATTATCGTCCAACTGAATGAAGTTTTCCAGACAGTCAGGGTTATTGTAAAATACTTCCGGGTCGATGTGGTTGTACAGGAAGAATTTCAGCGCCGGCGAGGCAAACAGTTCCACTCCTTGCGAAGCCAGTTCCTTGGCACGTAACAGGGCACTGATCAGCATCCGTTCATAGGCCACTGACGTTTTGTGCAGGTAAACCTGCCAGTACATCAGTCGCCGTGCTGTAAGGAAGTTTTCTATGGAATAGATTCCTTTGGACTCCACTACCAGATGGTCGTCTGCTACGTCGAGCATTTTGATGATGCGTGCCGAACCTATATTGCCTTCCGAAACTCCGGTATAGAAACTGTCACGGCGCAAGTAATCCAGACGGTCCATATCCAGTTGTCCGCTGACTAATTGGTGCAAGAAGCGTTTGGGATATTCGTCTTTGAATATCTGAATGGCTAAACTAAGTTGTCCGTTCAGCTCCTTGTTCATCCGTTCCATCAGCATCAGGGAGATTTCTTCATGGGATACTCCTTTGACAATGGTGTCTTCAAGAACATGCGAAAAAGGCCCGTGGCCGATGTCGTGCAGAAGGATGGCTGCCTGTACGGCTTCGGCTTCACTGTCGAATATGAAGTTCCCTTTGGAGGCCAGTTGCGTGATAGCTTCGCTCATCAGGTGGAAAGCTCCCAGAGAGTGCTGGAACCGGGTGTGCTGTGCACCGGGATAGACTACGGATGAAAGCCCTACTTGCTTGATGCGGTTTAAACGCTGCAAAAGGGGATGCCGTACGATGTCGTACAGCAACCCCTTTGGTATGTTGATGAACCCGAATACCGGATCGTTGATTATCTTCCGTTCGTGAGGCATTATAAGATAGCTTTCAGCTGTTCTGCCATTTGCTCTTGCACTTCTTTGGCAGCGGCACGGGCGGCAGCGGCAAAATTTTCGGTCTTATCTACATAAATAATTCCGCGGGAGGAATTCACAATGAGTCCACAGGTACTGTTCATGCCATATTTGCATACTTCTTCAAGAGAACCTCCCTGAGCGCCGATACCCGGAACCAGAAGGAAGTGATTGGGGACAATCTTACGGATGTCTTCGAAAGCACGTCCCTGAGTAGCGCCCACAACGTACATCATCTGTTCATCATTGGCCCATTTCTGTGATTTTTTTAATACTTTCTCGAAAAGGCGTTCGCCGTTGGCATCTTCCGTCAGTTGGAAGTCGTGTGAGCCTTTGTTTGAAGTCAGAGCCAGCAGAATTACCCATTTCCCTTCGTAAGATAAGAACGGAGTAACGCTGTCCTCTCCCATATAAGGAGCTACAGTGACAGAGTCGATGTCGAGTTCTTCGAAGAAGGTGCGGGCGTACATTGCTGAAGTATTTCCGATATCACCGCGTTTGGCGTCAGCAATGATAAACTGGTCGGGATAATTTTCTTTGATGTAATTTACAGTTTTTTCGAAAGCAATCCATCCTTTTACGCCCATGCTCTCATAGAAAGCCAGATTAGGTTTATAAGCGATGCAATAGTCTGCTGTTGCATCAACGATTGCTTTATTGAAAGCGAAGATGGGATCCGGATCATCCAACAGATGATCGGGTATCTTTTTAATATCTGTGTCGAGTCCTACGCAAAGAAATGATTTTTTGCGTTTGATGTTTTCAAATAATTGTTGCTTGTTCATCTTTCTTTATTTACAAATTTACGATTTACGATTGAAGTTGCCTTCTCGTTACAATTCACTCTCTTTCAGACGTTCAGCATTTTCGGCCACAGTCAACTTATCGATGCATTCCTGAATATCTCCGTCCATGAAGGCGGCCAGGTTATAGATGGTATAATTGATGCGATGGTCGGTTATACGTCCTTGGGGATAGTTATAAGTACGGATTTTGGCCGAACGGTCGCCCGTCGAAACCATTGTCTTACGTTTGGATGCGATGTCGTCGATATACTTCTGATGTTCCTTGTCGTAGATAAACGTACGAAGGCGCGCCAAAGCACGTTCTTTATTTTTAGGTTGGTCGCGGGTTTCAGTACATTCGATCAGGATTTCCTCTGCTACTCCCGTATTGGGATTCTTCCAGATGTAACGTAAGCGGACGCCCGATTCAACTTTGTTTACGTTTTGTCCGCCGGCACCTCCCGAACGGAAAGTATCCCATTTGATTTCACCTTCGTTGATCACTACATCAAACTCTTCCGCTTCGGGAAGTACAGCTACCGAGGCTGCCGAGGTATGCACGCGTCCCTGGGTTTCTGTTGCCGGCACGCGTTGAACGCGGTGTACACCCGATTCGTATTTTAATGTGCCATATACATTATCGCCGGTAACACTGCAAATGATTTCCTTATATCCGCCGGCAGCACCTTCATTGGCGCTGGATACTTCCATCTTCCAACCTTTCGTTTCACAAAATTTGGCGTACATCCGGAAAAGGTCGCCTGCAAAGATGGCGGCTTCGTCTCCACCTGTACCTCCGCGAATTTCAAGAATGGCATTTTTACCGTCCTGAGGATCGGCCGGTACCAGTAACAGTTTGATTTCCTCTTCCAATACCGGAAGGCGTTCCTGGCTGTTGTCCATTTCCTCTTTGGCCATTTCTCTCATATCGGTATCCGACTCGTTTGAGAGAATGTCTTTAGCTTCTTCAATGTTGGCCAGCAGTTGCATGTACTCTTTACGGGCTTTCATCAAATCGTCCAGATCCTTGTATTCTTTGGTTAATTTTACGTATCGTTTCTGGTCGGCAATCACTGCCGGGTCGGTAATAAGGGTAGACACCTCTTCGAAACGGGCAACAAGACCGTCGAGTTTTTCTAATATACTATTGTTGTCTGCCATAAATTTAGGAGTTAAATGAGCTGCGAATTTTATCCGTCACGGAAGATACAGAGGTTTTCGTAAGTGCGTGTAGTGCCTCTGCAAGCTCTCTGTGTCCTCTGTGATGGATCTTGTTCGTTTTTTAATAAGTGAATTCTCCGAACTCACTCTTGATAATCAGTTCTTTCTTATCGCTTTCTTCGATGCGTCCCACGATTTGTGCAGGGATACCGAAAGATTCGCTGATCTTGATAACTTCGGCCGCGTGTTCGGGTGAAAGGTATACTTCAAGGCGATGGCCCATGTTGAATACCTTATACATTTCTGCCCAATCGGTTCCGCTTTGTTCCTGAATGGTTCTGAACAATGGGGGCACGGGGAAGAGGTTGTCTTTTACCACGCGTACATCGCCTACGAAATGCAGCACTTTGGTTTGTGCACCACCCGAGCAGTGTACCATTCCGTGAATTTCAGGACGTAGCGCATCGAGCAACTTTTTCACTACCGGTGCGTAAGTGCGGGTGGGAGAGAGGACGAGTTTTCCCGCGTCGATCGGAGAACCTTCTACTGCGTCTGTCAGCTTCAGTCCGCCCGAATAAACCAGTTCTTCGGGCACTGCTGCATCATAGCTTTCGGGATATTTCTCTGCCAGATATTTGGCAAAAACGTCATGGCGGGCAGAAGTCAGCCCATTGCTGCCCATACCGCCATTGTATTCTTTTTCATAAGTGGCTTGTCCGTGTGAGGCAAGGCCTACAATAACATCCCCCGGGCGGATATTGGCATTGTTGATAACGTCTGCCCGTTTCATACGGCAGGTTACCGTACTGTCTACGATAATGGTACGGACGAGATCACCCACATCGGCTGTTTCACCACCGGTGGCATACACACCTACTCCCATTTCACGGAGTTCGGCCAACAGTTCGTCTGTTCCGTTGATGATGGCGGAAATTACTTCTCCGGGAATAAGAAGTTTATTGCGTCCGATGGTTGAAGATACCAGAATATTGTCGACTGCGCCCACACAAAGCAAGTCGTCTATGTTCATGATCAGTGCATCCTGGGCAATCCCTTTCCACACGGAGAGGTCCCCTGTTTCTTTCCAGTACATATAGGCCAGGCTCGATTTGGTTCCTGCACCATCAGCATGCATAATATTGCAATACTCCGGATCTCCACCCAGAATATCAGGGATTATTTTACAGAATGCTTGTGGAAAAATTCCTTTGTCGATGTTCTTGATGGCATTGTGCACATCTTCTTTTGATGCGCTGACGCCTCGCATCATGTATCGTTGATTACTCATGAGTTATTTGGATTTTGTATACAACGGCAAAAGTACTGCTTTTTTTCCTTATAGCCAACAAATTGGCGGATATAACGATGGAGTAATACGACAGGGAGAGAGTCCGTTTTTAATTTGGAAGTTTGAAATGAAAAGTTCAAAAGCGCTTTGCAATCCGCCCTTCAATCTGTTGTTAGTGCAGATCAGGCAAATGGACTTACATACACTCGCTGCGAAGTTAAAGCCCAAAGCACGAAAAAGTTTTGGTGAAAGTTTTGCCGGACCTTTAGTAAAAAGAGCTTTTTCATATGAAATTCTTTATCTTAGCTGCTAAGATAGACATCTTGGCGGCTAAGATATGTATCTTGCCCGCTAAGATATACATCGTAGCACCTGAGATGAACTTTAATTATTGTTTGAAACGAGTTTCCTTTTAGTTCTTTAGTACTTTAAACGGAATAATGTCATTTTGTATTTGAAGAACTTTGGAACAGGGTTTGAGAAAAGAGTGGGGGAGGCGAGAGCGGGACGGAGAGAGGGTGACTGCGGAGCAGATTATATGAATGAATAAAGTGGGAAATATACCCTGTTGAGGGTTATTTTCCACTTTATTCATCGGGTATTGTGTATCGATAATCTTTTCTGGTGAAAAGGATTTGCGTGACTTATCAGAATTTTACTTCCGGTGCCTTTTCCGTGCCTTCGGCTGCTTCGAAATAAGTACGTTTTTCGAAACCGAATATGGAAGCAAAGATGCTTTTCGGGAACCGACGGATAGAGGTATTGTATGCCTGCGCAGCGTCATTAAAATTTTTGCGGGCAACGTTGATGCGGTTTTCCGTACCTTCCAGTTGTGCCTGCAATTCAAGGAAGTTTTGGTTGGCTTTCAGGTCCGGGTAGTTTTCGGTGATGGCAAGCAGCTTGCCCAATGCAGAAGTGACTGCTCCTTGCGCCTTCTGATACTCGGCTAACTTTTCCGGAGTGAGGTTATTAGCGTCTACTTTGATTTGAGTCGCTTTGCTGCGGGCTTCCACTACGCCTTCAAGTGTTTCCTTTTCATGTGAGGCATATCCCTTGACAGTGTTGACCAGGTTAGGAATCAGATCGGCACGACGTTGATACTGTGTCTCTACGTTAGCCCATTGGCTGCTTACATTCTCGTCCATGGATACCAGTCCGTTGTAGGCACTGATGGCCCAGATGACGATAACTGCCACTACGGCAATAAGGATAATAACTGACTTTTTCATATTGTTTCTTTTTGATTACTGATTAATGACTAATAGAATGATTGGGTTGCTTAGAAACGTGAGCCGGCACCTCCGCCTCCGCCCGAACCTCCTCCGAAGCTTCCACCACCGAAGCCGCCTCCGCCGCCTCCGAAACTTCCCCCTCCGAAGCCTCCGATGAAAGGACCTCCGCCTCTTCCGCCACGTCCCCTGTAATTGTCATCGTATGATTGTTGACGCCGGACTACGGTGTGTCCGCAATTGCGGCAAGTATAAATAATATCCTCGGTCTTTACTCCGCTGCGGTTCGATATTAAGTTCGTACCGCTCCGTTGAAGTTGATGTTTTCCACATTTAGGGCAACGGGTACTTGCCCGTGCAGCCAGTATACCTACCACTCCGGCCACCACAATGAAACCTAAAATAGCAAAGAGAAGCATGGAGGCGGATATCCCCTTTTCTCCGGTATCTTTATCATCATTTATCATGGAGCCATCCAGACGCCGGCATACTGCTTGTACTCCTGCTACCATTCCCCGGTTCCAGTCTCCCTTTTTGAGATAAGGGATCATGTCCTTGGTTTGTATGCGTTTGCAGATTGCGTCCGGCAGGTCACCTTCCAGTCCGTAGCCGGTATAGAACTGTATACATCGCTGATCGGTGACCAGTAAGATGACCAGTCCGTTATCTTTTCCTTTCTTGCCCACTCCCCATTGGTTCAGCAATTGATGGGAGAACTCAAAGCAGTCTTTATCTCCGATGGAAGGTACTACGGCAACTACAGTCTCGATACCTGTTTTTTGTTCCAGAGCATACAGCATCGAGTCCATTTCGTCACAAGCCTGTTGTGACAGGATGCCGGCAGGGTTACAGACATATTGCATCTTGTTCTGCAAATGTACTTTGGGGATATTCTCTACGGTGTATATCTTTTCCTGTGCTTTCAGTGGGAGGAATATCCACACGAAAAGTAAATAAGTGAGTATCTGTTTCATATCAATGAATGTAGCGGTCTGTGAATTCTTTTACTTTCCGGGTATATTCTTCCTTATTCTCTTTATAAGATAAGGCATGTGCGGCTCCCGGTACAATCCAAAGCTGCTTGGGAGCCGGTTTGGCTTCATAAAGGGGATAAACCATCCATGTGGGCACGTACGTATCTTTGTCCCCATGAATGAAGAACATCGGCAGGCGGCTTTTTTTAACCTGGTTCAATGATGAAGCCTCTTCGAAGTTCCATCCGTATTTTTTCTGGCACAGCAGGCTGGTGGTATTCATTAATGGGTATGAAGGAAGGTGGAAACTTGCTTTCAGTTCGTGCGAGAATTCATCCCAGACACTGGTGTAACCACAATCTTCAACGAAACATTTCACGAAGTAGGGCTGTACTTCGCCGGATACCATCATTGTGGTGGCCCCTCCCATTGAAATGCCATGTACAACCATTTGAGTACTGTCACCATAAAGCTCATTGGCGATGTGCATCCATTGCATTACGTCCAGACGGTCTTTCCATCCCATTTGAATGGCCGGTCCACCGCTCTCTCCCTGATGTTGCAGGTCGGGCAAAAGCACATTGTATTGCAGGTCGCGATTGTATAGATAGCCTATCATGAACATGCGGATTGCATTGTCCGTATAGCCATGTACAATGACCGCTGTCTTTTTGGTCGGCTGCGGGGCTGCGATGTAATAAGCATGCAGGCGGATGCCTTCCGGATTTAAAACAAAAGTGTCCCGAAGTGCATGAGCCTGATTGAGGCTATCCACCCAAGGACGTAAAAACGGATAGTTTTCGTACATGAAAGGATAAGAATCGGCATTCTTGGCACGTATCTTCGCTTCCGGGCGGAGCGAATAGTTGAGCATGAAGAAACTTCCGCCTATCGTACATCCGGTAAGCAGCAGCAATAATATAACGACGCTTATCTTGATTCCTTTTTTCATTATTTATTCCATATTTCCCATGCGGCAAATGCCTGCAGCAATAACATTTCGAGACCGTTTTTGGTTACGGCCCCATGCTCCTCTCCCTTTTTCATGAAAAGAGTGGTGTTTGGATTATATAACAAATCGTACAATAAATGGTTTGGTGTCAGTAATTCGTAGGGAATGGCAGGACAAAAGTCTACTTTCGGATACATACCTACCGGTGTACAGTTTACAATCACTGTATGTTCTGCCATGATTTCCGGAGTCAGTTCTTCGTAGGTCAGCATGCCTTCTTTTTGGGTACGGGACACGAATATACTATCGATTCCCAGATTCTTCAGGCCATGATAGATTGCTTTGGACGAACCGCCTGTACCCAGGATTAATGCTTTTTTATGATAAGGTTGCAACAATGGCTGAATGGACTGGCTGAATCCTATTATGTCAGAATTATATCCTGTCAGTTTTACTTTTCCTTTAGGACCACGAACAATTTTAATAACATTGACTGCACCTATTTGGGCAGTGTCTTTATCCAACTCGTCAAGGAAAGGGATGACTTGCTCTTTATAAGGGATTGTTACGTTCAGTCCGCACAGATTGGGGTTTTCTTCGATCACTTCCATAAAATCGTTGATTTCAGGAATCTCAAAGTTGACATATTCGGCGTCTATGCCTTCAGACTTAAACTTTTCATTGAAAAAGCCGATAGAAAACGAATGTTTCAGTGGATAGCCAATTAAACCATACTTTTGCATAAAGGGGGAGGATGTTAAATTAATATTTATTTCGTAGCCGTATAAAGTGTACAGATGCCGAATGTCAGCCGTCGGAATTGTACCTGGCTGAAGCCAACCTGCGAGATAACGTTTTTCATAACCTCTCCTTGGGGAAATGCTTTGATTGTTTGAGGCAGGTAGCTGTAAGCACTGTTGTCTTTCGATAATAGTTTGCCGAGGGTTGGAATGACTATTTTTGAGTAAATGGAAAATAATTGTTTCATCGGAAATCGATCCGGAGTTGTCAGCTCAAGGATTACCAGATGCCCGCCCGGTTTGAGGACACGGCACATTTCGGAAAGCCCTTTATCCAAATCTTCAAAGTTGCGGATACCAAAAGCGACAGTGATAGCGTCAAAACGGTTGTCGGCAAACGAGAGGGAGGTACAGTCTTCCTTTGCAAAAGATATCTTTTCGGAAAGACCTTCCTTTTTCACTTTTTCACGTCCCACATTCATCATTCCTTCAGAAATGTCTGTTCCGATCAGCTGGTCGGGTTGCAGTTCGCGGCATGCCAGAATGGCAAAGTCACCGGTACCGGTTGCCACATCCATTATCTGTTGCGGGCGGAAAGGTTTGAGCCAATTGATTGCCTTTCGTCGCCAACTCCGGTCAATCCCTAATGAAAGGGTATGATTCAGTTGGTCGTATGCAGGGGCAATGTTGTCGAACATCTGTTCTACCTGTTCGCTCTTTTTCCCGTCATTGCTATAAGGTTTGATTTGTTCTTGTGGGTAGTTCATTTTTCATTCAGAGTTTTATTCACCACAGGGTTTACAAAAGTGGACGGTTTTGGGTTTCAAAACCATGTTTGTGTACTCTGTATACCCTGTGGTGAATCTTATTCGTTTCTGATT
Source organism: Bacteroides sp. NGMCC 1.200775 (assembly GCF_040798045.1). Taxonomy (NCBI): domain Bacteria; kingdom Pseudomonadati; phylum Bacteroidota; class Bacteroidia; order Bacteroidales; family Bacteroidaceae; genus Bacteroides; species Bacteroides sp. NGMCC 1.200775. The sequence goes on along the minus strand of NZ_JASCQK010000002.1, from coordinate 40,324 downwards.
CGGGCTTCTTATTTTAGAAATGCCATTACGTTCTTCTCGATACGTTCAGCGATGTTGCTGGTATCTTCTTTAACGAATTTCTCACCAGTGATGTTTTCGAATAATTCAATATAACGCTCGCTGATACTTTCTACGATGGCAGGAGTCATTTCAGGAACTTTCTGTCCTTCTTTACCCTGGAATCCGTTTTCCATTAACCACTCACGCACAAATTCTTTGGAGAGTTGCTTTTGGGCTTCACCTTTTTCGAAACGTTCCTGGTAACCGTCGGCATAGAAGTAACGGCTTGAGTCCGGAGTGTGGATTTCGTCCATCAGGTAGATGGTACCGTTGTGTTTACCAAATTCATATTTGGTGTCTACCAAAATCAAACCGCGTTCTGCTGCAATTTCAGTTCCACGTTTGAACAGGGCCAATGTATATTTTTCAAGTGTAGCATATTCTTCCGGAGTAGCCAGTCCCTGGGCCAGAATCTCTTCTTTGGAGATGTCTTCATCGTGCAGTCCCATTTCTGCTTTTGTGGTTGGAGTCACGATGGGTTCGGGGAACTTCTGGTTTTCTTTCATGCCTTCAGGAAGTTTTACACCACAGATTTCGCGTACACCGCTTTTGTAGGCACGCCATGCGCTTCCGCAAAGATAACCGCGCACGATCATTTCTACCGGGAAACCTTCACAAAGCACTCCTACTGTAACCATTGGATCCGGAGTTGCGACTTTCCAGTTCGGACAGATGTCTGTTGTTGCATCCAGAAATTTAGCTGCAATCTGATTCAGCATTTGTCCTTTATAAGGGATGCCTTCGGGTAATACTACATCAAAGGCCGAGATACGGTCGGTAGCTACCATTACGAGTTGTTCGCCATTGATGTTGTACACATCACGTACTTTTCCGTGGTACACGCTTTTCTGTCCCGGAAAGTTGAAATCTGTTTTTGTTAATGCTTTCATACTTCTATATAATTATGAATTACAAATTACCAACGTTTTGCCGTTCTTTGCTTATGGTGAGCCGCTCGCCGTTTAACTTTTCCCGTTCGATTTTCTTTTCTTTGTCGAACTTTTCGTAAGCGTCTACAATCCGTTCTACCAGCTTATGGCGCACTATGTCTTTTTTATTCAGTTCAACAAAACTGATTCCTTTGACTCCTTTTAGAATGCGCAATGCCTGCACCAACCCCGATGTTTGTGAAGCCGGAAGGTCTATCTGGGTCATATCTCCGGTGATGATCATCTTGGTATTCATTCCCATACGGGTGAGGAACATTTTAATTTGCTGCGTGGTAGTATTCTGAGCCTCGTCCAGGATTACGACTGCATCATTTAGCGTACGTCCGCGCATAAAGGCTAATGGGGCAATCTGGATGATGTTCAGTTCCATGTATTCCTTTAGTTTGGCAGCTGGAATCATGTCCTGCAAAGCATCATAAAGAGGTTGCAGATACGGGTCTATTTTATCTTTCATATCTCCGGGCAGAAAACCTAACTTTTCACCGGCTTCTACCGCAGGGCGGCTGAGGATAATCTTCTTTATTTCTTTGTTTTTCAGTGCACGAACCGCTAAGGCTATGGCCGTATAGGTCTTGCCCGAACCTGCAGGTCCGATGGCAAATACCATATCGTTCTTGGCAAATCCTTCTACCAGCTTCAATTGATTTTCGCTGCGTGGAATAATGGGTTTTCCCGTGACACTGAATACAATCACATTGCCTGCTTTTTCGGCTTGCGGCGCATTCCCTTTTATAATGTCGATAATGACTTCTTCTTTCAGTGAATTGTATTCGGCGCAATATTTTTCAAGCTTGGTGATGTTTTCTTCGAAAGCGCACATTTCTTCCTCGTCGCCCAGTACTTTAATGACATTGCCTCGGGCAACAATGCGCAGCTTTGGATACAAAGCTTTTATTAATTGTATGTTAGCGTTGTTTACGCCATAAAAGATAACTGGATCGATATCCTCAAGAACTATCAGCTTTTCTATCATTGAATCAATTTAAAGGTTCACGCATACGCTGTGAAATGGACTGCAAATTTAATGAATCGTTCTCATACTTTGCCGATTCTTGCCGAATTAATTTGCGATGCTCTTTCCTGAGAAAGACAATTCCAGTATATTTGTGCCCTCGGAACTTATAAAAAGGCTAATTATGGATTTATCCAACTACAGGTATCTATTTACTATTTCTGTATTTTTATGTTTTACCCCGGCTTTTCTGGCAGGTTGCAAAAAGAAAGATATGTCTCTTAAACTTAACGAACCGCGTAACATCAGGGGAGTGGTAAGTTATAAACGTTCATTCGGGGATTTGAATGATGTGCAGCTAAAAGCGGCCCATACTTGGGGAATTACTCCGTTAGCCTCGCGTGAAGAAGCGGAAAATATGGATGGAAAACTGGTTCACATTACTGATAATGAATTTTATGCAGTGGATTCACTTACTCATTCCATTCCTTATTTAGTACCGCGTGCCAGTGCATTACTCGATACGATTGGAGCGAATTTTTTAGATTCATTGACTGCCAAAGGACTCAATCCGAATAAGATTATTGTTACATCTGTGCTTCGGACAGAGAATGATGTAAAACGTTTGCGTCGCCGGAATGGCAATGCGTCAAAAAACTCATGTCATTTCTACGGAACAACATTCGATGTAAGCTGGAAGCGGTTTAAGAAAGTAGAAGATGAGGAGGGACGTCCTCTTCAGGATGTAAGTGCCGATACCTTAAAGTTAGTGTTGGCTGAAGTGTTGCGTGATGTTCGCAAGGCTGATAAATGTTATATAAAGTATGAACTGAAACAAGGATGTTTTCATATAACAACGAGATAAACGGTAAACTATAAACGATGAACAAAGACTCGCAGAAGTAGCGCAGCCTGTTCATCGTTTATCGTTCATTGTTGTTTACTGTTTTTTATCTTCTTTTTCCTCCTTCTTGTCTTTTTCTTCCGGGTGAATAATGTTTTTAACCGTTTCTCCGATAGGCAGTTTGTCCAATACTCCTAAACTTGGCGCGACAGTTTTTACCAATGTGTTCAAGAAATTACTTGTGCCTCCATTACCTCCGTCGAATACAGTGATATTGCCTAAGTTCATATGTTCGAAGGCTTTTACCTGTTCGCCTGCTATTTCTTTCCACTGATCTACCATCTTGTATTGAATAGCAATAGCCGGATTTGATTCGGCAGCTTTCACCATGGCTTCGAAACCTTCTGCTTCTGCCAGTAACGAGCGTTTTTTACCTTCTGCTTCTGCTTCGAGTTTCAGTTGAATCGCTTTTGCCTCTGCCTCTGCCTGTGCCAGTGTTGCTTTGGCACGGGCTTCTGCTTCACGGGTGATTTTTTCGGCTACGGCTTCTGCTTGCAGAATAGCTTCTTGGCGGGCAACTTCTGCCGGTACTATTTTTTCTGCTTTCAGAGATGATTCTACTTTTCGTGCTTTTGCCTCTTCCACTTCTTTTTGAGCGATTTCTTTAGCTGTCTGTACGGCTGCTTCCGATTTGGCTGCAGCTTCACCGGCTTGTTTGTCGGCATTGGCTTGGGTTACGGCCAGTTCGGAGTTAGACAACGCGATTTCTTTTTGTGCTTCGTTTCGTCCGATGGCAGCTTTCTTTTGTGCTTCAGCTTGTTTGATCTCCATGTCGGAGTTCAACTCTGCAATGCAGCTTTCCTTTTCGGTATTGGCCTGCTCTATCCGGATATTCTTTTCTGCTTCTGCTTTAGCCACTTGCGATTCTTTTTCCGCATTGGCGATAGCTACCTGGGAGATACGGTCTTTATCGGCATTGGCTACGGAGATTTCTTGCAGCTTTTTGGTTTCCGCAATGGCGATATCTTGATCTTTACGAGTCTCCGCCACTTTGGTTTCACGTTCTTTAATCTGGTTGGCAATCTTGATAGCACCCAGTTTTTCCTGTTCTTCAATATTGGCTTGTGCCTCGTTTTGAGCTTTACTTTCCGCTTCTTTTCCTAAATTGACGATATAATTGGCAGCATCGCGAATATCGCTGATGTTAATATTCATCAGGTACAAACCGAATTTGCGGAGTTCTGTATCAATGTTATCTTTTACTTTAGAGAGGAATTTATCACGGTCGGAGTTCAACTCCTCAATTGTCATGTCGGCAATAACCAGACGCATCTGTCCGTAAACCACATCTGTTATCAGATTTTGTTTATCGTCCATGGTCAGCCCCAGCATACGTTCGGCAGCATTTTGCATGACTTCGGGATCCGTACTGATAGCTACTGTAATGGTAGTCGGTACATCCACACGAATATTTTGGGCGGAAAGTGCTCCTGTCAGTTTACAGTCTATCTGCATCGGTTTCATCGACAGGAATTCATATCCCTGTACGATAGGCCATACGAAAGCGGCACCACCGTGATATAGTTTTGCAGACTTTTTGTCTCCGCCTGTCTTACCATATACTACTAATACTTCGTCACTTTTACATTTCCGGTAGCGTGAAAGGATACCGATAAATGTAATTAAGATTACCGCCACGAGTATGGCAGCCATAATCATCATTTCTTGGGTCATAGTTCTCTTTTTTGAGTTTTTAATTATTGGATATATAAAGTTCCGTCCTTGTAGGAGGTGATCGTTGCTTTATCTCCGGTTTGATAGGGTTTACCTGATTCCGTGATAACATCAATTTCTCTCATGGCACCATCCCGGCTGACTTGTACGGTATACTTTTTTTCGTTCTGTTTGAAGTAAATGGTACATTCTCTTCCTACTAATTGTTCTGTTCTCTCCGAGTGATTGGTCTGTTGCAGCTGGTAGGCTTTCTTATATAAAAACCAGACGGCAAATACAAATATCAGTCCGATGACAAATCCAGTCAGGTAAGTCTGTATTTCGGTGTTGTGCTGCAGATACATATACCAGCCGAATCCGATACCGAAGTGGGTCAATCCTTTAAAGGAAACCACACTGCTGATATCAGTGTCGATGTCCGTATCTGCGTCGAAATCACCAAAAAAAACGGATAGGATGAATTGTACTGCAAAAATGCCTGTCGTGACAATAGCAATGGTTAGGAAAATATTACTACTCATGGCAATAGGTGTTTAATGGATCATTTTATAGATATAGTCCCCAAATATACATCTTTGGTTTTTATATGCAAAGGTAAACTAACAAAAAAATGGAAGAATCGGAAAATGAATGTATATTTGTACCCTAATTATTAAACAGAAATTGAAAAAACTATGAAGACAATCCTACTCTTTACTCTGAGTCTGCTGCTCTCTTTATCCGTGTCGGATGTTTGTGCACAAGAACGTGTTTACGACATTTCCCAGTTTGGCTTGAAAGCCAATAGTAAGAAAAACGCATCACCTGTTGTGCGTAAGGCCATAGCTAAGATTAAAGCTGAATGCCGTAATGGTGAAGAAGTGGTACTTCGTTTTCCTGCCGGACGCTACAATTTCCATGAAAACGGTTCGGATGTACGCGAATATTATATATCCAATCACGATCAGGACAATCCCAAAAAGGTGGGCATTGCCTTGGAAGATATGAAGAACCTGACTATTGACGGACAAGGTTCCGAGTTTGTATTTTATGGAAGGATGATTCCGGTTTCTTTGCTCCGTTCGGAGAATTGTGTACTGAAGAACTTCAGTATTGATTTTGAACAGCCTCATATTGCTCAGGTGCAAGTGATAGAGAATGATCCGGAAAAAGGAATCACTTTTGAACCTGCATCGTGGGTGGATTATCGTATAAGTAAGGATTCTGTATTTGAAGGACTGGGTGAAGGCTGGACAATGCGATACTCTTGGGGAATTGCTTTCGATGGTAAAACAAAACATGTCGTATACAACACCAGTGATATCGGTTGTCCTACCAAAGGAGCTTTCGAAGTGGCTCCCCGCCGTATCTGTTCTCCGAAATGGAAAGATGCGCGTCTGGTGCTTGGCACGGTAGTGGCCATGCGTGGATGGGGACGTCCTACTCCCGGTATTTTCATGTCACATGACATTAATACTTCTTTGCTTAATGTTAAAGTGCATTATGCCGAAGGCATGGGACTTTTGGCACAGCTTTGCGAAGATATTACACTCGATGGTTTCGGGGTTTGTCTGAAAGGCGATAATGATCCTCGTTATTTCACAACGCAGGCAGATGCCACTCACTTCTCCGGATGTAAGGGAAAGATTATTTCGAAGAATGGCCTGTACGAAGGAATGATGGATGACGCCATTAATGTACACGGAACTTATCTGAAAGTAATCAAGCGGGTAGATGATCATACGTTGATAGGACGCTATATGCACGATCAGTCCTGGGGTTTCGAATGGGGATGTCCGGGGGATGATGTTCAGTTTGTACGTTCTGAAACAATGGAGTTGATTGGTAATCAAAACCAGATTACTGCAATTCGTCCTTATGATAAAAATGAAATATCAGGAGCCCGTGAGTTCAGCATTACTTTTAAAGACCCTGTTGATCCGACTATCAATGAAAAAAGTGGTTTTGGGATTGAAAACCTGACATGGACTCCTGAAGTGCTGTTTGCCGGCAATACGATTCGCAATAACCGTGCTCGCGGTACACTGTTCAGCACTCCTAAAAAAACAGTGGTAGAAGACAATCTGTTTGATCATACCTCCGGTACGGCTATTTTATTGTGTGGCGATTGCAATGGCTGGTTTGAGACAGGTGCTTGTCGTGATGTTACCATTCGCCGCAATCGTTTTATCAATGCGCTTACCAACATGTTCCAGTTTACCAATGCAATTATCTCTATTTATCCTGAAATACCTAATTTGAAAGATCAACAGAAGTATTTTCATGGTGGTAAAGACGGAGGTATTGTGGTTGAGGACAATGAATTCGATACATTTGACGCACCGATTCTTTATGCAAAGTCAGTAGACGGGTTGATATTCCGCAACAATGTGATAAAAACCAATACAGAATTTAAGCCTTTCCACTGGAATAAAAACCGTTTCTTGCTTGAACGGGTAACAAACGTGAAGATTTCAGAGTAAAGTCGGGACTCTGTAAAATACTTATAAACGTATGAAGAGAATTTTATTATCCCTTTTAATCTGTTTCCCTATACTTCTTTGGGCGCAGGAAGACAATAGTAAATATTTGGCTGGTGCAGTGCCGGTTGTTAATGGAAAGATCATCTTTACAAAACATATTCAGGCTCCCGGGTTATCAAAACAACAAGTTTATGATGTATTGTTGAAGTGGGCCGAGAAACGTTTTGCACCTTCAAAAGGACAAAAGGGCAGAGTTGCCTATTTTGATAAGGAAAGAGGGCAGATCGCATGTCTGGGTGAAGAATATCTTCAACTATCTGCAACCAACAGTTTCTTTTTGGATCGTGCTACCATCAAATATCGATTGGTGATGAACTGTCTGGATGGATCTTGCAAGATGGAGATGTACAACATTTCTTATTTTCATGGTGACAATAAAGAAATGGAGGCCGAAGACTGGATAACAGATGAGGCGGGACTGAATAAAGCCAAAACAAAAGTGGTTGCCAAGTATGGAAAACTCCGTATCAAAACAATCGATCTGTTTGATGACCTGACAGAAAAGGCAGCGAAGGCGTTGGGAGGAACGGAAGCGTTGGTTCCTCTCATAGCCAAAGAACCTAAAGTTGTTCCGGGAGAGTTTAGCCGGGAAATTCCGGGGACTGCTGCGGACGGTTCCATGGCAGGCTACAGACGCATCTCTGCGGATAAGATCCCGGGCAATATCATTAAGATGCTTTCTGAGGACTGGATGCTGATTACAGCCGGTACGGAAGAAAAATATAACATGATGACGGCAAGTTGGGGCGGATTGGGATATCTTTATAATAAACCGGTTTCGTTTTGTTTCATTTATCCTACGCGTTATACTTATCAGTTGATGGAAAAGAATGACACATATACTATCAGCTTTTATACGGAAGCTTATCGGGATGCTCTGAAATATTGTGGAAGCCATAGTGGAGGTGATACTGATAAGGTGAAAGGCGCCGGACTGACTCCTCTCACTACTCCTTCGGGCAGTAAAGCTTTCTCGGAAGCATGGATGATTATAGAATGCAAAAAAATGCTCTCCCAGCCGATTGCTTCCGGTGCTTTTGATAGTCCGGAATTGAAAGGAGAATGGAAGGATAAACCTTTGCACAAGATGTATATCGGTGAGATAATCAATGTGTGGATCAAGTAAAGCAATTAATTATTGATAAGTATCAATCCCTACTTATCAATTAAAGCAGTATCTTTGCACGCAAAAACCAAGTGAACGGAATGAGCGTGCAAAGATATTTTATTTATTTGGCCTATGATGGCACCCATTATCATGGATGGCAGATTCAGCCTAACGGTATCAGTATACAGGAATGCCTGATGAAGGCACTTGCCACTTTTTTACGGAGAGATACGGAAGTGATTGGGGCGGGACGGACAGATGCCGGGGTACATGCTTCGCTGATGGTTGCTCACTTCGATTACGAAGGAGAGGTGCTGGATACGGATAAGGTAACCGAGAAGTTGAATCGTCTTTTACCTCAGGATATTTCAGTCTATAAAGTTTGCCGGGTAAGGCCGGACGCACATGCGCGGTTTGATGCGACAGCCCGTACTTATAAATATTATATCACTACCGTAAAGTATCCTTTTAATCGCCAGTATCGTTACCGGATACACAATCCGCTCGACTTTCAGAAGATGAACGAGGCCGCTCTGACCTTGTTTCATTATACGGATTTTACCAGTTTCAGTAAATTGCATACGGATGTAAAGACCAACATCTGCAAGATTATGCATGCCGAATGGACACAGGAGGATGAATATACCTGGGTGTTTACCATTCAGGCCGACCGTTTCCTGCGCAACATGGTACGTGCCATCGTCGGTACTTTATTGGAAGTAGGCAGAGGTAAGTTGTCGGTAGATGACTTCCGTAGAATAATCGAGCAACAAGACCGTTGTAAAGCCGGAACCTCTGCTCCCGGCAATGCGCTTTTCCTGGTGAATGTAGAATATCCTCAAGATATATTTGAATGAGTTCTTTTTAAATAAACTCTGTTATGTGGTTACTCCTTGCTTTTCTTTCAGCGACCTTGCTGGGCTTTTATGATGTGTTTAAAAAGAAGTCGTTAAAGGACAATGCGGTTCTGCCTGTCTTGTTTCTCAATACGCTCTTTTCCAGTCTTATATTCCTGCCTTTCATCTTGTTGTCGGCATTTGTCCCCGGAGTGCTGGAGGGTACTATGTTCGATGTACCGGTCGTCGGGTGGGAAGTACACAAATTTATCATTATCAAGTCTTTTATCGTACTTTCTTCGTGGATACTCGGCTATTTCGGGATGAAACACCTGCCTATTACGATTGTAGGTCCCATTAATGCAACCCGCCCTGTAATGGTGCTTGTGGGAGCCATGCTGGTTTTTGGCGAGCGTCTGAATCTCTATCAGTGGATCGGTGTGTTGCTGGCTGTAGTTTCTTTCTTTATGCTAAGCCGTTCGGGGAAGAAAGAAGGGATTGACTTTAAACATAACAAGTGGATTCTTTTTATTGTGTTGGCAGCCGTAGCAGGTGCGGTAAGCGGATTGTATGATAAGTATCTGATGAAGCAGTTGCCCCCGATGGTGGTACAGTCGTGGTATAATGTCTATCAGGTGTTCATCATGTGTCCTATCCTTGCCTTGCTCTGGTGGCCCAAACGTAAGTCGTCCACACCCTTCCGCTGGGACTGGGCCATCATCTTTATTTCCATTTTCCTCTGCGCTGCGGACTTTGTTTACTTCTATGCATTGAGTTACGAAGATTCGATGATTTCGATTGTCTCGATGGTTCGGAGAGGAAGCGTCATCGTATCTTTCCTTTTCGGTGCTATGATGTTCCGTGAAAAGAATTTAAAAAGCAAGGCGATTGACCTTATTCTGGTGTTAATCGGAATGATATTCCTATATTTGGGAACTAAATAAGAACGTAAAGAAACAAGATTATCAGATATGAAAAATTCTACTCTTACCCTCCTGGTATTTATTCTGGGTATTTTTTCTTCCTTTGCTGTCAAAGCGCAGGAGGCCAAAACGGTGTTCGTGAATATACCTGACTCACTGTGTCCGTTGCTGACATCGGTGAACCGTGCAGATTGTATCGATTTCATCGAAAGTAAGATGAAGGCCCAGGTGACCAACCGTTTCGGGGGTAAGTCGGAAATGACGGAATTAAGTCCCGATTATATATCTCTTAAAATGTCTGATGCGAGCAGTTGGCAGATGAAACTGTTACCGCTGAACGATAGTGTAAAAGTGGTCTGTGCTGTTTCTACAGTTTGTGCTCCGGCATGCGACAGTCATATCCGCTTCTATACCACCGATTGGAAAGAACTTCCTGCCGATGGGTTTCTGCCTTCAGAACCTCATATAGATAATTTCTTTACTTCTTCCGACTCTACTGATTACGATTTTATCGATGCCCGTCTGCAAGCCGATATGACTTTGATGAAGGCGGAGCTTTCTAAAGAGGATGAGACGTTGACTTTTACTCTGACTACTCCGGAGTATATGGAAAAAGAAACGGCGGAAAAACTGAAACCGTTTCTCCGCCGTTCAATTGTTTACACCTGGAAAGGTGGGAAGTTTATCCCAGACACTCTTTGATGTATGCCTCCATTTCGGGAGTATGTTCTTCTACGCTTTGCAATAGCTTGAATTGTGCTTTTGTACGAACCAGATTATGTTCGGGATACTTAATCTTGTAATAAGTGTCTCCGTTGATGTAGTCTGCCAGGAAGCGTACACATTGCATATAAGGGAAGAGAGCTGCTGCATAAGGCAGATTCTCAATCTCGATCGGAGTGAGGAATGAACCGGCTCCTTCCAGATATCCCTTGGTGAATGCTTTGAATATCTCCATGTTGAAGTTGACATTATCCAGGTTTTTATCGTCTTCGTCTCCGGTATTGGCTCCTGTACGCAGGAAATCACCGTAGTCAGAGAAGATAAAGCTTGGCATTACTGTATCGAGGTCGATTACACAAAGCACTTTGCCATCTTCGTCGAACATCATATTGTTCACTTTCGTATCGCAGTGGCATACGCGTTTCGGCAGTTTGCCTTCACGATACAGGCGTTCGGCCTTGCACATTTCGTCTGCACGTTTCTCTATTTCGTCCAGATAATACTGTACTTCAGTTACTCGTCCGGCTGCATTGGCTGCTACAGCTTCACGAAGTTGCTTCAGGCGGAATTCCATGTTATGGAAATCGGGGATAGTCTCACCCAGTGTTGTCGGGATGTCAGCCAGCATTGCCTGGAAGTTACCGAAAGCAGCTCCGGCATAATATGAATATTCCGGGTTTACTGTTTCATAAGTTTTGGCACGGGGGATGAATACCATCACACGCCAGTAGCTGTCACCGTCGAACCAGTATGTTTTGCCTTCTTCTGTCGGGAGGAAAGTCAGTACCTTGCGGTCAATATCTGTTTCTCCGGCTTCCGTCAGTTTTTTGCGGATGTGTCCGGTTACAGCAGCGATGTTGTCCTGAAGCATTTCCACATTCTGGAAAATGGCGTGGTTGATACGTTGCAACACATAGTCGGGAGCATCTGTTTCGGTAGTGTTTACCTTATAAGTGTCGTTAATCAGTCCGGCGCCGAGTGGTTTGATTTCGCTTACAGTGCCTTGTACTTTGAATTTAGATACGATGTTCAGTAAATCTTTCATGGTTTCTATTTTTAAGTTAGTTTATCTTGGTACGATTGTAAATCCCCATTTGTATTCCTGGTTTGCCGGAATGTTGTAGCCCGGTTCGGGACGTGCACCCCAGCTGTTATATCCGGCCACACCCTGCTGCTTCATATCCACACATACCTCAACGAAGTTTCTCGGTGAGATATCGTTGATATGTGTCTTTCTCGGCAACTGATCTTTGGCTTTGCTTTCATCGTGAACCAGTTCACCGGCATCACGGTTCAGCCATTGATACGGACGTGATACGGTTTCTTCTCCGTCAAAATCCTCTACCGAATTGCGCAGTGCATTGAAGCCGATTGTTTTGTCTGCATAGATCGTCAGTCCCTTACCGCCTTTTTTATTCAGGGTCAGCCAACGGGTGTCGGTATGATGGCCGTTTTCCTGCGGACGTACGTATGGGAAGTACATATTGTCGGCGGTTGTTTTATAGAGGTCGATCAGAGTACCGGCATTACGGTCCACATAGTTTTCCTCCGGTCCGCGTCCGAAGTATTCTACCTGGTTCATTTCTGCAGGCAGACGGAAGCGTACACCGATACGGGGTACTTCCAGTTTAGAAGCAGCCTTGCGCGCCGCATCGCTTCCCGGAGTGAAAGTAGCCATCAGCGTTGCCTCGGAGGCTTCGGTCTTGGCAGCTTCCATATCGGTAGAAGTGAAAGTGAAATCAGCCTTTACTACACCCGAAGGATGGATGCGGTATGTAACAATGTAAAGGTTACCGGCAGCCAGCAGATAGTTGGCGGTCAATACGGCATCTTTGCCGTCCATTACTATGCTGGCGTCTACTACATTGAAGTTTTTGCTCGATTGTTTCCATACTTGCAGGCGTTTGGGGTTACCGTTGCCATAGTCGTTATCGTTCGGTGCACGCCAGAAGTTAGGCTGAAGTCCGAAACCATCTTTAAAGTATTCGGTTCCGCCTACTTTATATGAAGAAACCAAGCCGGTTTTCTTATCAAATACGAAGCTTACCTTTGAAGAGGAAGCACTCAGTTCGTTGCCTTCTGCCGATACTTTCAGAGTTGGACCACCGGTAGCGAAAGTACGTTCACCCGGTTCAACCGGCAGGCGGAATTGTTCGTATGCAATTTCGTGTCCAACCGGAATCAAGGGCTCCGGTTCAGTCGTAGTTACGTTGAAGTATATGAAGTATTCGGTTCCGGGTTTCGATTTCAGTCCGCTTACCGGAATAGTAATTTCTTTACTTCCCTGTGGCTCTACATTGACTGACATTTTACCACCTTTCACCGTTTTTCCGTTTGCTTTAATGGTATACGAGATCATATACTTCTGCAGGTTTGTGAAGTAGAAACGATTCTTAACCAGGAATTTTCCATTGGCCGGATCCACCGGTTCGAAAGCTACGTTCTGATGGACATACTTCACTTCAGCCATTGCCGGATGCGGTGTACGGTCCGGACTAACGATACCATTGCAGCAGAAGTTACCGTCGTTCGGCGTATTTACACCATAGTCACCACCGTATGTCCAGAAGTGACGTCCGTTCTCGTCTACTGCGTCAATGCCCTGGTCCACCCAGTCCCAGATGTATCCACCCTGCAAGTTCGGATATTTATAGATTGCTTTCCATTGATCCCAGAGGTTACCGTTCGAGTTACCCATTGCGTGTGAATATTCGGAAGGGGCTATCGGACGGTCGCTGCCGCGTTTACCCATAGCTTCGAGCCACTGTGCTCCCGGATATTGCGGAACGTACATATCGGAGTTCCATTCCCACTGGGCGCGTTCGTAGTTTACCGGGCGGTCCATGATGTTTTTATCGGCATCCTTCAACCAAAGGTAGGTCTGATAGAAGTTGTAACCGTTACCGGCTTCATTACCCAGTGACCAGAAAGTCAGACTCGGATAGTTCTTGTTACGTTCGAACATGTTGATCGTGCGGTCCATATGTGCTTTCAGCCATTCGGGGTTGTTTCCTAACGTACCGCCTTTTTTCAGGTCGTAGTACATACCGTGGCTTTCGATGTTTGCTTCATCATATACATAAAGTCCGTATTCGTCGCATAACTCATAGAAGCGGCGGTCCTGCGGATAATGGCATAGGCGGACCGTATTCAGGTTATGTTGTTTCATCAATTCGAAATCTTTGCGCATCAGCTCTTCGGTCATATAGTGACCGGTAGCCGGATTGTGTTCGTGGATGTTTACTCCCTTCAGTTTCAGCGGCTGGCCATTGATAAAGAGGCATACATAAGGCTTTCCGTTACCCGCCAGTTGCTCGATCGGTTTGATTTCGATACGGCGGAAACCCACGTTAAACGGAATGATTTCGTTCACTTTACCGTTTTCTTTCACGGTCATCACCAGCTTGTAAAGATTAGGAGCTTCCGAAGTCCAGGTTTTGACTCCCGGGAGTGTCTGGACGAAAGATACTGTGCGGGTTTCTCCGGCAGCTACATCAGCAGTTTTTTCTCCGGTGGCTACTACGTTACCTTTGGCATCGAGCAATTCGTATACCAGAGCCATGTTGCTGGTAGCCGAACCGTTATTTCTCAGGTCTGCACCCAGTTTGAAGATACCGTCTTTGTATGTATCGTCCAGGGTCGATGTCACGCGGAAGTCTTTCAACGCGGCTTTAGGTTGTGAATAGAGGAAAACATCACGTTCGATGCCGCTGATACGCCAGAAGTCCTGGCATTCCAGATAAGACCCGGTACTCCAACGGTAAATCTTTAAAGTAAGTACATTTTTGCCGGGTTTCACGAATTTGTTGATCAGGAACTCCGCAGAGTTTTTGGAATCTTCGCTATAACCCACTTCCTGCCCGTTGATGTACACGTATACACCCGATTTGGCACCGGCCAGGTGAAGATAAATATCACGTCCGTCCCAATCGGCGGGGATATCGATGTCGCGACGGTACACACCTACCGGATTGGCCTCCGGTAGAGTCGGAGGTTGTGGGTTACGGGGCTGGAATTCATAACCGTGATTGGTATAGATAGCCACGCCATGGCCCTGTACTTCCCAGTTGCCCGGTACTTTTATATCTGTCCAGTCGGCTGTGCTCACCGAAGGGTCGGTGATGTTGGCCGGCAGATTCTTGTATGAATCTACAAAGTAGAACTTCCAGGTTCCGTTCAGAAGTTGATAATATTTGCTTTTTTCGAACTTTCCGGTCAAGGCGTTTGCACGGTTTTCGTAGGTCATAAATGAAGAACGGGGGTATTCTTTATTTACGGCTACTACCTGTACGTCTTGCCAGTAAGGCTTCTTCGGTTCATTGCCGGCCGAAGCAAAAGCGGAGGCCATCAGGAGGCCACCCAGCATAAGGCTATTTAAGGTATCAGATAGTCTTAATTTCATGTTTCGAGGGTATTAGAATGATAATTTATTTAACTTTTATATGATCAAAGCCTTCTCCGTATACACCGATCACTGCGCTTTGCGAAACAAAAGCAGTCGGATCACAGTCTTTTATCAACCGGAAGATAATGGTTGATTCCCGTTTCTTGGCCAGGACGAACATCATCTTCTGCTCTTTGCCGGTATAGAACCCGGTTGCATTGATGACGGTTACTCCCCGGTGTGGATATTCGTTGATGCGTTTGCCTATTTCTTCGTACTTGTTGGAGATAATGAAGAATTGTACGGATTGTCGTGCACTGTTCACCACCTGGTCCAGCACAAAGCTGCAAACATAAAGAGTCACATATCCGTAAACTACCTTTTCCCAGTCTTTCAATACAAAGTAGCTGGAGGAGATGATGATCAGGTCACAGATCAGCATGACTCTTCCCAGAGTGATGTCGCGGTATTTGTTGATAACAGCCGCAATGATATCTGTTCCTCCGGTACTTCCGTTGGCCGAGAAAGCAATACCGATGCCACTTCCGCAAAAAGAGGCACCCAACACACAAGCCATGAACGGCTGGTCGTGTAGTAAGGTTACGTTCGCCGTTAATTTTTGGATGATAGACAGGAAGAAGGTTAAAGTGAATACACCGAATATGGTTTTGAGACTGAATCGAAATCCCAGCACTTTGAGGGATACCATCAGCAATACAGCATTGATGGCGAAGTAAGTGTATTGAACCGGAAATCCGGTAGCGAAATAAACAATAGAGGCAATGCCCGGCACTCCACCGGTGGTGATGTCGTTAGGAAGCAGGAAGAGAGTCCAACCGATGCCGTAAAGGATCATTCCCAAGGCAATCATTAAGTAGTCTTTCGTTTCTCTGATTACTCCCTGTTTAGAGGGCTTTGATATTTTCATCTTCATGGATGGGTTGTGTAGTCTTATAATCGGACACGGATTTCATGAACCGGCCGGCATTGCGTAGCGAACTACTTGCCGGAGGACTCGTGAAACCCGTGTCAAAAAGAGGTTTTATTATTTTGCGAAAGCGTGTCTGTAACCTTTCACCTTGTTCCATGCTCCACGAGTGAAGTCAGGGATAGCTACCGGTGCAGAGCTGTTTTCGATAGAAAGCTTGGTCAGGTCGGCCATGCAGCACCATTCTGCAAGGTCATAAACGTCCATATCCAAAGGAAGACCGTTGCGCAGACAGTAAACCAGACGGTAATCCATGATGTAGTCCATACCACCGTGTCCACCTACTTTTTTAGCTGTTTCTTCCAGTTCTTTGTGGATCGGGTGTTTGTATTTATCCATCAGGGCTTTTTTAACGTCAGCGGGTACAGAGCCGTGTGCGTTCAGCTTTTCGTGGTTAGGTACGTCGTTTGAAGCGATCTGAGTCGGACGCATGCAGTATTCTTCGATAGGATATTTGCTTGCATAACCGTCGGCACCTACTACCTGATACATACGGCTGTAAGGACGCGGAGTCATTACGTTGTGCTGAATCAGGATCGTTTTACCTTTTTCCGTACGGATCAGTGTAGAAGTCTGGTCACCGTTCTGGAAATCTTTTACTTCTTTGCCGGTTGTTTTTTTGATGTATGCCGGACCGTTGACAGCCTTTGTATCCATAGATACGAGGTAGTTCATTTTGTCACCACGGTGAATGTCGAGCAGCTGGCAAGCCGGGCCCATACCGTGAGTGGCATATACATCGCCACGATGATTCTGATTGTAATCCATACGCCAGTTGTTCCAGTAGTATGGCCAGAAGTCTTCGAGGTTGTGGATGTAAGCACCTTCTGTGTGAAGCACTTCACCGAATACGCCTTGCTGAGCCATGTTCAGTGTAGTCAGTTCGAAGAAGTCATATACACAGTTTTCAAGCTGCATACAGTGTTTACGAGTTTTTTCAGAGGTATTGATCAGCGCCCAGATTTCGTCCATGGTCATTGCCGAAGGAACTTCGATGGCAACGTGCTTGCCGTGTTCCATGGCGTAGATAGCCATCTGTGCGTGATGTTTCCAGTCAGTTGCGATGTAAACGAGGTCGATATCGTTACGTTCGCAAAGTTTTTTCCAGGCATCTTCGCTACCGGAGTAAGAAGCTGCTTCAGGCAGGCTTGCCTTGGTCAGGATTTTCTGTGCACCGGCTACGCGTTCGGGGATAAGGTCGCAAAGGGCTACGATCTGTGTTCCGGGGATGTGAGTGAAGCGTTCTACTGCACCCGGTCCACGCATACCCAAGCCAATGAATCCGACACGTACCACGTCGAGTTTAGGAGCAGTCAGTCCGACTACGTCTTTTTGTCCGGCGGGACGTACAGGCACTGGAGTCTCGATAGGCTTGATGGTTTGTGCTACTGCACCCGAGGTGCAAGCAAACAATGCAAGTCCGATAAACAGGGCATTTAGATGTTTAAACATGTTTGATAAGATTTGATTAGTTAATAAAATTGTTGTTAATAATAGTGTTTCATTTCTCGTGCAAAGATAAGAATACTTTTCACAACTCTTATCTTTTATACGATTAAAACGTTCTCTGTTACATCTTTAATTCATAGATATTCCGGTTATTATTATAACAGGATAAATCCTGTCAGCCTGCAGAGACGGTCACTTCCGTTGTTGAATGGAAGATACCATCTCTGCAGCAGGCTGGTTTTGCTTTCTGCAAAATCCTGGTAATGTCATCTTTTACAAGTTGTTTGAACCCGGTAGTGCAATGTTTTTCCGGGGTATATAATGCAGCGTGTAGTGTGTTGTGGGTTGCAACTCTTTTATTCATTCTTCTGTTTCTTTGTTATGAGATTCTTTTCTTTCGTTTGGTCGCTCGAGCAATAATTTACTTTTTGATATACGCTATAAATACACATCATTGGGGAGTGACCCTCTGTGTTATAGCTTAATTTTATAATATTTTAATAAATGATAAACCTTAAAGCCGCTTTTTACTTTTGAAAGCAGAATGTTCTGAATAGTATGATTCTGATAGTATATCCTGTTTTTTGTTGACTTGCAATCGGTGTGAAATAGTTGAACCGGAGAGCAGAACTGCATATAAAATGAATATGAACCGCAAAAGTATGCGTAGATGGCGTGGATTCTTCTATATATATGCATTGAGGCTTTTAAACTAAGGCTCCGTTTCTAATAAAGAAAGGCGGCATTGGTTTCAAACCAAGGCTCCGTTTCATCAAAACCGAGGTGGCATTGGGGAGGAAGAGAGCAATCGTTATCCTGATTCGGCTTTCTTTTTATTTTTTAGCCCGGTGCAGGCTACCGCCGTTAGAGTGTCAGAATGTTCCTGTTCGGGGGCATAGCAAGAAATAATGTAATGTTTGGACCAGAAAGGATAGTGCCCTGATCCGAAATCAGCCGAAAGGGTGATAACCTGAAAAAATGTAATCGCCGGAGAGGGTGATATTATTCATCGGAAAGAAGACTACCCGGATATAGCGCAGGCTACACCGGGTAGAAAATACAAAATGATAATAAATATACATTGCTGCCTTCTTGTCAGAATGTATCAGGGCTTCAACTCAATCCATTCGTCTGCCTGAGTATCTATGTTGAGAATATCCGGACCGGACAACGTATAGTTTTTATCCGGTTTCAGTGTGCCGGGGCGGGCTATTTTCAACATGCCGCCTTTCTCCGAATAGATACGTACACGGGTGATTTCTCCGCCTTCCATCTGTGCATAGACAAGGAATGCACCCATTGCACGCAGTCCTTCGAACGATACATCTTTCCACTCTTCGGGCAGTGCGGGGAAGATGCGTATCGTGCCCGTATGGCTTTGCAACAGCATCTCCTGGATGCCCGATGCGAAAGCAAAGTTACCCTCGAGCGTGAAGGGGCGGTAAGTGAAACGGGATTTGCCGCTTTTGGTCTGGTCACCGTTGGCGTGGAAGGTGTTTTTCAGGCAGAAACATTCAGCAAAGGTTCTCAGGGCCTGTGCCGCACCTTTGCCGTCGAATGCCCGGGCTTTCATATTGGCAAGCCAACTGTACGAATAGCCTGTCCAGTAGTCCGGCCCCACTTCGTCGAGCCGCTTCAGGGTGGCCCGTATGATGTGTTGTGACTTTTCTCCGTCGCTCCAGTCTATCAGTCCCATCGGGTGAATGGCCATGGCATGGGAGAAGTGGCGGTGCGATTCATTGTAAGGATATCCTTTGGCAAAGGTGAGGCAACCTTCTTCATCCACATCGTAGTCCGGCAATTGGGCTTCTAAAGCTGCCCAGTGGGACGACTCGTCTGTCAGATTCAGTTCGTGAGCCAGTTCGGCGGCTGCTTTAAAGAGGAAGTGCATCATTGCCAGGTCGTAGTTGGTCATGTCGCTGAACCATGCTTGCAGGGAGTTGTCGAATACTTCGGGACTTGAACTGAATTCCAGTTTGCGTACTCCTTCGGGGGTGACTTCGGAGACTTGTTCCAGGTAGATTGCCACATCTTTAAGGAAGGGGTAAGCACGTTCTTTGAGGAAGGTGCGGTCTGCCGAATATTTCCAGTGCAGATAGAAGTGCTGTGCCAGCCAGGCAGCCACTGTCTGCGACATGGAGTACTGTATCCATCCCCCCATCGGTTCTCCTGTCAGGGTGCAGACGCCCGGTATGTTCATACCTTCGGTTCCGAAATACTGGCGGGTGTAGCGCTTGTATGTATCCCGCTGGTTCCATAAGGTGTTCAGGTATCCCATGCCTTCCGTCAGGTGATTGCCCGTATAGGCGGGCCAATAGCTCAGCTGTGTGTTGAGGTCGTGGTGATAGTCCCCTTTCCAGGGAGGGAGTTTTCCGTTGTCGGCTGTCCATACGGCTTGCAGGGAGATGGGATAGGAGTGTTCGCGGGTGGTAGAGGCGAATTTATACATTTCGTTCTGGTATTGTTTTTGCAAAATGGAGTCGGGCAGAGTAACGGATGATTGTGCCCAGTACTTGTCCCAATATTCCAGATGTGCCTGATAATCCTGTTTTAATCCACGTTGCAGGGCGGCTTCTGCTTTTTCGGCTGCTTTTTCGCCGGATAGGGAAGAGGTGACGCTCCAAGTACCGTACAGGGTTTCTCCTTCCTGTTTCCAACACACTACTACGTCATACCAGAAGTCTCCGTAGCCTTTCTGGTGATAGGTGATCCGGTTGCCTTCGCGGACTGTCTCTCCTTGCTGGTAGCCCAGTCGGTGGAGATCCTGTCCCGAAACCGGATCGAGGCTGCCGTCCGGTTTCGTTTTATTGTATACGGGGGTAAGGATAGACGGCTCTATCGGAGTTTTCAGGTTACGGAATACAAACCATCCGACCGGTTCGGTGGCATGAACAAAAGTCTGCATCTGTGTTCCGTCTGCCCAGTTCGCTTCGCACAGAGCATTATTCAGATAAAGTCGTACTTGGGTGGGAGCGCCTATCTTTTCCAATGGAAACTCGATTGCGGCTCCGGGGATTTTGGATGGGGCAGGGTTCATGTCATAAGGCCAGTCCAGTTTTTTCTGTACGGGCAGATAGTCTTTTGTGCGGATGTGCTCTTTTACCCAGGAGAAGCGGAAGTTATCTCCCGACAGGCTGTCTACCGGGCGCAAGTCCCATAGATCGGTCCGGTCCAGTGACAGGCGCAGGGAGGAGTCGCGTTGCCATACCAGTGCGCCGACGGTGGCGTTGCCCAGAGGCATCGCTTCGTCCCACGATCGGGCAAGTCCGGTGAATACAAGGTCACTCTCCGAAGGAGTGACCGGGCAGTAGTCGTACGAGCTGCAACTGCCCCACAGACCACAACAAAGTAGCAATAGTAGTTTGATTTTCATAATATTAAAAAAGAATGGTTTACGATGATTTACTTTCAGACTTGTGCTATTATAATGAATACAAAGAGAATAGCAGTCACCATAGGGAGGCTGCTATTCTTTTAATAAATTTTAGTCTATGCTCCGGCTATGCGGCGAACCTTCGTCCGGATATAAACGGGTCCGGCGGCTGTCGGTCGGTATTATTTATTCAACAACAGTTCGATCGCTTTGCTTCCTTTATTTCCGGATTTCTCTTCGGCTGCCGGAGCGAAGAGTGCGTCCAACTGATAGACAGGCAAACTTCTTTCCGGTTTGAAACGATCGGATGAAACGTAATTCCGGACAGAGGTGAGCAACTGCTGCATGGCAAGCCTTTCACCGATTTTCTTTTCAGGATCGGCGCAGAGCACGAACAATTTTCCTTTTCCTACATTCGCCTCAAACGAGATTCCCAGCTTTTGGTTGGTTTCATAAGAGTCGATGCTTTGTATCAGTGGAGTGATTTCTTTCAGTTCGTCCAGTTCCAGAGCTGTCGAATAGTTAAGGATATCCCACCATTGCCAGTCAGCATAGCTTCCCGTGGGGAAATCGCGGAAAGCAGGGTGCTCGTTATCGATCAGTGTACCTACGATCATCGGGTTCCAGTTGAACATAATCGGATTCCAGAAGTGGCTGGCGAAGTGTGCTTTGCGTCCTTGGCACTTTTCGGGGATCAACAGTACGCTCTTTCCTTCGTCGAGCCACTGTTTGGTCTTGTCATTCCAGGTACGGGTGTAGATAAAGTTAGTCTCTTCAACTTTTGGCTGTTCGGGGTATACCCATACGTCCCATTCATTGCGACAACTTCCCAATTCAGCCTTCAGTGTCAGCTTGCGGGCACTCTCCACACCATTCAGAGATAATTCGATGATCCCAAGCGAATCTACCGTGGCGGGTTGTATTTCTTTTACTTTCAGGCTTCCCTTACGGTACACGGTTCCATCTTCTCCTGTCAATGTCCAGTTCAGTTTCCGGTCTTTCAGGGCATTCTTGCCGTAATGGTAAATCTCCATCTTTGCTTTCAGATTCTCTCCGGTCTTGAAAGTACGTTGGGGCAGGCGTGCCAGAAGCACGGTAGGGGCACACGATTCTCTGAACTTTTCGGGGGATACGAGGCCTTTACTTTCCCAAAAGGCATCGAGGATACCGACAAAAGCGCTGCCCTGTCCTGGGAAATCGGCCAGTCCCAATAATTGGAACCCACCGGAATTGCGAGTGCGCAGCAACGATTCGTTCACCTCTTTATATTGCAGCACTGTGTGTGCTCCGGTTGCTTTGAAGAAATCATCGGCTTGATGCAACATGCCGTTTCTGGCAAGTCGTTCGCGAAACACTTCAAAGTTGCGTGCTTCGACTACGCCTGTATATTTCTTTATTTCTTCGAAGTTGGGGTACATGCAGCGCTGTCCCGTTTCGTGGGCAATCACCGGAACATCGATGTCCGACTCCTTGCAACGATCCCAGTCAGTCGAGGGTTTCCCTTCGTATACGGTGATCCATCCTTTCGAAGTGACGTGCGACACATAATATTGATCCGAGGGAGTGTGTGTGCGGGCGGTTGAGGCGCTGTAAAGACGTCGGTTGTCATAAGCCTGTGCTTTTTTCACCAGATCTTCCAATACGGCAAAATCACCTTCATTTTCGTTTCCGTTACACATCAGGATGAAAGAGGGATGATTGCCATAAGCGTCGAGAATGGCATACATCTCTTTTTCGAAGAAATCGCGTCGGGCAGGATATTTGCCCACGTCTTTGATCCACATGGGGAGTTCGGCCTGGAGGTACATGCCTGTTTCGTCGCCCGCTTCGAATGCGGCTTCCGGCGGGCACCAGGAGTGGAAACGTACGTGGTTCATTCCATATTCCTTGATGGTGTTGAAGATACGCTTCCAGTCATCGACGTTTGTCGACGGATAGCCGGTCAGAGGGAAAACCGCGCAGTCCAGCACTCCGCGCAAGTGAATGTCTCTTCCGTTCAGACGGATGTGATGCTTGCCTTGTTCCACATTTCGCATGCCGAAAGTCCGGGTTTGGGTGTCTGTCTTGCCATCTACGTTCCAGCTGGCCTCAAGCTCATACAAATAAGGTGTAAATTCATCCCAGAGTTTCACCTGTTTACCCATCGGAAGGGTTTGCCGAATGCCGGCATGTGCCTGCAGGCTATCTGCACTCATGCTCTGGCGAACTATCACTTTGCCCCCTTTCTCCCGGATACATAGCTCCAGCGTTCCCGTTTGCCCGTGCTTCAGGGGGGCGGGTTGTACTGCTATTTCCACTTCTTTTGCTGTCACATCGGGATATACATTAATCCGGCGGATGTGCGCTTTTTCTTTGGCATACAGTGAAATGTCACCGACTATTCCATTCCAGTTGGTTTGTGTATATTCGGTAGTTCCGTGGTTCCACTGATCCATTGGATATTTGAGCGTATTGTTTACGCAGATGGTCAGCGTATGGATGCCGGGGCTGAGCACCGGAGTCAGTACGAATGTGTTTGGAGTACTCAGGTGCTCCATGACACCTACTTCCTTATCGTCTACGTAGACAGTTGTTTCCCAATGACAACGCTCCAGCTTCAGGTAAATCTCACGGCCGGACCAGTCCTCGGGGATCACTACTTCCCGTTGGTACCAGGCAGCCCCCTGATACTCGAATTTTCGACTCAGGCGGTCTACATAACGTGCGGTGTTTTTGATTCCTTTGCCACCCTGGTCCGTCGATCCGGGCAGCATGATGGTTTCCGAGAGTTTGTCCAGATAGAGCTCGGAGCCGGGAGTCTTGCCGAATCCCATCGGGTCCAGTTGAAAGCGCCACATACCTGACAGGTCGAGGACATCATTTTTTGTCGATTGTGCCATAACGGCCATGGCGAGCAGGCATCCGGTCAGGATCAGGATGGCTCGATGTCGGGTGTTTTGATTTGGTTTTTTCATGATTGTATGGTTTTATTCACCACAGATTACACGGATTTTCACAGATTAATCGTTTATTTCTTTTTGATTGGTAAGATTAAATGTTCTGTACTAATCTGTGTATTCTGTGGTGAGGCCTCATTTCTTTTATGTATTCATTAATTTCCGGTGAATCTGTATCCCCTGATGATTGTTATCCATCGAAGCGGCTACTTCAAAGAAGTGTTCGGCTTTTGCCGTATTTCCCAGTCCCAGATGTCCCAGAGCCATCAGATAGTTACAGTGGATGCGGTTCTTCTTATCCATATCGTCTTCCCAGATCAGAAGGTCGGGTAAAGATACGGCAAAATAATCCATCTGGAATATGTCGAAGAGATGTTCTTCTCCATAAGTGATTAATTTGTTGAAGCGGCTGCGTGCCTCTTTCTCTTGTCCCAGTTTTCGGAATGCAAGTCCTTGATAGAAGATCTTGTCCGGTTTTTGGTCGTTGTAATACAT
This sequence comes from Bacteroides sp. NGMCC 1.200775, assembly GCF_040798045.1. Taxonomy (NCBI): domain Bacteria; kingdom Pseudomonadati; phylum Bacteroidota; class Bacteroidia; order Bacteroidales; family Bacteroidaceae; genus Bacteroides; species Bacteroides sp. NGMCC 1.200775. The sequence continues at coordinate 16,047 of NZ_JASCQK010000002.1, read as the reverse complement.
GGCAGCGGCTGGCTGACTGTCTCCCATGCTGGCTTTGAGGAACAGGTCGTGTGCCTCTTTCTGTTTGCCCAGTTGTTGCAGGATGCAGGCTTTGTAATAATTGAAGTCATTCTCCTGTGCTCCCGGGAGTTTGCCTTCACCCAGATGTGGTGGGTATGCGTAGCACTCTTCTATCCGGATGAGTGCCTCATCGTATTCTTTACGTGCGATCAGTTCCTTTGCCAGTTCCAGGCGGGCTATCTGATATTGTGCGGGAACTTTTCCCTCACCGCCTTCCCACGGATGGAATTTTCGCTGATCGATCCGGCGGATGGCTTCCCTGTATTGTCCGGTCTGGTTCAGCAAGGTGACATATTCCAGATATAAATCGTCACGAGTTATTACGATATCCATATGTTGTTCCAGAAAAGCCATTCTTTCTGTGTGCGGGCGGTTCAGCCGTTTATACAGCTGATCGAGTTCCATCAGTACGCGGGCGTCGGTCGGATCCAGGCGGAATGCTTTTTCCAGCAAGAGGACGGCTTCTTCCGGGCGATTCAATTTGTTGAAGTAGGCCAGAGCCAGGTTACGCCATACGGTAGGAAATGTTTCGTCCTCACGCGAAGAACGTTCCCAAGCTGCGATGGCAGGGGTATACTGGCGTTTGTCATACCAAAGATTTCCCAAATAATAGAGGGCTTTCGGGGCTTCTCCCATAAAGTCGGCCACACACTGAAGAGCTTCTATCGCTTCCAGGGCATTGGGAAAGCAGTAGTCGGCCGGTTCTTTTTCAGCAAGCCTGATGGCTGTTCGCGCCTTGTCTGTTTCTCCTAAACGAATCAGGCACCAACTCTTGTAATAGTGCAGCAGAGTCTGTTCGCCGATGGGTTGGCCGATAGCCAACTCGGCAACGGCCAGTGCTTCTTCAAATCGTCCTGCAGAGGTATAGTCGAGCACTAATGCCTCGTAGTCGGGTGCGCCGCGTTTTATCAGGTGTCGGAGTTGGGACAGTACGGTTTCTTCCCGGGTTATCAGATATTTTTCGAACAGGCAGCCAAAGTTGAATGCGTCGATTTTCAGGGAGTCTTCTATCCAGGCAAGAGCTTCCTCCGGACGTTCAAGATGGCGGAGGATCATTGCTTTCAGATGGCGACCGCGCAGGTTGTGCCAATTGCGTAATAAGGATTTTTCAATTTCTCCGAAAGCTTCTTCCCAGTTGCCGCGTGAAACGGAGATTTGAGCCAGTGAATAATAGCCTGCATCCTGCCATGCCGCGTTCCAGCACGATTTATAGAATGAATTGTATGCTTCATCGTTTTTTCCCTGGAATTTCAGCGCAAGCCCAAGGTTGTAGAAAGCTTCACCATCATACGGATTAGGATTCTTCTCGGTCAGTCGGGAAATCGCTTTCCGCAGGTAGGGCTCTGCTTGCGCGAACTGTCCTTTGCGTATAAGCCACAGCCCCATGGCATTGTTACAACGGGCGTCTTCATTGTCACGGCGGAGTGCTTCCAAATAATAATCGGTCGGACAATAAGTTGCATGTCGGTATTGTTCCAGATGCAGTCCGGTTAGGTAGAGTTCCTCATTTGTTTTAATTTCTTCCGGTGCGAGGGCGGGTCGGGCTGCTTCCGGAACCTCTTTGATAGTTTCCGGTTCAGCCCTCCAACTGAGCTTCTCCCGTCCGTTGGTATCGTAGATGATGACTTCTGTTTCACTAAGGTCGTTGACGGGGACCAGTCTGTCGAACACTTGTTCCGGAGAGAGGTCGCAGGTTTGTTCAAAACAGATGTTTCCTGCTTTCCGGACTACGATGTGTAATCCCTGTTGGGCAGAGGTAGCAAAGAGCTTTAACCTGCTCTCTGTTCCTTCGGGCTCCAGATTCATCAGGAGTTCCGAGGAGGCGTTTTTCACAACTCCCAGTTCCCGGTAGGGCATGAAGTATTGTGTAAAAGTCTTCTCTTCATAGGGTTGCAGCCAGCTGAAATCCGGTTGATTGTCCGTATAGACTCCTGTCATCAGCTCTATATACGGTCCGTCGGCATCCGTCAGATTGCGGTCCCATGCTTGTCCGAAATCTCCGTTTCCCCACGTCCATTGTTTCTTTCCTGGAGATATGTGATGATTGGCAACATGCAGAACACCTGCCTGGGTGTCGTTTTCGTATCCGCCCACAAAGTTGTATTCGGACCGGATTGCCATGTAGGAAGTCGGTACAGGGATGTTTTTATATCTTGAAATATCCACTCCGGCGGAATAGTCCATCTTGTAGTAGGTTCCGGTAGCGATAGGATAACGGGATACATCCCGCTTTCCATGGTCGAATACGGCGTTAACATCCGAGGGGAATACAGACTGATAGTCTGCGTTGACTGCTACTGCCGGATTGGCCCACCACAGGAAAGTCTGTGGCAGAGGAGTCGGGTTAGAAACTTTTCCCTGTATCTCGAGTACAGCCCGGCCGGGGCGGAGTGTGAATCCGGCTGTTCCTTTCTGGCCGAACATCCGTTCCCGTTCGCTTACCCATACAATGACACTTCCGTCTTTGCATTGTTCAATGCTGTAATCTACCGGCAGGAATGTGCTGGGGCGGTGGTGTTGAGGCCAGTTGAACTCAATGCCCCCTGAAATCCAGGGACCGGTCAGTCCTACCAAAGCCGGTTTTATCACGTGGTTGTAATAAATAAAATGCCGTTGCTTTATTTTATCGAAAGCCATCTGGATGCGTCCTCCTAATTCGGGCAGAATCATGACTTTGAGGTATTCATTTTCCAACCATACGGCATGATAGCTTTTCTCTTCACAAGTGTCTTCAATCTTCTCGATGACCGGATACGGGTATACTACTCCGCTGCTGCCTTGATAGACACGCTTTTCCAGAAACATCGGGTTCTTTTCGGGACGTCCGATGCCATAGGTAGGGAGCAGGATGTCCTCCTCCCATACTTTTACATTCTCTTTCATCTTATTTTATGGATTATTTGATTAATTCTTTTTCTATTTCTTCCAGTGTTTTCCCTTTGGTTTCTGGCAGCTTCCGGCGTATGAACAGGAATCCGGCCAGACAGATGCCACCATACAGCCAGAAAGTACCTTCGGCACCTATACTTTCATTCAAAACGGGGAAGGTATAGGTCAGTACAAAGCAAGCTACCCAAAGGAAGAAGGTGGAGAGGGCCATGGCCATACCTCGTATTTTCACGGGGAAAATTTCGGATAAAACCACCCAGACTACCGGAGCGAGTGACATGGCATAGCAGGCAATGGCAAGCACTACCAGCAGGAGCATGGGCAGACCGCTTACATCCAGAAAGTAGCAAGTTCCCAGTGTCAGGTAAATCAGTGCCAATCCGGCAGAACCGATAAGCATCAGGGTGCGACGTCCCCATTTATCCACTGTATAGATGGCTACGAAGGTAAATATCACATTGGTGATTCCGGTCACTACAATGTTCATCAACACATCGGAAACGGCATAACCGGCCGATGAAAAGATTTCATGTGCATAATTGAAGATTACATTGATGCCACACCATTGTTGGAATATAGCCAGGACGATGCCGATGATCAGCACTTTGCGCATTTCCGGGCGAAAGACAGCTTTCCATTCGTAATCTTGTTTTCCGTCTTGCCCCCGGGTTACTTGTGTCAGTTCTTCCAGGGTCTGCCGGGCATAGGTTTCTCCTCCGATGCGCATCAGTGTTTTCCGTGCTTTCTCCTGTTGATGGACAGTAGCCAGCCAGCGGGGACTTTCAGGGATGACGAATGATAATAGAAAGAAGATTCCTGCCGGAATCAGTTCTGCCCAGAACATCCATCGCCAGGCCCACTCTATACTGGTGTCACTCAGTACGTCGGAACCGTGTGTATAGTATTCTCCTATCTGCCAGTTTGCCAGTTGCGCCAGTAAAATGCCTAATACGATGGTAAGCTGGTTGAGTGATACGAATTTACCTCGTACATGGGCAGGGGAAACTTCTGCGATATAGACGGGGGAAACGTTGGATGCGATGCCGATACCCAGTCCTCCTACAATGCGATAGAAGATAAAATAGGAAAAACTATCGACTATTCCCGTACCTAAAGCTGAAAGCGCAAACAGGAAGGAGGCTATGATGAGCATCTTTTTACGTCCGTACTTGTCACTCCAAACACCCGATAGCAAAGCCCCTACCAGGCAGCCTATCAATGCGCTGCTCATGGCCCAGCCGCGTAGAACTGCTGAATTTTCAATTCCGAAGAAAGGTTCGTAGAAGATTTTAGCTCCACCGATGACAACCCAATCATAGCCGAACAACAGCCCGCCCATAGCTGAGACGATGCAGATTAGTAGTAAATAGCCTTGTGTCTGTTTCATGTTATTAAATGGTTTAAATGATTAATGCAAAGTAAGCGGGTTTGGAGGTGAAAATAAATAGAGAAACCAGCTAAAAAGATGGACTATCTTTCTTTTTTATATGTATATTTGTGACGTGAATCTATGAATCTGTTAGTATGGCAAAACAAAAAGACGGTTTTCTCGGCGAACAGGCATTGGTATTGCCTCCGGCCATTGTACAACGCATGAAGACAGAGCCTGCGACCTCTGTACTGTATATTACCGATATAGGCTATTATCCAAAGGCTTATAATCATTTTCGGGAACGGGATGTTCCGATTGACCAATATGTATTTATCTATTGTACGGAGGGTAGGGGGTGGTTCAGCCTGGATGGGCAGAAGCACCCGGTAGCTCCCAATCAATACTTCATACTTCCGGCAGGACTCCCTCATGCCTATGGCGCCGATGAAAAAGAACCATGGACAATTTATTGGATTCACTTCGGGGGAACACTGGCTTCACTCTATTGTACGCACCGAACTTGCCGGCTCACGGAAATAAAGCCGGGAATGCATTCGCGAATCAGTTACCGGACAGAATTGTTTGAGGAAATATTTCGGGTACTGAAAATGGGGTACAGTCTGGAGAATCTTTCGTATGCCAGCTCTGTATTTCATCATTATCTGGGTTCTTTACGTTATCTCAGGGAGTATCGGGAGGCTTTTTCAGAACACCGCCTGATGGGTGAGGAAGATCCCGTTAGTGCAGCCATTCATTATATGAAGGAGAATTTGGGTAAGAAGCTGACTTTAGCCGAGTTGGCAGATTATACAGGATATTCGCCTTCGTACTTCTCTAATTTATTTTTGAAACGTACGGGCTATGCACCATTGAGTTATTTCAATCAGATCAAGATTCAGAAAGCCTGTCAGTTTCTCGATTTTACGGATATGAAAGTGAATCAGGTATGCTATCGGGTAGGTATTGAAGATGCTTATTACTTTTCACGGCTGTTTAGCCAGATAATGGGTATGTCTCCCAGAGAATATAAGAAGGTGAAAAAAGGATAGAAGAGATCAGGCTGACGGGGAAAGCCGGTTATCGCTTTTCCCCGTCAACTGATAAAGATTATATCTTGATCTTTCCTGTCAGTTTGATGTCTCTGGAAGAGGCACCTACCAGGATTTCAAACTCTCCTTTCTCAAATACCCAACGGTTTTGTCGGGCATTGAAATACCGGAATGCGTCTTCATCCAGTTCGATCTCTACCTGTTTGCTTTCTCCTGCCTTCAGATATACTTTGTCAAAGCCTTTTAATTCTTTCTGTGGACGGGGCTCTTTAGACTGTATATCATGTACATAAAGTTGGGCAATTTCGTATCCGTCTTGCTGCCCGGTATTGGTTATGGTAAACGAAACTGTGACTTTCTTCTGTTTTTTATCTGTAATACGGATATTGAGGTCCGTATAATCAAAAGTGGTATACGAGAGTCCGAATCCAAATGGGAAAAGAGGTTCGATACCTTTTTCGTCGTATCCCCGGTAACCGGTGAAGATTCCTTCTGTATAATATACCTTCTTTTCTTTTCGGGTTTCATCATAGTGCCCGTATGCCGGCGAATCTTCCCATTTTTTTTCGATTGTGAACGGGAGTTTGGCTGACGGATTTACTTTGCCCGAAAGAATGTGGGCTAATGCGTGTCCACCCTCCTGCCCGGGATAGAGGGCATGTACTACAGCGGGTACCTGATTGATCCACCGGGTCATGTTTACTCCGCCTCCGGCATGAATAGCTACTATCAGTTTGGGGTTTACTTTAATCAATTCCTCGATTAGCAGGTCTTGTCCATAAGGCAAATCGAACGGTCGGTCGCGCCCCTCCAGTTCGATGCTTCCGTCCAATCCGGCACAGAACACCACGAGATCGGCTTTCTCGGCCAGTCGCTTTGCTTCAGAAAAGTCAATGTCGCTTTGATAAGCATATCCCATCCGGATCTCTGCCGGGGTGCTACGTTGGTTACAGAATTCCAGTTGAACGTGTTTGGTATCTCCTTTCCGTACTGAAACGGCAATATTGCGTACGTCGAACGATTGAGACCGGGAAGCGTCCAATGCCAATGTTCCGTCTATCCACAAGCGATACGCTCCCTGTGCATCGACAAAGAACCGGAGGCTGTCTGTCTTCTCGGCATCCACGTATCCTTCCCAACATATCCGGTAGTCACTTCCCAATTTGCTCTCGTTGAAAGGGTATCCCCACCATTCGTAATTTACTGTGCGGTCGATACGGCGAATGATCAGTCCGTTTTCATCTTTACCGTTTCCGGATGCTGTGTTGCTCGGTTGATTGCTGTTTACTGTTCTTCCGGCAGCTACTGCCTGTTGCTGGATCATTTTGTCGGAGAGCATAGCAGAACTGTCAGATGACAATGCATAATAACTGGCTTCCAGTCCGGGTTTACCATCTTTGGTACGGAACTTACTGTTACGGAACAACCGGGGTTTGAACTGGTTGGATATTCCTTCGGTGTAATATACTGTTGCTTCCGGAAATTCCTGGCAGATACCCTCTAATGCTGAAACGACATACCAGGGGTGAACTTTAGAACTTCCACCTCCGCCATACACAATGCTGTTGACATTGTATATTCTGTCCGAAACAATCGCCGGATTGGCTGTAGGACCGATCACGGCAATTACTTTAGGTTGGCGGATGGGTAATGTGTTTTGTTCGTTCTTTAACAGGATGATACCTTCACAGGCGGCATTCAATGCCATTTGATTGGCTTGTGGGTTGAAAGTCGGGATATGGGTGTCTTGCTGAGGCCGATCAAAAAATCCCATTGAGATGCAGGCTCCGTAAATACGGCGTACTTTATCGTTGATCACTTCCTCTGTAACCTTTCCTTCTTTAATAAGTGGGAGAAGTTCTTTGCGGGTGAACCAGTCGTTGCTGCCCATTTCAAGATCCAAACCGTAGTTTGCGGCATTGTCAGCGGAATAGGTACATGCCCAGTCTGACATCAACATGCCTTTGAAACCCCAGTCCTTCTTTAAAATATCGATCAGATGTTTGTTTTCAGTACAATGTGTTCCGTTCACTAAGTTGTAACCCGTCATGACGGCTTTGACACCTGCTTTTTGTACGGCAGCTTTAAAAGGTGGAAGGTAAATTTCCTGCAGCGCGCGTTCGGATACTTCCGTACTGACTGTATAGCGGTCAAACTCCTGATCGTTGGCTGCGAAGTGTTTTATGGTGGCGATTACTCCTCCGTCTTGTACCGCTTTAATAAAAGGGACTACCATTTCGGATGTCAGATAGGGATCTTCGCCGAAATACTCGAAATTACGGGCTCCTTTGGAAGCCCTGTAGTTGTTTACCCCCGGAGCTAAAAGAAAATGAATACCTCTCGCACGCCATTCCTGGGCATACATGGCTCCTGTCTTTTCTGCCAGATTTTTGTTCCATGAGGCAGCCAGAGAAAGTGCCGATGGAAATGCGGTAGCACGTCCGAACAATCCCCAGGAGGCAACGCCCAGCGGACCGTCAGCCAGTTTGAATGCCGGTATTCCCAATCGTTCGCACGGGTGCAGATAGAAATCGTTGTATCCGGCAAGCAAATCTATTTTCTCTTCAAGGGTCATACGTCCGATAAGGTCATTTACTCTTTCTTCGGTAGATAATGTCGTGTTTTGGAACGGATACTGGCTTTGAGCATACAGATTGCAAGGTAAAAGCAATCCGATAGCCAAACTTAAGGTAAGGAAAATGTTTTTCATGTGTTTTCTTTGAATTAAATGTTTATTGAGTGATGTCGCAAAGTTCTAAAAAAGAGGGCTTACTGCAAAATGGAAAGCCCTCTCTTTCGGGGTAAAGTGTGTTAAATTAATGTATAGCTTTTATCAGTTCATTTCCGTTACGCACCGGTTCTTTAATCAGCTCCGGTAAATTATACGTTTTAGTAAACGTATCATAGAAACGCGGATCTTTCTGTGGCAATAAAAACGGTTTTCCCGCTTTTCCTGTTTCCGGATTGAAACTGGCGAAGAATGGTCGTGCCCAAAGTCCGTCCAGTCGTTTGCTGCTGAATACGAACCACTTTCCGGATGACGACCAGGTATGGAAGCTTTCCACGTCATCACTGTTCACCTCGTTTAAAAGCCGTATCTCTCCGGTATCTATCGTTAAAAGGCAAAGCTCGCTTTCCGGATGCCAGATAGAAAAGTTACCATAATCAGATAGAGTGAACATCAGGTATCTGCCATCCGGAGAAACTCTTGGAAAAGACACGCTCTTCCCCTGTTCCGAAGCTTTATATACACACTCCAAGCTCCCGAACTTACCTGATTCGGGGTCGAATCCAATCCGGCATAGGTCATAATGAATACTGTCCAGCGGCATCTTTTCTTTATAAGCGTTTCCACGGCAGAAGTATAGCGTCTTCCCGTCCGGTGTCCAGTTCGGAAATGTCTCCATGTATTTATCCCCATAAATCAGGGAGTCCGTGAGGAACGTTTTCTTTTGCGTGTCATATACCATCAAGTCGGCGGCCAGGTCTGACACCTCGATGGGTTTTTGTCCCGATGAATGGAAGAACTGTTGTATCTCATTCATAGAGAAAGCAATATATCGCCCTGTAGGATGCCATGCTGCATAGGTTCCTCCATTCTTGGCTCCTTCCGGTTTTGTATTGACTTTTTCTACTTTTCCATTCTTTGATATCAGTGTTCCTCCCGATTTTCCACGTACATGTATCATCATGGTTTCGGGCGAGTTCCGGTTGAACGTATGGCAATTTATGCATTGTTTTTCAAATGCTTTATTCTCCGCTATGGGAGTTTCCTCATAATTAGTCAGGTTTCGTTGATAGATTCCCATCTCGTTCCAGAGTTCATATCCCGGGTAGAGTAGCCGGTAGGCGAGGTATGGATCTATCATTTCATTAGAAACGGTATCTGTAATATCTGCGAAGCGTGTCCATTTTCCATCTTTCAGGAGGGTGATTCGAATAAAGATTTCCTTTCCGGCTGCCTTTTGGAGAAGTTTTTTCCAGGCTTTGGATGGGATAATCACTTCCGGTTGCTTGCTGGTATATAGAATATTTGTCACTTTTTCTACACCAATTTCTGTTTGAAAAACATCAGCTTCTTCCTTGATAATGAAATTTGGCGGAGCAATATTAACCGGGAAGGTGACTCCTGTATAATCCGGGTATATACAGGGAATACTATCTGTATATAAGTCCGGCCTTTGACATTGCTCTGTGCAGGCTTGTAGTATCCAGGCAAGAGCCATCATAAAAAGAATATAGGTAGTTTTCATATCAGTGCAGATTAATTCTTAATGATTTTATCTCCATAGGGACTGATGAAGTTCAGATAGTACCAATAGGTGTTTCCAAACTCGGATTTCAACCTTTGCATTTCTCTGTTTTTATATAAACCATAATATTGTTGGAATCGTTTTTCGGTTTGTTCGCTTACAGTGAAACCTGATTTTGAAAAAGTTTCTTCGCCTACTCCTAATTTATAGATATAGAGTGCCTCTTCGTAAGCGGGTGGCATTTGAGGGTAATCGAAATTATGTATGAACTTCAGGTTATTCACAAAACGTATGACATTGTTGCTCAACAGTAAGTTACCCATCAGATATTCGAAAGCCATCCGGTTTGTTGAGTCTTGTTCGCACAGATATTGCAGTTCCGGTCCTATATTTATAACATTCGCGAATCGTACAGGCGTGTTGGAGGTCTTGCCGGGTGATACTTTCAACCCGGGAACATTTCCTGTCGGTAGCCATTTCTCCAATGCTTCGGCCTCTTTCTTGTAGAAAAGAGATTGTTTAAGCAGGTTGATAAACCTCTGTGCCACTTTGGGACGTTTATTGGCTATGTTATACCGTGCCAGGTTAATCAGGTGCGGAGCGGTCTCTCCCCAGACAACCATCGATTCGAACTCCCACCGTTGTGCCTCGTTGATATATCCCAGGTCTTCATAAATGAAATGTCCATATTCGCTTTCACGGCTGTCACTATTCCATGGGAAGTACAGACTTTTGACTCCTAATTTTTGTGGATAATCAAATAGGTGGTAAGGTAGCTTTCCTGTGTGATATAAAGCCAGGTTGTGAAAATAGGAGATCAGTTGATTGGTTCTCCCTGAATTTATATATTTTTCTGTTTGTGTCAATGTGTTTTCCCAATTTCTCTCTTTTACGCTTTTCTCAGCCATCAACATGATGCGTTCCGGCATATTATATGATTGTACGAATATATAACATGCGGCAATGGCATATATGATTGTAGAAATTGTGGAAATTGCCATATTCTTTTTATTTCCATGAACATTAATCCATGGAATGCGGATGAAACATTTCCATTGTTTGGTTATGAAGATATTAATTCCGGCAAGTAACAAAAGCCCCAAGAAAACTCCCACGACAGGTGTTAATGAATGATCTACAGGCATTGTATAAATGAAAAGACATATAGAGGGAAACAAGGATAATTGTAACAGGTCTGTTTGTCCTGTTATTTTTTTGAAAGAATAGTGCGTCAACAGATATATTCCCGCCAATATCCCGGATAATATTGCACTTCCCAATATGGGTATATAAAAGAATTGAACGACGAAATCATTCAGATATGCGATCAACCCTTCCGTATGAATTTGTTTGAAGAAGTATTCTTTAGAGAACAGGAACAAATGGTGTTGTTCGTGATAATAAATCACATGTGAAAGTACCCCTTGGTAACAAAGGAAATAGGTAATGAAAAGTAGTAAAAAAAGTAGGTATGGTAACCGCTTCATAAGTATAGATGCAAGATAATAAGAGAAATGAGGGCACTCCCTGATTGGAATGCCCCCATTGTCTAAACACTATTATTAATAACCCGGATTCTGTGTCAGAGCAGGATTCAAGTCAATTTCGCTTTGCGGTACAGGGAACAAATAGTTATTGTCCGAGTATCTGCTTCCTACCAACTTAATCGGTTCTCCCTGATAAAGGATACACATTTTTCCACCATCTACTTTTTTGTCGGGATCATTCGGGTTGTCTACAATCTTATATTTCAATCCTTCGAATGGTGCATTCAATACGTCTTTGGCAATTCCCCAACGACGGATATCCCACATACGTTTTCCGCCTTCCAGACAAAATTCTACACGCCATTCGTTACGGATACGTTGACGGAGATCATCCTGAGTAGCACAATAAGTAGGCTTGCTGGCATCCGTATTCTGAAGTTCAGGCATACCTACACGACGTCTTACCTGATTGACAGCATCAAATGCAGCCGGATCCAACCCCTTAAGTTCGTTCATGGCTTCAGCATAAGTTAAGAGTACTTCAGCATAACGGATATGTACCCAGTCCTTACCCATGTTCCAGCCATCAGACTGAGGATCTAAACTTGGGTCCAGCCATTTCTGGCCATAATATCCGGTTTCTGTAGCATCATTATGTTGGTTGATGCCTGTGCTACCGCTTGAAGCCAAAGGAGCGACTTTTATTGTTACGCCATACATTTCCTCACCATCGTGCAAAATGTCTACCTCCAAACGTGGGTCACGGTTTTTGAATGGATCTGTTGAATCGTATATTTTAGATTTACTGATCGGAGCGCCTTCACTATCTTCGAATGCGTCCACCAGACTTTGAGTGGGGTTCATGCCACCCCAACCTTTTGTAGGGAAACATTCCCAACCCATCAGGTAGTGAGTTTTGTCCGGGTAGTTAAATTGGGTAACAAGTATGAATTCGTCACAACCATCGGCTTTTTCCCAGAAAAGTTCAGCATATTTGCCTGTATTGTCTTTATCATAAAGTTCATACAAGCCTAAATCCATTACATTTTTGGCTTCTTTGGCAGCTACATCCCAATTTCCGTAGTATAAAGCAGCTCTTGCTTTCATTGCCATAGCGGCTCCTTTAGTAATTCGTCCATAGTCAGAAGCAGGCCATTCTGTTGGAAGGGCAGCAATTGCTCTGTCAAAATCAGCCATGACTTTCTCATATACTTCTGCTCTTGGCATACGTGTGATTCCTTCCATGTCTTTTAAGTCCAGAGGTTTATCAATGTATGGAACGTCTCCGAATGAACGGATCAGATTAAAGTAAATATACGCTCTGAAGAAATATACCTGTCCGAGTGCTTTGGTTTTATCTGCTTCAGGATAATCAGGAATCTCATCTATTTTTGAAAGAATCAGGTTACACTGACGGACATTTGCATAATCACCGCTCCAACCTTGGTCTGCCGGGTCATAAATTCCTTTGGAAATATTACCTGCAGCCCATTTGATACCCATTGTGGCATTGTCTGAATTAATGTCGTTGTCTTGATCCCATGTAGACAGATAGCCATAGAGGTCTGAGACTACTTTGTTTGCGTCATCCGGCGTTTTCCAGAAGCTACCATCAGAAAGCTCTTCCTGAGGATAGCGATCCAGAAAGTCGCTACAAGAGCTGAACCCTACTATAAGGGCTGTTGCAAATATATATAAGTAATTCTTTTTCATATTTTTATAGTATTGAGGGATTTAGAATGAAACTTTTAGGCCTAATGAAACTTTCTTCACGTTGGTATATGACCATCCGCGTGTACTTGATTCTTCCGGGTCAATGTCTTCAAGACCACAGAATGTCAGTAAGTTTTCACCAGCTACATAGACTTTGATTCTGCTAACGCCAATTCTGTTCAGCCAACTCTTAGGCAGATTGTAGCCTAATGACACATTCTTCAAACGTACATAAGACGCGTCTTCCAACCAGAAAGAAGAAGTTACGAAGTTAGTTTGTGAATCTTTTGTGATACGAGGATAGCTGGCATTATGATTTTCCGGAGTCCATCGATCTAAGTGTTTTTTCAGCACTTTACCACCATTATAGAATGCGTATGAAGATTCGGCTTCACAGTATTTATCGACATCGAATGCACCTTGGAACAGAGCAGAGAAGTCGAAGTCTTTCCAATACAGGTTAATGCTTAAACCACCTGTCCAGCTCGGGAAGTTTTGACCGATCACTGTACGGTCATTCGCAGCATCAATTTTACCATCACCATTCAAATCAGCATATTTGATATCACCCAATTTTTCTGTTCCTGTACGTTTCGGTTCGTTGGCCAGTTCCTCTTCAGTATTGAAATAACCGATTGCTTTGTAACCATAGAATGAACCGATGGGATAACCTTCTAAACGCCATAATTTATTGTTGTCAGGATCTTCTCCTTCAGTACCCTCAAGGTTTGTGATACGGTTTTTTACATAAGCCAGATTTAAATTTACAGCATAGCTGAAATCTTTATTGATACGGTTATTGTGGAAAATGTTCAAATCGAAACCTGTATTTTCTACACTACCTGCATTCTGAACCGGTGCTGACATACCTAAAATACCCTGTACCGGAAGTTTCAATAGCATGTCATCTGTTTTTTTCTTGTATACAGACAGTTCAAATCCAAGTTTATTATCTAAGAATCCTGCGTCTAATCCAACTTCGTAATTAGTAACTGTGGCCCACTGAAGTGCACTGTTTACATATCTCGCTTCATAGGCGGTTGTGTTCAATGTATTACCAAACATATAAGAACCATAAGCATAAGTCGCTACTGCAGGGTAGATATCGCTCAATTCTTCGTTACCGGTACGACCCCAACCTAAACGTAACTTCAAGTTACTCATCCAGTTCAGATTGTCTTTAATAAAGTTTTCCTCTGAGATTCTCCATCCGGCAGAGAATGCAGGGAATACACCCCAACGATTATCTTTCGGGAAACGTGAAGAAGCATCTGCACGCAGATTCGCTTCAAATAAATATTTGTCAGCGTAATCGTATTGGATACGGCCAAAGTATGAACGACGGGCTAACTCCGTGCCACCGTCAGAATTGGTTTGAGATGATTTATCCAGTGTATTCAATGACTCTGTTAGTTCATCGCTACCACCACCCTTACGTGTGGCTTCTGTATATTTATAAAGTTGCTCCCACTGCTCAAAGCCAAACAATGCACCGATAGTATGTTGCTTGAACGTTTTGTTATAGTTCACCAACAACTGAGATGTATATTCGTTCCAGATATAATATTTATCGTATCCTTCTCTCAAACCAGAATCAGAAATATTTGATCCGGTACCATATGAATAATGTTTCTTGAAGTAATCGATGTTACGAATATCATTACGTACAGAGAATAATCCCTTAACGCTCAATTCCGGTAAGATGTGTACGGTTGCATGTAGGATAGCATTCAACTGCTGGTCCATCTGACGATAAAAACCGGTTCTTCCTAATTCTGCTACCGGATTGGCTTTTCCGCTATAATTAAATGTACCATCTTCATTGTAAACCGGTAGTGTCGGGCTGTTACGGGTCACTTCACTCATCAGTGTAGCAAATCCGACAGCTCCATCCTCACGTGTTCCTCTATATCCGGATACATTCAGTCCGGCAGAAAACCATTTGCTGATTTCTGATTCAACGTTGATACGACCGGTGAAACGATTATAATCATTTTCGTTTGTTAAACCACCTTGATAGAGATAACCAACCGATGCACTGTAATTTGTTTTTTCAGAGCCACCATTGATTGAGAAATTGTGTTGTTGTTCAAATGCAAAATTTTTAAATGTCTCTTTATACCAGTCTGTATTGGGGTGTCCGATTGGATCAGTTCCATTCCGGAAAAGCTCGATATCTTCATCGCTATACGGAAGGGCGGCATTGGGATTTTCATTTTTTACAGCTTCATTGTACAGCATAGCATAGTCTGCCGAACCAAGGAAGTTTAGTTTTGTTGTAGGAGTTGCCCATGCTACACTACCCGAATAGGATACTTTGGCATCTTGTCCTTTCTTACCTTTTTTAGTTGTAATCAAGATTACACCGTTGGCAGCCTGTACACCGTAGATTGCGGCAGAAGCAGCATCTTTCAATACTGTCAAACTTTCGATATCCTGTGGGTCAATGGTATTCATACTACCCGGTACACCGTCTACGATGACTAACGGATTGGCCGCATTCACCGAGTTTTTACCACGTACGGTAATTGTTCCGGTTTGTAATCCCGGAGCACCGGAAGATTGGATAGCTGTTACACCCGGCATTGTTCCAGCCATTGCTGCAGAAACACTTGATACAGAACGAGATTCCAGTGCTTCAGCATTAATGGATGATACTGCACCTGTTAAATTTGCTTTTTTCTGTACGCCGTAACCTACTACAACTACCTCGTCAAGGGTCTTTGTATCTTCTTTCATGGTAACATTGTAAGAAGTAACACCTGGTTTCAACGATACTGTTTCAGGCATATAACCGATATAGGTAATTTGTAATTCGTTGCCGCCTACTGTCAGACTGAATTGTCCGTTAATATCTGTTATAGTACCATTAGAAGGAGCTCCTTTTTCTACTACTGATGCTCCAATGATGGCTTCACCCATTGCATCTTTTACAACTCCCGAAACTTTTCTCTGCTTTTGT
Source organism: Bacteroides sp. NGMCC 1.200775 (assembly GCF_040798045.1). Taxonomy (NCBI): domain Bacteria; kingdom Pseudomonadati; phylum Bacteroidota; class Bacteroidia; order Bacteroidales; family Bacteroidaceae; genus Bacteroides; species Bacteroides sp. NGMCC 1.200775. The sequence continues at coordinate 262 of NZ_JASCQK010000002.1, read as the reverse complement.
TGCTGAGTTGTCTGTACGTCTTTTGTCGCTTCTTTCGTCGCAGATACTACGATCTGATTATCCACGATCTTATAAGTGTATCCCGAATTCTTGAATACTTCGTTCAGTACAGTTTCGATCGGAGCATCCGACACATTGATGGATACTTTCTTGTTCAGCTTTACCTGATTGTCATTGTAGAAGAAAGTATACTCGCTTTGTTTTTCAAGTTCACGCAGTACACTCTCGATGGATACGTTTGTCTTCGTCATTGAAATCTTTA
>NZ_JASCQK010000011.1:0-96086 GCF_040798045.1 Bacteroides sp. NGMCC 1.200775 | reverse complement strand
TTATGTCTGCCTTATTCAGGTGACTATAGCATCAGGGTTCCACCTCTTCCCATTCCGAACAGAGAAGTTAAGCCTGATCACGCCGATGGTACTGCGTAACAGTGGGAGAGTAGGTAGTCGCCGTTTTTAGAGAGTTCATCCCCTCGGGTCAGAAGACACGAGGGGATGACTTGTTTTTGGGAGATTCATTTATTTTATCTATATTTGCAAATGAGTATTTATATAAACGTTTAAAGCAAATATTTAAAGTATGAAGACAAAATCCTTTTTAGCTGCTGCAATGGTGGCATTCTCTTTTGCGATGATTTCTTGTGGTGGTAATAAAACAGCTAATTCGGAAGCTGCTACAGACTCTACTTCAGTTGCTGTAGAAGCAGTGGAATCTGCTGCAACTTGTTGCAAAGGTGACTCTGCTGTTTGTGACTCTACCAAGGCTTGTTGCAAAGATAAAGCTGCATGCGATCAGAAAACAGAATGCCCTCAGAATGCAAATTGTGAAAAGAAAGCTTGTGATAAGAAGTAATCAACAGGCATTAAAGCTATAATTGAGTGGGAATAAGGTATCTAACAGTACTTTATTCCCATTTTTTGTAGGCAGATATATGAACTTTGATTGTGATATATTTGTTATTATGCAGTAGTTCTTCTTATGAAATGATATTTTTATGAATAAAAAAGTAACGTTTTATTTGGAGGCTAAGAAATAATCTATACCTTTGCATCGTCAAACAATAAAAGAGACAATAAACATGAATCAATCATTTATACATATTCTACTGTGTGGTATTATTATTCTGCTGGCAAAGGTCGGGGGAAGTGAGTGTCGCGCGTAAATGTGTATAATGAAAATATACGAAAGCCTTTCTCACTTCCTTGTGTGAAAGGCTTTTTTGATGGTGTATAATCAGATTAAAAAATAGAATATGAGCGACAGATTATTTATTTTCGACACCACCCTTCGCGATGGTGAACAAGTACCGGGATGCCAGTTGAATACAGTGGAAAAAATTCAGGTGGCAAAGGCATTGGAAGTTTTAGGTGTAGATGTAATTGAGGCAGGCTTTCCTATTTCCAGCCCGGGTGATTTTAACTCGGTGATTGAAATATCAAAGGCTGTGACCTGGCCGACGATTTGTGCATTGACGCGTGCGGTACAAAAAGATATCGATGTGGCAGTGGATGCCCTGAAGTTTGCTAAACATAAGCGTATTCATACAGGAATCGGTACTTCAGATTCACATATTAAATATAAATTCAATTCTAATCGGGAAGAGATTATCGAACGTGCTGTGGCGGCAGTGAAATATGCCCGTCGTTTTGTGGATGATGTAGAGTTTTATGCAGAGGATGCAGGACGTACGGATAATGAATATCTGGCTCGTGTGATTGAAGCGGTTATTAAGGCTGGTGCTACAGTAGTGAATATTCCGGATACAACAGGTTACTGCCTACCTTCCGAGTATGGCGCGAAAATCAAATATCTGGTAGATCATGTAGCAGGTATTGAGAATGCAATCATTTCTACCCACTGTCATAATGATTTGGGAATGGCTACTGCCAACACGATGGCAGGTATTCTGAATGGTGCCCGCCAGGTAGAGGTTACCATCAACGGTATCGGTGAACGTGCGGGAAATACGGCCCTTGAAGAGATAGCAATGATTATTAAAAGCCATCACGAGATTGATATTGAGACGAATATCAATACTCAGAAGATTTATCCTACCAGCCGTATGGTATCGAGCCTGATGAATATGCCGGTACAGGCTAATAAGGCCATTGTTGGACGCAATGCATTTGCGCATTCTTCGGGTATCCACCAGGATGGCGTACTTAAGAATGTGCAGACTTATGAAATAATTGATCCGCACGATGTGGGTATCGACGATAACTCTATCGTATTGACAGCCCGTAGCGGACGTGCTGCCTTGAAAAATCGCCTTTCCATTCTGGGTGTGACACTGGATCAGGAAAAACTGGATAAAGTATATGAAGAATTCCTGAAACTTGCCGACCGCAAGAAAGATATTCATGATGATGATATTCTGGTATTGGCGGGTGCGGACAGAAGTGGTAACCATCGCATCAAATTGGAATATCTTCAGGTGACCAGTGGAGTAGGAGTCCGTTCCGTTGCCAGCCTCGGATTGAATATTGCCGGAGAGAAATTTGAAGCGGCTGCCAGTGGTAATGGTCCGGTGGATGCTGCCATCAAGGCTCTGAAGCGTATTATTGACCGTCATATGACTTTGAAGGAATTCACGATTCAAGCCATTAGCAAAGGAAGTGATGATGTGGGTAAGGTACACATGCAGGTTGAGTATGATAACCAGATGTATTACGGATTTGGTGCAAATACAGATATCATAGCTGCATCGGTAGAAGCCTATATCGACTGTATCAACAAGTTTACTAAGTGATGTGACTCTAAACGTAATTTGTAAATCGTAAAATAATAAATAAAAAGATGAATACATTATTTGATAAAATATGGGATGCACACGTAGTGACTACGGTGGAAGATGGCCCTACACAACTCTATATCGACAGATTATATTGTCACGAAGTAACCAGTCCTCAAGCTTTTGCCGGTTTACGCGCACGCGGGATTAAAGTACTCCGTCCGGAGAAGGTATATTGCATGCCGGACCATAATACACCGACTCATGATCAGGATAAGCCTATTGAAGATCCTGTCTCAAAAACTCAGGTGGATACATTGACTAAGAATGCAGCCGATTTTGGGCTGACGCATTATGGGATGATGGATAAAAGAAATGGTATTATTCATGTGGTAGGTCCCGAACGGGGACTCACTTTACCCGGAATGACGATTGTCTGTGGCGATTCACATACTTCTACTCACGGTGCGATGGGAGCGGTTGCTTTTGGTATCGGTACAAGTGAGGTTGAAATGGTACTTGCTTCACAATGTATTTTGCAGTCACGTCCCAAGACTATGCGTATCACGGTAGATGGTGAATTGGGTAAGGGAGTTACAGCCAAGGACATTGCCCTTTATATGATGTCGAAAATGACGACCAGCGGTGCAACCGGTTATTTTGTAGAATACGCCGGTGAGGCAATCCGCAGTCTGACAATGGAAGGCCGGTTAACACTCTGTAATCTTTCTATTGAGATGGGAGCCCGTGGCGGTATGGTTGCTCCCGATGAAGTGACTTTTGAATACATCAAAGGGCGTGAAAATGCTCCTCAGGGCGAAGAGTGGGATAAAGCAATGGCGTATTGGAAAACTTTGAAGAGTGAAGAAGATGCGGTTTTTGATAAAGAAATCCATTTTGATGCAGCCGATATCGAGCCGATGATCACTTATGGAACTAATCCGGGTATGGGTATGGGCATCACGCAGCATATTCCTACAACCGAGGGTATGAATGAAACAACGAAAACTTCATTCTTGAAATCTCTGGACTATATGGGATTTCAGCCGGGTGAATCATTGTTGGGTAAAAAGATTGATTATGTATTTCTGGGTGCTTGTACTAATGGGCGTATCGAAGACTTCCGCGCATTCGCTTCCATAGTGGAAGGTCGTCAGAAAGCTGAACATGTGATTGCATGGTTAGTGCCGGGTTCTTGGATGGTTGATGCCCAGATCCGTGAAGAAGGATTGGATAAGATTCTGGAAGATGCCGGTTTTGCCATTCGTCAGCCGGGATGTTCGGCTTGTCTGGCCATGAACGATGATAAGATTCCTGCCGGTAAATATTCAGTTTCCACCAGTAACCGTAATTTTGAAGGACGTCAGGGGCCGGGAGCCCGTACGCTATTGGCCAGCCCGCTTGTGGCGGCTGCAGCTGCCGTAACGGGAGTGATTACCGATCCGAGAGAACTGATGTAATAGAGCTATAGGACGATCGGGGATTTACTGCTCAAGGAGTTTGTGAACGGAGATTGTCCGCCTGCACTGTAAATCGCAATTATTTAAATCGAAAATAAAAAGATGAAAGCAAAATTCAATATACTTACAAGTACTTGTGTACCTCTTCCATTAGAAAATGTGGATACAGACCAGATTATTCCCGCGCGTTTTTTGAAAGCTACAACCAAGGAGGGGTTTGGAGAGAACTTGTTCAGGGACTGGCGTTACGATAAACAAGGGAATAAAATAGAATCATTCGTGTTGAATGATCCTACATATGGAGGACAAATTTTGGTAGCCGGAAAAAATTTTGGTTCGGGATCCAGCCGAGAGCACGCTGCCTGGGCCATTGCTGATTATGGTTTCCGTGTAGTGGTGAGTAGTTTCTTTGCAGATATTCATAAAAACAATGAATTGAATAATTTCGTTCTTCCGGTTGTGGTAACCGAGGAATTCCTTGCAGAGTTGTTCGATTCCATCTTTAAGAATCCGAAGATGGAAGTGGAAGTTAACCTGCCGGAACAAACCATCACTAACAAAGCTACCGGAAAGAGTGAACATTTTGAAATCAATGCCTACAAGAAGCACTGTCTGATGAATGGACTTGACGACATCGACTTTTTGTTGACTAATAAAGATAAAATAGAACAATGGGAAAAGGCGTCAAAATAGAAATCATGGACACGACTCTCCGCGACGGTGAACAGACCAGCGGAGTATCGTTTGTGCCCCATGAAAAACTAATGATTGCCCGACTTCTGCTGGAGGAGTTGAAAGTAGATCGTGTGGAGGTAGCTTCGGCACGTGTGTCCGATGGAGAGTTTGATGCGGTGAAAATGATATGTGACTGGGCTGCCCGAAGGAATCTACTGCAAAAAGTAGAGGTATTGGGGTTCGTCGACGGACATACTTCATTGAATTGGATTCATGCTACCGGATGTCGTGTCATCAATCTGCTGTGCAAAGGTTCGCTGAAACATTGTACCTGCCAGTTGAAGAAAACGCCCGAAGAACATATCGAAGACATTCTTGCCGTAGTGGATTATGCCAATGAACTCGATATTGAGGTTAATGTATATCTGGAGGATTGGAGTAATGGTATGAAGGACTCTCCCGAATATGTGTTCCAGATTGTGGATGCATTGAAGGAGACCACTATCAAACGGTTTATGCTTCCCGACACATTGGGTATCCTGAACCCGCTTCAGGTGATTGAGTTTATGCGGAAGATGAAAAAGCGTTATCCTGACACACATTTCGACTTTCACGCACACAATGATTATGATCTGGCTGTAAGTAATGTGCTTGCTGCCGTGCTGAGTGGGGTAAAAGGGCTCCATACCACTATCAACGGTTTGGGTGAACGTGCCGGAAATGCTCCTTTGGCGAGTGTACAGGCCATCTTGAAAGACCATTTCAATGCCATAACCAATATCGATGAGAGCCGGCTGAATGATGTGAGTCGTGTGGTCGAATCGTATTCGGGCATTGTGATACCCGCCAACAAACCGATTGTAGGTGAGAATGTATTTACTCAGGTCGCCGGCGTACATGCCGATGGAGACAATAAAAGTAATCTTTATTGTAATGATCTGCTTCCCGAGCGTTTCGGGCGTATACGCGAGTATGCTTTGGGGAAAACTTCCGGTAAGGCCAATATTCGCAAGAATCTTGAAAGTCTGGGACTGGAACTGGATGAAGAGTCCATGAAGAAGGTTACGGAGCGAATCATTGAGTTGGGTGATAAGAAAGAGTTGGTTACTCAGGAAGACTTGCCCTATATTATTTCTGATGTGTTGAAGCACGATGGCATGAGCAATAAAGTAAAATTGAAAAGCTACTTTGTCACTTTAGCACACGGATTGAAGCCGATGGCAACACTGAGTATCGAAATCGACGGTCAGGTTTACGAAGAAAGTTCTTCCGGTGATGGACAGTACGATGCCTTTGTACGCGCTTTGCGTAAAGTATATAAGGTGACTTTGGGGCGTAAGTTCCCGATGCTGATTAATTATGCCGTAAGTATCCCTCCCGGAGGCCGTACCGATGCCTTCGTACAGACAGTCATCACCTGGAGTTTTGGTGAAAAGGTGTTCCGTACCCGTGGATTGGATGCCGACCAGACAGAGGCTGCCATCAAAGCTACTATTAAAATGCTGAATATAATAGAAGAATATTAATTATTGAACAATATGGATTTTAAAATTGCTGTATTAGCCGGTGACGGCATCGGACCGGAAATCTCTGTACAAGGTGTAGAGGTGATGAGTGCCGTCTGTGAGAAGTTTGGACATAAAGTAAACTATGAATATGCCATTTGTGGTGCGGATGCTATTGATAAAGTAGGTGATCCTTTCCCCGAAGAAACCTATCAGGTGTGTAAGAATGCCGATGCAGTTCTCTTTTCGGCTGTAGGTGATCCTAAGTTTGACAATGACCCGACTGCCAAGGTACGTCCGGAACAAGGGCTGCTGGCTATGCGTAAGAAACTCGGTTTGTTTGCCAATATCCGTCCGGTGCAAACCTTTAAATGTTTGGTTCATAAGTCGCCTCTTCGTGCAGAGTTAGTAGAGGGAGCCGACTTCCTGTGTATCCGTGAGCTGACGGGTGGTATGTATTTCGGTGAGAAATATCAGGATAATGATAAAGCATATGATACGAATATGTATACACGTCCCGAAATTGAACGTATCCTGAAAGTCGGTTTTGAATACGCAATGAAGCGTCGCAAACACCTTACTGTAGTCGATAAAGCCAATGTGCTTGCTTCCAGTCGTTTGTGGAGACAAATTGCACAAGAGATGGCCCCGCAGTATCCGGAGGTGACTACTGATTATATGTTTGTGGATAATGCTGCAATGAAGATGATCCAGGAGCCTAAGTTCTTTGACGTAATGGTGACGGAGAATACCTTTGGCGACATTCTGACCGACGAAGGTTCTGTAATTAGCGGTTCTATGGGATTACTCCCGTCTGCTTCTACGGGCGAGAGTACTCCGGTGTTCGAGCCGATTCACGGTTCATGGCCGCAGGCAAAAGGTTTGAATATTGCTAACCCACTGGCACAAATCCTTTCGGTAGCAATGTTGTTCGAATACTTCGATTGCAAAGCCGAAGGCGCTTTGATCCGTAAGGCTGTCGATGCTTCTTTGGATGCAAATGTACGTACCCCCGAAATTCAGGTAGAAGGTGGTGATAAGTTTGGCACGAAAGAAGTAGGAGCATGGATTGTTGATTACATCCGGAAAGCCTGATTTCGTTTTTATATTTATAAAACAACAGACAATGCCGGAGAGGAGTGATATTCTTTCCGGCATTCTTTTTCTGTTTTAAGTCTGTATGAATGTTATAATCCGGTTTCATTTTTTCTTTTTGTGCTATAAAAACATAAATTAGATTTGGTTTGTTGTTTCAATACCCCTGTTTTATTTCTTATTTTTTGTATTTTTGCAGGATATTTACAATGAGGCAATGAATAAAACGATCAATTATCAACTGACTATCGTTGTTCCGGTATACAACGAAGAAGACAATATCTACTCTTTGGAACAGAAATTGGGAGAATTTTTGCCCAACTCTATTTGTACGGCTTGTGTATTGTTTGTGAACGATGGTTCACGTGATAACAGTAAGCAACGTATCATGGAGGTATGCGCGCGCAATAAGGATTTCTTTTATATGGATCTGGCGAAAAATTCCGGATTGAGTGCCGCCATGAAAGCGGGTATCGACTACGCTGAGTCGGTATATGTGGGATACATGGATGCCGATCTTCAGACTACTCCCGAGGATTTCAATCTGTTATTGAAGGATATTGCCGACTATCAGTTGGTGATGGGTATCCGTGCCAATCGTAAAGACTCCTTTTTTAAAAACCTCCAGTCCAAGATTGCCAATGGTTTCCGGCGGATGATGACCCATGATGGTGTTCAGGATACAGGTTGCCCTCTTAAAGTGTTGCATACGGCCTATGCCAAACGTATTCCGTTCTTTACGGGTATGCACCGTTTTCTTCCTGCGTTGATTTTATTGCAGGATGCTAAGATCAAACAGATTCCTGTCCGTCATTTCCCGCGTGTAGCAGGTACATCCAAGTATCATTTGTGGAACAGACTGGTTTCTCCTTTCCTCGATTGCTTTGCGTACCGTTGGATGAAGAAGAGATATATTAACTATCGTGTCGGCGACAATAACTTAATGGAGTAGTCTTGTGGGAGGTAACGGCTTTATTTATGTAATCGGTTTTTTGGCGCAGGCTTTTTTCTCTGCGCGCATCATATTCCAGTGGGTACTATCGGAAAAAGCAAAGAAGGTAGTATCTCCTTCCATATTTTGGATTCTGAGCATTGCCGGTTCTTATCTGTTGTGTATCTATGGGTGGTTGCGTGATGATTTTTCTATTATCTTCGGACAGTTTATTTCTTATTATATCTATTTGTGGAATCTGAACGAGAAGGGTATTTGGAATAAATTGCACGGGGTACTGAAAACTCTGCTGGTAATTACCCCCATTATTGCAGCAGCTTTTATGCTGCATGATGCACAACACTTTATCGATAGTTTTTTCCGAAATGAAAAGGTGCCTCTCTGGCTGTTGGTCTTCGGTTCAATGGGGCAAGTCATTTTCACTCTTCGTTTTGTATATCAATGGGCTTATTCATTCCATCATAAAGAGTCTTTACTGCCTGCCGGTTTCTGGATTATCAGTCTGGTCGGTTCATCGGTTATTGTGGCATACGGTGTATTCCGTCTCGATCCGGTTCTGATTTTGGGTCAGTCGGTCGGTTTCGTAGCCTATTTTCGCAATCTGATGATTGGGCGTAAAAGCTCCAAGCAATCAGTTGCCTATGAAAAGTAAATTTCTTCCGTTTTTATTATTGCTGGCAGTATTGCCGGTGCTGATTTTCCGGGATTATACTCCCTCCAATGAGTTACGCTATCTGAGCATTGTCGATGAGGCACTGCGCAATGGTGATATTTTTACGTTCACCAATCACGGTGTGCAATATGCCGATAAGCCTCCTTTGTATTTCTGGATTCTGATGCTGGGCAAATGGTTGCTGGGCAGTCATGCCATGTGGTTTGCGTCACTTTTCTCTTTCATTCCTGCTCTGGTGATTATGCTGGTAATGGATCGATGGGTAGAACGTGAAACATCTGCGGCCAATCGTCTTTCGGCACAGCTAATGTTGATGAGTTGCGGCTTGTTTTTAGGGTTGGCAGTTGTTTTGCGTATGGATATGCTGATGTGTATGTTCATCGTTCTTGCCCTCCGTACTTTCTACCGGATGTTGAAAGGGCAGGGCAGCAAGAACCGGAATGCCTTTCTGTTTCCCTTCTATATTTTTATGGCTGTTTTCTCCAAAGGTCCGGTCGGTATACTGGTACCCTTGCTGTCTACTTTTGTCTTTCTGCTTATCACCGGGCGTGTGAAAACCTTCGGACGCTATTGGGGATGGAAGACATTTGCCGTGCTACTGTTAGGATGTTTCATCTGGTTTGGTGGTGTCTGTTGGGAAGAGGGAGGTTTGAACTATCTGCATGATCTGCTATTCCGCCAGACTGTAGGACGGGCTGTCAATGCTTTCGACCATAGTGCACCCTTCTATTATTATTTTATTTCCGTTTGGTATTCGTTGGCTCCTTGGGCGTTATTGCTGATAGGGGTGATTGTGGCCGGGGCATGTCGTCGGTTAATCCGTTCAGATCTGGAGCGTTTCTTTATGGTAATCATCCTCAGTACTTTGCTGATGTTGTCTTGTTTCAGTGGTAAACTTGCCGTCTATTTGGCACCGACTTTCCCATTTTTTGTCTATCTGGCCGTACTTTTGCTATCACATTTCCGATGGAATCAATGGCTGGCGTTGACGTTGGTTCTTCCTGCCGTTGTTTTTGTGGCAGGCCTGCCCGCTCTTATCGTGTTGGGACGAATGCCGGGCACCGAATTTCTGGGACAGAAGCTTTTTTACGTGGCCGGTGGAGTGTTGACAGTTAGTGGTTGTGCGGCTCTGTATTTCCTCTATCGGAAGAAATCGTTGAACAAGACTATCAATACGCTTGCCTTCGGATTGTTTTGTGCTATCTTTGTGGGCGGTTGGGATGTACCTGCCATTAACAGTGAATTGGGTTATTCCGAATTATGCCGGAAAGCAGTGGAACTTTCCAAAGAAAAAGGGACTTCCGGTTATTGTGTCCTGAATGTACGTCGTCCTGAGAATATGGATGTCTACCTGCACGAAGGTGTGAAAGAAGTGACTGAAGAAGAAGTTTTGGATAATAAATATCAGAATACCATCCTGATGATTTCGAACAAGAAAATACGTTCGAACAAGGAACTGCAGAAATTTGTTGACGGCAAGGAACATTATGTTATAGGCCGTTTTTCCGTAATGGTACTCTAAATAAGATTGAATCATGAAAGTATTAGTGACAGGAGCTGCGGGTTTTATCGGCTCTTATACAGTAAAAGCATTGATAGCACAGGGTTGCGAAGTTGTAGGGTTGGATATAATCAATTCTTATTATGATGTGCAGTTGAAGTACGACCGCCTTGCTGATACTGGTATAGCAAAAGAGTCGATAGAAGATGGTGTATTGTTACCAAGTTCTAAATACCCTTCTTATCGCTTTATTAAGATCGATTTGACTGATCGTGACGGACTGAACCACTTGTTTGAATCCGAACATTTTGATGTTGTGGTTAATCTGGCAGCCCAGGCGGGTGTGCGCTATTCGATAGAAAATCCTTATGCGTACATCGAATCGAATGTTGTAGGTTTCCTGAATTTGCTGGAGTGTTGCCGTCATTACCCGGTGAACCATCTGGTATATGCCAGCTCAAGCAGTATTTATGGGCTGAATGACAAGGTGCCTTACGCTGAGACGGATAAGGCCGATACACCGGTAAGTTTATACGCAGCGACGAAAAAGTCGAATGAACTGATGGCCCATGCTTATAGCAAACTGTACGGTATACCGACTACCGGTGTGCGTTTCTTTACAGTGTACGGTCCGTGGGGACGTCCGGATATGGCTCCATGCCTGTTTATGGAAGCAATCCTGAACGGAGATCCCATTAAAGTATTCAATAATGGGCAGATGCGTCGTGACTTCACCTATATAGACGATATCATCGCAGGGTTGATGAAGATCATCGCCCATCCTTCTGCCGATCCTATTCCTTTCTATATTTATAATATCGGTAATTCCGCTCCTGTGGAACTGATGGATTTCATTTCTGTGATTGAGAAAACAGCGGGTAAGACGGCAGTTAAGCAGATGATGGGGATGCAGCCGGGAGACGTGGTATGTACTTATGCTGATACAAGCCGGTTGGAGAATGATTTTGGCTATAAGCCTTCTACTTCCATAGAAGAAGGAATCCGAAAATTCTATGACTGGTATATAAAGTATTTCAATAAGTAACGTACAAAATCTTACTTTTGATAACCTGAAAATCTTTCCTGATGGTCCTCAGTGGATAATCGCACGCAGACAGAAAACAAAAAGAAAATAAAGCGGTGGCAGTATATCCTCGGGACAAATAAATGAAAAGGAAATGATAAATGCCGGATTATGGAAACACTTGGAAAGATTATTTTTTATCTATCAAACTTAGCCTTATATCATCTTCTGATGTGGTGGGGAGTCAATACATTGTGTGTTGGGGTGGTAGCTGCCGGTTTTGAATATTGGATACTTTTTGCTGTGCTTATTTTCTTAGGGATAAGTACTTTTAGCTATTTACTGGCGCACTATTTTTGGAATAGTAGCTATTGGGGGATGTTCCTCAAAAATGCAGGTATGTTCCTTTTGGCTTTATTTGTTACTTATTTAAGAATGATGTTTTACGACCTGTAATTGTCGGGATGCCTTTCTGCATCTGCCTGAATTTCATGTTTTGGGGATACCTTTGCCTTTGAAAGAGTTCTTTTGATAGTAATGCCGTGCAAATACTTGAAAATAGGACAATTGCTAAAACATTACTTCTTTTTCTACAATGCCACGATAAAACAATTAATGTTCAAATAGCCGGCATAAATTAATCACTATTTTAAATAAGATTTCATTTCGCCCAAAGTCCTAAGGCATAGAAAGAAAATTTGCTTGAAAGGGCAATCAAACTTCATCTTTGCAGCCAAGATGTGTGTTTTCGCCGCCAAGATATACATCTTGCCTGCGGAGATGTATATCTTCGCCGCTAAGATGAAGAAAGTTAGGCATAGAACTTGGATTACACCCGGATGAGCCGGTAAGAGAAATATGAGGAGGATTGGAGTACGTATTGGATTGCTAAGTTCTTTCAGGACTATATCCGCAGTGTAGAAAACGCAATTCGGAGCTTTTAAGGCTAACAAATAATTCACATCTCTTAAGTCTTTGGCAGATGTTATGCAGCAAAGATAAGAATAAGAATTAATAAAATGCAAAAATAGAATCTTTTTTTTAATAAATACCAGAGAACTTAAACTAACCAATCTTTTGTAGTAAATCGAAACGGCATCCTTAATTTCTATCTTATAGATATAAGTTGCATATATTCAGTGTATTATATTTTAGTTTGGTAGAATATAGGTACAAATAAGTATAAATGATACGGTTGTTCCTTCAAAAAAGCATCTGCATTTCTTGCTTTTACTCTGATAAACTGTACAAAATTCCTGTCTTTCCAAGTCCTGAAAGGACTACTCCCCAATGAATTGTTTTTCGGAATAGGATATCAGCATAGTTCAGCAAAGTTTTAATGTCGACAGAAAACTAATAATCAAAACTAAAAGGCCTATGAAGACTTAGAAGAACGACCAAACTGATTCCGGATTTATACATCTTCCGGATGGAACATTCCTTTTTTTTATGTTTAACCGAAAAATTTAATGTATGACAAAAAGAACTAACCTGTTTCCGAGTTTGATCAAAGCTCGTGAAATGAATTGCCTCAAAATAGCAGGTGCCAGTTTGCTGCTATTATGTATGTCACCCCAGTTTGCTGTGGCCGATAGCCTAAAGCAAGATGCAGTTACCGTCACACAACAGCACAATGTAAAAGCCAGCGGCATTGTTACCGATGAAGCCGGCGAACCTCTCGTTGGTGTATCCGTATTGGTAAAAGGGACTACTTTGGGAAGTATTACCGACCTGAAAGGAAGATTCTCTCTGGATGTTCCGGAAGGAAGCACTTTTGAGATTTCTTATATTGGTTATAAAACACAGATTGTCAAAGCGGAGAGAACTCCGATGAATATTGTTCTGAAGGAGGATACTCAGAAGCTGGATGAAGTTGTCGTAGTGGGCTTTGGTACCCAAAAGAAGGTTAACTTGACGGGGGCGGTATCGGCTGTGACCGGTGACGATATTTCGAAACGACCGGTTGCCAATGCCGCTATCCTGTTGCAAGGACAAATTCCGGGATTGCGTGTCAATCAGGGGCTTGGACAGCCCGGTGGCGAAGGGACTTCTTTCCGTATCCGTGGTCAGGGGACTTTCTCTTCTGCCGGATCAGATCCTTTGATCCTGATCAATGGCGTACCGGGTAGTATGACCAACCTCGACCCCAGTGTGATCGAGAGTGTTTCCGTTTTGAAAGATGCTGCTTCGGCAGCCATTTACGGAGCAAGAGCCGCCAACGGTGTTATTCTCGTTACTACCAAGCAGGGTGCCGTGGGAGATAAGGTGAGCATTAGTTATCATGGGAATATTGGTTTGCATACACCGACCAAACTCTACGACCGGATTACCAATTCGGCAGAATATATGGAGTTGGCAAATCTGGCCTGGAAGAACTCCGGAACCGGAAAGCAGTACACCCAAGATCAGATCAACCTCTATCGGAATAATGTCGGTGACCCCCAATATCCCAATTTCGATTGGCAGGACTATATGTTCCGTACGGCCGTAGTGCAGACACATAATCTCTCGATGGCCGGAAGTACAGAGAAAACTACTTATAACGTGGCTTTGAATTTTGTAGATCAGCCGGGTACTATGCGTGGATTCAAATATAGAAAGTATAACGCCACAATCGACCTTACCGCACGCATTACCAATTTCATCAAAGTCGGAACCTATGCCAACCTGATGTATGGGGAAACGGAACAACCCCGTCAAGGCCAGAACGATGCATTCCTCTCTACTCTTTCGCAAGCACCGACCTATATGCCTTGGTTGCCGGACGACGGAACGGGGATTCGTCGTTGGACAAGTTCGGCTTATTCGTTCGAAAGTCATAACAAGAATATGCCTGCCATTATCGGAGAGAATGCGATGAAACGTGACAACAATTTCGATATTAATGCCCAGTTGTGGTTAGAGATCAACTTGGCTAAGGGATTGACATGGTACACCAAGGGTGCTGCCCGCCTTCAGTCGAACAAAAGTAAAGACTGGAGAGGGAGTACGACTTATACTTACGATTACCACACCGGAGAGAAGTCGTCCGAGCTTGATAAAGGAGGATTGGGGCTGAGCGTGGGCGATAGCCGCCGTTTCTATACCAATCTTTATAGTTACTTGAAATATGATCTGTCACTGGCGGAGAATGCACACAATTTCTCTTTGATGGTAGGTTATAATCAGGAATCGGAAAAATATGAAACGCTCAACGCTTACCGTAAGGACTTTGCCTTTGACCTGCCGGTGCTCAATGCCGGTGGTACGGCCGATTGGAGCAACAGCGGAGGTGAAGAAGAATGGGCTATCCAGTCTTTATTCGGACGTTTCAACTATAATTTCAAGGAGCGCTATCTGTTTGAAGCCAATATGCGCTATGACGGAACTTCGCGTATTTCCGATGAAAACCGTTGGGGTGTGTTCCCGTCATTCTCAGTCGCCTGGCGTGCTACGGAAGAAGAGTTCATAAAAAAAATGAACCTCAACTGGCTGAATAACTTCAAACTGAGAGGCTCATGGGGACAGTTGGGCAACCAGAATATCGGGCTTTATCCTTATCAGGCCATGATCTCCGGGGTAAATGACTATCCGTTTACCAAAACTTCGGACGGAGTGGTTATCGGTTATCAGCAGACGGCTTATGCCAATCGTAACATCAAGTGGGAGACGACTACCATTACCGATATCGGTTTTGACTTACAGGTGTTTGATGGTTTGAGTGTGACCTTCGACTGGTATAAAAAGACCACCGATGACATTTTGCGCTCTTCACAGGTGTCCAGTTTGCTCGGACTTTCAGCTCCGACTGTAAACAATGGCTCGGTAGAGAATAAAGGTATAGAGGTTGCCCTGAATTATGCCAATATGGTAAAGGGAGGCACACTCAAGGGACTCCGTTATAATGCCGGTGTTTATTTTGACCGTTCGCGCAACAAACTGACTGAGTTTGGCGCAGAGGAGATCGGAAGTTACAGTATCAAACGTGAGGGATTGCCTTACGATGAATACTACATGCTGGAGTGCATCGGTGTATTTGCCGACAAGGCTGAGATTGACGCTTCGCCGAAGCAGTTTAATGACAACACCCAGCCGGGTGACCTGAAGTATAAGGATATCAGCGGCCCTGATGGGAAACCGGACGGAGTGATCGATAATTACGACCGCCGTACTTTCTCCGGACGCTTCCCCGGCTTTGAATATGGCATCAATGCCAGTGCCACCTGGAAAGGCTTCGACCTGTCGTTGATCGGTCAGGGAGTAGCTGATAAGAAATATTACACCACTGACTGGGGAGTGCAGCCTTTCATGCAAGGCGCTTCTCCCAACAAAGACTATATCAAGCACATGTGGACGGAAGAAAACCCGTATGGGGCCAAACATCCCAAACTTTATTGGCAGGATATGGGCGGAGGCAAGAATACACGTCCCAACAGCTATTATCTGAAAGACGCTTCTTTCTTCCGGTTGAAGAATGTGACACTTGGTTATACGTTACCGCGGGTATGGACCGAAAAGGCAAGCATCTCCAAAGTACGTATTTACTTCTCCGGTGACAACCTGTTGACCCTGACCCCTTACAAAGGACTCGACCCCGAACGTAACGGTGACGGAAGAGATGCCATCTATCCACAAAACAGAATCTACTCGTTTGGTTTAAATGTTGAATTTTAATTAGGACATGCAATGAAAAAGAATATTCATATATTGTTAGCTGCCACATTACTTTTCGGTGCCACCTCGTGTGAAGACTTTCTTCAGAAAGATCCTCCGTCAAGTCCTTCGCAAAGCGTATTCTGGCAGAAGAAGAGTGACTTTGAATCAGCTTTGGCCGGAACCTATTCGGTCATGTACTCCGGTGTATTCTCTCAGATTATGCCTTGTCTGGACGGATTGACCGATAATGCAATCGTGCAACACAGTGAAGGTACCTACGGTTGGGCCAAGACCATCGCCCAGGGAGACCTTACTCCCAATCAGGGCGGGTTCGTGACCGACATTTATGGTAATTGCTATAAAGGCATTGCCCGTGTACATATCCTGATGGAACAACTCGAACAGTATACCGGATCGGATATCAGTGCAGAGGATAAGAAGTTTATGTTCGCACAGTGTAAAGCGTTGCGCGGTTACTTTTATTCATGGTTGTATCAGTGTTACAAAGAAGTGCCTGTCGTGACCCAGTCACTCGATCTGAATACAATGTACCAGCCTAAGGCCACCCGTGCCGAAGTGTTGAACCGTGTGATGACCGACTATGACGAGGCTATCA
The DNA here is from genome assembly GCF_040798045.1 of Bacteroides sp. NGMCC 1.200775. Classification (NCBI taxonomy): domain Bacteria; kingdom Pseudomonadati; phylum Bacteroidota; class Bacteroidia; order Bacteroidales; family Bacteroidaceae; genus Bacteroides; species Bacteroides sp. NGMCC 1.200775. The sequence goes on along the minus strand of NZ_JASCQK010000011.1, from coordinate 79,548 downwards.
GCGAATTGCCCGATAAACTGTATTCCGACTCACAGACATCCGGACGATTTACCGTTTCGGCTGTCAAGGCTCTGAAGGCGAGAATTCTGTTGTTCGATGCCTACGATAGCAATGGGAAGGCCATCCCTTCGAAGATGGAAGAGGTGCTGACTTTGTTGCAGAGTATCAAAGGATATAGCCTGGCAGCACGTGTACGTGACAATTTTATCTCTGAGAAACAATTGGCATCACCGGAAATCATGTTCTCCGTCCGCTTCCTGCGTCCGAACCTGACTCACTCCATGGACTTGTATTATGGTGCCTGGGCTGTTCTCGATCCGACCCGCAATATGGTGGATGCATTTGAATGTACGGATGGAAAACCGTGGGGAGAGTCGCCTCTGACCGTACGTCCTGACGAAAGCATATTGTATGGTAACAATGATGCGCTGAAGAAAGCAGAACGTGCCAAGATGTTCATGAACAGGGACCGCCGTCTGTATGAGTCGGTCAATCACTCCATGATGGCTAACTTTGCCAGTGACGGATGGAAAGACGAGGAGGTACAGGTGAACGAATCGAACAATAAAGGACCTACCGGTTTCAGCGCCCTCAAATACATTCAGCCTACGGATGTGACACCCGGATACAGTACTGTTTCGGATGCAGATGTAATCGTGTTGCGCTATGCTCATGTATTGCTGATGATAGCCGAGGCGGAGAATGAAGCCCATGGACCCACTACGACAGCTCTGGATGCTATAAACAAAGTAAGGACACGCTCCGGTCAGCCAGCTATCGGGGCAGGTATTTCACAGGACGACCTTCGCGAACGTATCCGGAACGAATGGCGTATTGAGACTTGTTTTGAAGGTTTACGTTACTTCCAGTTGAAACGATGGAAGCTGATGGATAAACTGGTGAACGGAGCGGAAGATCCCGCCTATCCGGGATATATCAAGGTGTATAAACCTGCATTTGAATTCTTCCCCATTCCGCAGTCCGAAATAGACAAGGCAGGCGGTGTCCTGAAGCAAGATCCGGCCTATGAGTAAGGGTACGAAGAAGACATGACCGGTAGCCGGATTCACGGTTGGTAATAAAGATGATAAGCCGACGGAACGCATGCTTTATAAGGAAGAAGCGCGTTGCCGTCGGCTTTTTGTATTTTAAAAGAGGAGGTCTTTTCCAGAACTCCGAAAGTAAGAATGATTATGCCATGATGAAAGCGTAAATCAGAATTCCCAACGTGGTCAGCAAACCGGCATAGATCGTGATTTCCGTATGTTTCACTTTGCCGAAGGAAGTGCCTTTGGCTATTTTCTTCAACAGATAGCACATCAGTGCAGCTCCGCAGCATCCTATGACAGCTCCTACAATCAGGTCGCCCGGATAGTGTACTCCCAGATAGATGCGTGTATAGCAGTTCAGTGTGGCCCATAGGAGAATGAAAAGGCTCAGCCACCGTTTGCGGAACAGGAAAACCAGGAAGAAGGCAAGTCCGAAAGAGTTGGAGGCATGACAGGATGGAAACCCGTAGCGTCCGCCCCGGTAGTTGTTTACTACGTGAACGAGGTCGGAGATCGGATTCTCCGGGTTTGCCGGGCGCAAGCGCTCTACGACGGGACGTATCAGGCCGGCACAAACCTGATCGGCAAAAGTAATGGTCAGCGCGATGGCAGCCAGACAGCACAAAGTTATTTTCCAGTTGAAATTCTTTAGCAGTACATACAAGATGCTGGCATACATCGGCACCCAGATCCATTTCCCGGTGAAGGTACTCATGAAATAGTCGGCAAAGGTGTTATGAAAACCGTTGAGGTATAGCAGCAGGTTCTGGTCTATGTTGGCCAGTGACTGGATAAGGTCGTTAGTCATATCGTTGTTGGGTTATGGGGTGATTATCTTTTAGCCAGGTCGTCGTACAGCTTTTGCAAATATGCTTTAGCTTTGGGTAAATTCTCTCCTTTATGTTCTCCTTCGTCCGAAACGACAGAGTTCGATTCACAGTTGAATACGACTTCATTTTCCGGTGTCATCATTCCGAAAGCGTTCGGGAAAGTGAAGAATCCGAAGTGAGGAGAGGCCGGGTTAAGCATGTTTTTACTGAAAGCGAACTCTTCGTGCGGAAGTCCCAGTTGCCCCAGCAGTGTGGCGGCAATGTCGATCTGTGAACCGTAAGTATCGATATGTTTCGGTTCTTTCACCGCTCCTCCTATGAAAATCAACGGAATCCGGTAACGGTCTACGGTCAGGTTGTCTATATCCTGCGGATAGGCTCCCAGATGATCGGGTACAAGAATGATGACCGTATTCTTCCATAAAGGAGTCTCTTTGAACCGACGTACAAAGTCGCCGGCACAACTGTCCGCATAAGCAAAAGCATTCAGTCTCGGATTGTCCAGCCGTTGAAACGGAACTTCGAAAGGTTCGTGACTGCTCGAAGTCTGTACTATTTTCATAAAAGGTTCTTTGGGAGGATTCTGTTCCAGGTCGTTCAGCAGTCGGTTGAATACCACATGGTCGTGTGCTCCCCATTTGCTGAGACGTTCGGAAAGAGGAAAATCCTTATCGGAAACAATGTTGTCGATTCCTGCCTGAATCAGGTAAGAACGCATATTGGTGAAGTCGGCATCTCCTCCGTAATAATATTGCAGGTCGTATCCTGCCTTTTTCAGGCTGCCGGGGATCGAAGGCAAGTGTTGCGTCTTCTTCGGGTACTTCATGATGCTGGTGGTCGGTTGTGCCGGATAACCACTGATGATGGCTGCCAGTCCGCGGTCGGTACGGAAACTGTTGGCGAAGAAGTGGGTAAACAAGACCCCTTCACGTCCGAACTGATCCATGTTGATAGCTACGTTGGGTTCTCCTCCAAGGGTTTCCATCAGTTTGGACGAGAAACTTTCGAGTATGATTAATACTACGTTCGGGCGTTCGGTAGTGAAAAGCTGAGGAACACTGTCGGCAGGAGTAACCGGATTATCCTTGAGTTCCGCGAAGAGTTTGTCGGCCTCCTCAGCCGTCATAAACCGGTATTGTTTGTCGAAATTATCCTGTCGCGACAACGACTCCATCAGGCTGAAACAAGGATTGATGGCCGCATGGTTCAGTCGCTGGTTGCTGCTGAAGTAAGCTTTGCTCAGATTCATGGTCGACACCGTGAAGCCTCCCCGTATCGGGATGAACAGGAGTCCGGTGACGAGCAGCAGAACTCCGGATACGCTTAACCGGTGGAAAGGTATTTTCAGAGGTTGCTTCTGATAAATCAGCACCCGATAGAATATCCAGTAAAGCAGGGCTGCATAAACGGCGATTGCGGCCAGTCCGGCTATTACGACCCAAATGCTGACACTGGCCAATGCGTCTTTGGGAGAAGAGAAGAGGTAAAAAAGCGGGGTGGCATCCAGACGGAACCCCCAGTATTCATATAACCCTAAGTCACCGATAAAGATACAGGATAGCAGGATGGCTATGATCATGAAGTATACCCGGCGTATCTGGCGGATAATGGAAGGTTGTATCCAGACCGAAGCGATCAGCAGTAGTCCGGGAATAGCGGTCAGATAACCGGCAAGCGAAAGGTCCAACGGAAGCCCGTGCCCTATCACGGAGAAATAATCAGTCCATGACACCTTATTATATAAGGTATGGTAGTAACCCATGAAAATTGGTTTCTGGAGGACGAATATGAGGACAAAAAGAAAATAAGTCGTGACGAATTGGATAAGTCTTCTCTTCATAAACTCTATACTTAAAAAGATTGAACGGTCACAAAGGTACGATTCTTTTCTTTATCTTTGCGCATTAACTGTGGTAAAACAGAGAGCTATATGGCAAAAATCGCAAAGAAACTTACCGAACTGATAGGCCATACTCCGTTGATGGAGTTGTCCGGTTATAGTCGTAAATACGGCCTGCAAGAGAATATTATCGCTAAACTGGAGTCATTTAACCCTGCCGGAAGCGTAAAGGACCGGGTGGCACTTTCAATGATCGAGGATGCCGAGAAGAGAGGAGTTCTGAAGCCCGGTGCCACGATCATCGAGCCGACCAGCGGAAATACCGGTGTGGGACTGGCCATGGTGGCTACCATTAAAGGGTATCAGTTGATACTGACCATGCCCGAAACGATGAGTCTGGAACGTCGCAATCTGTTGAAAGCACTGGGAGCACAAATTGTATTGACTGACGGGTTGGCAGGAATGGCCGGTTCCATAGCCAAAGCTGAGGAACTGAAAGATTCGATCCCCGGTTCGGTCATTCTGCAACAGTTTGAGAATCCTTCGAATGCGGAGGTGCACACACGCTTCACCGGCGAAGAGATCTGGCAGGACACTGACGGCCAGGTGGCTGTGTTTGTAGCGGGAGTGGGAACGGGCGGAACCGTTTGCGGGGTGGCCCGTGCACTGAAAAAGCATAATCCGGATGTATATATAGTAGCTGTGGAACCGGCGTCGTCTCCCGTACTTGAAGGCGGGAAGGCCGCTCCCCACCGTATACAAGGGATTGGGGCGAATTTTGTTCCCGGTATTTACGATGCTTCGGTTGTAGACGAAATCATGCCTGTGCCTGACGATGAGGCGATCCGTGGTGGGCGTGAATTGGCTTCTACGGAAGGACTGTTGGCGGGGATCTCTTCCGGAGCCGTTGTTTATGCAGCCCGCAAGCTGGCCGAACGTCCGGAGTTTAAAGGAAAGAGGATCGTGGCTTTATTGCCCGACACCGGCGAGCGTTATCTCTCTACCGAGTTATTTGCGTTTGACGCTTATCCTCTGGATTAAAAAGCACACTCGCGCTTGTCTGACATTTTAATATATATGAACCGGAGATCGGCTTCTGACCGATCTGTGGAGAAAGAAACTGTATGTTCAGCGTATACTCCCCATTACCGGTTCGTTTTTAATAGATTATTTATGAATCGAAAAACTATCATTGTTCCCTTTCCTTTGGGAGAGGGGATAGGGAGGAAGTATCTTTTTCTCCTTCTTTTCTCCATCTTTTCCATATCCCTTTCCGCCCAGACCTATCAGGAACTTTCTGAGAAGGCCGTCGAGTGTGTTGGAAAAGACAGTCTGGCGCAAGCCGAGGATCTTTTGAAGCAGGCATTGAGACTGGAACCGAAGAACCCCCATAATGCTCTGTTGTTTTCTAATCTCGGCTTGGTGCAACGCAAGCTGGGACGTTATAATGATGCTGTCGAGTCGTATACTTATGCACTCAACATTGCGCCGCTCGCCGTGCCCATTTTGCTGAACCGTGCCGCCATCTATCTGGAGCAGGGCATGCAGGACAAGGCTTATGTGGATTATTGCCAGGTGATGGATGTGGATAAGAAGAATACGGAGGCCTTGCTGATGCGGGCGTATATTTATATGTTGCGGCGGGATTATAAAGGGGCTCGTCTGGACTACCAGCGTTTGCTGGAAATTGATCCGAAGAATTATAACGGACGCCTCGGCTTGGCAACTTTGGAACAGAAAGAGGGCAAATTTCGTGAATCGCTCGATCTCCTGAACCAATTGTTGGTGGAATTTCCCGAAGATGCCGTTTTGTATGTGGCCCGTGCCGATGTAGAGCGGGATATGAAACATGAAGATCTGGCACTGGTGGATTTGGACGAAGCCATCCGCCTGGCGCCTAACTCCGTCGATGCCTATTTGCTGAGGGGGGATATCTATCTGGACCAGAAAAAGAAGTCGCAGGCGAAGGCAGATTTCGAGAAAGCTATTTCGCTGGGAGTGCCCCCTGCCGATGTTCACGAACAGATGCAACAATGCAAATAATTTCGGAAAATAATAGTCCGGAAGCTTGACTTTTGCTGTTGATTATCGTATCTTTGTAAGCGTAATCATAAACTATATTCAGATTAAAATACGGTAGAAGGGAGAAGTTGAAAGCTTTTCCCTTTTTTTATGCCTTTTCTGTTCATCGGCACGGGAAGCCGGTGTATATGGGGGGAAGCCCGGCTTTCGGATGATGAAAGCCCGGCTTTTCGGCCCAAACAGACGGTTGCTCCGACTCGGACAGACACCGTCTTCCGACCCGAATGAAGCTTTGTTCCGGTGCATTACAATATGTGTTATGAAAATATCTCCTATTGTTATCGGCCGGTGGTCTGCCCGGTTAATAAAACGTAAAACTGCTCTTGACAAAATCCGGTTGCGGTTTCTCTTCCGGTCATACAAACTGGCGGATCAGCGCGACAAATTCTTTTCCGTATTTTTTCTTTTTATATTCGCCAATCCCATTGATGTTGCCGAATGCTTCGACGGTTGTGGGACGCGACAGGCAGAGCAGGTGCAGCACTTTGTCCGATAACACGATGTATGCCGGGAGTGCTTCCTGGTCGGCCAGTTGCTTGCGCAACGCACGCAAGGCCTCGAAGAGGTCTTCTTCCTTGCTTCTGCTTTCTCCGTCCCATGCCTGTGCATGGACGTTTACGGTCTTTCTTCTCTTTCTGGCGGTAGCAGGCTCTTCTCTCCGGATGACAACCAGCATTGCCCTCTCACGGCCAAAAAGGACGTCACTTCCGCTCTTTGTTATTTTCAGGTGATTGTTTTCGTTGTAGGCTATCTCAAAGTATCCCATTTGCAGCATTTGCAGCAAATAGTCCTGCCAGTCGCGCGCCGGGATTTCTCTTCCGGCTCCAAACGTTTTCAGCTCTGTATAAGCTTTTTCGGTGATTTCAGCAGTAGGGTTCCCTCTCAGGATATCTATCAGGAGAGTTATGCCTGCCTGTTGGTTGGTACGGGCTATGGCGCTTAAGGCTTTTTGAACGATGACAGTTCCGTCGAAGCGCTCGGGCGGATTACGGCATACATCGCAGTTGCCGCAATCTTCAGTAGCCGTTTCGCCGAAATAGCTCAATAAGATACGTCGCCGGCAGATGTCGGCTTCGGCATATTGTTGCATCCGGTTTAATTTTTCCAGATTGATATTCTGCTGGTTGCTTTCTGTTGCAAACTTTGTCAGCAAAATCAGGTCGCCCAATGAATAGAATAAAATCGTATCGCTGGGCATACCGTCACGCCCCGCACGGCCGATTTCCTGGTAAAAACTTTCAATGCTTTTCGGCAGGTTATAATGTATCACCCACCTGACATTCGACTTGTCAATGCCCATCCCAAAAGCGATGGTGGCACATACCACTTCGATCCGGTCGTTGATGAAGTCGTCTTGTGCTTCGTCCCGTTGGCGGGCAGACAGTCCGGCATGGTAGACGCCGCAACGGATGCCGTGTTTTTGCAACATCTGTGCCACTGTTTCAGTTTTACTGCGGCTCATGCAGTAAATGATTCCGCTTTCACCCCGGTGGCGGGCAATGAAGTCTACGATGGCTTTGCTCTTCTCCTTGGGTTGGTAGCCTCTTTTTACAGACAGGCTCAGGTTAGGGCGGTCGAATGATGAAATAAATATCTCCGGCTGCTTCAGTTGCAGTTGGCGGACAATGTCTTCCCTTGTGATTTTATCTGCCGTGGCAGTCAGGGCAATCATGGGGATGTTGGGGAATTGAGTACGTAAGAATCCCATCCGGGCATATTCCGGGCGGAAATCGTGTCCCCATTGCGAAATACAGTGGGCTTCGTCTACCGCAAACAGTGAGATGGTCATATCCCTCAGCAGATAGTCGGCTTCGGAGAGCAGTTTCTCCGGTGATATGTAGAGCAGCTTGAGCTTGCCTGAGATACAGGCCCTGCGTAAGTTGGCATTTTCGGATTCGTCGTTGCTGCTGTTCAGTGCACCTGCAGGTATTCCGTTGGCACAGAGGGATTCTACCTGATCCTTCATCAGTGAAATAAGAGGTGAAATAACAATTGCAGTGCCTTCCATCAGCAAGGCCGGAAGCTGATAACAGATTGATTTGCCTCCCCCCGTGGGCATCAGAACCAGTGCGTCTCTCTTACTCATCAGGTTTCGGATGATCTCTTCCTGCAGGGGACGGAAGCTGTCATAACCGAAATAAGTTTTGAGGGTTTGTATCATTTGATATTTTTCATTCATCTTTCGGGCAAAGGTACGCTTTATTTCCGGGTTATTAAAAGTTAAATATTCTTATTAACGCCCCTTTTTACCCACTTTTCGACGATTTTGATTGTTTTTATATCAAAAATATATACGAAAAAGTTGTGTATATCAAAATAATGTATGAAATTTGTGACATCTAAAGTTACAAATTAATAGTGATATTTAAAAACAAACCCTAACCAGTTAATTCAATGAGTGATTTAGAAAACAAAACCCAGGAAGAAACTCCTAAAAAACGCCCTTACAATTTAAGGGAGAAGAAAGAAAAGAAAGCTGCTTACCGGTCTTTAATCAGACCAGAATTGGCAGATGAGTTGTATGACAAGATTCTGAACATCATTGTTGTACAGAAGAAGTACAGAGACCCTGACTATTCGGCTAAAGATTTGGCGAAGGAACTGAAAACCAATACCCGTTATCTTTCGGCTGTAGTTAATTCTCGCTTTGGTATGAACTATTCTTGCCTGCTGAACGAGTACAGAGTAAAAGATGCTTTGCACTTGTTGACGGATAAAAGATATGCCGACAAGAATGTAGAGGAAATCAGTGCGATGGTTGGTTTCGCTAACCGTCAGTCTTTTTACGCTGCATTTTATAAAAACGTAGGTGAAACACCCAACGGATATCGTAAAAAACACGCAGAAAAAAAGAAATAATTGCATTTCTTGAAACGGAATAAAAAGGAATTATCTCAGAGTACGGCTTTGAGGTATTTCCTTTTTATGTTTTATAACCTCAACGTCTAAAGGTATGAAGAAACATTTTATTTCAATGGCTGCGGCCGCAATCTTACTGACTGCTTGCGGCAGAGCCGAAAAAACAAACCCTGCTGCGGCAGATAATTTTAAATATACAGTGGAACAATTTGCAGATTTACAGATATTACGCTATCGCGTACCCGGATTTGAGAATTTAACTCTCAAACAGAAAGAGTTGGTTTATTATCTGACTCAGGCTGCGTTGGAAGGAAGAGATATTCTGTTTGATCAGAACGGAAAGTACAATCTTACCATCCGTCGGGCGCTTGAGACGATCTATACGGATTATGCCGGTGACAGAAACAGCCCGGACTTCGTGAATCTGACCACCTATCTGAAACGCGTATGGTTCTCAAACGGCATTCATCACCATTATGGTTCGGAGAAATTTGTTCCGGGCTTTACGCCGGAGTTTCTGAAACAAGCATTGCTCAGTGTAGATGCTTCCAGGCTGCCGTTGGCTCAAGGACAGACGGTAGAACAACTGTTTGAGGAGCTGTCACCCGTTATTTTTGATCCGAAGGTGATGCCTAAACGAGTGAATCAGGCGGACGGCGAAGACTTGGTGCTGACTTCGGCCAGCAATTACTATGACGGAGTCACCCAGCAGGAAGCTGAGGATTTCTATAATGCGATGAAGGACCCCAAAGATGAAACCCCTGTCTCTTACGGACTGAACAGCCGTCTGGTTAAAGAGAACGGAAAGATCGTCGAGAAGGTATGGAAAGTAGGAGGGCTTTATACACAGGCCATCGAAAAGATTGTGTATTGGCTGAAGAAAGCTGAAGGGGTGGCAGAAGACGAAGCTCAGAAGGCTGCCATCGGCAAGCTGATTGAATACTACGAGACCGGTGACCTGAAGACGTTTGACGAATATGCCATCCTTTGGGTGAAAGATCTGAATTCACGCATTGACTTTACGAACGGATTTACTGAAACATACGGTGATCCGCTCGGGATGAAGGCCAGCTGGGAGTCCATCGTGAACTTTAAAGACCTGGAGGCTACGCGCCGTACTGAACTGATAAGCGGCAATGCCCAATGGTTCGAAGATCATTCCCCAGTGGACAAGCAATTTAAGAAAGAAAAGGTGAAAGGGGTGACTGCCAAAGTGATTACTGCTGCCATTCTTGGCGGAGACTTATATCCGGCGACGGCCATCGGAATCAACTTGCCTAACTCTAACTGGATTCGCAGCCATCATGGCTCCAAGTCGGTCACTATCGGGAATATCACCGACGCTTATAACAAAGCGGCTCATGGAAACGGATTCAACGAAGAGTTTGTGTACAGTGATACAGAAAAGCAACTGATCGATAAATATGGTGATCTGACAGGAGAATTGCATACCGACTTGCACGAATGCCTGGGTCACGGTTCCGGAAAATTACTTCCGGGAGTTGATCCGGATGCCTTGAAAGCCTATGGATCTACAATAGAGGAGGCACGTGCCGATCTGTTCGGACTTTACTACGTAGCCGATCCTAAATTGCTGGAATTGGGCTTGGTGCCGGCTGAAGAGGCTTACAAGGCCGAATATTATACCTATCTGATGAATGGCCTGATGACCCAGTTGGTGCGTATCGAGCCGGGCAACAGTGTTGAAGAGGCTCACATGCGCAACCGCCAGCTCATTGCCCGTTGGGTGTTTGAGAAGGGTAAGGCCGATAAGGTGGTGGAGATGGTGCAGAAAGACGGTAAGACTTACGTCGTGGTGAACGACTATCAGAAACTTCGTCATCTCTTTGGCGAATTGCTGGCCGAGATACAGCGCATCAAGTCGACCGGAGACTTTGCAGCAGCCCGTTCGTTGGTAGAAACCTATGCCGTAAAAGTAGACCCCGAACTTCACTCCGAAGTATTGGCCCGCTATAAGAAACTGAACCTGGCGCCTTATAAAGGATTCGTGAATCCAAGATACGATGCGGTAACCGACGAGAAAGGAAATATAATTGATGTAAAAGTAACCTATGATGAAGGCTGTGCCGAGCAGATGCTGCGTTATAGCAGGGACTATTCGCCACTGCCTTCTGTAAACGATTAACCCATGGATGTAAAAGAACAATTGAAAGATATTAAAACACAGCTCCGTCTCTCTATGAACGGAGTTGTGTCACAAAGCATGCGTGAGAAGGGGCTGGACTATAAACTGAACTTTGGTGTTGAGTTGCCCCGTATCAAGAGCATCGCCGCTGCTTATGAGAAGAACCATGACTTGGCACAAGCCTTGTGGAAAGAGAATATCCGCGAGTGTAAGATTCTGGCAGGTTTATTGCAGCCGATAGATACCTTCTTTCCCGAGATAGCTGATATCTGGGTAGAGGATATCCGCAATATTGAGATAGCAGAACTTACGTGTATGAATCTGTTTCAAAACCTGCCTTATGCCCCGGCGAAAACTTTCCAGTGGATTGCGGATGAGGCGGAATATACACAAGTTTGTGGCTTCCTTACCATAGCCCGTCTGTTGATGAAAAAGGGAGATATGGCCGAACGCCCTGCGGGTGAATTGCTCGATCAGGCGATTTGTGCCGTACAATCGGGAAGTTATCATGTCCGTAATGCGGCAATGCTTGCTATCCGTAAGTATATGCAGCATAGTGAAGAACATACTTTCCAGGTATGTCGCCTGGTAGAAGGCATGGCCAACTCTGATAAAGAAGCGGAACAGATGCTGTATACGATGGTGAGAGAGGAAATTAGCGATTAACGATAAGGTTGTGTCGAAACTTCACCACAGATTACGCAGGTTTTCACGGATTATCAACATCGATAATCAATGACTTAAAACTCACTCAGTGTCACTCTGTGCCCTCTGCGGTGAAGTCTCGACACCTTTTCATCGTCCGTCTTTATCGTTCGTCGACTATTGTCACATTGCTGATAAATACGCTATCATATCTTTTGTGCCCTTTTGCCCAGCGATTGTTGTCATAACAATCGATAAAGCGAAGACTTAAATTCTTTCGGATGGAATCCGGAATCAGTTGTTCCGCCGGTTTCTGTGAGATCAGAACAAACGGCAGGGCTTTTGTAATCTCTTCTTTATTGGTTAAATCCATGTCTCCGATCTTCTTATGTGCTTCGTATACCAACTCGATGCGTAGCACTTCGTCTTTGCTGTGATAGAATGGCAGAGCTTTTAGCTCCGGGTTTTCTTGGGTAGCGCTGATGCTTTTGGGATCTGAGTTACTCACAAAACTTCCGATATAAGGCATTACAAACAACTCGGCAACAGCAAATAGCGCTACGACTCCCATCAGGAAAGAGAAAGGCCGGAGCTTGAGCGCAGAGCTGAATAGCCAAACTGCTACTGTCAGGAATAATACAGCCAACCATATGAACATCCCTGTACCTATCCGTCCTTCCCGGTACATGAAGAGGTAGAGAGCAACGGGAAGGGTCAATGTAGCCACTACAATCAAATAAGCATTTATCCGGTAAATCACTCTGTCTTTCAGGTGCGGCATTTTCTGTTTAGCCTGTTGAATCCAATATACAAATAAGTATCCCATGGTCAGTGCGGCCGGCAATAAGATAGGAAGCAGATAGCGTGTCTTCTTTTCCGGGAGCAACGACAGGAAGAAAAGGATCAGTAACATCCAGCTCAGGCAGAACATGTACTCTTTGGATGCTTCGACCCGCTTTTTCCAGAAGGGCACTATCAGTGCTGTCAGTGTCAGCAGCGACCATACTCCTGTTTCCAGGAAAAACTGCCAGTAATAATACCAGGAACGTACGTTGTGGTTACTCCAGGAAGAAGACTCTTTGTGGAATACATAGGATGCCATCTCCTGGTGGCAGATGTATGTGTAGGCATACCACCATGTGCTGAGCACGATGCAAATAAAGATCATGGTGAAGAGTGCGGCCCATTTTCCTTTCATTCTTGTTTCCCTGCGATAGAATAAGAGGTAGGCACAAATGAACGGGAGAAGCAGGGCATAGAAAGATACGGGCCCTTTGCCAAGGAAAGATAATCCCATAAAAATGCCTGCGGCAATGAAAAGAGGCCACTTGCAGGCAGTTTGCCGCAAAGCAAGATAAAGATAATAAATAGCTCCCATCATGAATGCGTGGCAATAAATGTCCCAAGTAGCTGTACGTCCCATCAGAATGATATTATAAGAGGTGCACAAGACCAGGGAAGATACCAGGGCATAGGTTCGGTTGCCGGTCAGCTTCGTAGCAAACTTATAGAAAAAGAGTACTAACATGACGGCCGCAAGTCCGGCCATGGCTCGTTGCAAGGGAAGATTATCCGGCGAAATCACTTCTACCACGGCAGCAATCCATGTGGGAAGTGGAGGCTTCTCCAGTCGCAACTCTCCGTTCATGGTAGGCACCAGCCAGTTATGGTCGTATACCATTTCGCGTGCAGTGACAATGTTTCTTGATTCCATGATGTCTGCAAAGATTGCGCCATTGTTTATAAAGAAAGAACAGCAGAACACAAGAAGTAATAGAGGCAAGTGCCAGCGATAATTTTGCGTGAAGGGGACTCTTGTCATAAAACATTTTTTTAGTGATTGGGTGCAAATTTACAGATATATTTTTGCTTTCCGCAAAAAACAATTAACTTTGTTGGCGCTAAAATAGCGCCGATATGGAAACTCAAAATGTGAAAGATACGGTACGGCAGATATTCACCGAATATCTAAATGCGAATGGACATCGCAAGACTCCTGAACGTTATGCGATACTGGATACCATATACTCCATTGACGGGCATTTCGATATCGATATGCTTTATTCGCAGATGATGAACCAGGAAAATTTCCGGGTGAGTAGGGCTACACTGTATAATACCATCATCTTACTTATCAATGCACGTCTGGTGATAAAACACCAGTTCGGCACTTCCTCCCAATACGAAAAATCATATAATCGCGAGACACACCATCACCAGATATGTACGCAGTGCGGTAGGGTCACAGAGTTTCAGAATGAAGCTTTACAGAACGCGATTGAAAATACCAAACTAAGTAAGTTTCAACTTTCGCATTATTCCTTATATATATACGGTATATGTAGCAAATGCGACAGGGCCAACAAGAGAAAAAGAGTAAATAATAACAATAAAAAAGAAAAATGAAAGTAGATGTTCTATTAGGATTGCAATGGGGCGACGAAGGTAAAGGAAAAGTAGTCGACGTCTTAACTCCGAGATATGATGTAGTTGCACGTTTCCAGGGTGGACCGAATGCCGGTCATACACTTGAGTTCGAAGGACAGAAGTACGTGCTTCGCTCTATCCCTTCGGGTATTTTCCAGGGAGATAAAGTAAATATCATCGGTAACGGTGTAGTGCTCGATCCGGCTTTGTTCAAAGCGGAAGCAGAAGCGCTGGAAGCATCGGGACACAACTTGAAGGAGAGACTGCACATTTCGAAGAAAGCGCACCTCATTTTGCCTACGCACCGTATACTGGATGCTGCCTATGAAGCTGCCAAAGGTGATGCTAAGGTAGGAACTACCGGAAAAGGTATCGGTCCGACTTATACGGATAAAGTAAGCCGTAACGGTGTCCGTGTGGGGGATATCCTGCATAACTTCGAACAAAAATATGCTGCGGCGAAGGCTCGCCACGAACAAATCCTGAAAGGTCTGAATTATGAATACGACCTGACTGAACTTGAAAAAGCCTGGTTTGAAGGTATCGAATACCTGAAACAATTCCAGTTGGTAGACAGCGAACATGAAATAAACGGTTTGCTCGATGCCGGAAAATCCGTGCTTTGTGAAGGTGCTCAGGGAACTATGCTGGATATTGACTTTGGTTCGTATCCGTTCGTGACTTCTTCGAATACCGTATGTGCAGGTGCATGCACCGGTTTGGGCGTTGCTCCGAATAAGATCGGTGATGTATATGGTATTTTTAAAGCTTATTGTACACGTGTAGGTTCGGGTCCGTTCCCCACAGAGTTGTTCGATAAAACTGGCGATCAGATCTGTACGCTTGGTCACGAATTTGGCTCGGTGACGGGACGTAAACGTCGTTGCGGATGGGTGGATCTTGTTGCACTGAAATATTCAATCATGATCAATGGTGTCACCAAACTGATTATGATGAAGAGTGACGTACTCGATACTTTCGAGACGATCAAAGCTTGTGTGGCCTATAAGATGAATGGTGAAGAGATCGATTACTTCCCTTATGACATTACCGACGAAGTGGAACCAATCTACGTGGAACTTCCGGGATGGCAGACAGACATGACAAAGATGCAGAGCGAAGATGAATTTCCTGAAGAGTTCAATGCTTATCTCTCCTTCCTTGAAGAACAGCTGGGCGTACAAATCAAAATTGTTTCTGTAGGTCCCGACCGCGAGCAGACTATTGAAAGATATACTGAAGAATAAGAAGCCTCACCTGTATCCTTCTTTTTTAAAAGGAGGAAGAAGTAGACTTTTATAGAAGAATTAATTCAAAACGAGGCCTTTCTTCTTCCCTCTCTAAAGTAGAGAGGGGCGAGGTGAGGCCTTTATTATAATACTTATGAAGAAGCATTTTATTACTTTTCTCTTGCTATTGGGAATGACTGCTTCCCTGACAGCGCAACAAAATTACCAACCGACAGAGGCTAACCTGAAAGCCCGGAGTGAATTTCAGGACAATAAGTTCGGAATCTTCCTTCACTGGGGACTCTATGCCATGCTTGCTACCGGCGAGTGGACGATGACGAACCATAATTTGAATTATAAAGAGTATGCCAAACTGGCCGGAGGATTCTATCCCTCTAAATTTGATGCAGATAAATGGGTGGCGGCTATCAAAGCCTCCGGTGCCAAGTATATCTGTTTCACTACCCGTCACCATGAAGGTTTCTCGATGTTCGATACCAAGTATTCCGATTATAATATTGTAAAAGCCACTCCTTTTAAACGTGATGTGGTAAAGGAACTGGCTGATGCATGTGCCAAACATGGCATCAAACTGCATTTCTACTATTCACATATAGACTGGTATCGTGAAGACGCTCCTCAGGGAAGAACCGGACGCGGAACCGGACGTCCCAATCCGAAAGGGGACTGGAAGAGCTATTATCAGTTTATGAATAATCAGTTGACAGAGTTGTTGACTAATTATGGTCCGATCGGAGCCATTTGGTTCGATGGTTGGTGGGATCAGGATATCAATCCCGATTTCGACTGGGAACTTCCGGAACAATACGCATTGATCCATCGTTTGCAGCCGTCTTGTCTGGTTGGTAATAATCATCATCAGGTACCTTTTGCAGGGGAGGATATTCAGATATTCGAACGTGACCTTCCGGGAGAGAATACCGCAGGACTTTCCGGACAGAGTGTCAGCCATCTGCCTCTTGAAACATGTGAGACGATGAATGGCATGTGGGGATATAAGATTACAGACCAGAACTATAAATCAACTAAAACTTTGATTCATTATCTGGTGAAGGCTGCCGGTAAGGATGCCAATCTGTTGATGAATATAGGTCCGCAGCCCGATGGAGAACTTCCGGAAGTGGCTGTTCAGCGTTTGAAAGAGGTGGGAGACTGGATGTCAAAGTATGGTGAAACCATTTATGGAACGAGAGGTGGTCTGGTAGCTCCTCACGATTGGGGAGTAACGACTCAGAAAGGCAATAAACTCTATGTGCATATTCTTAATTTGCAGGACAAGGCTTTATTCTTGCCTATCGTTGATAAGAAAGTGAAAAAGGCAGTGGTCTTTGCTGACAAAACGCCGGTACGCTTCACAAAGAATAAAGAAGGAATTGTACTGGAACTCGCTAAAGTTCCGACGGATGTAGATTACGTGGTGGAACTTACAATTGACTAATTTTTAGCTAATTCTTCATAAAAGCGATGTGTGGGAAATCTCCTCTCCGTCGCTTTTGTTTATTTTTGGCAAGCTATTTGTATATTAGCTATCATAACAATTTAATTAAGAAAGAATATGGTAATAGGAATTCAATGGATTATTTTTATTGGCATCGCTCTCGTTAGCTGGCTGGTGCAGATGAACCTGCAAAACAAGTTCAAGAAATACTCCAAGATACCCACAGGAAACGGCATGACAGGACGCGACGTAGCTATTAAAATGTTGCATGACAACGGTATTTACGATGTTCAGGTGACTCACACTCCCGGACAGTTGACCGATCATTATAATCCTGCCAATAAGACAGTGAACCTGAGTGAAGGAGTTTATGAAAGTAATAGCATCATGGCTGCTGCCGTGGCTGCTCACGAATGCGGACACGCTGTTCAGCATGCACGGGCTTATGCGCCGTTGACGCTCCGCAGTAAGCTGGTGCCGGTGGTTTCTTTCGCTTCACAGTGGATGACGTGGTTATTGCTTGCCGGTATTTTGTTACTGAATTCGTTCCCGCAGTTATTGCTTGCCGGCATTATCCTGTTTGCTTTGACCACCTTGTTCAGTTTTATCACACTTCCGGTAGAGATTGATGCGAGCAAACGTGCATTGGTATGGCTCAGTGCATCGGGAATTACTAACTCGTATAATCATGCCAAAGCGGAAGACGCTCTCCGTTCGGCTGCATACACTTATGTTGTTGCTGCGTTGGGCTCGTTGGCTACGCTGATTTACTACATTATGATATTTATGGGACGCCGGGATTAATCTCTCCTTCCCATACGGAATAAAAAGAAAAGCTTCGCAAACTTTCTATATGTTTGCGGAGCTTTCTGTTTGTGTGCCGTTTACAGTATGTATTGTGTACAAACTGTAAACGGCACTATCATCATATTGTGTTTGTTCGTATTTCCGTAAGTTATTCTTGATAAGGCGATTGCCAGAAGTAAGAGTCATTATGTGAGTCGTAGGCGGTGGCACCGGGCTTTCCATTGGTACTGTATCCTTCCGGAACTAACGAGATATACATCGACCACTTTTTGCCCGGATAGTTTGTTTCTGCGTTATATTCGCTTTGCAGAGGGCAAGTTACGTAATACAGGTTCTTGGCCATATAGTAATCCAGATAATACTCTTTGGTCTGCTTATTTTTATTATTCCAGTTTGCGTCTTCGTTTAGTACAACGGGTTGATTGTTGCGGAGGCGTTCGCGCACTTCACCAATGCCCAGAAGGTTTCCTTTTTCATCTGTTACATAAGCGTTGAATGTCGGGTCCATCCATAACCATTTGTTGAGGGTGTTGGAGTAGACCGCATTGATGACGTGGCAATCATTGATCATCACTTTGGGCATACACGTGATGAAACGGGATTTGAATCCCATAGCCAGATAGCACTCGTTCAGCATTTGTGCCATCATCCGGCAGTTTACGCCCCGGTTCTCCTTTTTGCAAAGTTCTACCATGGCTATTGTGTTCCGCTCTTCCGGATTACGTGAATTGCCATCATGTGGAACTATGTTGTGAACCCAGTAGAGAAGGTTTTTGATTTTGGAGATTTCGTCTCCGCTTCCGGCGATACTATCCAGGTTGAAATGTTTCCGTAACTGTACCAGATTACTGTCGTTAGGATTCATGTAGGTGAAGCGGGGTAGAGTGTCAGTTACTGATTCATTATAACATATCGGTTTTGTTTCAGTTCTGTTGTATCCTTCGGCTTGTTGCAGAATATACAGATAGTCACTGTCCAGACGCATTTTAGCCATTACTTCCAGATACTTCTTCTCTTTACGTAAATTGTCGATGTCACTGTCACCTTTAGCATGGTTGTAATCATTCCATCCGGAGTTGAAAGCCTTCTCAAAGTTTTTCAGGGCTGCCTTTTTCTTTCCCTGAAGTGCTTGATAGCAAGCAAGGTCGTAATAAACCAGTCCTGTTATATTTTTTGCTTTTTCCTGAAGTTGTTGAGGCAATCCTTGATACAACTTCAGTTTCTCCCAATTTAATTTCTCGGCCTTTTTGTAATCTTTCTGTTTGCGGGCGTTTGCTACTTCCTGAGTGAGTGCGCTGTACTTTCTCTCAAATTCTTTTTTTTCGTTGTTTTGTGCCATTCCCGGTAGTCCAAGGCATAACATTGTAATGATCAAAAAAACTGTTTTCATATGATTTCTGTTAGATAATGTGATTTCTTTGTTTTTCAGAAGGCAAATGGTATACCAAATTAATAAATATCTCTTATTGAGCAGAATGGCATTAAAAAGTATTGTCCGAAAATGAACAGTCTTAACGGAACCGGACACCGGATACATTTGTTTACAGATTCACAGAAAGTCTGTGGTTTCTGTTTTAATAATCAATTATTTCATCTAACTTTGCAACTCAATTCAATAAAACAGTTAAAACAATGGCAGCAAAACCAGGTATACCTAAAGGAACCCGTGATTTTTCGCCCGTAGAGATGGCGAAACGTAACTACATATTCAATACAATTCGTGACGTATATCATCTGTATGGTTTCCAGCAGATTGAGACTCCTTCGATGGAGATGCTTTCTACCCTGATGGGAAAATACGGTGAAGAGGGTGACAAATTACTTTTTAAAATACAGAATTCAGGTGATTACTTTTCGGGTATTACAGACGAAGAGCTATTAAGCCGTAACGCCGCTAAACTGGCCAGTAAATTTTGTGAAAAAGGGTTGCGTTATGACCTTACCGTACCCTTTGCCCGTTACGTGGTAATGCACCGTGATGAAATAACTTTTCCCTTCAAGCGTTATCAGATTCAACCTGTCTGGCGTGCAGACCGTCCGCAGAAAGGACGTTATCGTGAATTTTACCAATGCGATGCCGATGTGGTCGGTAGTGATTCACTGCTGAACGAGGTAGAGTTGATGCAGATAGTAGATACGGTGTTTACCCGTTTCGGTATCCGTGTCTGCATAAAAATCAATAATCGCAAGATACTGACCGGTATTGCCGAGATCATCGGAGAGGCGGATAAGATTGTGGATATAACTGTAGCTATCGACAAACTGGATAAAATCGGTTTGGAAAATGTGAATAAAGAATTGGCTGAGAAAGGGATTAGTGATGAGGCTATTGCCAAACTGAAACCTATCATTCTTCTGAGTGGAACCAATGCTGAGAAGTTGGCTACACTGAAGACTGTACTTTCCGGTAGCGAAACAGGTTTGAAGGGAGTGGAAGAGAGTGAGTTTATTTTGAATACCCTTCAAACGATGGGACTGAAAAACGAAATAGAGCTTGACTTGACATTGGCACGTGGATTGAATTACTATACAGGTGCTATTTTTGAGGTAAAGGCGCTTGATGTGCAGATTGGCAGTATCACCGGTGGAGGTCGTTACGATAACCTGACTGGTGTATTCGGTATGGCAGGAGTATCGGGCGTAGGTATTTCGTTTGGTGCCGACCGTATTTTCGATGTGCTCAACCAGTTGGAACTGTATCCGAAGGAGGCTGTTAATGGAACTCAGCTTCTGTTTATTAACTTCGGTGAGAAAGAAGCTGCTTTTTCTATGGGTATTCTGGCTAAGGCCCGCGCAGCCGGTATTCGTGCCGAGATATTTCCCGACGCTGCGAAAATGAAGAAACAGATGAGTTATGCAAATGTTAAGAACATTCCTTTCGTTGCTATCGTAGGTGAGAATGAAATGAATGAGGGAAAAGCTATGCTGAAAAATATGGAAAGCGGTGAACAGCAAATGGTTACTGCTGAAGAACTGATTGGCGTTTTAACAAAATAAGGAAAATGCCCTTACCTTTTTAAAACCGGGGACTGTTGGCGTAAAAAAGGTAGGGAGATAAAAGGAACGGGACCTTGGTTTAAAACCAAAGGCCCCGTTCTTTTTTATAAGTCTTTTCAACGCCAATATTGATTGGATTGATGATTGCTGTTTTCATCGGATTCTACCGCCATAAAGATCACAGAGTTTTAACTGTTTTCAGATTAACTTCATAATAAATCAGTGCTCTCCCTGTCTTTTTCAGTGGAATATGTTTTATAAATGACGTTCCGGATACATATCTTCCCACCACTGAGGACTATCCTGCAACCAGCGGGCAAACCATGCCATAATACTGTTATGCCATTGCACGCGTTTCGGATAGTCGGCAATGAAGTGGTTTTCTCCATCTACAGTGATGAACTCTACTGTTTTACCCAATATTTTCAGGGCATTGAATAGCTGGATGCTTTCACCGATAGGTACATTGGTATCTACGGTGCCGTGCAGCAGTAAGAGTGGAGTGTTGATCTTATCGGCGTTGAAGAGCGAGCCTTGTTTGGTGAACAGTTCCGGATTGTTCCAGGGATAACTGTCTGCGGCGGCTATGGCATTATAACCGTATCCCCAATAGCCTTCACCCCAATAACTGGTCACATTGCTGATACCGGCATGTGAAACTGCGGCGGCGAAAATATCCGTCTGAGTCTGGAGATATTGCGTCATGAATCCACCGTAAGATGCACCGAGACAACCGATTTTCTTATCATTCACGAACGGGTGTTCTTTACAGAACTGTTTGGTACCTTCAATGATGTCGTCGGCAGTACGTTTTCCCCAGGCATTGACATGGCGTGCTGAAAACTCCTGTCCGAATCCGATTGTTCCGCTCGGCTGGATAACATATACCACGTAGTCACGTGAGGCAAACAGTTGTGCGCAGTACGGATTGCTGATGCCTCGTTCTGTCGGGGTCGTTCCTCCATAGTAATACACAATCAGCGGATACTTTTTATTAGGATCGAATGAAGGCGGCAAACACATCATACCTTTAATCTCAGTGCCATCTGAAGCAGTGAAATTCCATGGTTCCATTTTACCCAGTTCAATTTTTTCGAGGGTAGGCTTCATCGGGTCGGCTATCAGTCGAGAGGTTTTCTTTTTCAGGTCGTATACATAAGCAACTCCTGCATTGTAGCATCCTTGTCCGATATAAGCAGCCAACGACGGATTGTTTTCTGACAGGGCAAATGCACTGGTAACGTCAGTCTCCAGATTCAACTTCTCAAACTTACGGTCTTTGGGAGAGTAGCGATAGATGTTCCGGCAATCTTCGTCATTGGTGCTAAAATAGATGCACCCGTCACCTTTGTTCCATTGCAGGAAGTTGACAGACGGATTGAACTCTTTAGTGATCGGATCGATCTTGCGGGTAGCTAAATCCATGATGAATGCCTGAGAGTCGAAATCATTGGCGATCGGATGATTACCACAATTCTTGCCGATACCGTCAAAAGCTTCCGGGCTGGCGGTGAGCAGTAATTGTCTGCCGTCCGGTGAGTAGCTGGCTCCTCCGAGGAAACGGTCTTCAAAGAACAGAGTATCGACAGCCAATGTTTCAAGGTTCACTTGGAACAGTGAACTCAGAGAGAAAGGACGTTGCGTGATATTTTCCTTCGAACTGCTGTAAAGTAAATATTTGCCGTCCGGTGAGATATCCTGCATATACGTACTGTGATTGCCGTAGGTTAGTCGTTCGGAAGTTCCGTTGGCAATGTCATATCTGGCCAGGAAACTACGTCCGCGTGTATTCGGAATACGGTCGGCGGGGCTGACAATGCGTTTCAACGGCCCATCATCTTTCACGCCTTCTTCACGAGGATAGTATATCAGGAAGTCTTCGTTGGGCGACCAGCTGAAACCTTGCTCGGGAATGCCCTGCAGGAGAACTTCTTCCTTCAGCGTGATGGGATCGAGAGTGATGACGTCATTTCCTTCGGATGCCACTGCCGTATAATAAAGTTTATTACTTTTCGGCATCCATCTCATGCCGTCCCTCAGATTGGTGAGGAGTACTTTTCCTGTTTTCAGTTCAGTCAGTTCACAGTAGGTGCGTGAACGTTTCAACGAATGATTGTCCCAATAGCGGGTCAACAGATATTTCCCGTCCGGTGATACGGAAACAGCAATGGCGCGGTTGCCGTATACGGTATTGTCGAGTGCGAAACGGTGTTTCTGATCGGGATCGGTGCTACATGCCACTTCTTTGAATTTATCATCTTTCACCAGTTCGCACTTCAGTGAAGGCGCAGTCTTATCGTCCGGGGTTGAAAGTAGTTTAATGGCAATTTCATAATCCATTTCCGGTTCCAGGCGTAGGGCAATTTCTTTGGTTGCTGCTTTGGAGATACTGTCTTCCGCAGCATCTTTCACCATTTTCGATTCGCCGTTGATGAAAAGCTCCCACCGGACCGGAGAGGTCACTTTCAGTTTGCCTTTCATGAAGCGTTCGGCCCGTAGCTGAGTCTTCAGCAGATAAAGCAGATTGTCTTTATCGGCTTTCGCAAAAGTGACCAAGCCTGCTGTATCGGCAGACAGCATTTGTGTCGGTGCATTGGCAAGGTCAAGCATTACCGGCGTTTGCAGCAGTGCTTTGGCGGTGTGTTTTTCTCCTTTGGGGTTGATACTGTCGTTCATGATCGGAGTGCGTACAGTAATGGCATTTCTTACCTGATACTGCGTCAGCCTCTCTTGTGCTTGTGTGGCAAGTCCTGTTGTCATCAACAGCGCCATCATCAGTAACTTTTTGTCCATTGTTTCTTTGAGTTTATAATTGGTTATTTCATTTTATATACCAGCGTACCACCCTTCACGATGTCTTCGTGGGAGATATAGTTTTTGGTATAAAGTTCACCATTCAGTGTGATGCTGTCGATGTACTTATGTTCTTTCGACAAATTTTCGGCAATGACTGTGAACGTTTTTCCATCCGGCAGGTGAAGTACTATTTTCGGCATCTGCGGAGCACCGAATATATAATGCCCGCTCACCGGATCGACCGGATAGAATCCCATAGCATTGAACATATACCAGGCTGACATCTGTCCGCAGTCGTCGTTTCCACAGAGACCATCGGGCTTGTTTTTGTATTGGGTATCAAAGATTTCACGTATCAACTCCTGAGTGCGTTCCGGCTTGCCGGCCAAAGCATACAGGAAGGTGACATGGTGGCTTGGTTCGTTGCCGTGGGCATATTGTCCGATCAGTCCGGTAACGTCTGCCAGTCCGCTTCCTTCCAGTTTGATAGTGAACAATGAATCCAGTTTGTTGAGGAAAGGCCCTTTACCACCGAATAATTCGATCAATCCCGGTACATCGTGCTGAACATGCCAGGTGTATTGCCAGGCATTTCCTTCAGTATAATCGCCTCCGCGGCTTTCGGCATGTGCCAGATCGCTGGGATTGAAAGGAGTTTTCCAGCGTCCGTCGGCATAGCGCGGGCGCATAAACTGTGTTTCCTTGTCGAACAGGTTCTTATAGAATTGTGAACGTTTACTGAAGTATTCCGCATCTTCCTTTTTACCCATTAACTCTGCCATTGTAGCTGCGGCGTAGTCATCGTAAACCGATTCAAGTGTACGTGAAACCGATTCGGCATCTACCTTGTCTGTCGGATAATAACCATATTTCATATAAGTTTCCCAGTCCGATTTCGGATGCGAAACAGTCAGTGTCTGTTTGATGGCATCGAATGCTTTCTCGGCATCAAAGCCACGGAAGCCCTTCTTATAAGCTTCGGCAATAACCGAAACAGAGTGGTTGCCGATCATAGTATTCGTTTCTTTGCCCCACAAGGTCCAGATAGGTAAGTAGCCTTGTGCCTGATTTTGTTCGATCATCGAATTGATGAAACCGTCTACTCGTTCGGGTACGGCCAATGTATAGAAGGGGTGGGCAGCGCGGTAGGTATCCCAGATCGAGAAGGTAGAGTAATAGACTCCCGATGCTGATTTTACTACCGAGTCTTTGGCGTTACGGTATCTTCCGTCTACATCGGCAATATTATTAGGCTGTATCAGTGCATGATAGAAGCTGGTATAAAAATTCTCCAATTCGTCCGGAGTACCTGTCACTTCGATACGGCTCAGGTAACTGTTCCAGATGTCCTTGGCTTTCTGTCTTGTACCGTCGAAATCCCAGTCTGCCAACTCTTGATCCATATTCTTACGGGCACCGTCTACACCGACTGTAGAAATGGCTACTTTCATCAGCAGTTGTTCGTCCGGCTTCATGTCGAAACTCATTAACAGACGTTTTCCTTTTTCAGTTTCTTCCATTGGCAGGGAGATGGAATCGGTCACCGGCTTGCTGAACTTCATTACAAAGTATAAATCCTGATTCACCCATACGCTGCTGCGCACGTGTCCTGTCAGTGTTTGAGCATCTTCCCAATTGATTTCGCAAGCTTTTACGTGCGATTTATATTGTTGGGGATTCCATACCAATCCGTGTTGAAGGTCGAGTAACAGTGAGGCTGAATCGGCATTCTGATAAGTGTAACGATGCAGTGCTACATGATCTGTTGCGGTCAGTTCTGCTTTTACTTTATATTTATCGAGTTCTACAGTGTAGTATCCCGGTGTTGCGCTTTCTGTCTTTTTAGAGAAACCGCTTTTGTAGTCATCCCGTACTCTTTGTCCGGTGACAGGCATTACAAGGAGGTCGCCCAGATCCATACATCCTGTGCCATTGAGGTGAGTTTGAGAGAAGCCCCAGATCAGTGAATCCTGATAATTGTATCCTGAGCAATACTGCCATCCGATGGCATTGGTTTCCGGGCTTGCCTGTATCAGTCCGAAGGGCAGGCAGGCACCCGGGAAGGTGTGACCGTTGTCGGCTGCTCCGATAAAGGTATTTACGTACTGAGTGTAGTCTTGGGGTGCTGTCGGAGTTTCGGGAGTGCAGGATGTGCAAAGACCGAGTCCTAACCATGCAAGCATAAAGGTTGATTTGAACTTCATAGAATGACCTTGATTAATTGTTTTGGTGACAAAGATAAGGAATAAAACCGAAAGATAGTAAAGAATAGAGAAAGAAGGCTGTAAACAAGAGGCTTAGATTTAATTTATTCGTTTCAAGAAGCTACCTGTCGTTATCCTAAATAAGTGAGATGCCGATGGATCGGAAATTAAGTTCTGAATAATGAAAGAGTATCTGTGAGGTATTCAAAAGAGAGCCTGTGAATGAAGTTACTGATATATTCGGGTGAATGATTGTCTATTAATCTATATATTTGTGGAACCGTATGTCGTGATAGTATTGAATACGGTCCGACGATTATGGCGAACTTGGGAATAAGGGAATAGGTATTCTCTATGTCATGGGCTATGATTGAGTAGAATACATTCAAAGAAAAAGAAGAAAATGAAGAGAATGAATGCGTATCTGTTGACAATGATTTGGATTTTGGGAGCGGTATTGGTTCTGATGCTCTTATGTTATGTGATTTCCGGTTTTGATTTAGGGGCACTTGTCCTGGTATCAATATTATGGTGCATTCCGACGTTGCCGTTTCTCCTGTTTATAGCCTGTAGTTTTATATTTGGACTGAAAGGTTTGGACCATTTATATTGGGCGATAGGGTCGTTGTGTGTGTATGGGCTGTTGACCTATATGTTGCTGACTTCGTGCCAGATGGCTGCAGATCCTAAAATTGTTCACGGAACTTTGAAAGTAGTTCTATTTTTTGCCATTGCTTTCGGGTGTGGCTGTTTGTGGCGCCCGACTGTATGCAATTTCTCTGTTGTACTGGGCATTGCAAAGATTCCTGCAACTTTGTGTGCTGTGTTGCTATTGGGTTATGTTATGCTTGCAAATATGCGAGAAATGGGTGGAGTCAATGATTTATACTGGGCAGGACCCCAATATAATGCGGATAAAACACTGTTTTATGATTATAAGATGCGCCTTTCTCCTTTCCCTGCCCGGGTTGTCGGTGTGCGCTATTTCAACAAATATGGGCATTACGTTGGAGGAAGTGCCGAGCAACCGTGCAATAATGTCCTTATGGATATGCGATTGGGGGACATCCCTGACGGGAGTGCCGATATTCTGCTTCACAAACGGTATAAACCCACTGTGGTAGGTTTACTGGCTGACTGCAAAAATGCCTTTTGTTACGATCGGGATCATACCACCATTTATTTATTTTACAAGAGTGATTCTTTGCGTCGTGTGGAAGTAGACCATCACGAAAACGGTATTATTTCGAAGATTCGCAAGTATCAAGCAGGAACTGTCGATGAATATGATACGGTAGAAATGTTCGACGAACTGGGTGTGCCACAAAAGATGTTTTATAATAACAATTCGTGGTTTCGTCTCTGGCGTATAAACGATTTTCAGGTAGAGCCCGAGGTTCCTTGTTTCAAGTATGGATATGCCAGTCCGGATCATCCGGCAATAGATGAACGGCTTCGTAAAGTATTGGACTTCAGTAGACAAAAGGAGCAAACACGCGATTCACTTCGGATGCTGGGAGAGTCCGGGGATAATCTAAACATCGCTCTTCTGTTAGAAGGATTTATAATTGACAACCATACTACGATCTCGGTTGCGGTTGATGCTGATTCATATTACGGGGAGAACCATAATAGTGATTTTGAGAATTTGAAAACCGTTCGGCAGATGGAGACCATCTGTGATGCATTGTCTTTATGCCGTCTGGAATCGGGAATAACCGAACGCATTGTGCACTATTACGATGAATCTATTAAGTGTCCCCGAATCAGGATCAAAGAGAATAGTAAGCGTAACAAGTATATCATTTTCTATCTATTAGAGAATCGGGTTGTCAGTTCTGATTTTAAGCTTTCTTTTGTTTTTGACCCTTCGGCTCATATGGACAAGGTTAAACGGAGAGATGCGGTTGATTATTGGGAAAAGATGCATCAATTAGTGGATAAGTCTGCTGATGATAATGGGGATATGCCGACGATCGAAAGTGAATGATTTAGAAGAAAAACATTCTCGTCACAAGTCCGTCAAACAATTGTAATACGTAAGCTGTTTCTTTGCAAACAGATAATGGAATGCAATGATAGGTCTTTTTAACGATTGTTTCCCTCCGATCATGGATGGGGTATCACTTACTACACAGAACTATGCCTACTGGCTGCATAAGAAGACGGGGAATGTTTGTGTAGTGACTCCTAAGTCGCCTGATGCGAGAGATGCGGAAGAATACCCGGTTTACCGGTATTCATCCATTCCCATTCCTATGAGAAAGCCTTACAGATTAGGTTTTCCGCGCATCGACTGGCCTTTTCACGAGCGTATCAGCCGGCTTTCATTTGAACTGGTACATGCGCATTGTCCTTTTTCTTCGGGAGCACTGGCCATGCAGATTGCCAGAGAACAACATGTTCCGGTTGTAGCTACGTTTCACTCCAAGTACCGGGCGGATTTTGAGAGGGCCATTCCTTCCCGTCTGTTGGTAGACTATCTGATACGAAAGGTGATTCGTTTTTACGAAGCTGCCGACGAAGTGTGGATTCCGCAGGCTGCCGTAGAAGAAACTTTGCGGGAGTATGGGTATAAAGGTAGGGTGGAAGTGGTGGATAACGGAAATGATTTTGCGGGTGTCCCTTCATTGGAGTCCATGCGGCGGGAGGCACGTCGCGAACTGGGACTCTGCTCCGGGGAGTTTATGTTTCTTTTTGTCGGTCAGCATATTTGGGAAAAGAATTTGGGCTTTTTGCTCGATGCACTTGCACTATTACCGGATGTTCCTTTCCGGATGTACTTTGTAGGTTCAGGTTATGCAAATGATGAATTGAAACAAAAAGTGGCGGGGTTGGGATTATCTTCCAAAGTGACTTTTGTCGGTAGTATTGTAGAGCGTGAAGTCTTGAAACGCTATTATGTGGCTACCGATCTTTTTCTTTTTCCTTCTTTATATGATAATGCCCCGTTGGTAGTGCGTGAAGCTGCCGCTCTGGGCACTCCTTCGATACTTATCAAAGATTCGACTGCTTCGGAAATTATTTCCGATTCGGTAAATGGTTTTCTGAGTTTTAATAGTACGGATGCCTATGCCGGTCGGATACGTGAAATATTGCAGGCCCCTGCCGTGATCAGACAAGTGGGAGAGGAGGCGTCGCGAACCATTGCCCGTTCGTGGGAAGATGTCACCGAGGAGGTGTACGACCGTTATAGCCGGTTGATAAAACGGAAAGAAAACCGGTAACTTGTAATATCCCAATTCTTTTAATCATGTCAGATTCTATTAAAACCTTTAAAGCCGGCTATATCCTGCTTCCCGTCCTGATAGGGCTGTCAGTGGTAGGGTGGCTGTTCTACCGGGAGTTCAATCCGGAACTTTTCAGTGATATTCATTTCTCCTGGCGTCTGGTAGGCGGATTGCTACTTGCCATACTTTTTATGTTTGGGCGAGACGGTGGGTTGATGTGGCGTTTCCGCTTTATTACTGACAGGGAATTGACTTGGCGTCAGGCATTTCGGGTAAATATGCTTTGTGAATTCACATCGGCAGTGACTCCCTCTGCAGTGGGAGGGAGTAGTCTGATTGTGTTATTTTTGAATAAAGAAGGCATTAATGCCGGACGCAGTACAGCTTTGACTATCTCCTGCCTGTTTTTGGATGAATTGTTTCTTGTATTGGGCTGCCCGCTGGTTTTACTCTTATTTTCGTTTGATGATTTGTTTGGTAATGTGGCTATATTATCGTCAGGAATTGAGATTCTGTTTTTCCTGATTTATGGGGTCGTTACGATCTGGACTTTCCTGTTGTATCTTGCTTTGTTCCGGCGTCCGGAATGGGTAAAACGTTTGTTACTCACTATTTTCCGCTTGCCACTGCTCCGACGTTGGCACAAGGCCATCGAGACACTTACGGACAATCTGGTATTAAGTTCCAGAGAGATGAGTCAGAAGTCTTTTACCTTTTGGTTGAAAGCTTTTGGGATTACTTGCTTGGCTTGGATTTCACGTTATCTGGTAGTCAATGCTTTGCTGATAGCCTTTACCACTTCGGGCAGCCAACTGTTGGCCTTTGTACGTCAGCTGATTCTATGGGTAGTTATGACTATCAGCCCTACTCCCGGCGGCAGCGGAGTGAGCGAATATATGTTTCGTGAATATTATACCGATTTTTTTGATGTGGCAGGCATGGCTTTGGTTGTTGCTTTCGTTTGGCGGATTATTACCTATTACATGTATTTGCTGATAGGTGCTATAATTATTCCCGGTTGGGTGAAGAAGTTGAGAGATTAAACAATGTTGTCACAAGCCTGTAAAAAGAACGTAAATTCTTGCCGCTATCTTTGTCCTGTCAAAATTAAAAGAGAAAAGCCTTATGAGTAGAGAAGAATTACAGCAGAAAAGTCGTTTCGCCATGATAGGAACATTGATGACCATTGTCAGTCTGGTGTTTTTGTTTTATGTAGGCAGTTCGCTGCTCAATACAACCAAGAAATATAAAGAACAAGCCATTGAGATAGCGTGTATGGACAGATAGTTAGTTACTTAGTATCCGGTGACTACTTGATCAGTTCTTAGGCTGATGAGATTTTTTGGACCTCCTTTTCTACATGCGGATTATTAATAAAACAACTCGATTTTGTGCTGCTTATAATGCATTGTAAATAAGAATATTACTGTTCTTTTCGATGTCTTTATCTCAGCCCGGGTACGAGGTTCCATGGGTTTGTGTACCCAGGACAGGATAATACTCAAACCATTTTTGCTTAATATACTAAGGAGAATAAAATGCTTTATATGATA
This sequence comes from Bacteroides sp. NGMCC 1.200775, assembly GCF_040798045.1. Taxonomy (NCBI): domain Bacteria; kingdom Pseudomonadati; phylum Bacteroidota; class Bacteroidia; order Bacteroidales; family Bacteroidaceae; genus Bacteroides; species Bacteroides sp. NGMCC 1.200775. The sequence goes on along the minus strand of NZ_JASCQK010000011.1, from coordinate 49,395 downwards.
CAAAGAGATAAGTAATTAATGTCATTTTCTTGTTTATTAGGACTTTATAACGAATAAATCCTCTTAAATGAAGGGTGGAAGATGGAAGATCGAAGATCGAAATGCATTTTCTGAGTTCTTCTTCAAATTTGGTGGTAAGTTTTCTTTTACTCATGGAATTTAATTCCGTTTTCGGAAGTGTAAGCCCTCGTTTATAGTTGACAAAAAAGCAAGTATCCCGGCTTTCCCCCGAAGAGTCCATCCATGAGGTGAAGAAGCAAATTTTAAAATAAACCATCTGAAAATCAATATCTTTAAAAAGTAAGATTTCTATCCTCAAAAGCTTTGTTTTAACACAGAGTTAAAGCTTGTTCTTTGGATGTGAATAACAAGTTCTTTAAATGCAAAAGACTCGTTATTTGCGCACAAGAATCTGACAAACTGCAAAAGGCGTTAACAATGTTAATTGAAGAAAGGTATAAGGATGAAGATACCGGTCCGGACGGCGCAAATTCACTTCCGAAACTTGCGTTATCTTATTCAGCCGGTGTCTGTTTTTTCTTATTAAAGCAAGCAAAAAGGACAATTATCAACTTGAAAATAAAGAAATAAAGAATTTACCACCAAATTTGAAGAAGAACCATTTTCTGTATGAGAGGAAGCAAGTAATGTATCTTAATTTATTTCTCTTTTCTCTGAAACTATTTTCTTCTTTTACCGACTAATGGATTAAAAGAGACAAGAAACATGGAAATAGAAAAGGATTTTATAAACCTGTTGACTTTACACAAAGCTCTTATATATAAAGTTTGTTTTATGTATACTTCCAACCAGGAAGATTTGAACGACCTCTATCAGGAAGTAGTAGTAAACTTATGGTGCTCTTATCCGGGATTCAGGAATGAAAGCAAGTTGTCTACGTGGATATATCGTGTAGCTTTGAATACTTGTATTTCGGATTTACGAAAAAAGAAAGCATTGGATTATGTGCCGTTGAGTATGGAACTCGGAGTGTATGATGATTGTTTGCGCTATGAGTCGTTGAAGGAAATGTATCGGTTAATACGTCAACTGGATAAATATGAACGAATGTTTGTCTTATTGTGGCTGGATGAAAATAGTTATGAAGAAATAGCAGCCATCACCGGAAGTAACCGGAATACTGTGGCTGTAAGGTTACACCGGATCAAAGAGAAATTAAAGAAGATGTCGAACCAATAAAAAACAAATATGGAACTGGATGAATTAAAACAAAAATGGATGGAACTCTCCGAACAGGTGGAGAAAAATGAATTGCTCAACCGCCAGATAATTATAGATATGATACAGTCAAAGAAAGAAACCTATTTGCAGCAACAATTGCGTGTGGAAAAGATCGGTTTCGGTGTCTTAGGTATCTTTCTGGGTGTGGTATGTTATACCTTTTGGAGAAATGTAGCTCCCGACTGGATTTCATGGTATTTGCTGGGAATGGTGATATGGCTTTTGGTTATGCAAAGTCTCATGTTTCGGATTGTATATACCTTAAAGACTGTAACAGAACATGTAGAGCAACAATACAGGAGGTTACAATCTTACAAGGTGTTGATGAATCTGACATATATTTTTGCGTATGTGGCAATCACTCCCGTCATAATTGCCTTTTTCTGTATATGGCATAACCCTCTTTTTAGAACAACATTGTGTGTGATGATACTGGCTGGCTTTTTGGGAGACTATTTTATTTATCATAAGACCAGTGACCGGTTAAAAGGGTTTAGGGAAGCTGTCCGTTCGTTGCAGAATTTAAAGTCAGGAGGTAAAGAATAGAATTTAAGCCTCCTTTGGTTTAATTAGCTAATCGGATGAAACTTTTTTGCCCGATTCTTTGTATCTTTATTACCGGATTATAACAGGTGTCACTGTAAAAGGTTGCACTCTAAAAAGAAAGGATCAGAAATGGATACAAACGAGTTAAAACAAAGACAGCATTTCATTCTAATCAGGACGTTGCTGGTTGTCACTGCTCTTGCCCTGTTGGTCTATATCGCTTTCTCAATGGCCTATTCATCCAGAAGATTTCAGGAAAGTACTTCAATTATCGAATTGGTTAGTGATTAGCTAAATAACGTCCGAAGAAGATAATAAACAGATTGGCGAAATGAAAAAAGAAATCTTGAAAAGGCTGTTGGCTACTCCCGGAGCGGAACATACCGTTTCGGAATTTGATACTCACTTTACAGGCGATTTGACCAAACAGGAAGCTGGGGCATTACTGGCTGAAGATATTGAGAAACTTTCTGCTTTGCAGGGGAAACTGTATGCACAGGACCGATATTCGGTCCTCGTCATTTTTCAGGCAATGGATGCTGCCGGAAAGGACGGAACAATTAAACATGTAATGTCCGGTATCAATCCGCAGGGTTGTCAGGTATACTCTTTCAAACAACCATCAGCCGAAGAACTCGACCATGATTATCTTTGGCGTATCAACAGATACCTGCCGGAAAGAGGGCGTATCGGTATATTCAATCGTTCGCAGTATGAGGATGTGTTGATTGCCAAGGTACATCCTGAGATTATTTTGTCTAATAAGTTGCCGGGTGTCACCAGTTTGGAAGATGTCACTCCGAAATTCTGGAAAAAGCGCTATCGTCAGATAAATGATTATGAACGCTATCTGACGGAGAATGGTACGATTGTTATCAAATTCTTCCTGAATGTTTCGAAAGATGAACAGAAGAGACGCTTTTTGGCACGGCTGGAAGATGAGGCAAAGAACTGGAAATTTTCTACTTCCGATTTGAAAGAGCGTAGCTATTGGGATGATTATATGAAGGCTTATTCGGATATGCTGACTCATACTTCGACGGAAGATGCACCGTGGTATGTGATTCCGGCTGATAATAAATGGTTCATGCGTTATGCTGTGGGGCGGATTCTTTGTGAACGCATGGGTGAACTTGATTTGCATTATCCGGAAATGCCTGTTGAGGCACGGCATAAGATTGATGATTTCAAAAAAGCTTTGCTGGATGAATGAATAAAAAGCGGATTATCCGTCACAGACAATCCGCTTACTTTTTAACATTAGATTTTTAGAGAACTATGAAATTATTTATGGAAAGTACTTGCTATTTGAGTATATAAATAAGACTGAATCCGAGCTTGGTTAATCCGAAGTAGTTGGAATGGTCTTGTCCAAGGAATAATCCACATTTGGGACGTTCATATTTATCATAATTTATAGATGCATATCCTATTCCGGCGGACACTTCAATGTTCCATCGTTTTTTCCAGATCCATTGGTAGCCATAAGATATCCCGATCCTGTATAAATCTCCCTGATAGCGATATTTACTGAATCCTCCATTGTACTGGCCATAATGGGCATGAAGTCCCATAAAGTGTTTATAGAAAGGGATGCAAAACCAATATTTGATTTCCGGTTGAACTAAGAAACCACCCATTTTACGATTGTCGGATAAAAAAGTCCACCCTTTATACATGATATCTGTTCCTGCAGTTAGCCGAGGTGAGATTTTGAATTCAGCTCCCAGGTTTACAGTGGTGGTTGCCCAGGAGAGGGCATTGGTTCTCAATGCTATTTCTTGTGAAAGTATGGAGGGCAGCGGAATAAGCAATAGCAAAAGTAGGAAGAAGGCTTTCTTTTTCATACATTATTTCTTATCTATATCTAATAAATCCAGTAAATCTAATACGTCTCCATCTTTTAAAGCAATTTCTTTTAAAGACGGTTTTTGGGCGATGGCGTTCCTCAGGTGAGTAACAGCTTCGCCTATGTTGTCCAACCTGTTTGCAGCGATTGCTCTGACATATTCGGTCTCGGGAGAAGTATCTTCTATGTTTTTCAGGATTTCCCAGGCTTTTTGGTTTTGCTTCATGCTCAGCAGTAGGATGACCTGATTGATTCCCCCCTTGTTTCTCGAAAGTGGGATAAGCTTCCTGATACTTTCCATCCATGGCGGCAGCAAGTGCTTTCACCATTTCGGTCTCTTTATTATCAGGCAGAAGTCCTGCAAAATGGTTTGCTTTTTTGAAATCCCGCTTTTGTAGATAGGATACAGTTTGGTTGACCAGTATGGCCGAAGGGGCATCCTGCGTGATAAAGGGTTTCAGTAGAGTTGTATCGGCACGGTTTTGTTTTATTAAGAGTGATGCCAGATTGTTGGCTGCAATCATTAGGTCGGGATGTACCGAGAGGGCTTCTCTGTATAAAGCTTCTCTTTTTTCGTCAGTGATTTCTTTTTGATTCATGATGTAACTCCAGAACTCACTTGCCGTTAATTTTTTGGGGTCTTTCCGATAGAGAGCATTGATTTCATCTCTGTTGAGTGTACGCAGTTCAGAATACTCGTAGAAATATTCGACTCTTCGCAAGCGGGGTAGGTAGCGGTCGCGAATAAGCGGATAAATTTTCATTCGTCTGGCCCCCCAGGATATTTCATTATGGTTTCCCCGGGCGCGTCTGATCAGATCTTTGAGTTGGGTAACTTCTTTGATGCTGTCTTTTTCCATTAGTTCGCAAATCGTATTCCATGATTCTACTATGGCATCATTTTCAACTTTGGCCTTCCTGATTGTTTCTTCGGAAATATTTTCGAATACTTTCTCTGCTGCGTTTTTCATTCTTTTTTTAGCCAGTTTAAGATTGTATTCATACGTTCCTTCGGGAGAAGTGTATCCTGTGATCTGAAAAGTTGTCAGTGTTTTAGTACGATCTTTATCGATATCATCCAGTGCTTTTCTCATTTTCCTGAGTTCTTCAGCGTTTCTTCCTTCATTTTCGTAAATATTCGCATCTTCAGGACGGAACCGGAGATGCATTTCTCCTTTCTCATTGAAGTTGAGAGGGGTTTGTTTGGGTATATAGCTGTTGTCCAAATCCATTGCACTCAGATTATAGTTGAAAAAACGCATCGGATAAATAATGCCGTTTGTGATACGGACTGTGTCCCGATATTCGTCTTTACAAAAAGTACTTATCTTGATATGCACTTCTGTTGTGTATAAGTCATTGATGTTATCTACTGTGCATGAATCGGCATAAGTCAATGTCTGATTACAGATCGAGTCAGGGTTTATGACTTGTGCGAAACGGGAATAATATTCTTTTTCTGACGGATCACCACAGATATTTCCACGGCGAAGCAGGATGTCGTAGTTTTTACCGTCGTATACAATGGGGGAAAAGTCTTTTCGGGTTCCCTGGCTACTGTTTACCAGAATTGGCTGAATGATAACCCGGGAGTCGTTTTGAAATCGTTTGGAAGGAATCTTATATCGGGTTTTAAGATAGAGCACATCTTTGATTAATTCCAGATCGGACGGAGCGAAAACAAATTTCATACTGCTCTTTAATGTGGATGTAACCATGATTTCGGGCAACAGGCTTTGTGATTCTTTGAGAATGATCTCCAGCCATTTTTCTTTACCGGAGTGAATAGTGACTGTTTCATAACCGACGGAGGAAAAAGTGATGATGGAATTTTGTGGGATCTCCAGTGTGAATTTTCCTTCTTTCCCCGTAGAGGCTTTCCATTTCTGACCATCTACCTGAATACTTACTCCTGAAATAGGAGCGGCTTCCTTGTCTTTCACGATACCACTAATGGTATGCGATGTTTGGGCTGATAGACGAACAAGCATGAAAGTTTGTAATAAGATAATAATCAGAGTTCGTATTCTCTTTTTCATGATTTACTGCGTTAATGTCTAAAGTTAGGGTATGATTGTTTCATCGTCATTATTTGTACCATCCCAGTCAGGATTGATGGTCACGGAGAAGCCGGAGTTCCCCAGAATGGTATAGTTAAAATCTGTGCTGATACGGGTCAGTTGGTTACGTAGAATGCGTACATTGTTTAGTGTGTTCTGGTAAACCGGAGAATCGGACTTACCATCGGCATATAATTTAAGGATAATGCTGGCATTCTCTGTTCCGGTTGTTGGGAAGGTACCTATATTGAAAGAAACGATACCTTCTGCGTTAGTGGCTTCTGTGACTGTGGTATGGTATTCGGCTATTGTTTCACCTTTATATAAAGTATCAATCTGACAGGTTGCCGCTACTTTATGCATTTCTACTGCGATTCCGGTAATGTTTTTGGGTAACTGTTTCAATTGGAATTGAGTTACGGCTTGAGTACGTCGAAGAATTACGAAGTCTTGATAACCGCATTCACAATCAACGGTAAAATCATAACAGGATGTAAAATAATCTTTTGTTTGTTCGGCTCCCGGATAGTTTAAATTGAGTGCCTCGGGGGTAGTCGTGTCAGAAAGTTCCTCTTCTGAAGCATTGGCAACAAGTCCCAGGCAATACTCTCCGAATGCCAGTTTGGGAAAGCTCAGTGGATGCGTATCAGTGTCCAGGTCAGTTGCATTGTCTATAATTCCGGACTGGACCAGTGTGTTATCTTTATAGAGATAATAACGGATGCTACTGATTCTGGCAGACAGATTATCTTCCAATTGCCCTTTATCGGTAGCCGGCTGCTGGAATTTTTCAGCTGCAATTGTCAAGGTAACGTCACCCATCCAGCAGTTTTTCAAATCTTCTTTCCAGCAACTGCTAAAAAGTAGAATGAAAGAAAGAAGGTATAAAAGACGGTTTGTTTTCATTTTGAGAAATTGAGTTCTATGTGTCCCCATGGAATATTATTAGGATCCCAATTATCGGGTGTACCTATTATGAGAGATTGACAGTTTAAAGCAGATCCTACTTTATTTAGGATAAGAGTCGTCACTTGATTGCGCATCGCTTGGGTTTCGACTTCAATAGTAGGCGGTGTTTGATCGTTGTCCTGGAAGATGGTTACAGTAATGTTTTTACCTTCGGGTGGGGTTAATATGTTTTTTAATTTATCCTCCTCTCTCACTCCAAAGTAAGTGAAAAACATGGTCTGATCACCGACTTGATACTGAAATGCTTGTCTTATAATTGTTTTTAATTTACCGAAAGATAACTCAGTATCTTTTGTGACAGTTTGACCAAGTAGATTTATTCCAGTAATGCTTTGTTCTTTTATGGAATAATTAATCTCTGTTTCTTTATCGAAGATTCCCCAGAAGTCGTCTCCTGTTGTAGATAGGCGTATTAATGAAGAATATCGCTTTAGAGTTAATTGTTCTGTTAATGGGTGGTGATGACCGGAGTCTTCAAGTTTTTCAGTTTTTTTAATCGTAACAATGTCTGATGTTGCAAAAAATATTTCATAACTGCAATAGTCTGTATCAAGGCTTGTTAGCCATGGAATATCGCTTTCTGTAAAGCTTTGATTAGGTTGTAATGTATTGTTTTTCGGACCATTAATGAGAAGTATAAATTTATAATTTCCCGGGCGTAGTGTCTTTTGGAGAGTATAGTTAAATGAATCGGAAGATTTTATGTATCCTTGGGGAATAACCTTATCTTCTATCTCTTCTATCACCCATGTGGAGTTATCTACTTCTTTTATAATGATCAATCGGCTATCGTTGATTGCTGTCACATTGTAGTCTGCTATGCTGTTGGTTCGTGTCCTCATCGGTACAATTTCGTTGTCTGTTGAGAACTCTTTACTGTTTATAGTGGCAGTTAATCGGACTGTAACCAGTTCATCCTTACTATCAGGGAATTCCACCTCATTACTACAGGAGGTATATAAGAATAATAGACTTATCCATCCTGATAGAGTATATAATAATCTATGTCTCATCATATTCTCATTATTTTTTAGTCCCATTTCCAGTCTATTCCGTAATTACCCGAAACAGAAAGATCTATGATACGATTGTTTCGAAGGCGTATATTGGTTACAGTATAATGGTCTTTCACGATAGTCAATGGTTTGTCGGTAAGAGATAGAGTGAGTTTTTTGGTATTGTAACTTCCGGGGGGAAATGGAGTTGTGTCATAATACGAAAATTTGAGGACAGCTTTGACTCCTTCTTCTATCTCTGCCACTCCTGTTTCCGGATTATCTAAAGTTATCTTGGAGAAGAGGTATGGACCACAGATGCGCGTTGCTCCATTTACGGCTTTATTATCAATATCCAACGGAGCATCGTTAAGTAACTCTATGATTCCTTTATTGCTTTCGAAAACAGGGAAGTATGTATCCTCTTTGAGAGTGACTGTTTTAGAGAAACAAATATCAATTCGTTCCGGCTTTTTCGTTTCGTTGGTTAAAGACACTTTGGGTGTCACTCCGCTTACCTCCATATCTATTTGAAATACTCTGTCTAAAATTGAGGAGCATTCTGCGTCAATATCGATGGGATTACCCTTTTCATCGCACTTCATTACATCAAAAACCAGTTCACCCACTGCCCGTTTTAATTTGAACTCGATAGAAGTTTTTCCTTGTGTTATGTCTTCCGGGGTAAGAGCCTGGATGGCATAATAGTTATCTTTGGAAAGAGGAATATAGCTGTTATCGTTTTCTCTAACCATACTGATCTCTGAGTCTGTGAAAGTCATACCTTCTCCACTTAAGACTACAGACTCCGGTTTCTGTTTCGGAGTGGCATGGAGTAGTAACAGATAAAATCGATCAGTATATTCGGTCGGGATGGATAATGTGTAGTTTTGGATTTCTTCCAGATCGAGCCCTTTCTCTTCGGTCCGTTCCCAAAAGATATAATCGGAACCATCATTGGATGAAGGGGTAGAAGTTTCGGAACGGAAAATGAAAAGATGGTAAACCAATTGGGGTAATACTGTATTATCACCGGGGACTACCTCTCCGGCAGGAGGCACCAGACTAAGGCTGAAGGCTGAAGTTTCAGGGGCTCCTTCGGGTTGTTCACACGAAAAGACCCCCAACAATAGAATTCCTAAAATCAGAAAAAGTGTATGTGGTTTCATTGCCTGTGTGTTGTTAGTTCCAAAATCCGTCGTTACCGGCAACCTGACTATTGAATTTTAGTTCTTCTAAATTCAGTTCGGCGTCAGGGGAAATGGAAATATCAATATTTTCATTTAAAATCCAAAGGGTGAACAGGTACATCTTGTTGCGTTCTAAAGTGATATTTTTTAATGTGAAAGTTTTGCTCTTCAGAGTTCCTGTGTAATCGATATCGATGGTTATGCAAATCGTTTGATTGAGAGGGGCAGGGAATAGTAGCGGACCTTCGCAATAAGCTGCTCCTTCGTACTTTTGATAGTCTGCTTTTTCAATAGCCGGACTGAACAGAGAAACAAATTTGTCTACATCAAACTTTTTAAAAGAGAAATTTCCGTCTTGAAGCCGTGCCGAACAGTGGTAGGACATCGGATTTTTAAAGATTAATCCGGTTTCACTTAAATAGCAGCGGCTACTGCTTCCTTCTATTGTAAGATTGATGCCATCAATCTTTTTCAGTGCATTATCAAAGGTGTTTTCAGGTGAATCAATTGATATGTATTGTCCGTTTTCTTTTCTGGCTCTTTGCACAATAAAGCATAATTGTCCTTGTAAATGGTTTATTTTCCGGGAAATTTGTGCTTGATTCGTTGTTGATAAATCATATTCTGTCTGACTGTCTTGGATCTCTTCTTGGTCTGAGTCCGTAAAGAGGGCTGTTGTGCAGTGATTGAGTTCCGTTTGTTCGTTTACAACATGGGTAGGATACTGAAAATAATAGTTCCGGTCATATGAAGTTGAAATTAGATTTTCCGGATTATCTTCGGTCACGAATGAAATTTTTTCAGAACTTACCGCATTTTGAGAAAATCCTTTTGCCAACAGAAATCGATAGATTCCTGTTGGCAATAAGATGTTTTTTTGCAAGTGTTCTTTCTCGGTAAACCATGGACTCTCTTGGATACTTTCTGTTTTGGTAAATTGGTTCTCTTCTTTTTTAAATATGAGAACTGACATTTCGTCGTCATCTCCTCCTTTGGTGGAAGGTGACTGTTGGGCCTTAAATGTGACATTGACGGAAGTATCTCCTTCGATTATTTCCCGGTGGTTAGTACAGGCACTTCCCAGCACAAGTGTTCCCAAAAGTAATTGTCCGATGTAGTGTTTCATCATATTAGGCTCTGCAGAAGGATTTTAGTGGATTTATTCGACATCAACATCCGTTTGATGGATACCGTCATAAGTTTTTTCTATTTCTACAATGAAAGTAGATTTTGGGTTGAATAGATGTTCGTCATCATTACCTTCACCATTGTTTTCGGCTTCAGTCGAAGAATTTAATTTAATGGTAATCACAGAAACATAGTTTTTGGTGACTGTGAACGAAGGGACTTTGATCGTTCTTTCCTGATTTGCTTTGTTAAGTTGAATGTTGGCGTTCAGCGTTTGAGAAACAGATGGTGAAAATGGTAGTAAGTAAGATCCCATAAAGTAGGCTCCACCGTTTGCTATACCATTTTTGATATTAGTTTCCATATTTTGGTTGATTGCATCTGCATCTTTAGGGAATGGTTGGTACTCTGTTGACTTTACTGCATCCGCGCCGGATTCTCCATATCGAAATGTAGGAGTATTGTAGGTTACTTCACATGGGGTGCCTGCTGTATAGTCCGGATTTTCTCCATAAAGGTTATATTTGAGAGGGATATTTGTTGGCTTGAAGATCAACGATGTCAATGGGTTCGCCTCTGTACTTCCAAATATATTACCTGTTTTATATGGTACTTCTATTGTGGGATTGTTTGACGCTACTTTGATAAACTTAATATCTATGCGTGATACAATACGTGCCAAAGTTAATTCTATTTTTATTTCATTGTCATCTCCGCCTACACCACTGGAAATATTTATCTCTTCCGTATTACCACAGAAAATTTCATTCATGTCCGTTTGGTATTGGGAAGTGGTAGAGGGGTAATGGGTAATTACGATACTTTTTAATACAGTCTCCCAACTTATATTTTTTATGTTTTCTATAATTTCATTGAGATTAGTTCGGTTGCTTTCGTCCAGATTGTAAAATGCAATAAATTTATAGGTACCTACCGGAAATGCAGCATTATATTTCCAGGTTTCCCCATTAATGGCAGCTGCTGGGTGTTTAGCCTCTTCATAACTAAAGTTACCTTCTCCGTTTTTTTTGAATGCATACAGCACGAAATGGTCCTCGTCCAGACTTGTTGGTGCGGATCCTCTTGTTTGGGCGGAAGAATGAGTTGTTAATTGAGTGGTACAACTGATGTTTCTCAATTCTGTTTCAGGGATTTCTGTTGTAGCTTTTTCGCTGCAACTTAGAGTCATTGCAGACAATGCAGTAATAAACAATAGTTTTAATGTTTTCATAATGTTGAGTATTTGTTATTGCTTTGATGAATAATCGAATGGGAGATACTCCCCCCTTGTGTAAGTTGGCGTAATACAAAAACAGCAATGTTGAGGTTACAAAGCGTTTTGATAAGAAATTAAAAATGATTTGTTGATAAGGCACGCTACGCTCTTACCTCTTACAGAGGCGTTATACGATAACGTAATAATAAAGATTAGGAAAAGACTTTTCTCATACTTAATAGGTAAGAGAATGATAAGTCATTCATTTTATCGTTGCAAATGTATGGATAATTTTTAATGTATCCAAAATATTTCTTTTCTTTTTTTTTAAATGAAACTATTTAATATTTGCCTTTTACACCAGTTCTTTTTATTAAATTGTTATCTATGAATGATTTTTAAAGTAAATATAATTCCTTATTATAAAATAATATATATCTATATGACTGTTTCTTGCCATGAGATTATGAATTTAACTCAAAACTACCCGTAAGAGCATATGTCCATAAAATAAATTCTCTTACCTATTAAGTAAGCGCCTGTTTTTCCAATGTCATCAGTCATTTTGGCAGTCCTTCTCTGACAAACAATCATTCTTCCCTTTTGGCACACTTTTCGCAATAGGTTATTCGTCCTGCTAAAAGGACAAAATATTACTATAATAAGTATAACATATAAAAAATAAAAAGTAACTATGAACATTAAACCATTAGCAGACAGAGTGCTGATACTCCCTGCACCTGCAGAAGAAAAAACAATTGGTGGTATCATTATTCCTGATACAGCAAAAGAGAAACCTTTGAAGGGTGAAGTTGTGGCAGTTGGTCACGGTACGAAAGACGAAGAAATGGTATTAAAAACAGGCGATACGGTTCTTTATGGAAAGTATGCCGGAACAGAACTTGAAGTAGAAGGTACAAAATACCTTATCATGCGTCAGAGCGATGTTCTCGCTGTTTTGGGTTAATAAACGTAGTGTTTAATCAATTAATTAAATAGTAAAATCATTATGGCAAAAGAAATATTATTCAATATCGAAGCTCGCGATCAATTGAAAAAAGGTGTTGATGCTTTGGCAAATGCGGTAAAAGTAACACTGGGCCCGAAAGGACGTAATGTAATTATTGAGAAAAAATTCGGTGCTCCTCACATCACTAAAGATGGTGTGACAGTGGCAAAAGAAATTGAACTGACAGATGCTTACCAGAATACCGGTGCACAGTTGGTAAAGGAAGTTGCTTCTAAAACAGGTGACGATGCCGGTGACGGTACAACTACTGCAACTGTTTTGGCTCAGGCTATCGTAGCAGAAGGTTTGAAGAATGTAACTGCCGGTGCAAGCCCTATGGATATCAAACGTGGTATTGACAAGGCTGTTGTCAAAGTGGTTGATTCTATTAAAAATCAGGCAGAGAAAGTTGGTGATAACTATGACAAGATCGAGCAGGTTGCTACTGTTTCCGCTAATAATGATCCGGTTATCGGTAAACTGATTGCTGATGCCATGCGTAAAGTTTCTAAAGATGGCGTAATTACTATTGAAGAGGCTAAAGGTACTGATACTACTATCGGTGTGGTAGAAGGTATGCAGTTCGACCGCGGTTATCTGTCGGCTTACTTCGTGACTAATACGGAGAAGATGGAATGTGAGATGGAGAAACCTTACATCCTGATTTACGACAAGAAGATTTCTAACCTGAAAGATTTCTTGCCTATCCTCGAACCGGCTGTACAGTCAGGCCGTCCTTTGTTGGTTATCGCGGAAGATGTAGATAGTGAGGCATTGACTACATTGGTAGTGAACCGTCTGCGTTCTCAGTTGAAGATTTGTGCAGTAAAAGCTCCGGGCTTCGGTGACCGCAGAAAAGAAATGCTGGAAGACATTGCCGTATTGACCGGTGGTGTGGTGATCAGCGAAGAAAAGGGTCTGAAACTGGAGCAGGCTACTATCGAAATGTTAGGTACTGCTGACAAAGTGACTGTTTCTAAAGACAACACTACAATTGTAAACGGTGCCGGTGCTAAAGAAAACATCAAAGAACGTTGCGACCAGATCAAGGCTCAGATTGCTGCTACTAAATCAGATTATGACCGTGAGAAATTGCAGGAACGTCTGGCTAAGCTGTCAGGTGGTGTAGCTGTTCTTTACGTAGGTGCTGCTTCTGAGGTAGAAATGAAAGAAAAGAAGGATCGTGTGGATGATGCACTTCGCGCTACTCGTGCTGCTATTGAAGAAGGTATCGTACCGGGTGGTGGCGTAACTTACATCCGTGCAATCGATGCTTTGGAAGGTATGAAAGGCGACAATGCCGACGAAACAACCGGTATCGAAATCATTAAACGTGCTATCGAAGAACCGTTGCGTCAGATTGTAGCCAATGCCGGTAAAGAAGGTGCTGTAGTAGTTCAGAAAGTTCGTGAAGGTAAAGGTGACTATGGCTATAATGCCCGTTTGGATGTTTACGAAAACCTTCATGCAGCCGGTGTGGTAGATCCTGCTAAAGTGACTCGTGTGGCTTTGGAAAATGCAGCTTCTATTGCTGGTATGTTCCTGACTACCGAATGTGTGATTGTAGAAAAGAAAGAAGATAAACCCGAAATGCCGATGGGCGCTCCCGGAATGGGAGGAATGGGTGGAATGATGTAATTTATTCCCAGGATTGAAAAAAGAAAGCTGCTTTCGGAAACGGAAGCAGCTTTTTTTGTTGACCTTTGCGGATATTTTGCAGAACGTTTGGACGTGGTTGTAGGATTGTGTATATTCGTAGATATAAACCAAAGCTAATTAAAATGGAGACACATAGTATTTCTCTATGGATTATTGCTTTTGTGGTGATTTTCATTTCTCCGGTTCGGGAATAATTGATGTGGATTATAATATAAAATGTGTATGCGTATAGTTTTATTCCTATGTATTCTTTTTTTAGAAATATCAGTCAGCAGGGCTCAGATCAGGGGGATTGTTGTAGATGGAAAAAAAGGACAGCCTTTGTCCGGTGTGAATATCTATATGCAGAAAGATTCCATAGGAATTGGAGTGACGGACATTAAAGGAGAATTTCGATTTGCACATAATAAGATGGGGCTCAGCGATACCATTATTTTCTCGTATGTCGGCTACTCGTCTTTTAAATGTACATTATCCGAGTTACGGCATCTTGAGTATAAAGTGTCCATGTATGAACTTCCCCAATTATTGCATGAAGTGGTAGTTAGTGGAGAGCGTCCACCCTTCTTTCTGGAATGGACTTCGTTGGCTTCTTTACCTAAACCTTTATATTCTTTTGGTGGGTTTCTGCACGATGGCAAAATTTATGTGGTTGCGGGGGATGAGACTCTTGTCCGAATGGTTTCCAATAAATACAGGCAAGGTACTGAAGCTTGGGAATATCGTTCCAATAATATGTATGTATATGACATTGCATCGGATGTGTGGAAAAAATGTGCGAAAGGTTTTGTGCCTCGTGCGGGACATACCGCTCAATTTTATAAGAATAAAATATTTGTTTTGGGTGGAAAAAGATTATCCACCAATCGACAGTTGGAATATACAGATGCTACAATGGAGGTTTATGATCTGAATAAAGATACTTTGTATGTTGATCCTGTGAATCCTCATCAGGCAGTTGACTTCGCTTCATTCATTTATGATGAATGCCTCTATATGATGGGGGGGGCGGTAAAGGAGAAGATGTTTTCTAATCAGATACATATGCTTGACCTGAAAGGGGGCGTTTGGTATGAACTGGAAAACACAATTCCTGCCGAATGGTGTGGTAGGATGAATGGCATTCTGGTGGGAGATAAAGTTTACTTTTTTGGTGGTTACCGTACAGCACCGATGTGGTTTACAGTTAGTTATGACCTGCGGACAGGAAAATGGCAACGGTTATGTGATCTGAAAGACGGAGTTTCTTATCCCGGCTTGGCTTCTGATGGCGATTGTATCTATATTTTTGAGAACCGTAATTTACAAGTTTACGATATAAAAACAAATACTATGCGTATTTACGAACTGGCTGCTTTGGATTTAGAGAGCGCAGGACTTTTTTATTGGAAAAATACGCTTTACATAGTAGGCGGATGTACTCGCCGAGGAATATATGTAGCTCCTCATAAAGGTGTTATCGCTGTGGATGTGAGTCAGATAAATCCGCGATGAGGCGGGTACATTACATCGTTTTCGTTTACCTTTATCTGGTTTGTAAATTTAGAGATCATCACGGTAATTTGTGTTAAATTATGCTTGTGTATCAATAATAAAACAAAATAGGAGGGCCGGAACCAAGGGCACTTTTACTCTAACATATTTTACTAATTTATATTTGCATTTTAAACCTATAAAAGAACAGACAAAATGAAAATTGTGGCGTTTAACGGAAGTCCCCGTAAAGGTGGCAATACAGAGATGCTAATTAATGAAGTGTTTAAACCTATACAGGAAGCCGGTATAGAAACCGAATTGGTACAGTTGGGTGGGAAGTTGCTGCGTGGCTGTGCTTCATGTTATACTTGTTTCAAGACAAAGGACGGACAATGTGTCATCAAGACCGACCCAATGAATGAGTTTATCCGAAAAGCCCAGGAGGCAGACGGAATAATTCTGGCATCACCTACTTACTATGGTAGTGTGAGCGCGGAGATGAAAGCTTTTATGGACCGATTGGGGTTGACCACTATCGGACAAGGGCGTACACTGACACGTAAAGTTGGAGCTGCCGTGATTAGTGTCCGCAGAGGTGGTGCCGTAACGGTTTATGATGAACTTAACCGTTTCATGCTCGGAAGCGGAATGATTGTTCCCGGATCTACTTACTGGAACTTCGGTATTGGTGAAATGCCGGGAGAAGTTTATGATGATGCAGAAGGGTTGAGAAATATGAAAGACCTGGGAGTACAATTGGCGTGGTTGCTAAAGGCTGTACATGATAAATGATGAATGTTGAATGGTGTACGATGAACGCAAGGTGTGGATCATAATTATCCATTATTTGCCGTTCATCGTTTACCATTCATCATTCACCCAACCCTGTTCATCATTAAAATACCTCTCTGATATGTTTAAAGTTCGAATTGATCGTATCGATAACTTCCTGTGAGCGTCCGTTGATCAGTAGTTTATACATGGATTGGGCGAAGCCTACCATTTGGCCTAATTCTATTTTCGGAGGCATGGCCAAAGCATTCGGGTCGGTCATGATATTTACCAATACGGGACCTTCCAGTTCGAATGCATTACATAATGTATTTAATACCTCTTCCGGATCGGAAACATTGAAGCCTGTCATACCCATTGCTTCGGCTACTTGTGCGAAGTTAGGATTCAGCATATTCGTCTGCCAATCCGGCAGTCCGTCTACTTCCATTTCCAGTTTTACCATTCCCAAGGACCGGTTGTTGAACACAATCACTTTTATAGGGAGTTTATATTGTACCACAGTCTCCAGATCTCCCAATGTCATGGATAATCCTCCGTCACCACAAAGGGCGATTACCTGTCTGTCCGGGCAAGCCAACGCTGCTCCTATAGCTTGGGGCAGGGCATTTGCCATCGAACCATGATTGAAAGAGCCCAGCATGTGCCGCTTTCCGGTCGCTTGCAGATAGCGGGCTCCCCATACACACGTCATACCTGTATCTACCGTATAGATGGCGTCATCGGATGAAATCTTATTGATTTCGGACATCACATATTCCGGATGAATCTGATCCATTTTGCCTTTATCTTCCGTATAGGCAGCCAGATCTTTCTTTACTCCTTCGTAACGTTTCAGCTGTTTGCGTAAAAAAGAGTCATCCTTTTTCTGTTGTAGCATGGGCAATAAGGCACGAAGAGTAGAGCGTATATCTCCACAAAGCCCCAGATCCACTTTGGCACGTCGTCCCAGTCTTTCGGGTTTAATATCCACCTGGACGATTTTTATATCATCGGGTAAAAAGGCGGAATAGGGGAAATCGGTTCCGAGCATGACAAGCACTTCTGCTTCGTGCATGCTGTAATAGCCGGAAGGCATACCCAGCAGTCCGGTCATACCTACTTCATAGGGATTGTCATATTGTACTTCCATTTTTCCTTTAAAAGTATACGCGACAGGAGCATTTAGAATCTCGGACATCCGGATGATTTCCTCATGTGCTCCTTTACAGCCTATACCACAAAACAAGGTGATGCGTCCGTAGTGATTCAGCATGCCGGCCATCCGGATCAGGTCTTCTTCGGCCGGACATACGGACGAAGCTAATGGATAAATCTGTTCAGAGGACTCTACTTGGGCTGCCGGTTTCTTTGCCAAGTCACCGGGAAGCCCGATTACGGCTACTCCTTTTCGGGTAGTGGCTGTTTGCAAGGCCGATTGCAGCATGCGGGGAAACTGTTGGGGAGTAGTAGCTACTTCGTTATAGAAACTACAGTCATTGAATAGCTTGATCGTATTGGTTTCCTGAAAATATTCAGTTCCGAATTCTCCGGTTGGAATAGTTGAGGCAATGGCTATCACAGGAGCTCCCGAACGGTGAGCATCGTAAAGCCCATTGATTAAATGGACATGTCCCGGTCCGCTGCTTCCTGCACAACATCCCGGCAGTCCGGTCAGTTGTGCTTCCGCACCTGCGGCATACGCACCGGTCTCTTCATGACGTACATGTATCCACTTCATTGCTTCGTTTTGCCTGACGGCTTCATTCACTTCGTTCAGGCTGTCGCCTGTTACTGCATAAATTCTTCTGACGCCTGCCTCAATCAGAGTGTCGACAAGCTGTTCTGCTACCTTCTTTCCCATATCTATCATTCAGTTTAGGTTATTCAATGATGCAATAACAGGTGATTATATCAAAAAGTTGTATATTTAACGTATGCTAATAACCTTGGTATATTGGTATATAAGATAGATTTTATGTTAAAAATATCGTATGTAGTATGTTTTTAGTGTTTTTGTAGTAACAATGCTTACATAATTTTGTTAACTTACACCGCGTAAATAGTAACTTTATGTGTTTTAACCTTTAAACTTTTGTATCAAATGGATAAAAATGAAATCGGCTTGAATGCCGGAAAAGTTTGGCAATTGTTGAGCAACAATGACAAATGGAGTTATGGTAACCTGAAAAGGAAATCCGGGTTGAAGGATAAGGAATTGGGGGCAGCTCTGGGCTGGTTAGCCAGAGAAGATAAGATTGAGTTTGAACAAGAAGAGGAGGAACTTTATGTTTACCTCTGTGTAAATGTTTATATTGGGTAGATGATGCTGCTTATTATGAAAAAAATCCCCGGAACAGTCCATTGGTATTGTATTCCGGGGATTATTTTTTATTCCTCTTTCTTTTTATTGCAGAAATTCCGTTCTATCAAAAAAGAAGTCACTAATCCAGCTCCTCCGAAGAGAAGTGTGCATGATCCGTAGATAACTCCTATCATTTCGCGGGTATATCCCCTGTCGAATCTACCAAAGTCATATGGAGAGATGCTTACGTAACTGATAATGAAACCGGTTAATAGCCCCAGTCCTACTCCCAATAGCAGGCAGCCACCTTTTAAGGTTCCGAATGACAATTGAGAACGGTTATAGTCAGGCAAACAAATCTTCCCATTCAGTTCGAGATTGCCTTCTGACATTTTCTCTCCTAACTTTTCAATAAGAGTGATGCGTTCGCGTCTGCACGCAAAAAGTTCAAACAATTTGTAAATACCTAAGGTAATGATGCCCACAACTAAGGGGACTGTAATGAAATCCATCATGATCGTATGTTTTTAAGTGAATAATTCCGTTCTTTGCACTGTTTGACGCAATAGACTACGGAAAGGTTACAAAGAAAAAAATATTTTTTTGCCTGTAACCTTTCTGATTCGCTTGCGTCTAACCGAATATCATGGTACAGAACGAAGAAACACAATACATAGCACGGATACTGAACGGGGACACAGAAGCTTTTTCTGTATTTCTCGACCGTTACAGCCGTCCGCTTTATGTGCTGATTGTGCAGATTGTCGGTTGTCCCGAAGATGCGGAAGAGTTGGTACAGGATGTTTTTCTGAAAGCCTTCCGCTGTCTTGACAGTTATAAGGGAGAGTGCCGCTTCTCTACCTGGCTTTATCGGATTGCTTATAATGCGGCTGTATCCGCTACCCGCAAAAAGAAACAGGAATTTCTTTATATTGAGGAAGGTACCATAAATAATGTACCCGATGAAAAGGCCGACGAAATACTTTGTCCTACCGATGACGAAGAACGGACTGCGAAACTGATTCAAGCCATCGACTTGCTGAATGTTGAGGAAAAAGTCTTGATTACACTTTTCTATTTTGAAGAGAAGTCGATAGAGGAGATAGGAGAGGTGCTGAAACTTTCATCGGGAAATGTCAAGGTGAAGTTGCACCGTACCCGCAAAAAGATTTATTTATTAATGAACGGAGATGAGTAATTATGGAAGCAAATAAGAAATGTACGGAAAATGCATTGAAGCAGGCCCTTCGGAAAAGGCAACCTGGTAATCTGCCGTCCAATTTTAATTACCGGATGATGGAACAGGTTCGACTGGAGGCCGAAAAACAGCGGAAACGGAAAGAACGGACTATGCTTTGCGGCATGATTCTGGGTATATTGCTATTGATAGGGATGGCGGTCTATACACTCGTTTTCAAATTAGAATTCAACTTAAAGGAGTGTTTGTCCAGAGTCGATTGGTCTGATACCGCTTCTCCGATGATGGTTTTCTATAGCTATATTGCAACTTTGGTTCTGCTCCTGCTCGGATTGGATTATTGGCTGCGTAAGAAGAAGTTTCATTCCTGAGTGAGTTTGATTTCACTACAGATTACACAGATTTCCACAGATTAATAATTTATTCCGTTGATATTTAAAATTATTCGTTGATATTTAGGACTAAAGATTCGGTGAAAATTCGTGTAATCTGTGGTGGAACCGATTCATTCCTATTTTGGATTGTCCATTCATCAGCTGAGGATATAATATCAGAAAACCTCTGTGCCCTCCGTGTAGTCTGTGGGGAAATCTTTTCTTTTTCTGCGAATAATTTTCTTCCTTTGCAGAAAAATTTATCTTTATAGACTATGAGAAGTTTTGCCTCTGATAATAATTCGGGTGTACACCCTGCCATCATGGAAGCTCTGACACGGGCTAATCAAGATCATGCGCTGGGCTATGGTGACGATTCGTGGACAAAAGAAGCTGTCCGGAAAATTAAAGAAATATTTGTTGCCGACTGTGAGCCGTTGTTTGTTTTCAATGGAACAGGCAGTAATGTCATTGCTTTGCAACTGTTGACTCGTCCTTATAATTCTATTATTTGTGCTGAAACTGCACATATTTATGTAGACGAATGTGGTTCTCCGGTGAAGATGACCGGTTGCCAGATCCGTCCCGTAGCCACTCCCGACGGAAAATTGACACCTGAACTGATCGCTCCCTATCTGCATGGCTTTGGTGACCAGCACCATTCGCAGCCGGGCGCTGTTTATCTTTCGGAGTGTACGGAGTTGGGTACTATTTATACGCCGGAAGAGTTGAGAGCAATTACCTCACTGGCCCACCAACACGGGATGCGGGTACATATGGATGGTGCACGTATAGCCAATGCCTGTGCTGCCCTCGGCCTTTCACTGAAAGCATTGACCGTAGATTGCGGTATTGATGTGCTCAGTTTTGGCGGAACCAAAAACGGATTGATGATGGGAGAGTGTGTGATCGTATTTGATGATTCGTTGAAAGCGGAAGCTCGATTCGTACGCAAGCAATCGGCTCAACTGGCATCGAAGATGCGTTATCTTTCCTGCCAGTTCACGGCTTATCTGACAGAGGAACTGTGGTTGAAGAACGCAATGCATGCCAATGCGATGGCCAAACGTCTCTATGAAGCTTTGAAGCAGATTCCCGGTGTGCGTTTCACCCAAAAGGTGGAAAGTAACCAATTATTCCTGACCATGCCTCGCGCCGAAATAGATCGTATGCTGCAATCTTACTTTTTTTATTTTTGGAATGAAGAGGCGGATGAAATTCGTTTGGTTACTTCGTTTGACACAACGGAGGAGGACATCGATACGTTTATCCGGATATTGAAAAAATAGGATTGCATCCAATAGCGCCAGATGCTCACCACGGAGTAGCACAGAGTCTCACAGAGGGAGAATGATAGAAATTAAATTCTTTGGGATTCTGTGTTACTCCGTGGTGAAGTCTTCTTATTCTTTTCTTATTTTAGATTCTTTCAGGAATTTTTCGATGTTGTACATCGGAAAATCCCCGTTCAGCAGTTTTCCGTCCCGGGCCAGTAATACGTAACGGGGGATACCGTTAAAGTGGAATAGCTCCCTCAAATAGTTATAGTCGCTTTGCGGAAGGCGGAATATGACTTCTTCTTTCAGATTCTTCTCTACATAATCGTTGTAAGCTTTTTCAGGTGATTCACTGTCACTGGTGATGAAGATGAACTTGATATCCGGACTGTTCCGGTACTCTTTTCGCAAATCTGCATGATGCTCGATGCTGGCACGGCAAGGCCCGCAAGTAGTTGCCCAAAAGTCAATGACCACCAATTTTCCATGATAAGGTGCTACGATTTTGCGGATGATATCCGTTCCTTTCCCTGCCGGAAGTTCTTGTGGCTGGTTCCCTTGTGGCGGATAAATCTGACGGTACATACGTTCGGACTCTGCCATAAGGAATGGCTCGTGTAAATAGCTTTTCAGGATATTGAGTAGTGTGAAAGCTTTTTTCCCATCCTTGAGAGTTCCGGCCAGGAAGGGGTAAGAACGGGTGAGAATGAGTTCTCCGGCCATTGGGAATGGGATTCCTGTCGTGTCCTCCAATATCTCCTTTTTCTTTTGCCAGCTTTCCGCATATTTTTTCACATGGTCGTCTGTGCCGATCTTGATTTGCCAACTTGCCCGGTTTAAAGGGTTCATATACTCAAGTCGGTTGATGAAGGTTGAAAAAGAACTGCAACCGATGGCACGGACGTCATCGAGCGGCATTTCTTTCAGGAAATCATAATAGTCCGGAGCCTCTTTTATTTTTAATATCGCGTTGGTGGTATCTTTGTGGGCATTCATGTCTCTTTGCAGGATAAAATCGAGAAGCCAGCTGCCGTACATCATTTTCACATTATTCTTCAGCATTTGCATTCCTTCGGGTTGCAGCGTTTTTGATTGTTCCAACGAGTCGAGCCGATGCATCCACAGGTCGTACATCGGCTTTTGCTGTGCTTTAAATTCATCGGGAGTCAGCGTGCCGCATGCTTTCAACAGGATGTTGAAGTCTCTTGAGAAGAGCGGTTCACAAGGCATCAATTCTTGGTTGAAAGTGCTTGAAGCCCCCATATATTGAGTTTCTGTCAGCATGGGTTTCAACCTTCTTTGCCGGTTGTAGTCCAGCAGGTCTTCCCAACTGAGGTAAAGGATCAGTGTTTCGCCCGGTTTGACATAAAACCCTATCCAACAGCTGCCCAGACTAAGGTGATGTACCCCAGGATAATTGACAATGAAGTCCGACTCGAAACGTCCGTCCGGATGGATGGTCACCAGGGCGGGACTACTCTCGCGGGTGATATGATTGTCTGTATAGATCAGGGCGGTGGTAAATCCTAACTGCGGGTTGTATCCATCCAGAAAACCACGTATGTGAGCCGTATCTTTCCGGAAAAAATCAGTCCGGGGAGTAGTGGAAGCAGTTGTTACCGATGCGTAATTTCGATGGGGCAGTCCGGCGCGGATATACTTTTTCTCTTTTTCACCGTTTTTGCCGATGCGTATGTTGCCGTCTTTTTCTTGTGTTATTTCAAGTTGGCACTGTCCGTCAGTTTCATTCCTTAAATTCAGTTTGAGCTTTTTCCCCTGTTTCCGGCAAAGTTCATATTTCCAGAACCGGTTATCCATGATGGCAAGTGAATCGTAAATTCCGATGTCCCATCCGTTTCCTGCATCTGTCTGCTGCCAGTTTCCACGGATTTCGCGAAGGAAGGCCTGCTCTTTGGTCTCCTGCGGTTTCACCAGCAGAATGCCATAGGTGTTGGTTTCCGATTTAAGATCGTCCTCCATCCAATCTATCCGGGTTGTGCCTTCGGGCAGGGGAGGATAGGTGATGACACAGTCGTTTTCTATTATTCCTGAGGCGGGAGTCGTTACGCGTTCGCCAAATTTGCGCCCTTCTATGCGGAGAGGATAAAATTGCTTTCTGCTTTCGGGGGCATAAATATAAGTCAGGCTGTCGATGCTGGTCCACCATTGGGGGCGGAATACCGTCCGTATCGTGAGCCGGGTTTCTGTCGGAGATAGTTCTATCTTCGAGATGGTGTGTGCACTTCCCTGGCGTGTTTCGAAAGAAGGGTTTTCAATTACGGTTTGTGCTGTGGCATACGTACTTCCCAGAAGTAGCAGTAGCGGGAGTATCTTGTTTTTCATATCCGTATGATTAAAGTTGTGACGGTAAAGATAAATATTTCATGGGAGAAACCTTACTGTATAGCGTTTTATTTTTGTCCGGGAGGCAAATTCCTTCTCTTTTAGGAGATATGGCATACCAGTTGTGTAACTCGGCAAACAGATGTCTCGGAGAAACGGAGCCGGCCTTGGAGGGAGGGCATAATAAAGGTCCGGACCTTCGCAGGCGCGGACCTTCGCTTATTCAAACCACGCTCCTTGGGGGTGGAGGGGTTTGTTTACTGAAAACAATCCGGTCGATTGTCTACCTTAAATACCTATTATGATAACCTTCTTAACTAACCTTTATCTTGTAACTGAATTATATGCCAACGGCTTCTCGCAGTGGGACAAATTTATATCCTTTATTCTTCAGGACTTTAATCAACCGTTCAAGGTGACCTTTATAGAATTTATCCGTGCGGCGGGCGTCCGTCCCGAAATGGATCAGCATCAGGTGACCGTTCAATCCTTCGGCAGCTTCTACCGAAAGGATTTTATCGTAGATTGCCTGGCTGCTCCGGTAGTTCTTCATGTCCGGTGTGGTATAGTCGGCATTGCTGGCTGTGCCGGCGGTGAAGTTAACCACCTGGATGCCCATATTCTTTGCCCACGCTGCAATCTGCCGGTTGTAATATTCGTAAGGCGGTATATAGAGCGGAGCATCTTTAAATTCAATGCCGGCCTTTCGCATCACTTCGTAGCTTTTCAACAGATCTTTTTCAAACTCTTCGCGCGTCACCAGCAGCGAATCGCGGTTTTCCCACGGGCTGTACAGCAAATGTCCGTAACTGTGACTGCCGACGTAGTGCCCCTCTTTCAGCAGGCGTTGCACTACGTCCGGATAGAGTTCGTAAAATTCTCCGGTAAAGAAGAATGCCCCTTTGATACCTTGCTTTTTCAGGGTACTGATGATGGTGTCCGCTCCGTCCGCTCTATCGGCGGCGGTGAATACGAGCGTGATTTGTTTTTTGGACGGGTCGGTACGTACAATGCCGCCATTGCTGTAGATGTTCTTATCTGCTGCTGCGTTTGCCTGCTTCATTCCGTCTTTCTGCAAAGAAGATAAGTAGTAGGTCAGGCAAGCGGTTCCGTCCATGGTCGGTTCGTTGGTCGAATAATCGTGAAGGGCGTCGTGATAGACCATTAAGTCCGGTTGGAAACGTTCGTAATCCTGTCCGGGCATTCCCGGAATGCCCTCCATGTTCACTCCTCGGAGACTTTCGAAAATGGTGCGGTATACCGGGCCGTCCACCAGTCCGCCGGTAGTGTTGCCTACTCCTGCGTTCAGCAATGAAGAGTGAGGCTGTATCGGATAATCTCCGGATAAAGGTAGCTCTACAATCATGCTGGTTCCCCACGGGTTGCACCCCAGGAGCCAGTCGCGCAGAGAGGCTTCCATCTCTTCATAAGTCGTGTCGCCTGTCAGCTCACGGTAAAGCCGGCATTGCGTAAGCATGGCGGTGGTCAGGTTATTCGAACACCAGATATAAGGTATGCCGTGCAGGAAAGGACTACCGACGGCTTTTTCATACGTTCGCTGTATTCCGGTTCGCAGGTTCCGGATAAATTCGTCGCGCAGGCGCTCGTTGCCCGAAGCTTTGGCTACCCAGTAGTGTCCCATGTTCATAAACGGATACCATTGGTAGTGGCGGGCACTGTCGGCACCCATCCACGGTGTCACCGGTTCACGCCTTCCGTATTCTACTGCCTGCTCCAGATATTTGGGGTCGCCGGTAGCTTTGAACAGTTCCATGGCTCCAAGTTCCATATCGTCCACCCAATTGTCTTCTTCATAAATATAGGGTGACTTTACCGAGGCCGTTTGGCAGGGACCGGGTTTCTTTATACCCTCCTGATAGGCGTTATCTGCTTTAGAGGCTATTTCTTGGGCGAAGTCCGGATAGAAATCTTTCAGTACCTTTGCCCCCAGTGCAAAGCAAGAGGCGAATTTGCCTGCGGTACTGGCCACTCCGGTGGTTGCATTCTTGAATTTGCCGCGAACCTGAGGCTCACCACTGCAAAAGTAAACCGGGCGCCCTTGTCCTCGTCCGTAGCCGTAGTCCACCGAATCTTTGCCGGGCAGGCGCATCCCTGCATGGTCCCGATCATCGGCAATCTGGTTGTAAAGTTCTCCTTGGGCAGGGTTCATCCGGTTCAACCAGTCGAGCCCCCATTTTATTTCGTCCACAATGTCCGGGATGCCGTTAGCTCCAGGGTGTCCGGCAGCATCGTAAGCATCGCCGAAAGCTTCCGGGTTTTGCAGATAGGCAAACATCATCTGGTAAATGGCATTGGCCGAGGTTGTGGTATATTGCAGATAGTCGGTCGCGTCATGCCATCCTCCCCGGACATCGGTGTGCTGTCCGGTCTTTGTGGGATGATACACGATAAAGCCGTCATGTACATGGCAACTGTCTTTCAGGAAGGGGTTGTAACCGCATCGCTGCTGGCGCATGTAATTCAGCAGGAAGTCGGCCGTTCCGTTGTATACGCGGTGGTTGATGGGGAAGTGGGGCGATACTGCTTTTCCGGCTTTCAGATAGTAAGTTCCGGGTGTATCAAAGGTACTGAAGTCCAGCCGGTAGGTTGATTTCATTTGTCCGATCGGGCCTGTCTTCCGGGGAGATGTGAAAGTGCGTACCGTTTTTCCGGTGAATACATCGACCAGTGAATAGTTGTTCACTTCAACCGGTACTTCACTCATAAATACGGCTACCTTTTTAGATTGGGGGAGGTAGCCCAGTTGGTTGATCCGTATCCATTCACCTGCCTGAGCGTGCAGGGTGGAAAGCAAGAAAACAATGGCCAAAAGCCAGTAATTCCGTTTCATAATGGAAGCATTGTTTAAGGTTGGGGAATGTGTTAAGTTGTATAATGCAAATAAAGCGGATTTAATTTACTTAAAGAATAATAGGGTAGTTTTATTAGCTGATATTATGTGTCGTTTACAAGTTTTTAGAATTTGATGTTGCTTTATATGGCATATTCTGAACTTTTTTCGTTTATTAAGTGTTAAATGGAGGCAATAAATGATAAAAGAGAATGTAATATGATTGTAACAAGGAATGATAAAACTACTTTTGTAGATTGAGTTTTCTTAAGAGGGAACAATATATGAAACCTAAACACAAAAACTGGCTATTACTTGGATGCTTTTCCGCACTGTGGACTGTATCTTTGGCACAGGGGGAGAACTGCAACGATAGTCTCTCACCGATTACGTATATTCCTGTTGCGGAGGATTCCGCCTCTACTGCTGTCGTTGCCGACTCTGCTGCGGTGAAGCGTAGTTTTTTAAAGAAATTCCTTGATTACTTCAATGATGCCAATAAGGAGAAGAAGAACAAGAAGTTTGATTTCAGTGTAATCGGCGGTCCGCATTATTCCAGTGATACCAAGCTTGGGCTGGGACTGGTGGCTGCCGGATTATACCGTACCGACCGTGCCGATACACTTCTGCCGCTTTCCACCGTATCATTGTATGGCGATGTGTCCACTGTCGGATTCTATCTGCTGGGCGTTCGGGGCAATCATATCTTTCCGAAAGATAAATACAGGCTGAATTATAACCTTTATTTTTATTCTTTTCCCAGTTTGTATTGGGGAATAGGATACCGGAATGCGGTGAATGACGAAAATGAAAGCAGTTACAAGCGCTTCCAGGCACAGGTGAAAGTTGACTTTATGTTCCGTTTGGCAAAAAACTTCTATCTGGGACCTATGGCAAGTTTCGATTATATCGACGGACGCAACTTTGAGAAGCCCGAACTTTGGCAGGGGATGGACGCCCGTACGACCAACGTCAGTGCAGGGCTTTCCCTTGTGTATGATTCTCGGGACTTCCTCACGAATGCCTATAAGGGGTATTATCTGCGCATAGACCAGCGTTTCAGTCCTGCGTTTCTGGGGAATGACTACGCATTCAGCAGTACGGAGCTGACCACAAGCTACTATCGTAAGGTGTGGAAAGGTGGAATACTTGCCGGACAATTTCATACGCTGCTGACTTACGGCAATCCGCCCTGGGGATTGATGGCAACATTGGGAAGTTCGTATTCCATGCGCGGATATTACGATGGCAGATTCCGTGACAAGAATGTGGTGGATATGCAGGTTGAACTCCGGCAGCATGTATGGAAACGTAACGGAGTAGCTGTCTGGGTGGGAGCCGGAAATGTTTTTCCCGACTTTTCTTCGTTCGAGGTGAAACATATACTTCCCAATTATGGATTCGGCTACCGGTGGGAGTTCAAGAAGAGAGTGAATGTACGATTGGATTTAGGGTTTGGAAAAGGCCAGACCGGATTTATATTTAATATCAATGAAGCTTTTTAATAAGATAAAGAAATGGTTCGATAATCAGGAGAACTTGTTCTACCTGTTTTTGTTTGTGCTGATTGTGCCCAACATAGCACTGTGTTTCACGGAACCTTTACCGCTTGTGGCCAAGGTTGCCAACGTTCTGTTACCTTTGGGTTGTTATTATCTGATTATGACCCTGTCCAGGAATTGCGGAAAGATGCTCTGGATATTGTTTCTTTTTGTATTCTTCGGGGCCTTTCAGATCGTGTTGCTCTATCTGTTCGGGCAGTCCATCATAGCGGTGGATATGTTCCTCAATCTGGCTACGACCAATTCTTCCGAAGCCATGGAGTTGCTCGATAATCTGCTGCCGGCCCTCGTTACGATCGTGATACTGTATATACCCGCCCTGATACTGGGTATGATTTCCATAGTTCGTAAACGCAGGCTCTCTGTCGACTTTATTCGTAGGCAACGGAAACGTGCGTGGGGAGTACTTGCCATTGGCTTTCTTTCGTTGGGAGCTGCCTACTTGCTGGATAAGAAATATGAGATGACCACCGATTTATATCCGGTCAATGTGTGCTACAACGTGGTGCTTGCCGTAGAGCGCAACGCGCAGACCCTTGACTATGCAGAGACTTCGAAGGATTTTACTTTCCATGCTGTTGCCACCCATCCGG
This sequence comes from Bacteroides sp. NGMCC 1.200775, assembly GCF_040798045.1. Lineage (NCBI taxonomy): Bacteria > Pseudomonadati > Bacteroidota > Bacteroidia > Bacteroidales > Bacteroidaceae > Bacteroides > Bacteroides sp. NGMCC 1.200775. Next base: position 20,782 of record NZ_JASCQK010000011.1, on the reverse strand, counting down.
CGGAGGACCGCGAGATATACGTGCTGGTTGTGGGGGAGACATCCCGTGCTCTCAACTGGTCGTTGTATGGCTATGACCGCGAAACGAACCCAAAATTGTCGGAAACACCCAATCTTACGGCTTTCACGAATGTGCTGACCCAGTCGAACACAACCCATAAGAGCGTTCCGATGCTGATGTCCGCCGTTTCGGCAGAGAATTTCGACTCTATCTACCATCAGAAAGGTATTATTACGGCTTTCAGGGAGGCAGGTTTCAAGACGGCTTTTTTCTCCAATCAGCGTTACAATAATTCTTTTATAGACTTCTTCGGAAAAGAGGCCGATCATTGCGATTTCATCAAAGAAGATTCGCTGACCGCTGGTCAGAATCTTTCGGATGACAACCTGCTGGCATTGGTGAAAGAGGAACTTGCCAAAGGGAACCGCAAACAATTCATTGTGTTGCATACCTATGGTTCGCACTTTAACTACCGTGAGCGCTATCCTGCCGGGGCTGCGTTTTTCCGGCCCGACAGTCCGGCGGATGCCGAATTTAAGTATCGGGACAATCTGATTAATGCCTATGACAACTCCATCCGCTATACCGACGATTTCCTGGCAAGGCTGATCGGCTTGTTGCAGCAACAGGATGCCGGTTCGGCCATGCTCTATACTTCGGACCATGGAGAAGATATTTTTGACGACGACCGTCACCTTTTCCTGCATGCGTCGCCTGTGCCTTCGTATTATCAGTTGCACGTGCCGTTTATTGTCTGGACTTCGGATACATACCGGGAGAAATATCCGGAGCATATCGCTGCTTTACAGCAAAACCGTCAAAAGTCTGTCGCTTCGAATCGGGTAGTGTTCCATTCGGTACTCGATCTGGCCGGAGTGACTACTGCCTATGTGAACGACTCGCTGTCCGTGGCAAGCCCGTCCTATACGGAGTTCCCCCGCTTTTACCTGAATGACCACAACGAGCCGCGGGCTTACGACGATATCGGATTGCGTAAGGAGGACTTTGAGATGTTCAGGAAAATGAATATTCGCTGAAAACGCATTTAAACTATAGACTTGGGGATATAAGTGTAGTATCTCGAAACTTTGTTCCCTACAGGTGCTTTTGTTTCATATTGTGGTGAAAGTCGGAGAATAATTTCTATATTTACCGTCAATTCATCACAATATGCAATTATGGCAACCAAACTACTATTGGTAATGGGGGTAACCGATAATCTATGGCTTTATGTGTTATCCGTATTTTTGTTTCTGACCGTTTGCTTCCTGCTCTTTCAGAACTTCCGGCTTCGTAAATCGGCTTCGGCAGACGATGACTATCGTCGCTTCCTGTTTGAGATATTAGATAATCTTCCGTTTCCTATTATGGTGAAGGATATTCAGGAACAATTCAAGTACACGTACTGGAATAAGGAGGCCGAGTTGCAGTCGGGCATCAGCCGCAAAGATGCCGTCGGCTTTTCAGATGCCGATATTTTTGGTGAAGAACGGGGTAAACAGTACCGTAAAATAGATGAAGATCTCGTTAAAGCTGGAAAACCCTATAAAGCGGAAGAGAGGTATGTGACTGCCGATGGAAAAGTGCATGATACCCTTGTGGTGAAATCAATCATATCTTCGGGCAAACTGGGCAAATGGTTACTGGTGGCCCGTTGGGAGATCACTCAGCTTAAGATGTACGAAAGGGAGCTTTTGGCTGCCAAAGAGCAACTGGAGGGAGCCGTTCGTAAACAGAAACTGGCTTTAAGAAGTATCGATTTCGGCCTGATTTATATTGACCGAAATTATAAGGTGCAATGGGAAGAGACCAGTAATATAAAGAATCTGGTTGTCGGACGTCATTATATTCCCGGCACTACTTGCTACCGGACAACGGGGCGAGGGGACAAACCGTGTAAAAGATGTGCTTTTCAGGAGGCCATCAGTACCGGCAAAATGGTGAGGCATATTACCCATGTGGATCATGTAGACTTTGAAATTACCGCTACCCCCGTTTATAGTGATACGGGAGGTGAAATTATCGGTGGATTGCTGCGCTTTGAAGATATCACCGAGAAACTGAAAGTAGACCGTATGCTTCAAGAGGCCAAGGAGAAAGCAGAGGAGTCCAATCGGCTGAAGTCGGCCTTCCTCGCCAATATGAGCCATGAAATACGTACACCGCTCAATGCCATCATCGGTTTCTCCGACCTGATCTGTCAGACAGATGATGCCGAAGAGAAAGAGGAGTACATCCGGATTGTCACTTCGAATAACGAACTTTTGTTGCAGCTTATCGACGACATTCTCGACCTGTCGAAGATAGAAGCCGGAACGATGGATTTTTCCTATGCCCTGACGGATATCAACGAACTGATGGAGGACATCTGCCTGCAAATGCAGCAGAAGAACCAACGCCCGGGGGTACAGATTCTGTTTACTGAAAAGGAACCCTGCTGTGTGATCAATACGGATCGTTTGCGTTTGTCGCAGGTCATCATCAATCTGATGAATAACGCAATGAAGTTTACCGCCGAAGGTTCCATTACGTTGGGATACCGGCTGAACGGACAGAGGAATGAACTTTATTTCTTCGTGAAAGATACAGGTATCGGTATTCCCGCCGATAAAGCTGAAAAAGTTTTTGAACGTTTTGTCAAACTGAACTCCTTCGTTAAGGGCACGGGGCTGGGACTCGCCATCTGCCGGGTGATCATAGAGCGCCTGGGAGGAACGATCGGGGTCGATACGGCAGTAGAAGAGGGTGCCTGCTTCTGGTTCCGTCTTCCTGTTCAAGAGGACATACCGCTCGATATTCCTATTAATTTGTGCTAAAAATTGAACCTAAAACTCCGGTTGGCGTGTTGTTTGTATACACTTAATATAGAGGTTTAAATATATAAAAAACATGGCTTATATAGATTATTACAAGATTCTCGGAGTTGACAAGAATGCTTCTCAGGATGATGTCAAGAAGGCTTTCCGCAAATTAGCCCGTAAATATCATCCCGACCTGAATCCGAATGACCCAAGCGCCAAGGATAAGTTTCAGGAGATTAATGAAGCCAACGAAGTATTGAGCGATCCGGAGAAAAGGAAAAAGTACGACGAATACGGCGAACATTGGAAACATGCGGACGAATTCGAAGCGCAAAAGAAGGCCCGCCAGCATGCCGGTGCGGGTGGAGGCGGCTTCTCCGGCTTTGGCGGAGACGGTGGTTCCTATTGGTACTCGTCCGATGGAGAAGGATTCTCGGGTGGTGATGCCGGAGGATTCTCGGATTTCTTCGAGTCTATGTTCGGGCATAGGGGCGGAGGCGGACGAGGCGGCTCAGGTTTCCGCGGACAAGATTTTAATGCGGAACTACACCTGTCTCTTCGCGATGCGGCACAGACCCATAAGCAGGTGTTGAATGTGAATGGAAAGCAGGTTCGTATCACAATACCGGCCGGTGTAGCCGACGGACAGGTGATTAAACTGAAAGGATACGGTGGTGAAGGTATTAACGGTGGTCCGGCAGGCGATCTGTATATCACTTTCCGGATAGCCGAAGATCCTGTATTCAAGCGTCTCGGAGATGATCTGTACGTGGATGTGGAAGTCGATCTCTATACTGCCGTACTGGGTGGTGAAAAGGTGGTTGATACGCTGGAAGGTAAAGTGAAACTGAAGATAAAGCCCGAAACCCAGAATGGTACGAAAGTACGCCTGAAGGGTAAAGGTTTCCCCATATATAAGAAAGAAGGACAGTTTGGCGATTTGATTGTCACTTATTCAGTCAAGATACCTACGAGTCTGACAGATAGGCAGAAAGAACTGTTCAGAGAGTTACAACAGAGTATGAACTAATAATGAAAGAGCGCTATGCAGACCGAATTAATAATAGTCAGTGAATACTGTCACAAATGTCATATTGAGCCTTCATTTATCGACCTGTTAGAAGAGGGTGGCTTGATTGAGGTACGCACCGAGGGCGGCGAGCACTATCTGCTTGCGTCGCAACTTCCCGATGTGGAACGATACAGCCGTATGTATTACGACCTGTCCATCAATATGGAGGGTATCGATGCCATTCATCATTTGCTGGAAAGGATGGAACTGATGAGACGTGAAATCAGTACTCTCCGGAATCAGCTTATCGTCTTTAAGAGGGAAGGTGTAATGGAGGACTGGTAAAAGGTTTATTTCATGTGTTGGATAAAGAGGCTTTTCCGGTTTCTATCAGAGCCTCTATATGATATAAACAGAGCCTTTATCAAGGGTGGACAGAGTGTCTGTTCCGCCCCGATAAAGGCTCTGTTTTTTTATGCTTGGCCGTACTCTTATTCAGCCAGAATCGTCAGTTCGGCACCCGAAGCGTAGTCTTGTCCGCGTTGTTCACTCAGAGCGGTGAAGCGGATGTAACGGGCTTTTACAGGTTTCTCGAACATTACTTTCTTCTCTTTCAGGTCTCTTGCGAAAGTACCTTTCAGGATTGGTTCACCCCATTCTTTGCCATCCTGGCTTACGTGTATGGTGTAATCTTTCACATTACCGTTGCTGCTGTCCTGACGTGGAAGGTAAGTGAAACCTTTAATTGTTTTCACTTCACCGGCATCCAGGTCTACCCAGTGCGGGTGTTTAGCCACGGTTACAGAGAACATGGTGTGCCAGATGGTATTCGGGTCACCGTCGGTCAGGTTCTTGGCTTCGCCTCCATCCGATTCTTCGCTACTTGCATAGATCACTTCCGTCTGGATGCTTTCGATCTTGTCGAATGTCATGGTTGCTTTGATGAAAGGTGCATCTTTGAACCAGGCAGTCACTGTACCGCCATTGCGTAATGCGATCGGTTCGGTGTAAGTTTTGGGTTTACTCTTATCTACTGTGTAGAGGATAACCGCATCCTTTTTCTGTGATGATACAGATACTGCACCGGCACGGTTGCGGGTAATGGACAACGGCACCTCTCCGGCAGGGGCTACATTGGCTGTTGCAGTCAGGTCTTTACCCGCAGGGCGGATGATGAAACCTGTGTTGTGATGGCTGGCGAAGACACGGTCTTGTTCCAGCGGGCCACCTTGGCCGCAACTGTTGCCACCCAGGCCGGTTACGGCTGCATCCAGATGAAGATAAGTATCACCGGCTTTCGGCAACTGATACGGATGTGAAGCCAGGATCAGGTCGAGTGCGGAGTAGGGCAGAGCCGAAGCCGACAAGCGGTCGGTAGCTACAAACACAGCACCGTTGCCTGCGTTGTTGGTCAATGCACACCAGCGTACATCTTCGTGGTTACCCATATCCTGTGGTTTGGGGAAGTTGACGAATTCTCCGGCAACCGTGTTCTTATGTTGCTCGATGAACTGTCCTACCTTGCGGTCGGCATAGTTGTCAATAGGTCCGCGTCCGTAGTAAGTGAAGTTATCATATTGCTGAGGCACGCGTATCATATATCCCAGACGAGGCAATACGAGGCTCGGCTGATTGGATGTGATACTTGCTTCCAGTTCGATGGAGCCGTCTTTATAGACAGTCCATACCTGATTGGTGGTGAACTTGAAGTCATTGCTGCCGAACTTCTTGTCCGTCAGTTCTTCAATTTTGTTCTTGCCGGAGCTCGTTCCACCCAAAATCTTAGCTGCGTTTGGAGCTTGGGATTTTACTGTGAATGACAATACGACTGTGCCATCTTCTTTGGTAGTCATATCGAAGCCGGTAGCTGAGTGCTTCAGGTTGTGCAGTCCGTTGTCGAACCACTGAGAGTAGAACCAGTTATCATTGTTCGTGAACGCGCGGAGCGCATCCAGTTTCGGACCGTTACCGTCAGTAATTACTTTTTCGTTTCCGTATGTCAGGCTGTAGATAGTACCTGTTTTGATGTCGAATTGAGCTGTGTAGCCATTGCCTTTAATGGTAATGATATCGCTCGCTTTAATCCTAATTATTTCCGGTTTGTCGCTTCCGGATGCTACAGTGTTGATGGCAGGACGTGCAGTAGCTTCCTTAACGAGTATCTGTTCTTCTGCCTGCGCAAAGTTCTTGTCAGCCCAAGGCATGCTGTCTTTCAGCAGGAACTGAATCTTCACGAAATATTCCGAATCGGCTTTCAGTTTACTGAACTGATAAGGAACCGTGATCTGCGTACGGGTACGCGGAGCCACTTCACCCATAGACAATATGCCCGATTGTGCTTCCTTACCGTTTTCGTAAAGTGACCATTTAACTTCATAGTCCGAAAGGTTTTTGAAGTAATACTTGTTGAATACTTCGAACTGTCCTTTTTCTACATCGATTGGTTGTACGCCGATGTGTTGGTACACTTTCTTCACTTCATAATATTGTGGTTTCGGTTCCAGGTCACCGAATACGATACCGTTCATAACGAACTGTCCGTCATTCGGAGTATCACCGAAGTCACCACCGTAAGCCAGATAGCGCTCTCCGGTTTTCTTATCGTAATTGTACATCGATTGGTCTACCCAGTCCCAGATAGCTCCACCACAGAAGAAGTTAGTCGACTCGATAGCTTCCCAATAGTCCACCAGGTTACCGCAGGCGTTACCCATAGAGTGAGCATATTCCGAAACATGGAACGGATATTTGATATCATAATTACCTTTCACGGCACCACGCATCCAGCCGATGGAAGGATACTGGTTGGAACCCATGTCGACGATGTCGTTGTTACGTTCGTACTGAACAGGGCGTGACAAGTCGAATGCTTTCAGTGCATCATAGGCTGCTACGAAGTTCTTTCCCGGTCCGGCTTCGTTACCCAATGACCAGATGACAATCGAAGGATTGTTTACGTTGGCATGAACCATTTCCATCACACGGGCTACGTGGGCGTTTTTCCATTCCACCGGATGAGACAGTGAAGCGGCTCCATAATAGTACTCGTGAGACTCGATGTTGGCTTCATCTTCCAGATAGAGTCCGTATTTGTTGCACAGATGGTACCAGTACGGATCGTCCGGATAGTGAGAGTTACGTACGTGATTGATGTTGGCACGTTTCATCAGCATTACCTCTTTCTCCATCATTTCGCGAGTGATGGCATGACCTACGGCAGGATTTGATTCGTGGCGGTTGACACCTTTCAGTTTCACGGTCTTGCCATTTACATAATAGTAACGGCCTGCCAGTCCGAATTCGTCTGCAGAAGCAGGGGTGTCTTTGATTTCCACTTTACGGAAACCTACAGTAGTTGAAACGGTTTCTATTGTTTTGCCTTTCTTGTCTTTCAATTCAGCAACGAGTGTATAGAGGTAAGGGAACTCAGCCGACCACTTGTTGGGTGACTGCACGTTCAATATCGCTTTTTCAGCCTCTGCGGTTTCGTTCGGGTTCACCAGGTCCACAGTAGCATTGGCAACCGCATTGGCAACGGGGGTATTTTCGTCCGAATACAGTTTGTTTGCATAAAGTGTATAAGCCATCTGGTATCCTTTGGCAGCTTTCTTGCCATAGTTACGGATGTCAGCGCTGATAGCCAATGAACCATTGGTGTATGTCTCGTCCAGATCGGGGATTACAACAAGGTCGCGTACCTGTACTTTCGGAGTAGAATAGAGGGCTACGGTACGGAAGATACCCGGCAGGCGGAACATATCCTGTGCTTCAAGGAATGAGCCGTCCGAGCTGCGGTATACTTCGGCAGCAACGGTGTTCTTTCCTTTTTGCAGGTAAGGAGTGATGTTGAAGTTGGCTGTGTTGCGTGAGTTCTTGGAGAAACCTACATACTGTCCATTGATCCAGAGGTAGAAGAAAGAGTCCACGCCGTCGAAGCTGATAAATACTTCACGACCGTCCCAGTCCTGCGGGATGTCGAAGTCGCGACGGAACGAACCCACTTCGTTACGGTCTTTATAAGTAGTCCAATTGGTCGGAGGGGTACGCATCACACCTCCGCGCCAGTCGTCTACTTTCACTTTGTGCATGAAAATTACAGGTTGGTTCACGTAGATGGGTACTCCGTATTTCAGGCTTCCGTCCTTCTGGATGCCATAAATATTCCAGCTTGAAGGAACAGGGATATTGTCCCATCCTGAAACATCGAAGGTTGTTTGATAAAAATCTTTAGGGCGGGAGTCCGGATCGGGTGCCCAATTGAATTTCCAGTCACCATTCAGTGACAACCAGTATTTACTGTTCTCAGGCAACACCTTTCGTGCGCTTTCCACATCCTGGAAGGAAAAGAACCAGGCGCGCGGTTGTTCTTTGTTGAGTGCTAAGTTTTCCGGTGATTCCCATTCGTTGCCCACCGGGGCTTTTTCCGAGGCATACTTAAATCCCTCTAAAGGTCTTTGACCGGCAAAGCAAAGCGTAACCATGCTGCATAGTATCAGACCTAACGTGATTTTCCGCATAATTGTTTTTCTTTTAATAGATTATTTACTGAAGTTTTTTCGTGTTATATTGATCCGTAATCCGGTATCTCTCTAATTTTGTTGCAATATTCGTAAAAACCAGTCACATAGCCAAATCATTTGACATTAATTGGGTATTTTCGGGAGATAAAAATAACTCGCCTCTCTCCGGTAGTAGAAAAAGAAAAGGGATTCGGTTGTCCGAATCCCTTTTTTTAGTCTTGAAGTAAACTCTTTACTTTCTGTAGTAAGCCAGATCGTCTTTATCGAATTTGCGAATAAAGTTGATATGTTTTTCTACTTCAGCCTCAGCATAACGTACGTATACCTGAGCCGATTCGGAGAACAGATCGCTCTTCGAAGCATCTTGAACCATCAGGTGACCCATGATGATGTGGGCAGCCATTTCTACCAGACGGCGTGCGCAGAAGTCGAGCAGTTCCTGGTCTTTTGCTTCTGTGATTTGAGTCACGCAGGCTGCATATTTGCTTGCCATACTTTTCAGGCGGTTCTGCAAGCCTTCCAGTTCTGGAGCTACCGGCATGTTCTCGTATTCTTGGATACGTGCCAGATAAGCACCCGTCGTTACGTAACGGATAGCAGCCACAACCTGCAACTGGGTGGTACCTTCGTAGATGGAAGTGATGCGTGAGTCACGATAGATGCGTTCGCAGGCGTAATCTTTCATAAAGCCCGAACCACCGTGAATCTGAATGCAATCGTAAGCGTTCTGGTTGGCAAATTCACTGCCCATGCCCTTGCCCAGCGGAGTAAAGGCGTCAGCCAGTTTGGCGAATGTTTTCTGTTCGGCACGTTCTTCCGGAGTCAGTTTGCGCTCCTTGGCAATGTCGTCCAGTGCTTTGTAAATGTCTACAAAACGAGCTGTCTCGTACAGCAGTGAACGGGAAGCATCCAGTTTAGCTTTCATCAAAGAAAGTATCTCGGCTACGGCAGGGAATTCGATGATTGCTTTGCCAAACTGTTTACGGTCTTTGGCATAAGCCAGGGCTTCATTGTAAGCTGCCTGTGACAAACCTACCGATTGTGCGGCAATACCCAGGCGGGCACCGTTCATCAACGCCATTACGTATTTGATAAGACCCAGTTTACGGTCACCGCAAAGTTCGGCTTTGGCATTTTTATATACCAGCTCGCAAGTAGGGGAGCCTTTGATACCCATTTTGTTCTCGATGCGGCGTACGTTAACTCCGCCATTGCGCTTGTCGTAGATGAACATAGACAGACCGCGTCCGTCGTGTGTTCCTTCTTCCGAACGTGCCAATACGAGATGAATATCGGCATCACCGTTTGTGATAAAGCGTTTCACGCCGTTCAGATACCAGCATTGGTCTTTTTCACTGTAAGTGGCTTTCAGCATGACAGATTGTAGGTCGGAACCTGCATCCGGTTCGGTCAGGTCCATTGACATGGTCTCACCTTGGCATACACGGGTGATGTAGCGCTGCTTCTGTTCTTCGTTGGCAAACTCGTAGATGGTTTCGGCACAGTCCTGTAGTCCCCAGAGGTTCTCGAAACCTGCATCACTGCGGCTCACGATATCGGCAGCCATGATGTATGGAGTGATTGGGAAGTTCAGACCTCCAAAGCGGCGGGGCATAGCCATACCCATCAGCCCGGCTTTACGGCAGGCATCCAGGTTCTGGGCAGTTCCGCTGGCATAAGTTACGCGGTTGTCGGCACAAACCGGACCTTCGTGATCGACGCCTTCTGCATTGGGAGCGATGATGTCACCACAGATTTCCCCTACAATTTCCAGTACTTTATCGTAGCTGTCCATTGCATCTTCGAAGTCTACCGGAGCATAGTCGAATTTATCTTTATCAGCATAGTTGCGCTCTTTCAGCTCAACAATTCTCTTCATTAACGGATGGTTCAAGTGATGCTTGAGTTCCGGAGTATCTAAATAAAAGTTAGCCATTTCTTACTTACTGTTTTGTTTATAATACTTAATCATCTTCGGTACAACTTCTTCGATTGTTCCGTTGATCACATAGTCTGCAATCGTATTGATCGGAGCTGACGGATCGTTGTTGATGGAGATGATGATACCGCTTTCCTGCATACCGGCAATGTGCTGAATTTGTCCGGAGATACCGCAGGCAATATAGAGTTTCGGACGTACTGTAACACCGGTCTGGCCGATCTGACGGTCGTGGTCAACGAAGCCTGCATCTACAGCGGCACGGCTGGCGCCTACTTCTGCGTTTAACACCTTTGCGAGATCGAACAGCAAGTTGAAGTTTTCTTTCGAACCTACACCGTAACCGCCGGCAATGATGATCGGAGAACCTTTCAGGTTGTTCTTGGCTTTTTCTACGTGGCGTTCGATGACTTTTACTACGTAATCGGTGTCGGCTACGTATTTCTTCACATCATGCTTAATGATTTCACCTTTGTAGTCGGCTGACAGAATGGCTTTTTTCATCACACCTTCGCGAACGGTTGCCATTTGGGGGCGGTGTTCGGGATTGACGATGGTAGCAACGATGTTACCTCCGAATGCCGGACGAATCTGGTAAAGCAGGTTTTTGTAAACCTTACCTTCTTTCTTATCCTCGTGATCACCGATTTCCAGTGAGGTACAGTCCGCTGTCAATCCGCTGGTCAGAGCTGACGATACACGCGGGCCGAGGTCACGACCGATCACGGTTGCACCCATCAGGCAGATTTGCGGCTGTTCTTCTTTGAACAGATTCACGAGGATTGAAGTGTGGGGAAGTGAAGTATAAGGATAGAGTCCTTCACCATCGAATACATGGAGTTTGTCTACTCCGTACGGGAGAATCTGTTTTTCAATATCTTTGAGACCGGTTCCGGCAACAACTGCTTCAAGCTGGCAGTTTAACTGATTGGCCAACGAGCGTCCTTTTGTCAGAAGTTCGAGGCTTACGTCTGCGACGATGCCGTCTTCTATTTCGCAATATACAAATAAGTTATTCATATCTTTTCTCTCCTCTTACCCTATAGTGTGGTTCTCCAACAGTTCAACAATCAGTTCTTCCACTTCACGGTCGCTGCCGCTGATGGTTTTACTCTCTTTCGCCTGGAACACGATGTTCTGGATAGCTTTTACCTTTGTCGGCGAACCGCTGAGGCCGCATTGTTTCAGATCACCGTTTACGTCTGCTACACTCCATTCCACCAGGTTCAGGTAGTCGCGGGTGTCGTAAAGGTCGGTATAGTCCAGGTTGCCCTGTTGCTTCTCGGTAACGGTTTTGGCGTGTTTGTACTTCTGAACCAGCTTTGCATTGCGCGGGCGGCAGGGAGCTGCACTTCCGTTGACAGTGATGACGATGGGCAGCGGGCCTTCTACGGTTTCCACACCACCGTCAATGTGACGCTTCACGGTAATGCTTCCGTCACCTACTTTCAGGATTTCTTCCGCATACGTAATCTGAGTCAGTCCTAACTTTTCTGCAACCTGCGGTCCTACCTGCGCCGTATCTCCATCGATAGCCTGACGACCACCGATGATGATGTCATATTCGCCTATTTTTTTGATGGCTGTTGCCAGAGCGTACGAAGTAGCCAGCGTATCAGCACCGGCAAAAGCACGGTCTGTCAGCAGATAACCATTGTCGGCACCACGGAAAAGTCCTTCACGAATAATGTCGGCTGCACGTCCCGGTCCCATGGTCAGGATGGTAACGGTAGAGCCTGGGTGGGCATCTTTCAGTCGGAGAGCCTGTTCAAGAGCGTTCAGGTCTTCGGGGTTGAAGATGGCAGGGAGTGCCGCACGGTTAATGGTTCCGTCGGCTTTCATGGCATCTTTCCCAACGTTGCGTGTGTCGGGAACTTGTTTTGCCAATACAACAATTTTCAAACTCATGTTATTAATTTTAGTATTAGTATTTCTACAAGTTAGCAGCCAGTAGTCAGTAGTAAGGTTCTTGCTATTCACTATCCGGTTAACTATCAGCCTGCAAATTTAAGCAAACGCTTGGTTCTGACAAGAAATCTGTCTGAAAAATGCACAAGTTTAAAGATTCTGAGCAACTTGTTTGGTTCTTACGATCATGAATACCGGGTTATCGTCGGCTTTCAGATCTTTTAATTCGGGGATGTTTTTCAGTTCCGGATCTTCTTCTGCCAACTCCAGTATGTCACTTGCTTCCCAATAATACAATAAAACATCATCTGCCACACGCATTGCCGGGTAGAAAGGGACTTTGCCATACATATCGTTCTGTATCATTCCGTCTTTTACACCGAATAGCTGTCCTTTCTGTTTGTCGTACATAGCCAGGCGGGGAGCTTCCGACTTGTCCGTTACGTTCCATGAAGTATAAGGGATGAACAGGTATCCGGGCGTTTCCAATATATCCGGACGGAGATAGTTGGAAGCCGTTGTTTCATAAACGTTCCAGTTGCCGTCGAGAACTTCGAAGCGTTTCTCTTTGGGCAATTTATATTTTCCAAGTTGTAGGATATAGCGGGGCAGGAGTGTATCCGGACGGACGGTAAATACTGTGTCATTATAGTATTCTTTCATGCAAACCTGATTCTGGAACTGGTATAAATATTTGTCGCATTTTCCCCATAAATAGAGGTTTAGTCCGCTGGGAATGGTGAAACGGTCGTATTGGGGAAATGAAGTCAGTGTATCGCCTTTAGAGTCGATTATTAATAATCTGAAAAGCCTGTTTCCCGTATTGTTGTAAATGTAGGACGCAAAAGTGCTGTCGTTCAGTGCCGAAAATTGCCAGGCAAATGGAAACTTACATTCATTCATGAACTCTCCGTTGCCGGAATATGCCAGTAGTTTTCCATGGTCCATCAGGAATACTTGTTTGGAAACATCGTCTGTTGATATAAAACGAATACCGGTATATTCTCCGGGGCCTTGTCCCATCCGGGCAACTGTCCGGACAAATTTACCTTCGTCCGTGAACTGAAAGACCTGTTTTTGCGTAGGGATGTATAAGTTATGTCCGCAGAGTGTAATGCTGTTTTTTATGATGGCCGGCAGTAAACATTGGTCGGTGGTTTCCAAAGGGATGATTTTCACTTCCCGGGCTATCTGGCTCAAGGTAACTGTTTGTTCCGTCCCGATTCCGGTTTCAAAAGGGAGAGTGACGGGAAATGTTGTTTCGGAAATTGGTTCTTGTGACGAAGAGGGTTTATTGGTACATCCCAAGAAGAGTAAACCGGAGGAAAGGAGTAAGCTGAAAAGGGTTGTGTTCGTTCTCATAGTCTATGCTTTTTAGTAAATGGCATAAAACTACGTAATATTCGTAACTTAAATCAAACCTGGTAGTTAAACTATGTTATCCTTCAGTGCTATCCTTCTTATAAGGAATATATAAAAAGGGAAAAAGGGTTGAATAATGGAGGTATGCCTCAGATTTATAATTACTTCTGACATACCTCCGGAGTACTGTTGTTATTGGATTCCTATTTCTGCAAATCCCATAGTTTCTCCTTCTGTTACCATTTTGGTAGGTTTCAGAGAAAGGTATCGTGCTTTCACCGGAGTGAAGTAGACAGACTGTAGAATCGGATTGTTTTTGATGTTTGAAAATTCCCCTTTAGCTACTATCTGGTTTACCGCATTTGCTTCGGTACCTACAGATAGTTCATAAGAGGAGATTAATCCTTTGTTATATTCGCTTTGATCCGGCAGATAATGGAAAGAGGTAATTGTGCGTTCTTCTCCCAGATCGATCACCAGTGCGTCCCCTTCAACAAAAGCAGTGGTGCTCTTGTCTTTATCCATACATTTCTTAGTCTCCTCTTCGGATACTCCTACGAGTGTAAATGGATAACTTTTTAATTCTTTGGCTTCTACGGTGAATGTGTCGGGTGTCTCACCTGCATAATAAGCCTCTATGTTGTTGATGCAAAGGCAGGCGCGTGCATCCGTGAAGCGTATGCGGAGTTTGTCGGTCGAAATGGTTTCAAAGCGCAACAAGCGTTTGTAGCCCACGGTCGTAGTCTCTTCATTCAGTTTCACCGGCAGCCATTTTCCATCTTTATCATATTCCACTACGAATGATTTGACACGTTGTCCCAACGGAATATATTCCTGGATCATCATACGGTTGACCTTCTCCGTTTTGGGGAAGTCGAACTCAATATCTGCGGCAGTCACATCGTCGTTGGTAGCCCAGTAAGTATCCCAACTTTCATCTGTTGCGGCTTTGGCTGAGAATTTTCCTCCACGTTCATCCGATACTTTCGGTTGGATACCTGCGAGCAGGTTGTGTGCCAATTGTTTCTGTACATTCTTGTGGAAGTTTACTGCGTTGGCCGAGTCGATCGGATGGATCAGCCCGTCGCGGTCAACCGGGAAGTTAAGCAAGAGGGTCGCGTTGTGTCCCACACTCCGGTAATAAAGGTCTGTTAATTGGTCTACGGTTTTTACTCGGTTGTCTTCTTCCGGATGATAGAACCACCCCGGACGGATAGAGACATCACATTCTGCCGGTACCCATTGGTTACCGTCAGCGTGTCCGTATTGCAGTTCGCGATATTTCGGATAGCCCGGATACACTTCGCCCGCACGCAGGAACGACCAGTTGGTAGCTCCGGCAAATCCGTTCTCGTTACCTACCCAACGGCAACCGGGACCTCCGTCGGAGAAAACAATGGCCTGTGGTTGGAGTTTATCCAGTATTTCATAGATACGTGGATAGTTGTAGTAAGTCTTGCGGTCGATGGTACGGCTGTCTTTGGCTCCGCCATACCATCCGTCACCGCCGTTGGCACCGTCAAACCAAACCTCGAATACTTCGCCATAATTGGTCATCAGCTCAGTCAGTTGTTTATGGAAATAATCTACATATTCCGGTGTACCGTAGTTAGCCTGGTGTCTGTCCCAGGGAGAGAGATAAACAGCGAATTTAATGCCGTATTTCTTACAGGCGGCTGCCAGTTCACCTACAATATCTCCTTTACCGTCCTTGTAAGGAGAGTTACGGATACAATATTCTGTCAGTTCGGTAGGCCACAAGCAAAAGCCATCATGGTGTTTGGCGGTAAGGATTACTCCTTTCATACCCGATTCTACAAAGGTTTTCACCCATTGTTCGCAGTCCAGCTTGGATGGGTTGAACGTTTTCGGGTCCGAATCTCCGTATCCCCATTCACGGTCGTTGAAAGTGTTCAGACCGAAGTGAACGAAAGCATATGTTTCCATTTTCTGCCATTCCACTTGTTTTTCTTCGGGAACAGGTAAGATAGCTTCGGGAGCTTTCACAGCAGGAGCACAAGCGCCAAGTAGGGTCAGGGCAGCTCCGGCATACAGTAGTTTGTTTATTTTCATGATATGTTAAAAGGGTTAATGATGCAAAGATAAAAAAATCCCCGGAAACTCGTTCCGGGGATTAACTAAAAAGCAATTATTACCATCCCGGATTTTGCGGGAGAAGGTTCTCGTTTCTCTGAAGTTCCCCGGTCGGTATCGGCCTCAGGTAAAGCCTGTCATTCCAGGTGCGGCTTTTGCCTGCTTCATAAGAGTAGTCGGCATTGGTATAGGCAGGATATACGACTGCGTACTTGCCTTCCTTATAAGGTTCACGTTTTCCGACGTATGTCTTCACATTATCACATATTTTTCCGGCTTTCCAACGGGCCAGGTCGTCCCAGCGGAATCCTTCACCAGCCAACTCAATGCGGCGTTCGCGGCGGATTTCCTGTAATAGCGGGCTAAGGCTGTATCCCCAGGCGGGCCAGTTCGGATCGGTGAAACCTACTTCCATAGTCAGGTGAGGCATACCTGCACGGTCGCGCAATACATTGATGGTCTTGTTCAAGTCCGCTTGTGTAATCGTACCCAGTTCGGCTTTAGCCTCTGCGTTGATCAACAAGGTTTCTGCATAACGATAGGCGATGCCGTCATAAGCATTGTTGTTTGCCTCAAAGGCTTTATCTGTCGGAATAAGGTATTTGATGGACTTATATCCGGTCAGGCAGTATTGCGAAATGAAATCTTCTTCCTTTTCAACATACGTACTGTCGTTGGTGGCCACAGTCACCCGTGTAGGGAAGTCCCAGGTCAGGATGGTCTGCTTCAGGCGTGGGTCGCGGTCGGTAGTTTCATTTTTCATATTGTCATCCCCTTTATATTGGTCGTTTCCTGTAATGGGTTTACCGTTGAGACACAGATAACTTTCTACAAAGTCTTTTGAAAAGCCGGTATTGGCTTCGGACAACGTACGGCTCATACCGTGTTTTCTTTTGCCATCCAGATAGATCACCGGTAAGATAGCCTCTTTCAGGTTTGTTTTGTCTTCCATTACAAATACGTCGTAATAGTCTTTTTCCGGATGTCCGGTGTTATAGATCTCGTATTTGCCGGTTGCCATGATTGCATCTGTTTCGTCGGCTGCCATTTTCAGCAGACGGTCTGCTTTGTCTGCCCATCCCAATTCGGTGTGATATTTATAATATGTACCTTCGTGCAGACAAGTCCTGGCTTTCAACTGGCGTGCTACATCTTTTCCGATGCGTCCGGTAGCCGGTTTCTCGGGTAACCATTGGATGGCAAAATCAAATTCTTCAATGATTTTATCCATCACTTCATACCGTTTCAGTTTCGGTCCGTAAAGAATATCCGTATCACCCGTGCCCAGGTCTTTATCCAGCCAGGGGATATCGCCGAACGTTCTCATCAATCCGGCATATTGCATCGCTTTGAAGAAGCGGACTTCTGCTACATATTGGTTGATTTCCGACTCCTTGCCGCTTACCGTCTGATAGTGGGTCAGGAAGTAGTTTACCAGCCGGATCGGCTGCCATCCGCCTTTGCTCCAGTTACACCAGCTTGCTGCCTCTGCGGGGGTGCTCAACTGATTCCAGAAGAACTGGGGGATGCTGTTAGGTACTTGATTATCGCTCTCACCGTCTGCTATTGAGGTTACACCTCCGGGGAGGTAACTATAGAATTGATTGGCATATGTTTCCAAATCTCCTGTGGTATTCCAGAAGGTTTTGTCATTGATTGCTTCCGGGGCTCTTTCCAGGAAACCGTCGTTACAGCCCGATAGGGCGAGTGTTGCCACTCCGATATAGAATAAATATTTGATTTTCATAAGATGCTTTGTATTAGAATGTGAGATTTAAACCAACAGATAATGATCTTTGCATCGGATATTTGTATGGGTTATCCAATTCCGGATCGAGTCCGTCGGGAGTGTCTGAAATAGTGAAAAGGTTTTCACCGGTAAAGTAGATACGTATCTTTTCGATCGAAGCTTTCTTGGTCAATACTTTAGGTAATGTATAACCAATGCTGAGCGATTTCAGACGACAGTAAGAAGCGTCAACCAGATAGCGTGTCTGAGCCTGATTGATGGCCGAACCACCATTGAAGCGAGCGCGTGGGAAGTAGGCTCCGGTGTTCTCTTCAGTCCAGTAATCGTTGTTGTAGGCTGAAGGTACCTGCCATTCGCTTCCGTAATGGCTGCGGAATGAAGTGCCCGGCAGATAGAGGTCACGTTTGCCCACACCCTGGAAGAAGATACCCAAGTCGAAGCCTTTCCAATCGGCTCCCAGATTGATGCCGTAATGATAACGCGGAGTGCTGTTACCGATAATTTTCATATCGCCCGGATTATCAACAGTGTTGTCACCCCAGTCAATAACGCCATCGTTGTTGCGGTCTACAAAACGGATGTCACCCGGCATCAGTTTGATACCTCCTGATACTTTATCCTGATTGGCGGCTCCGGCTATTTCTTGTTCGGACTGGAATAAGCCATAGGTTTCATAACCCCAGATTTCTCCTTGTTTCTGTCCCACATACCAGTTGCCCAGTTCTTTTGACTTATTATCGAACTTGGTAACTTCCGATTGATAGTCGGACAGATTGAATCCGACTGTGTAGTGGAACCCGCTTGCCAACTGGTCGTTCCAGCTGATCTCAAATTCCCAACCTTTCGTCAATGATTCGGCTGCATTTTCCTGAGGTTCGTTGGCACCCAGGATACCCGGCAGGATTTTACCTGCGGCAAGAATATCCGATGTACGTCTCTGATAATAGTCGAAAGCACCTTTCAACCGGTTGTTCAGGAAGTTGAAGTCAAGTCCCAGGTCCCATTGTGTTACGGTCTCCCAAGTGATGGACGAGCTGACAAGTCCACCCGGAACCACATACTGCGGTTGGTTGCTGCCCATAATCCAACTGGTCTGTCCGGTACTGTAATTAGAGAGATAAGCATACCATCCATTGTCGAGTGCCTGATTGCCTAAGCTACCATAAGAACCTCTGATTTTCAATTCGTCAAAGAAACTGTTTGTCCAGTTCTTGAACCAGCTTTCATTGGATAGCCTCCAGGCTGCCGAGAAAGAAGGATTGAACACGGCACGGTCGTGTTTGGGGAATTTGGAAGAGAGGTCGTAACGGCCGTTTACTTCAAGTAAATAACGGTCGTCATATCCATAGTTGAGGCGGAAGAAGCCGCTTCGGGTAGCCCAGGAGTTGTCATAGCTGCCTACCAAACGGTCGCCTGTGGCATAGCTCAATGAACCCAAGTCATTTGAGATCAGTTGTTCGCGTCCGGCATTGAATCCGGTGGTGTGCTTGCTTTCCTGATTGTAACCGATCATTCCCTTCAGGTAATGTTTGCCCAACGTCTTTTCATAATCGCCGAAAAAGTTGAAAGCATTGTAGGTATCGTTGGCTTGTGACTGGGACACAGAGTTCGGATTGGTCCATGCAAAAGTTTGCAGGAATTGTCCGTTGGCTCCATATTCGTCGAATGACTTCATGTGTACCTTATTATTCTCACTATAGTAATTGAACGTATAGTCCATGTTGATGCTCATACCTTTAATAGGAGTCAGCTTCATCGTGATCGTGTTCCAAAGGTCATTTTTGTTGGTTTGCCGGTTACCGCCGTCTTCAAGAATGGCAGGGAAGTTGGTAAAGTCGCCCTGTCCGGCCCAATTTCCGTCCGGGTGTTTCACCGGCATGATAGGACGCGTATCACCTCCCATAAAATTATCGCCATGCACGTTATCCTGATTCAATCCTCTCAGCTTGGTGCGGTTGAAGCTTGTTTTCATGGAGAGGTGCAACCATTCGTTTATGTCATAGTTGATGTTGTTCATCACATTGAACTTCTTGAACTGTTCGTTACCGAAACGAATTAGAGATCCCTGGTCGGTATATCCTAAAGAAGTGTAATAGGTAGCCTTCTTACCGCCGCCACTGATATTGACATTGTACTTCTGGACAGGATAATTCTTCTTATACATCTCTTTCATCCAGTTGGTGTTACCGGCATACGTGTATTTGGTGCCGTTTTTACTGATACTCGGATCTGAGTGGATAAATACCGGAGAGTTGTTTGCCGGATCTTTATAGTAAGCTTCAATGTGTTGCATCCATTCAGCATCGAAATAGTCTCGTCCCACTGTGTTTTGCTGTGCGGTGTTCATCCAGGTAGCATATTGCATGGAGTTCATATAGGTGGGGCGCGTAGTAGGTCCGTTGAAAGAAACCGAAGCATCGAATGATACTTGTGTCGGCTGGTCCTTGCGTCCTCCTTTGGTTGTGATCAATACAACGCCATAAGCCGCACGTGCACCATAGATAGATGCGGAGGCGGCATCCTTCAGTACGGAGACACTTTGCACGTCTTGCGGGTTAATGAGGTTCGGGTCCATTTCCACGCCATCGACCAATACCAGCGGTGAACTTCCACTCATGGCAGTGGTACCACGGATATTGAAACTTGAACCTTCGCCCGGACGACCACTGGTGGTTACGTTTAAGTTGGGGATAGCACCTTGCAAACCTTGTCCGAGATTGACAATCGGGCGGTCTTCCAGCACCTTACTGTCCACAGCTGATACGGCTCCGGTCAGGTTGGCTTTTTTCACGGTGGCATAACCAACGACTACCACCTCTTCCAATGCCTTGCTGTCTTCAGCAAGCTTCACTTGAATGGGCTTTCCGGTATAAGGAATTTCCTGTGTGACATATCCGATGTAAGATATTACAATAATATCTCCTTTTTTCACGCCATCCAACGAGAATTTACCTTCTAAATTTGTGATGACGCCGTTAGTCGTGCCTTTTATCATGACACTGGCACCAATAACCGGGCCCATCGCATCTTCAACCGTTCCTGTTACTTTTTCTTGAGTAACTTCAGGAACCAATGCTTCTGTGGCTTGCGTTGCATACGAATAAGCTGGGAAGCTTAGTGCACCGGCGAGCAAGAGCAGAGTAACTTGTCTAGTGATTTTTAACATAACAATTTTGTTTTAGATTAATAATAAAGGTTTTGTTCGGTTCTTTTACATTTCACTTTCTCCATTCATCTGCCTTTCCTTTTTCTTTAAAATAGGATTAGTTCTAACAGAACTTGGTGTACTGTAAGGCGTTTATTATCACAGGGTATGCGCATTTATGTACAGCTCTGCTTTTATTGTGAATAGTTTTGTAGACGGGAAATAAAAGATTGAAATGGCCTGTTGTTCTA
>NZ_JASCQK010000010.1:0-137095 GCF_040798045.1 Bacteroides sp. NGMCC 1.200775 | reverse complement strand
AGCAAAGAAAGCAAGCTTTCTTCCTGATGCCCCTCGACTTGCATGTGTTAAGCCTGTAGCTAGCGTTCATCCTGAGCCAGGATCAAACTCTTCATTGTAAAAGTATTGTTATATATCCCAATAAGGGACAATATTAGCTCTGTTCAGGATGTCGAAAATTTATTGACGGTCATTTTTTCATATACCTATATAATAAGTATTGACGGTTCTAAATTTACTTGTACTACTTGTATTGTTTATCAATTTTTCAAAGAACTCTTCTTTTCGATTGCGCTTCGTTTCAAAAGCGGGTGCAAAGGTAAAAGGTTTATTTTAAAACACCAAATGTTTTTGGAAGTTTTTTTTTAAAATGTTTCTTTCGAAGGGAAATCTTAAACTATCTATAGATAGGAAAAGAACCAAGAAAAGAAACTGCCTTTTCTTTGCGAATCGGACGACAAAGATAACTACTTTTTAAGTATATAACCAAATAAATTCGGAAATATTTTTCGGGGTAGATCTCTTAAGCGGATCCGAGCGCTTTTGCAACATGTCAATTTCAATAGGCTTTCCCTCTCTTGGAAAGCGGGTGCAAAAGTACGCGATTTACCAATACAAGACAAATTATTAAAGGTCTTTTTTTGAATAAAAAGTGAATTTTATTGTAAGTAACTGAGGAATAGAGCTATTGTTAAACATGTTTTTTGAAGAGGGAGGGAAAGGGAAAAGGGGGACACATTATTATAATATAGAGGGAAAAGAAGAAAGAAAGAAGACCAGGAGGACAGAAAGGGGAAAAGCAGGATACGGACAGACGAAAAAAGGGAAAAACAAAACTTAGTCAAGGGATTTTATTACTCTCAGAAACACCTGTAAGGAATCAGACGAAAACATAAAAAGTTGCTGGCAGGGTTGTATCCTTGTCAGAAGTATCTGTAAAAAAGAGGAGGATTTCACGGGATACAGTCTTTTCAGTACTCTCCGGTTGCGACAAGATTGAGTAGAGAAATCAGAAATCCAGCGGCTTTTGGCGTTAACATTGTTAATTGCGATTGAGGGAACATTTGTTTTAAAAGCGGAAATAACAAGGCTCTTACATTTAAAAGGTTTGTTATTTGAAGACAAAAGACTTGATTTAACACAGCGTTAAATCAAACGACGGAGAAGGAAGAGGATAAAGGTAGGAAAGTATTGGAAATGAAGAAGATGGAGAGAAGAAGGATTGTTTATCGAAAAGAGGGATACAAGGCGGACGGAAAGGGATAGTTGCGATTCGGGTAAGTATGGTTGCAAAGGATTTTCAAAAATGCTACGGGAAGTGGAAACCAGAGGGGGCAGTACCTTTAAAACAAAAGGCGAGCTGGTTTTAAACCAAATAAAGTGAGCGTACAGGGGGCTGTGGAGCCGATTTTTGCCAGACAAGGAAACGGTTCAGAAGAAAAACATCAAAAAAAGATATACGGATTTGAAAAAGAGAGAGAGCAAGCAAGAAAGGAAGAGAGAGGAAGGGATAGCGATAATATTACCACATATCCCCTACTCCATTTTCTTCCTCCGACAAAAATTCCTATCTTGTTCCAAAGAAAAAACTAGGAACCAAGCAACACTTACGTATGAAAGAGAAGAACTTTACCCGATTCATGGATACCATGATCGAAAATCTAAAAACGGGCAATGCACTGGGAACAGCCCACATTTACCAAGCGAGTAAAAATGCATTCATTACTTTTCTGGGAAAAGAAGAAATCTATTTCCGACAGATAAAACCGGAACTACTGAAGTGCTTTGAGTACTTCTTGAGAAGCCGAGGGAATAGTTGGAATACAGTATCGACCTATATGCGAGTCCTGCGGGCAGTTTATAATCGGGCTGTAGACCGAAAGTTGGCACCATACATGCCCAGACTCTTCAAAAAGGTATACACCGGCACTCGAACAGACATCAAACGAGCACTGAAGCCGGAAGACATGGGACGATTGCTCAATACACAGTCTACCCGGAAACAGACTGAAACCTTGCGACGTACCCATCAATTGTTCGTATTGATGTTCTTATTGCGAGGTCTTCCGTTTGTAGATCTGGCTTATCTGCAAAAAACTGACTTAGATGGAAATACACTCACTTATCACCGTCACAAAACAGGCAGTCCACTCACCGTCACTGTGCCGAAAGAAGCCATGGATATCATCGACGAATGGAAGAATACAGATCCGGACGCTACTTACCTATTTCCAATATTGGAAGAAAACGAGAAAAGTCAAGATAATTATAGAGTATATCAGCAAGCATTACGGACATTCAATTATCAATTGGCAAAGTTGGCGGATCTACTTGGATTCAACAGCAATATCAGTTCGTACACCGCACGCCATACATGGGCAACACTTGCCTACTATCTGGAAGTGCATCCGGGGATTATCAGTGAAGCAATGGGACACTCCTCCATTAAAGTGACGGAGACTTATTTGAAGCCTTTCAATGTTAAGAAATTAGATGAAACAAATAAGAGCATAATTAAATATGCGAGAGAGGCATATACCAAATTAAATTACTGATTAACAGCTCTGTTACTTTATAGGTAACTCTTTTGTAAGTGTTTGGCAAACATATACCTTTTTTCACAAAAAAGCAAATTAAGAAACATTTTTTTTCAAGACAAAGAGAAAATAATTCCTTCATAGATAGAAAATGATTCCCACAGGCTCCGGTTTGTTGTGAAGTTGTCTCAAAGAATTGCATGCTTCTTCCCCTCTTTGCTTATTGTGGAAGCAAAGAGTCACTCTTTTATTATACCTTATTACATATAAGATTCACTTTCCAACTCCTGGATTCCCCTACAAGACGCTTCTTACGTCCCAAACGATTCATTTACTGTTACCTATAAAGTAACGGTAGATAGAGGTATTATACAGATAGAGGCAAAGCCGGAATTGGCAAGAGAGAAACATTGATTTACTTACATAACATTTTTTATTAACACTTAAAAACAGAGGTATGAGAAAATGGACTTATCTCGTAGCTGCGCTCTTAGTGGGAGGGGCAACTACAACATTCACCGGATGTATCGATAATGATGAACCGGCAGGAATCGAACAACTTCGCGGAGCGAAAGCGGAATTCATTAAGGCAAAAGCCGCCTATGAAAGTGCATTGACCGAAATCCAACTGGTCAAGGTAGAACGGGAAAAAGTTAAGCTTGAGAAAGATCAGGTTGACTTGGAACTGAAAAAATGCAGTTTAGAAGCAGAACAAGCTAAAACAGCAGAACAAAAAGCTTATTGGGAAGCTGAAGCTCAAAAAAGAACTGAAGAGTTCAAAGCAAGGATGTTCGAGCTACAGACACTTACCGCACAAGCTGAGTATAACAACAAAAAAGCCTTGATGGAAATCGAAGTGGCTTTGCTGACAATGAAGGATGATGTGTATACCAAAGAAATCCGGAAGTATCGGAACTTATTAGTTGGATTTACATATAAATCCGAGTCTACCACCAATGGAGAAACAACTACTACAACAAATTCCAGCTATGGTGCATTAGCTGATTTAGCGAATGCAAAATCAGAGTTGATGAAAGCAGAAGTTGCCGAGATTAACTACTTATCTCAAAACAAATATTATCTGGAAGAATTGCAATTGGATAAAACACACGCCACTAAAACACTGGAAATCCAGCAAAGTTTATTGGAAGAATACAAAGCACTGGACGCAACAGGTACAGACAGCAAAGTTCTCGCAGATAAGCTGAAAGGCTATAAAACCGATTTGCAGGCTCTTGACGCTAAAGAAGACGAAGCCTATACCAAAATCGAAGAAATGAGAAAACCGATCTTCCCTATTAATCAACAAATTATTGAAGAAAAGATAAAGCTGGACGCCCAATCCTCTGCTTATACTTTGGCTAAGGCAGATGTAGATCCTGCTTTGGTGAGCGGATTATACAGCGCATTGTCAGTCGAAGAGGGTGAAGACGCACTCGTTGAAGATCTTGATGAAATCTTTGTTGAGGATGCTTGGGACGCAGAATTGCTGAAATACCAATACACCATGAAGAAAGATGTAGTGGTTAAAGATCTTAGCCTCAATGAAAAAGCAACTAAAATAGGAGCCATCGCCAATGCTATAAAGGCATATTATCAAGGAGAGAATAGCGAAGCGTTCGATGCCAGCGGAAAATTACTGGATGCATACAAAGCTAAATTTGAAAATGAACTTAAGCGTTTAGAAATTGATAAGAAACCGGCTTACGCCCAGTTCAAAGCTGATTCTATCACATGGATCGACGCATACGCTGCTTATGTAGGAGCACTGAAGGCTTATAATAACTATAAAGGAGCCAACACTTATCAAGCGATTAAGAAAGAGATCACAACTTATAACAGCTTAAAAGCTGAAGACAAGAAGTTGGAAACAGCCAACACACTGCGTACCTCCATATTGGGATACCTTGAAAAGAGAAAAGCGGTAGACGGTCTTAACGTAGAATTCGCTACTAATTATAAAGACGCTTTAACGGACGCTAATCTGGCTACTTTCAATGAAGCAATTGCAACTGCAGTAAGTAACGATATAAGTTCATTAATCGGCAATGAAACTCTTGCAACATCATTCAATGCTAAAGCTGAAGGTAGCACACTCTCTGCCTTCTTGGAGGCTAATCAAGCACTGTTCGGTGGTTCAACGCTTAATCTTGAAAAGAGCATCGAACCTAAAGAAGTATCAGCAAATAAATATGATATGCCCAAAAATGTTTCTCAGTTGATTGAAGATCCCGACGAAAATTCAGGTTCATTCATTAAATACTCCAATTTAGCCCAGGAATCTAACTATCTGGCTAACCTCGACAAATGGCAGGCTTTGTATGCCAAGATCAAGGCAGAAGCAGATCCTGTACTTGCAGAAGTGGAAGCTATCAACGAAAACATAGAAAAACTGGAAGCACAGATCAAAGATGAAAACGCCGCATTGTGGCAGGCAGAATTGGCTTGCTACCTGATTAAAGGTGATAAGTCGAAACGTAAAAACAATATTTTCTCTGAAGGTAACCCTTACAAAGACTACTATACTTCTAACGAACAAAAACCACTTTTGGGTAATGTCGTAACTGAGTATTCCAAGATTGAAGCCGAAATTGCCCTTGTTGGAAGAGCTATGGAAGATGGATACTTCTACTATACGTATTATGATGCCGACAGCCATACCTATAAGGTAAGCGAAAATAGCAAGACCTTGAAAAGTTTACTTGAATATCAAGAAGGAATTATTACCAAAGCGAAGAGCGCTGTAGAAACTATTGACAACAAAATTGCTTTGTTTGAGAAATTCGGATATACCAATAACGAAGGCAATGAACAGTATCTTGACCTGCTTAAACAAAATATCGAAAAGGCTCAAAGAACAGTAGACGAAATGCAAGCAGCAGTGGATGGCTTGAACGCAACCCTGAAGAAACTCTTGGACGCTTACGCAGCTGAATAATAAAAAATTAAAGAAGAATATATATGATAAAGAAACTATGCATAATCCTTCTGTCTGTATGTACTGTTGCGCCTGTGATGGCGCAGCAATACAGCAGCAGCGATGATGCGTCGTTTGCTCCTAAAAAAGGTCAGTGGCAAGTATCCATGATACTGGGTAGTTCGCAGATGTTCAACAACAATACGGAGAACTATCTGTTGCCTACCTACTGGAACGGACAAAACTATAGCTTTCCGAATGTAGGATTAG
The DNA here is from genome assembly GCF_040798045.1 of Bacteroides sp. NGMCC 1.200775. Lineage (NCBI taxonomy): Bacteria > Pseudomonadati > Bacteroidota > Bacteroidia > Bacteroidales > Bacteroidaceae > Bacteroides > Bacteroides sp. NGMCC 1.200775. Next base: position 131,392 of record NZ_JASCQK010000010.1, on the reverse strand, counting down.
GCAATACATCCGGACACCAGTCATCCGATCCGGCTACTTACCTTCAACTGGGAGATTTGAATTCTAATAATTTGGTCAATATCATCGGTATACAGGGAAAATACTTCCTGACAGACCGTTGGGATGTTAATCTGATGTTCAGCATGAACATCGGTGTAACCCCCAAAAAGGATTATATCGAGGGAGACAAGACGGTTACCGATATGCAGATTCCGGCTCTTCAATATATGGAAGGCAGAATCAAAAACAACTGGTCGGTTAATATTGGCTCAAACTATTACTTCAACACAAAAAACGAACGCATCAATCTGTATGTAGGTGGCCTGCTGGGCTGGCAAATGGGAAGAATAGAAACCACACTTCCGTATACCGGAGTCATGGTAAATGATAAAGATATGGACACAGATGGAGATGATACCAATTTACAACCGAGTCAAGATCCGAGCGGACAGGACAATAGTCCGGTCGTAGACGATGGAGACGTCACAGGTACTCCCCTGGAGGTTTATATCCCCAACAGCAAAGCCGGACAGATATTCGGTTTACGCGCAGCAGCCGTTGCGGGTATCGAATACAGCCTCAGCAAAGGACTGATCCTGGGATTTGAAGTTCAACCGGTAGCTTATCGCTACGACATGATTCAGATTATCCCGAAAGGAACACCCGTCTATAAGGTAGGACATCACAACATCAACTTGTTTGCTCTGCCCAACCTGAAAATAGGATTTAGATTTTAAATAAGTCCAGAATACTACGAAAGATCACCCCGTTCTACCTTCGGGTATGTATGGGGTGATTTTTTCTAAACCATAGGATAGATAAGAAGAAGATGAAAAGAGAACTCACAGGAATTTTGTTGATAGTCCTCATAATGGGAGCCTGCAACCATGCACCCCAAGAAGGGACTTACCACCTCAGAGGAATAGTGACCAACGAGAAACTGGAAGGCAGAACCATCTATCTGCAAGATGCTGTCAAAGGCACAGTGAGATATGACAGCACTACGGTGAGTGAAGGACGCTTTGTGTTCAGTGGAAAAATAAATGCTCCTGAAGTGAGGGAACTCTTTATTCAGGAAACTGACAGCGACCGGTTCCCCATCACTCTACCCATAGTTCTGGAACCAGGAGAGATCAACACAAAAGTAGGAGACATCGTACTGGTGGAAGGCACCGGACTGAACGAGGAGATGATGCAGACCTTGGTAGCCATCGACCGGTTCAAAGACCGGGATTTCACCGGGAAAGAGATAAAAGAAATTAAAGAAGCTTTTGCGGGATTTGTGTTGGAACAGATTGTGAAACACGCCAGCAGCCCTGTAGGAAAGTATTTATATAAAGCCTATCAAAACAAACTAAACGAAAAGCAACAGGCCGAAGCACGAAAAACACTCGGCATCGGTTAGGGAAAACATACCGGAACACACAGGCAGGAGTTTTACCTAGTTCTCTGCCTGCCCGGTACTTTTAGTGTTGCACCGGAAAGCTCCGTGAGGAGGTTTCCGGTTTCTCTTTCTCTCCCTTGCCCCAACCGGAACAGAATGTATCAGAACTGGAAGTAGATGAACGGCTGAATTTCACTACTCTTCATTTGGATAACCAGATAGATCATAGCCACCATCACAAGGGCCTTGCCAAGGAAAGGGAGTTTGATAACTCCACGACAAACAGCATTTTCCCAACTATCCGGAGCAAAATGAAGCAGAAACCCGACTACCATCAGTGCAAATACCCGCCAATATCCCTCAATCAGTTGCGGAAAAAGCTGGGGACGAAAAGCCGTAAAAATCTGGTTCAACATATCCATTGAATTATGAAAATCGGCGTTACGGAAGAAAATCCAGCAGAAACAAACAAAGTGGAAGGTAATAATGACACCCAATACCCGCCGAATGCCGTGACTGGTCTCCCCTTTTTTCCTTCCGGCGATAGACATCCACGCTTTGTGTAGAGCAAGTGCCACACCATGAAAAGTGCCCCACAATACAAAATTCCAGGAAGCCCCGTGCCACAATCCACCGAGAAACATGGTAATAATCAGATTGAGATACTGACGGAACTTTCCATGTCGGTTACCCCCCAAGGAGATATAAAGATAATCGCGCAACCAACTCGACAACGAAATGTGCCAACGCCTCCAGAACTCGGTGATCGAGGCTGACTTATACGGAGAATTAAAATTCAGATTGAAATGAAAACCAAGCAAAAGGGCGATACCGATTGCCATATCACTGTATCCTGAAAAATCACAATAAATCTGCAAGGCATAACCATAAAGTCCCATCAGATTCTCAACTCCCGAATAAAGCGTAGGATTGTCAAAAATACGCTCCACAAAGTTGACACTGATATAATCGGAAATAACCGCTTTTTTGAACAATCCGGCGACAATCAGGAAAATGCCTCTACCGAACATCTCTTGTGACACATACAATGGTTTACGAATTTGCGGAATAAAATCGCGTGCCCGCACGATAGGGCCTGCCACCAACTGAGGAAAGAAAGAAACATAAAAGGCATAGTCCAGTAAACTGGTAAGGGGCTTGATCTCTCTCCGGTAAACATCGATAGTATAACTTAACGACTGGAAGGTGAAGAAAGAGATGCCGACAGGCAAAAAGATATCGAGTGCGGTGAACTCTCCCCCCATCAGCGAAGCAATGACACCACCAAGAAAATTAGTGTATTTGAAGTAGCAGAGCAATCCTAAATTGACCGATACACTAAGTATTACCCATAGTTTACGCTTCCAGCGGACATCGGTCCGATCCATCAGCCAGGCTATCACAAAATCGGTAACGGTGACAATGGCGAGCAGGAAGAAATAAGTACCACTACTCTTATAATAAAAATAATAAGAGAAAAGAGCGACAAATAAAATACGCGCTGTGTTGCGGTGCTGCAACAGTGTATAGATTACCATGAACGCAGCGAAGAGCCAAAGGAAAATTCCACTGCTGAATATCATCGGAGCATCCGGATTGTATTTAAAGGCCTCCAACAGGCGGCTAAAATCGATATCAATGGGAAACATACTCATTATAGGCTTTAATAATGGCTTCATATAATAATTCTCCCTGAAGTGTATAACCTTCGGGAAGATAGTGCACATGATCCGGACGCATCAGTCCCGCATCTATCCAGTTTTTGCAGGCACGCAGGCTTCCGCCTACGATATTGTACATATCCCACACCACCAACTTGTGGCGGCGGGCAAAATCATGGATTGTGTTCACTGCTGTTACCGTACGGGGATTGACAGCATAAGTACGACGCCGGCGACGTTGACGGAAACTCTCGTAAGATCCCGGAGGAGTAGTCAGCAAGATAGGTACATTTGGCAAACTGTCGCGCAACAATCCGAGCAGTTCCTCCATCTGCCGGTAATGCACATTCGAATTGTACTTCCGGTTATGACTTTCATTCGTTCCAAACGAAAGAACCAACAGCTCGGGTTTCAAGGCTGCAATAGCCGCAATACGGTCAGGATGAGTAAACGTCAGGCAAGTAGCTCCATTGACTCCCATATCCGTATAGGACACCGCTCCAAATGTTTCTGTCAGCCGGGCACCGGTAGTACGGGGAAAGATGTGTCCGCGTATGTGGCTGTCACCAATATGAACAATACGTACGGTATCCTCCGAACTTCCGTTTTGCACCAGCCGTAAACGCTCAAGTATGGGAGTCAACACTCCCAGGCTGTCTATGATTTCATTTCTCCCCACTCCTCTGAAGGCTACGGGAAAAGTAACTTTCACAGAAACAGTATCTCCCAGCGCCCCCGGTTCACGCATCGGCTTGCAGGCTTTCGTACCCTTGTCCATCCGCGGGCAGGCAGGCAAAAGATCTTGTGCCTGAACCGAAAAAATTCCGGAAAACAAAAGGAGTAACACCCCCAACCGTTTATTCAGCCTCATAGGCCTTTCTCCTTTCATACTGTTCTTTTCCATAAATCAATGTTTCGTATAGTAGTCCTGCCAGGTGACGTCCACCCCGGAAGTTGATGTGTGTATAATCATAATTAGCCAAAGAAGGCTTGGCATGTACCAACCCTGCCATACTTCCGTCACCTCCCATAGCCTCAAACATGTTCCAGAAAGCAATTCCGCTTTCCGCTGCTATGCTTTGCTGATAGCGAATCAGGTTTTTCACACCGGGCATCGTGCGTAATTCGCCGGTATCGGTCTTATAATCGCGGTCACCCACACTCAGCAACAAAAAACCGGATTGTGGAAAACACTCTTTCAAGTGGTTTATGGCCGTAAGAAGGCCTTTCTTATAAGGATCGTAGTTCCGTCCCCGCTCGGTCGCAACATTCAGACCATATTCCAGAATAATCAAGTCGTAGGGACGCTGGGCATTAAACTCTTGCAGCATCTTTGACGGAATGCTGCGAAGCGAGAGTCCCGAACTGCCGCGCAAGGAGAAATTGTCGACAATAATCCCTTGCGTACCATCCATTGCCAATCCATAAAATAAAGTAGAATCTGCCTGATTGATATCCCAGCGCACCGAGCCGATGCGACCGTTTACCTTCATCTGCTGCAAACTGCCGGTAGAAGGGAATTCCCGTGTATCAGTCTCACCACGGTTGACACGAACGGAAAGGCTGACTTCGCCTTTGTTATAGAAAAAGATGGAAGCTGTCTGGCAAGTATCGAGCAGGGAAGCATATTTATTCTGTCCCCGGAGTTCGACATAGGCCCCTTCACGAGGAACGAAGTAGTGTCCGGAAACTCCTTGCTTCTTTTTGTCGAAATAAACGCTATCGGTCACTGCATGACTGGACCATCCGCCAAAAGAATGACGTACCGTCGGACGGTATCCACTGGTCATCGAAGTAATGGTAACAAAACCGACACCACACCCACCGAAACGTTTCTGCAACATCTCACGAAGATCGGCAGTGAAAATATCTGCCTCAATAAAAGAATCGCCAAATACTGCTATCCGCACCAACCGGCCTTTCGATTGAATCTCGTCCAAGGCACGATAAAAAGGAGTCATTCCCCGCATCGTAGAGTCACTATAATCTTCGATACAGGTCATCCCACTGCGACACGTATCTACAAATGCAGGTTTCACTACCGGGACCGGAGGCAGGCTGTCTGCTTCCGCTTCATCTTTATCAGGTTCAGGCATACGGACATCGCTCAGCAAATCTACTCGTCTCATTGTATGTCCGTCGATCGTTATAGCCGGCAGCCAGTGCATTCCGATCAATGCAAACAAGACAATCAATGTCAGCCACAACGAATATTTCAAATAATTTTTCATGCACGCTCTTAATTTAATAAGAAGTTGCAAAGATAGATAAAACCCATAAAAAGAGAGGAGAATCTACATTAAATTAATGAGATTCTCCTCTGATGTTATCTGTCGGCAGGCGTTAAATGCTCTGCTCCACGTTGGTGACAAAAGCTCTCAGGCCAAGCTGCTCTGTCTGCATGTCCATCTTATGCAATGCATCCAGCAACGGGTCAACCTTCTTGTCGTCCACCACCGTGATGATGGCCGAACACATACTGGGCCAGGCATGGCTGCCGAAGTGGGGATCGCCTGTCTTCGAGCCACGTCCCTGTACCCGTTCCAAATAGGTGAAACCACGGCAACTCAAACGGTCCAGCAAAGCAATGATACGTTCGAAATAAGCCTGATCGAATGTGATTAATACTGATTTCATATCTTGATTTCTTCTTTATTATTTCTTAATCATTTCATCTTTATGCTCCTCAAAGTAAGCTTCCAGCTCACGTTTGCGTCTCAACACTTTACGCTGATGCTTGATACCTGTACCGGCAAATACACAGTATAAAGTAGGGATGAGAATCAAGGTCAGAATGGTAGAAACCGTCAAACCGCCAATTACGGCAATCGCCATCGGACTCCACATCTCCGAACCCTGTCCACCACCGATTGCCATCGGAATCATACCGAGGACAGTAGTAGCAGTGGTCATCAATACCGGGCGAAGACGGCTCTTGCCGGCTGTTACAACGGAGTTAAGCACTGCCAATCCACGCTCACGGCAAAGGGTGATGTAGTCGATAAGCACAATACCATTCTTTACAACGATACCGATCAACATGATGGCCCCCAACAAACTCATCACACTCAGTGTGCTCTTTGTGAAGAAAAGGGCCATCAATACCCCACTGAAAGCAAACGGCAATGAGAACATAATGATAAACGGATAAGTCAATGATTCGAACTGCGCTGCCATTACAATAAATACCAGTACGACAATAAGGATAGCAAGTGTACCCAAGTCGCGGAACGAATCTTGCTGGTCTTCGTATGAACCGGCTACCTGAATTGTTACATCCGACGGAATATCCATCTTATCGATAATGGCGTTACCCGCATTCACCACGTTACCCAATGCTTCGCCGGAGATAACCGCCGATACGGTCACAATACGTTCACGGTCTTTACGCTCGATGGTAGGTGGCGCAAAACGTTCGACAACCTTTCCAAGCTCTTTTACGCGTACGGCTTCTCCACGACTGTTATAAATAAGGATATTCTCGATGCTTTCAATACTTGTACGGTGTTCTGGCGCATAACGCACTTTAATGTCATATTCGTCTCCATCCTCACGGTATTTAGAGGCAATGGCACCATTAATACGGTTACGCAGATAATTACCGGCGGTTGCCAGATTCAATCCGTGCAAAGCCAGTTTCTCACGATCGAAGTCTACCTGATACTCGGGCTGATAGTCACTACGGCTGATGTTGACTTCCGACACACCTTTCACATTGAGCAACTCACGTTTCAGACGTGCAGCTACGCTATCGGTTTCCTCCATACTATAACCATATACCTCAAAATCGGCACTTGCCTGAGCAGACATACCTGTGTTACTACCACCCAGGATGACCTGCGCTTTGCTGAACTCCGGATATTTCTTCAGATCTTCACGCATTTCGTCACAGACTTGTTCAAGGCTGATATCACGATCACCCGGATCGACCAGACTGATGTTGAACGATATAATGTGCGAACCGTTATCCTGCATAGAGGCCCAGGTATTGTCTGAGTCGGCCTGTCCTACCGTATAGTTACATACAGTCATTACACCTTTATATTTGTTCAGCCATTGGTTAGTCAGTTTCTCCGAAATCTCCTGTGCCAGCTCTTTGCGTGTTCCGATAGGTAACTCCAGCTGAACTGCGATACGGGCATTATCCTGCGCCGGGAAGAATTCAGTACCGATGCTCTTGGCACAGAACAGGCTGACGACAAAGAACACGATACAACCGAAGATAACAATCGGACGATGCCGAACTGCCCAATTCAACATATGGGCATAGCCTGTATCCAAAGCATCCAGTCCTTTCTCAATAGGGCCGAAAAGGAGCTTGAAGGTCTTCGATTGCCTCTTCTGTAAACGCAACAACTGCGAACAGAGCATCGGGGTCAATGACAAAGCAGCCACAGTAGAGATAAACATGATGGCACACATCATCCATCCCAACTGCTTAAACATCACTCCGGACATACCACTTACCATCGTCAACGGGAAGAACACCGCAATCATGGTCAGTGTGGAAGCAATAACGGAGATAGCCACCTCATTGGTTCCGTGCACCGCAGCCTGTTTCGGATCGGAACCACGTTCGATGTGGGTCGTCACATTTTCAAGTACCACAATCGCATCGTCCACCACCATACCGATGGCAATAGAAAGAGACGAAAGTGAGATGATGTTAATCGTATTTCCGGTGACGGCCAGGTAAATAAACGAGGCAATCAGCGAAAGCGGAATAGTGATACATATAATCAATGTCGCACGCCAACGTCCCAGGAAAAGGAACACCACGATGACAACGAATAAAAGGGCATACAATACGGTCTCGGCCAAACTGTCGATGGTGTTGAGGATGTTGTCCGATGTATCGACAATCACTCCCAGCTTCACATCACTCGGCAAATTCTTCTGCAACTTAGGCAGAGCCTCGGCCACCTTCTTAGAGATATCTACGGAATTGGCTCCCGATTGCTTCTGTACGACAATCATGGCACCTTTCACTCCATTATTATATGTTTCCTGAGCGCGCTCTTCTACCGTATCGACTACCCGGGCCACATCACGCAAATAAATATTTGCCCCATTGTAACTACCTACTACAACATCTTCCAGTTGGCCCGAATCGTCAAACTCTCCTTCAACACGCAGCGAATAAGTCTCGTTACCGATATCGAAGTTACCACCGGGGATATTTTTGTTCTCGGCACCAATAATCGAGCTGATTGTTTCAATGGTCAGATTATAGGCTTCCAGTTTGTTAGGGTCACAATAGACCTGGATCTCACGTTGGGGCGCACCACTGATGGATACCGTACCCACACCGGGGATACGTGCCAACGGGTTAACAACACGGTCGTCCAGAATCTTATATAATGCCGACTGGCTTTCATTAGCTTGTACCGACAGCAGTACAATCGGAATCATGTCAGTACTGAACTTGAAGATGATGGGGTTCTCCACATCATCCGGCAGCTGAGAGCTGACCATATCCAGTTTGTCGCGTACATCATTTGTCAGTACATCGATATCGTTACCATATTCAAACTCTAATGTAATCAGAGACATATTTTCGGACGAACGGGAAGTGATATGCTTCAGGTTGCTGACAGCATTCAGCGTATTCTCCAACGGACGAGTCACGTTGTTTTCTATATCCGAAGCACTTGCTCCGGGATAGGCGGTCATTACCATGATCGTATTCGTATCGATATCCGGATACAAGTCGATAGGCAATTTGGACAAAGAGAAGAGACCAAAAATCACCACTGCAAGAAAGCAGAGGGAGGTCATAATCGGTTTTTTTACCGCTCCTTCGTATAAACTCATTTTTCCTAATTATTAAAAGTGGATAATGTACCGATATGCCGTAAATGGTGTCCCATACATTATAAGGAAACACACGGCATACGGTTACATTGATTCATTATTTTTCTACTTCTACCTCAGTGCCGTTGATCAATCGGGTTTGACCGGCAATGACTACCTGAGAATTGTTGGGTACACCGGACTTCAACTCATACTCAGCACCCATGCGGCGTCCCAGTTCGACCTTATTGTATGTCACCTTTCCATCTTTGTATACATACACATAGCGGTCACCGGCACCTGCCTGTTTCACAATCGCCAGATCGGGAACAACCACATTCTCTTCCGTACCGAAGTTCAGACTGGCACGGGCAAACATTCCCGGACGTACTTTCTGATTCTGATTAGGCAACTGAATCTCTACCTGGAATGTACGGGTAGTCGGATCGATTGTCGGATAAATCAGGCTGATTTTGCCTTCGAAAGCCTCATCGCCATAAACATCCAGTTTCACATCGACAGGAGCACCTTTTTTCACTTTGGTAAAGTAAACCTCGGATACGTTGATCAGCAGCTTAACCGGAGTGATCTTCTCGACGGTCAGCACCGGATTGCCTCCGCTGTACATATCACCGCTATCATAATTGCGGGCAGTCACCACACCGCTGATAGGACTCAGCAAAGAAGTATTCTCCAGCAAATTCTGGTAAGCCGTTTTCTTTACGTCATAGGCCATCTTCGCAGCATCCCATTCCGATTTGGAAGCACCACCCACTTTATAAAGTTCGTCAATACGCTTGAACTCCACTTCCTGGTTGTCCAGTTGCAGTTTAGTCTGTTTCAGGTTGGCAGCATCCATCTGTACCAGTCTCTGTCCTTTGGATACATGATCGCCTACCTCTACAAAGATTTTATCAATACGCACCGGTGATGAAGGCGCAATGTTATTCTTCACTTCAGCTTCTACAGTTGCCGTGTATTCCTGTATCTGTTCTACCGGGCGCGCTGTTACATCAGCCAATTTTACTTTTGGCTTTTCTTCTGTTTTTTCAGCGGCACCTTTGTCTTTTCCTCCAGTGCACGAGCCCAATAGCACAACGGCGAGCAGGGCTACTAATTGGAAACATCTTTTCATATTCAAATTTTAATTGTTGTGTGTTTAGTTACTCTGTTACCTCTTCTCTTCCCAATACCTGATCAAGATCAGCCTTTGCAACCAGATAGTCGTAAATAGACTGATTGTAGGTCAACTGGGCCTGTGTGAGCGCCACTTCCGAATCGTTCAGTTCAAGGATAGTCCCTTTTCCCACTTCATAACGTTTCTGGGCAATGAGACGTCCCTTTTCTGCTTGTACGATTCCTTCTTTATTGCTGACCACCTGTTCAGTGCTTGCGGCCATATTGTCCAGATAGCTGGTGGCCTGCATAGTCAACTGACGCTGTACGTTGGTACGGTTCTCGGTCAATTGCTGCATCTGAATCTTGGTCTGCTTCACCTTCGTAAAGTTACTTGCCTTAAACAAAGGAATACTCAGGCTCAAACCGACAGTAGAATATGGAAACCACTTATAGTGTGACATCTTAAAGTCGTTATTCAGTGATGTATACGAATAGTTGAAAGATGCAGCCAGCGTCGGCATAAAGTTAGTCCGCTGAACAGCCAGCGTCTTCTTCAACAAATCGGCATTTAAATCCAATTGCTTCAAATCGCTGTTATTATTCAGGTTCAGCTGGTTGCTTTCCATCTGGCGACGGAACATCACCATTTCATAATCCTTCAGGTTACCGTCAGCGGCAATAGCTACATCGGTATCCATCCCCATCAGCACCTGCAACTGCAAACGGGCAAGATTCACCCCGTTACGGGCGGAAACAACCGAAGGTTTCAGGCTGCGCACCTGTACATCGGCGCGAATCTTATCGTACTCGCTAACCGTACCTTGCTCGTATTTGGCTTTCACCACTTCATAGTTAGCCTCTGCCTGTGCATAGCTCTGCAGAAGCACCTCGTAGCTGTCCTGTGCCAATAGCAGTTGATAATACGCCTTGGTCACTTGATTCACCAGATCGAGTTTTGACGAGCGTGCCTTCTCAACAGCCAGTTCTACATCCGATTTAGTCAGATTAATACTCTTGTAAAGTGCCGGAGCAAAAACGGGCAGACTCACATTCAGTCCTCCGCTATACGAGTTGTCCGAACCTACCTGGATGGTCTGCGACTCTCCGCCAAAATCCATCACCATTGTCTGTTTTTTCAGTGTCCGCGAATAAGAACCTGTCAACGAAATCTCCGGAAATAATCCTCCGTATGCCTCCTTCTTAGCCTCTTTTTTCAGCTGAATCTCTTGGCCGGCCACTTTCATTGTGGGGTTTTCGCTCAACGCAATTTCCAGTGCTTTGTCAAGCGTCAGTTGCAAGGTGTCTTTAACCTCCTGTGCCTGTACATAACCCACCGAGAGCAGTACAGCCACCGCTAAAAGCATCTTTTTGCTTAAGAAACATTTCATTTTGTTCATACAATAATTTTAGTTGTTTATCCTGGGAACTTCTTTGTGCTTCCCTATCTTAGTGTATTCTTTGTTTTCTATATTCCGTTATGAAATCTTCCAATACCCGTGCTCCTTTCTCTGTGGAAATTCCACGGATGTAGGTAAACATAATCGCCTCGTAAACCTCGAGGAAAGAATATTTATTGCAAATATCCGTATTCATCAACAGGTCGAGCTGCTCGTGAACCAACAGGTTGACAATGGCAAAGTTTACATCATCTCTGAATATCCCCTGTTTAATGCCCATCTTAAAAAACTCGATCGTACTGTCTGAGTCTCTTTCCCGGTAATTCTTCAGCAAGCTGTGAACTTTCGGATATTTCTTTATGTCCTCGAAAAAACGTTTGTTCGTTCGATGGAATGTCTCAATGCTCCGCTGATAGCATACAAGTATAACTTCAAGAACATTTTTCGAGTTAGCCAAAGTTTCCGCCAAGAAGGTATTCATCTCCTCCTGACGCTTTAAAATACACTCGGTCAGCAAGCTCTCTTTATCTTGAAAGACCTCATAAAGTGTACGTTTCGATATACTTAAGGACGCAGCAATGTCGTCCATCGTAATACTTTTGATACCATGTGCAGTAAAAGCTTCCGAAGCTGTCTCAATAATTCTGTCTCTTAGTTCCCCTCTTTGTGAGTTCTCTTTCACATTCTCAATCATTAACCCGTTCTTTTGTTGTTAGACTATCGATTATCAGCGTTTTCGCCTAATAGAAACGAAAAACTGAACAAAGATAAGCAGAAAACTCGACGGGATAAATCAGTTTCCTAATTATGCATACATATTTGATAAATATTATAACTTTCCAAACGAAAATCGAAACAAGTGTTAACAGAAATCAATGATGCAAAGATAAGGCTAAGAGATACTTTCAGAAAGGTATTCCCGCCCACCGAAAGAGAAAAATCGATAAACGACGGATATATTCCGATGAATAGGGAAGAAGAAAACCCCTCTCCCGCCCCTCTTCCGTGCAGGGAGAAGGGCAGACATTCAGAGGGGTGCTCTATCTATATCGCCTGCGGGATATAGACAGCTTGTAGAAAACGGACTTAATACTCAGACCTTGTCCGATTGAGGAAAGCGACCGTTTTATGAATTTCTTTGTACATCACGATATCGTCTTTCACAAACGGGACTTCTTTACGATATGCAGCCAGATATCGCTCAAGTATAGGTGAGGTTTTTGCCGGACGTCGAAACTCTATTCCTTGTGCGGCATTCATCAACTCGATGGCGAGAATGTGTTCCAGATTATCCATCACCCGAAAAAGTTTAGTGGCGGCATTAGCTCCCATACTGACATGATCTTCCTGACCGTTGGAAGAAACGATAGAATCGCTCGAAGCCGCATAGCAGTACATCTTGTTCTGGCTGACCATGGATGCGGCGGCATATTGGGGAATCATAAAGCCGGAATTAAGTCCGGGATTGGCAACCAAAAATTCCGGTAGCCCACGTAGCCCCATGATTAATTGTGCCACACGCCGCTCAGAGATATTGCCCAATTCGGCCATCGCAATGGCAAGGAAATCGAAAGAGATGGCCAACGGCTGTCCGTGGAAATTTCCACCGGATATGATCTGATCTTCGTCCGGAAAAATAGTGGGGTTGTCCGTCACCGAATTAATTTCGGTCAGCAACACAGAGGAGACATACCGGATGGCATCTTTCGTTGCCCCGTGTACCTGGGGGATACAACGAAAAGAGTACGGATCCTGCACATGCTTTTTGGGACGGGCTATCAACTCGCTTCCCTGCAACAAACGACGGAATATTTCTCCTGTCTCAATCTGTCCCGGATGGGGCCGGATCTGCTGAATACATTCCATAAAGGGATCAATACGCCCATCGAAAGCTTCAAGCGAAAGGGCGGCAATCATATCTGCTTTCTTTGAAAGCCGCTGTGCTTTGAGCAAGGCAAAAACTCCGTTGGCACTCATAAACTGAGTACCATTCAGCAAAGCAAGCCCCTCTTTGCTCATCAGCCTTACAGGCTCCCAGCCAAACTCGTCGAGCACACTGATGGCTTCACGCTTCTTACCTTTATAATATACATCGCCCACCCCGATCAAAGGCAAGAAAAGATTGGCCAGCGGTGCCAAATCGCCCGAAGCTCCTAAGGAACCACGGTCATAGACAATGGGCATCACGTCATTATTGAAGAAATCGAGAATGCGCTGCACAGTGATGACTTGCACTCCGCTATGCCCCAAAGACAGGGCATGTGCCTTGAGCAACAGCATCAACTTGACTATAACCGGACGAATCTCCTCGCCTACACTGCAAGCATGGCTTTTCACAAGGTTCTCCTGCAAGGTGCTGAGTTCATCGGGTGATATGCTTTTACTGCACAACGAACCGAATCCGGTAGTGATACCATACAACGGTTCAGTGGAAGCAGCTATTTTCCGGTCGAGATAGTCACGGCATTTCCGAATGCGCTTTTGGGCTTCCGGAGCCAGTTCCAGTTTCAGATTTTCGTTAATAATGCGTTCGATGATTCCGAAAGTCAGTTCACCGGAGCCTACGTAATAGACATTATTCATTGATTCAGTTCTTGGTTGACAACTTCAAGTAATTCTTTCTCCCGCGTACAGGCCAATTGCTCCAGACGGCAGGCTTCCCGCTTCAATTCGTCGACAAAGGCTGTGTCTTTGAGCGAAGCCAGATTGATGCGGACATTCAGCAAAGCCCCCAATACCGCCGAACGGGCAGCCATCATGGCTACACAGGCATCGGTAATGGCATTTCGGTTACCCAGACGGGCTACATCGGCTATAATCTCCATCAACTCGCAGGCATTGCGTGCCACCTGCATCGGGATGAGTGCCGCAAAACGTGTGGCTTCCTGAATAGCAGCGCTCCGGGCAGCTTTCTCTTCATCCGTGGTCTTAGGCAATTTAAAACAACCGAAAACACGATCATACGCCTCGGAATCACGATCGATGTATTCGACAAAAAGCTCTTGCTGTCCAATGCTCAGGCGGGATATATGCTTCATCAGCTCCTCATGTTCCTCATACCCTTTCTTTCCAACGGTCAGTCCGGCTACCATGGCAGTCAGCGCCGAAGCCACAGCACCATTGAGAGCCGCTATACTACCACCTCCGGGTACAGGATCGCTACCGGCTACTTTATCTAAAAACTCTTTTACGGTTAATTCTGCTAACATAGTTCTTCTGATATTATCGGGTTTATATTTCAGACAGACGGATAAAGCACTCCGCCTTTAATAGTCGTATTTACGCAATTCATCCCTACATAATAAGGTAGAATATTATAATCGTCAGAATCGAGCACTACAAAATCGCCCTTTTTACCCACTTCGATGCTGCCAATGGAATCGGCACGGTTAAGGGCAGCCGCACCATTCAGAGTAAGAGCCGTAATGGCCTCTTCTACAGTGAACCGCATATGGATGCAAGCCAAGGCAAACGTCAGAGGTATGGAGCCGGAGAAACAACTTCCCGGATTCAGATCTGTAGCCAATGCCACGGCACATCCGGCATCGATCATATCCCGTCCGCGGGCATAGGGTTCCTTCAATGCGAAGGCAGTGAGCGGAAGGAGCGTGGCAACCACTCCCTTACGGGCCATAGCTTCGATACCTGCATCGGAAGCATGCAACAAATGGTCGGCAGAGACGGCACCTAACTCAGCAGCCAGTTCGGCCCCTCCTAAAGAAACGATCTCGTCGGCATGAAGTTTCGGTAAAAGCCCGTAATCTCTGGCGGCTGTCAGCAAACGACGTGACTGTTCAACGGAAAAGACACCCTCTTCACAAAACACATCGCAAAACTCGGCCAATGAATCCCGCTGAATGACGGGAAGCAGTTCACGGATCAGGAAGTCGATATAGTCATCGGGACGGTCTTTGTATTCGGAAGGCAGCGCATGTGCTCCCAGGAAGGTAGGCACAATATCCACGCGCGTACATTCATCATTATTCAGGCTACGCATCACTTTGAGTTGCAGCAATTCCGTTTCACGGTTCAGTCCGTACCCGCTTTTACCTTCAACGGTGGTGATCCCCATGGAGGTCATCTTCCTCAAAAGTCCCTCTGCCCTGGAACGCAGGTAGATGAAAGAGAGTTTCCGGGTAGCTTCCACTGTACTGGCAATGCCACCGCCCCGCTGCATGATAGACATATAGCTCTCTCCTTTGAGACGCCAAGAAAACTCTTCGGCACGCTCACCCCCAAAGACAAAATGGGTATGTGAATCGACAAAACCGGGCAGCAGACATTTTCCGCGGGCATTGTAGTGCCAGAAGTGATGATAATACCCGTCACGTATTTCTCCCCGGTTGGGACCGACGTAAGTGATGGTGCCATCCACAACTTCGACTGTCGCATTCTCCAAGATTTGGAGTTCCGCCATCTCCTTTCCTTTCCGGGCTGAAAAGCCGAGAGGAGTTACTACTTTGGCATTAAATATGATTAAGTTTTCGCTCATGGTCCTTTATTCCATTATACGTGATTCGAGCACCTGCTGCATAGAAAAATTCTCCAAACCGAGATAATAAGAGGCGGTATCGATCAGTGCTTCCATCGGGACAAGCCCCACAATCTCGCTTCCAATAATAGTCACCCCATAACGGCGAGCCTCGATACGCACCAGCTCAAAGGCACGATAGAGGGCCGTACGGGTGTAATCGGTCATATTGATGGACACTTGGGTAATGTTCCGCTCTTTCAGTTCCACTCCCATCGCCTTGACATAACGCAGACCACCGTTGATGTGACGGATGTTCCTGGCAATCTTGGTCGCTATCTCAAGATTATCGGTACTCAGGTTGATATTATAGGCTACCAGAGGCATACGGGCACCAATAGCAACTGTACCGGCCGTAGGATGCCGGTCTGCCGGACCAAAATCCGGCTGCCACTCGGGAAGTTTGATTTTCTCGGCCATTCCTTCGAACTCACCTTTACGCACGGCAGCAAGATTTTCACGATGGGGAGCGGTCGCCGACTTTTCATATAGAAAAACGGGAAGATGATAGAGTCCGGCTACTTTCTCCCCCACCTCGCGGGAAAGAGAGACGGCTTCATCCATCGTCACGTTTTTAATAGGGATGAAAGGCACTACATCGACTGCTCCCATACGGGGGTGCTGTCCCTGGTGATGATTGAGATCTATCAGTTCCACCGCAACACCGATAGCTTCGATAACGGCATCCCGCAAGG
Source organism: Bacteroides sp. NGMCC 1.200775 (assembly GCF_040798045.1). Classification (NCBI taxonomy): domain Bacteria; kingdom Pseudomonadati; phylum Bacteroidota; class Bacteroidia; order Bacteroidales; family Bacteroidaceae; genus Bacteroides; species Bacteroides sp. NGMCC 1.200775. The sequence goes on along the minus strand of NZ_JASCQK010000010.1, from coordinate 114,812 downwards.
CTTCCGGTTCACCGACAAGAGTCACCACCAGCCGGTTATGATCTTCATCATTGCTATAGTCGAGCAACTTTACTCCTGCACGGGCACGAAACGGAGCAACAATACGATCTATTTTTTTAAGATCACGCCCTTCACTGAAGTTGGGAACGCATTCCACGATTTTATTCCAATTCATAATTGTAATGGTTTTGAGTATTATTCACCACAGAGGACACAGAGGGCACAGAGTTTTAATCCCTTGTTTATATGGATGTTTAAGAGAAAGATATTCTCTGCGTCCACTGTGTCCTCTGTGGTGAACCTGATTCGTTTCTATTCCAGTATTCTCTTTATCAGCTCTTCATCCACCAGATAGGGCATCGTAATGTGATAAGTATCTCCATGCGACAGGTTGAAGGCCTCACTGGTTTCCATCGCATGTTCATTGCGTGCCCACGAACGGCGGGCTACTCCTCCCATCACATCCCAAAGCATAGAAGAACGGAGAATCTCGTCTACCCTCGAACTTCCGTCACATACCATGCCGAAACCGCCGTTGACAGCTTTGCCGATACCCACACCTCCACCATTATGCAGCGCCACCAGACTCATGCCCCGGGCACAATTTCCGGCAAAGCATTGCACAGCCATATCGGCCATCACGTTGCTGCCGTCCTTTATATTGGAAGTTTCACGGAAGGGTGAATCTGTCCCGCTCACGTCATGATGGTCGCGTCCCAGCATGATGGGACCGACTTCACCGTTACGTACCATTTCGTTAAACCGGAGGGCGATCTTTAAACGTCCGGCAGCATCCTGATACAGAATACGGGCTTGTGTGCCCACCACCAGTTGATTCTTACCGGCATCCTTTATCCAGTTATAATTATCGAGATCTTGTCCGCGGCGCTTCACATCAATGCACTCCATTGCAGCACGGTCAGTCTTGGCAAGATCTTCGGGCTTACCACTCAGGCATACCCAACGAAACGGACCATATCCATAGTCAAAAAGTTCCGGCCCCATAATGTCTTCCACATAACTCGGCCAGATGAAGCCGTCTTTTTCATCCACTCCATTCCGTGAAATCTCTTTGACCCCGGCATCATAGATGGCTTTCATAAAAGAGTTACCGTAATCGAAAAAGTAAGTACCACGGGAAACAAGTTTCTTTATCACCGCAAAATGACGGTGCAGGGATTCGTTGACCAATCGGCGGAACGTTTCAGGAGATTCGTGCAACAACCGGGTACGATCTTCAAATGTGACTCCGGCGGGGCAATACCCTCCTTCGTAGACGGCATGACAAGAAGTCTGATCGGACAAAAGATCGATCGGAATATCTTCCTGGGCGGCATATTCAAGCAGGTCAACTACATTACCATGATAGGCCACAGAACAAGGTTCGTGCCGTTCGGCAGCACTCAATGCCATCCGGAAAGCTGCATGAAGATCAGTAGTGATATACCCCACCCATCCTTGATTGTAGCGGGTCTCGATGCGGGAACGATCCACTTCGGCTATAATTGAAACAGCACCGGCTATTTCGGCTGCCTTGGGTTGTGCACCGCTCATACCTCCCAAACCGGAAGAGACAAACAAATGTCCGCTCAGATCCTTATCTTGAGGAATACCCAACTTGAGCCGACCGGCATTCAGCAATGTATTGAATGTACCATGCACGATGCCCTGCGGACCGATATACATCCATCCACCGGCCGTCATCTGCCCATAATTGGCAACTCCCATCTGAGCTGCTTCGTGCCAATCATGCTGATTGTCGAACATGCCTACCATCATCGAGTTGGTAATGATAATACGGGGTGCATCCGGACGGGAATGGAAAAGCCCCAACGGATGTCCGGACTCAATGACAAGGGTCTGTTCACGGGTCATCACTTCAAGGTATTGCTTTATCAACCGATATTGCATCCAGTTCTGACACACCTGCCCGGTCTCACCATAAGTAACAAGTTCGTAGGGATAAAGAGCAATATCAAAACAGAGATTATTGTCAATCATCACCTGAAAAGCTTTGCCCTCAATACAGTTCCCCCGGTATTCATCAATGGGTTTAGCCTTGAGATCACCGACCGGACGAAAACGGTATCCATAAATACGTCCGCGTGTTCGTAACTCCTCCAGAAACTCAGGAGCCAGTTTTTCGTGCAAGTCTACAGGGATATAACGTAATGCATTCTTCAAGGCCGTGGCGGTCTGCGCCGGAGAAAGGGTATATCCACGGTCGGGTGCCCGGCGAATGCCTTCTACGAATGCCGGATATTCGGGCAACTGATTGCTGAGAGTCATTTTCATAATAAATGGAATTAAGGATTGCAAACTGTCAGCGTTACAATTTGATAACTCTTCGCAATATAGAAAAAAGGAAAGAATCTACAAAGATTTCGGTAGGTTTATTAACAAAAGGTTAGAAGAATAAAAGAAACCGGATAGCTAACGGCCGCTATTTCTCTTCTGCCTTCAACAGACGCAGATATTTATCGGTGACTTTGGCCGATTCGCTATTTTCATTCAGATAGGCAGTCTTCCAGTCCGGATGGCCTTCGAGCAACTCCTCCATCCTCTCTTTCCCGACAAATCCCACTTTATTGGTTTCAGGATCTATCTCATAATATACCCGTTTGGATATTAAAGCGGAAGCGGCAATGGCATCACCAAATTTACCGCCGAGCATTACATCCATTGTAGCATCGCTACCTGCGGCCACAGAACCAAGGGGAATGGCACTAAAATAGATATGATCTCCTATACGCAGGGCGGGAGCATACCAACCTCCGAAACGAAACTTTTTATAACGCAACCGTTTACAATTGATGTAAAGGGAGGTATCTGCCTGTACAGCATAACAACGGGACTTCAGATATTTGCACATGGAGTCGTCTGACCCGACACTGATCTTATAATCAGCGCCACCGGTCATCAGAATATGATTCTTTGTACGTCTTTCCACTTTCAGCGAAGTAACCGTATCTCCTTCACAAGCGAGCAGCCCTTTCAGATTTGAATATACGACATTCTGCGCAGTAACTTCCATCACCAGCCAACTCATCAACAGCAGGAAACACAATTTCTTCATAAACGCACCTTATTAAAGATTTTCACGGCGGAAAGGTACACCTTTTAACGAACCGGAGCAAGTTTTCAGAAGAAAAGTTTAAGAAAAAGGAGAGAAACACTTGACTTTTGCTTAGCAATGTCGTATCTTTACTGACAGAATCATAAAGTACGTTCAATTTATATTAGGGATGAAAAAGGGAGGCCGTTGCTTCCCTTTTTTTATGATTCGCCTTGTAAAACCCGACTTGAAAAACTTATATGAAACATGGACAGAGGCTCTATCTATCTTGAAGCAAGGCTCTTCAGAAGTGAAACACCGGCTCTGTTCCATTCAAAGCAAGGCTCTCCGCCCTCTCTTCCCGGTAGCAACGGACCGCAATGCCGATAGCATCCGGAGAGAACGTGGGTAGATAAGTGAACTTCTCCGGGAGGAACAGGAAAAACACTGAAGATTAGACCGGAAACCGACTCTTACGTTAATAATCAGTAAATCTGCTCTTGACAAAAACAAGCTCCGGGCAAGAGAATGGCGTACTCACACTAAATATATTATTTTTGCATTCAAACAACAGGAGAACATGGAACAATTGAATCTCATCATAGACACTTATCAACGAATCATCCTTGAATCGGAATCACAACTGGCAAAAGTTAAACGACGCATCTATCGTATCGGTACACTACGGTTGATACTTTTTGCAGCCGGAGTTGCGGGTATTATCTACTTCTGGAGTGAAGGCAGACTGGTGATCAGCGGCATCGCGGCAATCACCTTTATCCCTTTCCTGCTGCTGGTGAAACTGCATAACCGTTTGTTCCGCCAGAAAGATTATCTTGAAAAGAAGATAGAAATCAACCGCCAAGAACTGCAGGCCATTGCATACGATACGTCTGCTTTCGACAACGGAAAGGAGTTTATCGATCCGGCACATCTTTATACCTATGACCTGGATATTTTTGGTGAGCATTCACTCTTTCAGTATATAAACCGTACCGCTACGCAACCGGGCAAAAAGAGACTGGCCGAATGGATGAACACACACTTGAAAAATAAAGCAGAAATAGAGAAACGACAAGAGGCTGTAAAGGAACTGGCTCCGGAATTGGAAATGCGTCAGCACTTCCGTATACTCGGGTTGCTGCATAAAGGCAAAACGGCCGATGAAGAAGAGATCAGGAACTGGGCAACAAGCCCGGAATATTACCGAAAAAAATGGTATTTCCGGACCTTAGCCATCCTTGTTCCGTTGGCCAATGCCGTCTGCCTCGGACTGGCTATAGCCGGTGTCATCTCGTTCACCACATGGGGAATTGTCTTCGCAGGTATAGGTCTCCTCAGCTCCTCTTTCTCAAAAGGTGTCAGCCAGATGCAGTCCGTATACGGCAAAAAGATGCAGATACTGACAACTTATGCACACCTGATTCATATAATCGAGGAAAAAGAGATGGAAAGCAGCGCACTGAAGCGGGTGAAAGGACTGGTGGGAGGTGAAAAGCAAACAGCTTCGCAAGCAGTGAAACGCCTCACTGCCTTGATGAACGCCCTGGACCAACGGAATAATATGCTAATGCAATTTGTCCTGAACGGACTCTTCTTCTGGGAATTGCGTCAGGTAATGAAGATAGAAACCTGGAAAGAAAGTTTCGCAGCCAACCTCCCGCATTGGCTTGAAGCAATCGGAGAAATGGACGCCTATTGCTCATTGGCCACTTTCGCCTACAATCACCCCGGATATGTATTTCCAGAAATCGCGTCCAAACCATTCTGTATGGAGGCCGAAGCACTGGGACATCCGTTGATGGATCGAGATAAATGTGTACGCAATGATATTCAGATTGCAAAACGACCTTTCTTTGTTATTATCACAGGAGCAAATATGGCAGGAAAAAGCACCTATCTGAGAACCATAGGGGTAAGCTATCTGCTGGCGTGTATAGGGGCCCCTGTCTGGGCGGAAAAGATGAAGCTATATCCGGCACAGCTTATCACAAGTCTACGCACAACCGACTCTTTGACAGAAAATGAATCATACTTCTTTGCAGAGTTGAAACGACTGAAACTTATTATCGATAAACTAAACTCGGGAGAAGAACTTTTCATTATACTCGACGAGATTCTAAAGGGAACGAATTCCATGGACAAACAAAAAGGGTCTTTCGCATTGATCAAACAGTTTATGGCTCTGCAAGCAAATGGGATCATAGCCACTCACGACCTCTTGCTCGGTTCACTTATCGATTTATTTCCTGAAGACATCCACAACTATTGTTTTGAAGCGGACATCACTAACAACGAACTTACTTTCTCATACAAACTCAGAGACGGCGTAGCACAGAATATGAATGCTTGTTTCCTGATGAAGAAAATGGGGATAGCCGTCATCAACGACTGATCCCCATGATATATTGAAACTTGAATTAAAGGATCAATGCCCTTTGATCTTAGTCAAAAAAGCTGCGATGGAAGCTGCTTCACCATTAGTGAAATAACGCACGGAAGTTATCGGGTTATAAGTATAGGGCACAAACTGGAACAGTTGTACGGCAGCAAACTTCTTATCTTCAGAAAGCATTACGTCTAAACGCAAATTTCCACTGGTACCTCCTTTAGCTGTGGACTGCAAAGAGAAATCACCCGACTTCACCATATCTGTCAATTCATCCAGATGCTTCAGATCAAAAAAGATGCTCTGCTCTTTGGCGACACTACCTGTCGGTAAATAAACAATCTCTTTGGATTTCCAGAACAGCCGGAAGACTCCAACCAGGAATAAGGCAGTGCCGAGCACCATAAGCCCCATACTGACAGTAGACGAACGGTCTTCCATTTCGAAGGTAGACACAAACGCGATCACTCCCGCCAATAACATGACGCAAGAGAAGATAAGTCCTGAAATACTGGTACGTTTTGCAATATCTGGGTGTGAAGATGCAAAAATAGTTGCATCAATAGCTTGGGTTGTCATAATATCTAAGTTTAAATTATTAGTGGATAATAGCTGAAAATAGTACCATACCTATTTTTAGCAGGTACAGTAAATCAAAAAATAATAGAACTAATAAATTAAACTCCTATACGATAATGCGCCTTAGAGCGAAAACATAGTATTCGCTTACTGGATGACAACAATAAGAAGTAGTGGTATCATAGAGTTTTCCCCAATGCTGAGACAAGGCAGCATCCCGGTCTGCCAACCTTTGGGCAAGACCTTTTAAAGAGAAAACATATTCGGCTGCTTGAATGCGCTGTATACGTGACATCGCAATTTGATGAACCTGAATACCTGCTCCGGCCAATTCGGCATCAGGAAAGTAGGGAGCCTGGGGACTGCTAACAGTTTCGTGCGTATCTCCTTTAAGCACTGACATAGCCATATAGGTATCTTGTTCCGCCTGTTCTCCTGCGAAATAGTTGTTGGCTACACAATGAAGCGCTACAGCGAACAACATGAACAATATAATTTTAATGAACTTTGCCATATCTACCTGCAAATATAACAGATTATTCAGTCAAACTGTTCATCTCCAAATCATTTTAAAGTATCTTTAGTAAAATCAACAAAAAAGGCCACTCTTTCGGAGCAGCCTTTTTTATATCTATAAGAATAATTGTTGAATTATTCTGCTGATTCAGCTTTCGGTTCTTCAGTAGCAGGAGCTTCAGCAGCAGGAGCAGCTTCAGTAGCTTTCTTTGAACGACGAGTACGAGTAGCTTTCTTAGCAACTTTCTCTTTAGCCATGTTTTCGTTGTAGTCAACGAGTTCGATGAAGCACATTTCAGCATTGTCACCCAAACGGTTTCCTGTCTTGATGATGCGAGTGTAACCACCCGGACGGTCAGCAATCTTCACAGAGATTTCTTTGAACAATTCTGTTACAGCAAATTTATCCTGCAAGTTGCTAAATACAACACGACGAGAGTTTGTTGTGTCTTCTTTAGACTTTGTGATCAAAGGCTCAACGAATTTCTTCAAAGCTTTTGCCTTTGCTACAGTCGTAGTGATTCTTTTGTGCTTGATCAAAGAACAAGCCATGTTAGATAACATAGCACTTCTGTGAGAAGCAGTACGACCTAAATGATTGAATTTTTTATTATGTCTCATTTTTTATTCTTTATCTAATTTATATTTAGAAATATCAGTTCCAAACGACAGATTCAGACTTTCCAGCAAATCATCAAGCTCGGTAAGCGATTTCTTTCCGAAATTTCTGAATTTCAGCAAGTCAGTTTTGTTGAACTGTACCAAGTCGCCCAATGTTTCAACATCAGCTGCCTTCAAACAATTGAGGGCACGTACTGACAGATCCATATCGACAAGCTTAGTCTTCAACAGCTGACGCATATGCAATACTTCTTCATCGAACTCTTCGTTACCATCAACGTCATTACTTTCAAGAGTAATCTTTTCGTCAGAGAATAACATGAAGTGATAAATCAGAATTTTAGCAGCTTCTTTCAGAGCTTCTTTCGGGTGAATGGAACCGTCGGTAGTAATTTCAAGTACCAACTTCTCGTAGTCAGTCTTCTGCTCAACGCGGAAGTTTTCTACAGCGTACTTAACGTTACGTATCGGCGTATAGATTGAATCGATTGGAATTACATTAACATCGGTACAATATTCGCGGTTTTCATCAGCGGGGACGTAACCACGACCTTTGTTAATCGTAATGTCAATCTGCATAGTTGCTTTAGAATCTAAATGACAAATAACTAATTCCGGATTTAACACTTCAAATCCAGTCAAATACTTACCTATGTCACCTGCTTTAAATTCACTAGAATTCTCGATAGTGATGCTCACTTTTTCGCTCTCGAATTCTTCAACTACTTGCTTGAATCTCACTTGTTTCAGATTCAAGATAATGTTGGTAACATCCTCTTTTACTCCAGGAACACTAGAAAATTCGTGCTCAACACCTTCTATGCGGATAGTGGTGATAGCAAAACCTTCTAATGAAGAAAGGAGGATACGGCGCAAAGCATTACCAACGGTAATACCAAAACCGGGTTCCAAGGGACGAAATTCGAATTTACCGAATTTGGCATCCGCTTCCAACATTAATACTTTATCAGGTTTTTGAAATGCTAATATCGCCATGAAATTAATTATTATTTAGAATACAATTCAACAATCAAATGCTCTTTAATGTTTTCAGGAATGTCTGCTCTTTCAGGAATGTGCAACAATTTGCCTACCTTTGAAGCTTCATCCCATTCCAACCAAGCATATTTGCTGTGATTGAAACCAGCGAGAGAATTAGCAATTACTTCCAAAGATTTAGATCTTTCACGAACGCCAATCAACTGACCCGGTTTAACTGCGTATGAAGGAATGTTCACTACCTGTCCGTCAACCGTAATGTGTCTGTGGCTTACCAACTGACGAGCAGCTGCACGTGTAGGAGCAATACCCAAACGGAACACAAGGTTGTCAAGACGACCTTCAAGCATCTGGAGAAGTACCTCACCGGTAATACCTTTAGCTGTAGCTGCCTTTTCGAACAAATTGCGGAATTGTTTTTCTAATACTCCATAAGTATATTTAGCTTTCTGTTTCTCACGAAGCTGAATACCATATTCGGAAGTTTTTCTTTTTCTTGAATTTCCGTGCTGTCCGGGAGGATAGTTTTTCTTCGACAAAACTTTATCAGCTCCAAAGATACCTTCACCGAATTTACGGGCTATTCTTGATTTTGGTCCAGTATATCTAGCCATTTCTTTTTAAATATTTAATTGTTTATTCATGAACTCAATTTGTTGCAGCCGCGATTACAGAGAAGAAATTAATGCAATCCAAAAACAAAATCAAGTATCATTTTTATTAAAGGTAAATCTTAAACTCTACGTCTTTTCGGAGGACGACAGCCGTTATGCGGAAGCGGAGTTACGTCAATAATTTCTGTAACCTCAATACCTGCACCATGAATCGTTCTGATAGCAGACTCGCGTCCGTTACCCGGACCTTTAACATATGCTTTTACCTTTCTCAGGCCAAGATCAAATGCAATTTTAGCACAATCCTGGGCAGCCATCTGAGCTGCATAAGGAGTATTCTTTTTAGAACCTCTAAATCCCATCTTTCCTGCAGACGACCAAGAGATAATCTGCCCTTCACTATTTGCAAGAGAAACAATAATATTGTTGAAAGATGAATGAACATGCAATTGTCCATTAGCATCTACCTTAACATTTCTCTTCTTAGCTGCGACTGTTTTTTTTGCCATATCAACAATTATTATTTAGTAGCTTTTTTCTTATTTGCAACGGTTTTCTTTCTACCCTTACGAGTACGTGCATTGTTTTTAGTGCTCTGACCTCTTACAGGCAGACCAATACGGTGACGTACACCACGGTAGCAACCAATATCCATTAATCGCTTAATGTTCAATTGTACTTCAGAACGAAGATCGCCTTCAACTTTATACTCTGCACCGATGATCTCACGAATCTTTGCAGCCTGATCATCTGTCCAGTCTTTCACCTTCAGATCTTTGTCCACACCAGCTTTATCTAAAATTTTTGCTGAACTACTACGACCTATTCCATATACATAGGTCAACGCAATCTCACCTCTCTTATTTTGAGGTAAATCTACACCAACTATTCTTATAGCCATATACTAAATTATTTTTTTTGCAAAAATAATAAATTATCCTTGACGTTGTTTATACTTAGGATTTTTCTTGTTAATAACATACAAACGGCCATTACGTCTAACGATCTTACATTCTGGCGTACGTTTCTTTAATGATGCTCTTACTTTCATATCTTATTTTATTTATATCTAAATACAATTCTTCCTTTCGATAAGTCGTAAGGAGACATTTCGACTCTTACTTTATCACCCGGCAAGATCTTAATGTAATGCATTCTCATCTTACCGGAAATATGAGCAGTAATCTCATGTCCGTTTTCTAATTCAACACGAAACATTGCATTAGACAATGCTTCAACTATAACTCCATCTTGTTCTATTGCAGATTGCTTTGCCATATATTATATCGCTTTATCTCCTAAAACTTCTTCTATGAATTTAAATGATGACAGAATATCAGCCTCGCCTGCACCTACCGCAATGGTATGCTCAAAGTGTGCGGCACATTTCCGATCTCTTGTTCTCACTGTCCATCCATCACGTTCCATAATCACTTGTCGGTCACCTTGCGTAATCATCGGCTCAATTGCAATACAAAGACCTTTTTTCAAAAGTGTTCCGTATCCTCTTTTACCATAATTCGGAACTTGAGGATCTTCGTGCATGTCTTTACCAATCCCGTGACCAACAAACTCACGCACTACACCATAAGAATGGGATTCACAATAGTGCTGGATAGCATATCCTATATCACCGATTCTCTTCCCTTGTACAGCATTCTGAATACCAATATACAACGCCTCTTTAGTCACCTTCAACAATTGACGAACTTCTTCGTCCACCTCACCAACACAAAAGGTATAAGCCGAATCACCACAGAAACCATTCATGTATGTCCCACAATCCACCGAAACAATATCACCGTCTTTCAACACGATATCTCCCGGAATTCCATGCACGACCTCTTCATTAACCGATGTGCATAATGAAGCTGGAAACGGATCTCCATATTGATTAGGAAAGCCTTTAAAAGTAGGGACAGCACCATGATCTCTGATAAACTCTTCCGCTACCTTATCCAGTTCTTTTGTGGTAACTCCCGGTTTCACTAATTTGGCAACTTCAGCCAACGTTCTCCCAACAAGCAAATTACTCTGACGGAGCAGCTCTATTTCATCTTCTGTTTTAAGAAATATCATTTCTACTCAAAGAATTAATATGCAGCTACACTACTACCAGTGCGTCCTTTGATACGACCTGACTTCAACAAGCCATCATAATGTCTCATCAACAAATGACTTTCAACCTGTTGCAGCGTATCTAAAACAACACCTACAAGAATTAACAGAGACGTACCACCGAAGAATTGAGCAAACTCAGCCTTCACACCAAAGATGCCGGCAAATGCGGGCATAATAGCAATGAAAGCCAAAAAGAAAGAACCCGGCAAAGTAATACGTGACATGATGTCATCGATATACTCAGCAGTTTTCTTACCTGGCTTAATTCCCGGAATGAAACCATTATTTCTCTTCATATCCTCGGCCATTTGAGTCGGGTTAATGGTTATCGCAGTATAGAAATACGTAAATAAGATAATCATTACTGCAAAAACAAAATTATACCAGAAACTCGTATGGTCAGTAAATGCATGTACGAAACCACTTACATTGTTCGTGTTAGAAAAGCCAATGAAAGTGATCGGAATAAACATGATTGCCTGAGCAAAAATGATAGGCATCACACCAGCAGCATTCACTTTTAAAGGAATGTACTGTCTTGCACCGCCGTACTGTTTATTACCGACAATTCTTTTTGCATACTGTACAGGAATTTTTCTTGTGCCTTGTACCAAAAGAATTGCTCCTGCAATTACTATCAGCAGGAATACTATTTCAAATAAGAACATGATTAAACCACCAGTCTTATCAGTCATACGGGAAATCAACTCCTGGAACAATGACTGCGGAAGACGAGCAATAATACCAATCAAAATGATAAATGAAATACCATTACCAATACCTTTATCCGTGATTCTTTCACCAAGCCACAGGATAAACATACTTCCAGCTGCCAAAATAATGGTAGAAGTAACCATGAAAAGAGTCCAATCTAATGAAGCATTTAAGGAAGGTCCAGCCTGCATTTTAAGATTGAGCAAATAAGAAGGGGCCTGAACCAATAAAATAGCAATCGTCAAATAACGAGTATATTGATTCATCTTTCTTCTGCCGCTTTCTCCTTCTCGCTGAAGTTTCTGGAAATACGGCACAGCGATTCCCAACAACTGAATAACGATTGATGCAGAGATATAAGGCATAATTCCTAATGCAAAAATAGACGCATTAGAAAATGCTCCTCCTGAGAACATGTTTAATAAGGCTAAAAGGCCCTCGCTTGTTTGTTGGTGCAATTGTGTCAGCATACCCGGGTTGATTCCAGGCAGCACAACGTACGAACCGAAACGGTAAATCGCCACAAACAATATGGTAATGAGGATCCGTTGTCTCAGATCCTCAATTTTCCATATATTCTTTAATGTTTCAATAGCTTTTCTCATTGAATCAGAGTTTTACTACATTTCCACCAGCAGCCTCAATAGCAGCAACAGCACTCTTAGAGAATGCATGAGCTTCTACACTCAGCTTAGCAGTCAAAGTTCCGTTACCCAATACTTTTACCAACTGGCTTGAAGAAATGAATCCAGCTTCAATAAAGTCATTAACTCCTATTTTTTCCAACTTCTTAGCTTCAGCCAATTTCTGGATTGTTTCTAAGTTAATAGCTTTATATTCCACTCTATTAATGTTCTTAAAACCAAATTTAGGTACTCGACGTTGAAGAGGCATCTGACCACCTTCAAAACCGATTTTTTTAGAGTATCCAGATCTTGATTTAGCACCTTTATGACCTCTTGTAGAAGTACCTCCTAAGCCAGAACCCGGACCACGTCCGATTCTTTTTCTTGTTTTAGTAGAGCCTTCTGCAGGTTTTAAATTACTTAAGTTCATATTGTAATTCGTTTTATATTCAACAAATAATTACTTAACAATGGCAACCAAGTGTTTAACCTTATCTACCATTCCAAGAATTGAAGGAGTGCTTTCGTGTTCAACCACACGGTTCAATTTGCGAAGTCCCAGTGCATCAAGAGTTCTTTTCTGATCAGCCGGAGCACCAATTCTACTTTTAACTTGTTTGATCTTTATAATTGACATATCTCCCTCCTTATCCTCTAAATACTTTTTCAACACTAATTCCTCTGTTTTGAGCAATCATTCTTGCATCACGCATTTCGCCCAAAGCCATGATAGTAGCCTTCACGAGGTTATGCGGATTTGAAGAACCTTTTGATTTAGCCAAAACGTCAGTTACACCAACACTTTCCAATACGGCACGCATAGCACCACCGGCTACAACGCCAGTACCATGAGAAGCAGGTTTGATGAATACCTCAGCACCACCAAACTTAGCTGTCTGTTCGTGAGGAACAGTACCTTTCAGTACAGGTACTCTTGTCAGGTTTTTCTTAGCCGACTCAACACCTTTAGCGATAGCTGCTGTTACTTCACCAGCTTTACCAAGTCCCCAACCGATAATACCTTCTTCGTTACCTACAACTACAATTGCAGAGAAACTAAAAGTTCTACCACCTTTGGTTACTTTAGTAACACGATTAATAGCAACTAATCTGTCTTTCAGTTCTATATCGTTAGTAATCTTAACTCTATTATTAACTCCTGCCATAATGATTAAAATTTAAGTCCACCGTTACGAGCAGCATCAGCTACTTCTTTTACTCTCCCATGATACAAGTAACCATTACGGTCGAAAACAACAGTCGTAATACCTGCTTCCTGAGCCTTTTTTGCAATCATCTCACCTACTTTAGCAGCAACTTCTTTCTTAGGCAACTTCTCAGTCATACCCAGTGAAGAGGCAGCAGCCAATGTCTTACCTGACAAATCGTCGATAATCTGGACATAGATTTGCTTGTTACTTCTAAATACACTCATACGCGGACGTGCAGCAGTACCTGACACTTTATTGCGTACTCTATATTTGATCTTAATTCGTCTTTCTATTTTTGTTGTCATAATAATACAAATTTACGTAAATTACTTAGCACCGGCTGATTTACCAGACTTTCTGCGAATTACCTCGCCAACAAACTTAATACCTTTACCTTTATACGGTTCGGGCTTACGGAAAGAACGTATCTTAGAGCAAACTTGACCAAGCAATTGTTTGTCACAAGACTCTAAAAGAATAAGAGGATTCTTATTTCTTTCTGACTTTGTCTCTACTTTGACTTCAGGAGGCAACTGTATAAAGATATTGTGTGTATATCCTAATGCTAATTCAATGATATTTCCTTGATTAGAAGCACGGTAACCAACACCAACAAGCTCCAATTCTTTCTTATATCCTTCAGAGACACCAACAACCATGTTGTGTACTAATGAACGATACAAACCGTGAAATGCATGTTTCTGCTTGGGATTATCCAGCATTGCATTTTCGTTTTCAGTTAAAGTGATGTGTCCATCTTCAATAGCAATATTGATAGCCGGGTTCACATACTGGCTAAGTTCACCTTTGGGTCCTTTAACAGTAACCACTTCACCGTTCAGAGTAACTGTTACTCCAGCGGGAATACTAATGGGTAATTTTCCTATTCTTGACATTGCTTTTTCCTCCTATTAATATACATAACACAATACTTCACCACCGATCTTGAGTTCAGCAGCTTCTTTGTTTGTCATTACACCTTTGGAAGTAGATATTATAGCAATACCCAAACCATTAATAACACGCGGCATATCTTTGTAACCAGTATACTGACGCATACCCGGAGAAGATATTCTTTCAAGTTTTTTGATTGCGTTAACTTTGTTAACTGAATCATACTTCAAGGCAACTTTAATTGTTCCTTGAGGACCGTCTTCTACAAACTTATAATTAAGAATGTAGCCTTTTTCAAAAAGAATCTTAGTGATTTCTTTTTTCAAATTTGAAGCAGGAACTTCTACAACTCTGTGCTTTGCATTAATTGCGTTCCTTAACCTCGTCAAATAATCTGCTATTGGATCAGTCATATAAAAAATAATTAAATTAATCAGGACTACCCTGACAATATTTAAACAATATATTTACCAGCTTGCTTTCTTTACACCTGGGATCAGCCCATTAGATGCCATTTCACGGAACTGGATTCTTGAAACACCGAACTGACGGATATATCCTTTAGGACGACCAGTCAATTTACAGCGATTGTGCATACGAATCGGATTAGAATTCTTAGGAAGCTCCTGTAATTTCTGTGCAGCTTCGAAAGCTTCAGCAGGATCTCCGGTTCTCACAATCTGCTTCAAGGCAGCTCTCTTTTCGGCATATTTGGCTACTAATTTAGCACGCTTTACTTCGCGTGCTTTCATTGATTCCTTTGCCATAATTTATCAGTCTTTTTTAGCGTTTTTAAACGGTAAACCGAATTCTTTCAATAAGGCATAACCTTCTTCATCTGTTTGCGCAGAGGTTACAAAGGTAATATTCATTCCGAGAATTCTGGTAATACTATCGATATTAATTTCAGGGAAAATGATTTGTTCCTGAATACCAAGGGTATAGTTACCCTTACCATCGAACTTAGTTTCAATACCTTTGAAGTCACGGATACGCGGCAGAGCCACGCGAACCAATTTTTCCAGGAATTCGTACATTCTTTCACGACGCAGAGTTACCATAACTCCGATCGGCATTTTCTTACGCAACTTAAAGTTAGCGATATCTTTACGCGAAATAGTAGCTACGGCCTTCTGACCGGTGATAGCTGTCATTTCGTTGATTGCCACTTCGATAATCTTCTTGTCAGCAACAGCCATACCCAAACCCTGATTGATAACAATCTTCTTAAGTACGGGTACCTGCATTGTAGAAGAATACTGGAATTGTGACTTTAATGCAGGAGCAATGCGCTCTGCATATTCTTTCTTAAGGCTTGCAGTATTACTCATTACTTAATCTCCTCTCCTGATTTTTTAGAATAACGCACTAAAGTTCCTTCAGAACTTACTTTTCTACCAACACGCGTTGCTTTACCAGTTTTTGGATCAACCGGATTCAAGTTTGAAATGTGGATAGGAGCTTCCTGCTTAACTATACCACCCTGCGGGTTCTTTGCATTCGGTTTTGTGCTTTTAGATACCATGTTGATACCTTCAACTATTGCACGTCCTTCTTTAACAAGAACCTTCAATACACGACCAGTTTTACCTTTGTCTTCACCAGCATTTACGTAAACTGTATCGCCTTTTTTAATATGTAATTTACTCATTACTTAAATCTTTTACAAAATTAAAGTACCTCAGGCGCAAGTGACACAACTTTCATGTTTGTAGCACGAAGTTCTCTTGCTACAGGACCGAAAATACGACTACCTCTAATTTCACCTGCATTATTCAACAACACGCAAGCATTATCATCAAAACGTATATAAGAACCATCGGGACGACGGATTTCTTTCTTAGTACGTACGATCAAAGCTTTTGACACTGCACCCTTTTTAACATCACTTGAAGGGATGACGCTCTTTACAGAAACGACAATAACATCCCCCACTGAAGCGTAGCGACGACCTGTTCCGCCCAATACACGGATACACAGGGCTTCTTTAGCTCCACTGTTGTCACATACTGTAAGTCTGGATTCTACTTGTATCATAATTACTTAGCTCTTTCAATTATTTCTACTAATCTCCATCTTTTAGTCTTGCTCAAAGGACGAGTTTCCATGATGCGTACAGTATCACCTACATTGCATTCATTCTTTTCATCGTGAGCATGGTACTTCTTCGTTTTGCTAACGAACTTACCATATATAGGGTGTTTTTCCTTGAACTTAGCAGCAACTGTAACGGTTTTATCCATTTTATTGCTCAGCACAACCCCTGTTCTTTCTTTTCTTAAATTTCTTGCTTCCATCAAGCTGATCATTTATTGTTAAGTTCTCTTTGGCGTAACTCTGTTCTCATACGCGCAATCGTCCTGCGTAATTGTTTGATCTGCGCAGGATTTTCCAAAGGAGAAATAGAATGATTGATAACCATTTGGTTGTAATTAACCACTTCTGCTTCTACTCTTTCTACCAAATCATTGGTAGACATTTCTTTAATTTCTGCAATTTTCATAAACCTTACGCATTTTGATTTTGAATATCATAATCACGTCTCACGACAAACTTCGTAGTAATCGGAAGTTTCTGAGCTGCCAAACGCAATGCTTCTTTCGCGATCTCGTAAGATACTCCTTCAGCTTCAATAATAATTCTACCTGGTGTAACCGGAGCCACGAATCCTTCGGGGCTACCCTTACCTTTACCCATACGTACATCAGCAGGTTTTCTAGTAATCGGTTTATCCGGGAAAATACGAATCCAAATCTGTCCCTGACGTTGCATATATCTTGTCACTGCAATACGAGCAGCTTCAATCTGTCGGCCTGTGATCCATTTAGTTTCTAAAGCCTTAATACCAAAAGAACCAAAAGCGAGCTGGTTGCCTCTTTGTGCATTACCTTTAGCGCGACCTTTTTGTTGTCTTCTGAATTTTGTCTTTTTCGGTTGTAACATAGTTTCCTAAAATTCAAATTCGTTTAGCGATTATTTTTCTTTCTTTTGAAGTTCTTTCCGCCGCCGTTGTTTCCACCATTGTTTCCACGACCACTTTCTTTGCTTTGTGTAAAGTTCGGAGCCAATTCTCTCTTACCAAAAACTTCACCTCTACAAATCCAAACTTTAATACCGAGAAGACCTACTTTTGTCAATGCTTCAGCATGGCAATAGTCGATATCTGCTCTGAAAGTGTGTAACGGAGTTCTTCCTTCCTTATACATTTCAGAACGGGCCATTTCAGCTCCATTCAAACGTCCTGAAATCTGAATTTTGATACCTTCAGCACCCATACGCATAGTATTTGCGATAGCCATCTTAATGGCGCGGCGATAGGCAATTTTACCTTCTACCTGACGAGCGATGTTATTAGCAACAATCACAGCATCCAGTTCCGGTCTTTTCACTTCAAAGATATTGATTTGAATATCTTTGTCGGTAACCTTCTTCAACTCTTCTTTTAACTTATCAACTTCCTGGCCACCTTTACCGATAATAATACCCGGACGAGCAGTGCAAACAGTAATAGTAACGAGCTTCAGCGTACGTTCAATTACGATTCTTGATACACTTGCTTTCGCAAGTCTTGCATTAAGATATTTACGGATCTTGCTATCTTCCAGCAAAGAGTCACCGTAATCATTTCCACCATACCAGTTAGAATCCCATCCTCTGATAATTCCTAAACGGTTGCTTATTGGATTAACTTTTTGTCCCATCTACCTTAATTTTGATCTTCGTTATTACTTTTAGAACCAACGAACAATGTTACGTGATTTGAACGTTTGCGAATTCTGTATCCTCTTCCCTGTGGAGCCGGTCTCATTCTTTTGAGTGTAGCACCACCATCAACAAAAATCTTCGTTACGAATAATTCGCCACTTTCAGCTTTACGTTCGTTTTTCTGCTCCCAGTTAGCAATTGCAGAGCGCAATAATTTTTCCACTCTTGCAGCTGCTTCTTTTGAAGAAAACTTCAAAACGCCAAGTGCTCTGTTCACTTCCATCCCACGAATCATGTCAGCCACGAGACGCATTTTGCGAGGAGAAGTAGGAACATTTTGCAATTTAGCAAAATACATGGTTTTAAGGGCTTCTTTTCTCTTTTCAGCCGATATTTTTTTTCTTGCTCCCATTATATTTATTACTTTATTATTTCAGATAAATCCTGTTATTTTTTCTTGTTACCAGCGTGTCCTCTGAATGTACGAGTTGGAGCGAATTCACCCAACTTGTGACCTACCATATTTTCGGTAACATATACAGGAATAAATTTATTTCCGTTGTGAACTGCAACTGTATGGCCTACAAAATCAGGCGAAATCATTGAAGCTCTGGACCAAGTCTTAACGACAACTTTCTTGCCTGATTCATTCATAGCAAGCACTTTCTTTTCGAGTTTTACGTTAATATATGGACCTTTTTTTAATGAACGACTCATAGTTTACTCAATTAATCAGATTACTTTTTTCTTCTCTCAATAATGTACTTAGACGATTGTTTCTTCGGAGCTCTAGTCTTAAGTCCCTTAGCATACAATCCCTTACGAGATCTTGGGTGACCTCCGGAAGCACGTCCTTCACCACCACCCATCGGGTGATCAACCGGGTTCATAACAACACCACGGTTACGAGGACGACGGCCTTGCCAACGAGAGCGTCCAGCCTTACCTGAGCTTTCCAATCCATGATCTGAGTTACCAACGCTACCGATAGTAGCTTTACAAGTGCTAAGTATTTGTCTTACTTCACCTGAAGGCAATTTAATTACACAGTATTTGCCTTCTCTTGAAGTCAGCTGAGCGAAGTTTCCTGCTGATCTAACCAGAGCAGCACCCTGACCCGGACGCAATTCAATATTGTGAATTACTGTACCGACCGGGATATTCTGAAGCGGAAGTGCATTACCAATCTCAGGCGCCGCATTCTCTCCGGACATCAAAGTCGCACCAACTTGCAATCCATTGGGAGCAATAATATATCTTTTTTCACCATCAGCATAAAACAACAAAGCGATACGAGCCGAACGGTTCGGATCGTATTCGATCGTTTTTACAACTGCCGGAACACCGTCTTTATTTCTTTTGAAATCGACAATTCTGATCACTTTTCTATGGCCACCACCCATGTAGCGCATTGTCATCTTACCTTCGCTGTTACGACCGCCAGATGATTTTTTACCATATACAAGCGACTTTTCTGGTACTGATGCAGTAATTTCCTCGAAAGTACCAATAATCTTATGTCTTTGCCCCGGTGTAGTGGGCTTAAATTTACGTACTGCCATTTTTATTAAATATTGCTATAAAAATCAATAGTATCTCCTTCTTTCAATGTCACGATTGCTTTTTTGTAAGCATTCGTACGACCATTGATGATACCTGCTTTTGTATAACGGCTCTTATTTTTGCCAGCATACTTCACAGTATTTACATCAACTACCGTAACATTATAAAGGGCTTCAACTTCACTCTTAATTTCCAATTTATTAGCTTCAGGACGCACGATAAAGCCGAAACGATTCAGCTTATCAGTTATCGCAGTCATTTTCTCTGTCACCAACGGTTTAATAATAATTCCCATTATTTAAGCCTCCTTTTTAGATTAAGATATTGTCAATAGCCTTCAAAGAGCTTTCGGTAAGCACAACAACCCCAGCATTCAATACTCTGTAAGTATTTAATCCTGAGATAGTCTGAACGTTAGCACCTTCGATGTTACGAGCTGACAAATATACATTTTTATTTGCTTCTGGTAAAACTACAAGCAGTTTTTTGTCAGAAACTTTAAGATTTTTTGTCATTTCAACGAAAACCTTAGTCTTTGGAGCCTCAAAGTTGAAGTCTTCCACCACTACGATTGCGTTGTCTTGAGCTTTATACGACAAAGCTGACTTACGAGCTAATGTCTTAACTTTTTTATTCAGTTTGAAGTAGTAGTCTCTCGGTTTCGGACCAAATACACGTCCACCACCTACGAGCACCGGTGAATTCATGTCACCACGACGAGCACCGCCACCACCTTTCTGACGACCGATTTTACGAGTAGATCCGCTGATTTCGCTTCTCTCTTTTGACTTGTGAGTACCCTGACGCTGGTTAGCCATAAATTGCTTTACGTCCAGATAGATAGCGTGGTCATTGGGCTCAATTCCGAAGATAGATTCGTTTAACGTAACCTTTCTTCCAGTGTCTTCACCTTTAATGTTATATACGTTAACTTCCATTATTTTTCAATTAATACGATTGAACCTTTGCAACCCGGTACAGAACCCTTGATCAAAAGAAGATTGTGTTCCGCGATTACTTTTAATACCTGTAAGTTTTGAACAGTAACTCTGTCGCCACCCATTTGTCCGCCCATGCGCATTCCTTTGAATACTTTTGCAGGATACGAACATGCACCGATAGAACCCGGTTTACGGGCACGGTTGTGCTGACCGTGAGTAGATTGACCTACACCACCAAAGCCATGTCTTTTAACTACACCCTGGAAGCCTTTACCTTTAGAAGTACCAACAACGTCTACATAGTCTGCGCCGTCGAACAGTTCTACTGTAACAGTATCACCCAGATTTAACTCGTTTTCAAATTCCTTGAACTCGGCCAAGTGTCTCTTCGGTGTTACTCCAGCCTTTTTAAAGTGACCCATCAACGGTTTAGTTGTATGTTTTTCCTTTTTGTCCTGGAAACCCAACTGAACGGCTGCATAGCCATCTTTTTCTACGGTCTTTACCTGAGTAACAACACAAGGACCTGCTTCGATAACAGTGCATGGTACATTCTTACCATCGGCACTGAAAACGGATGTCATTCCGATTTTTTTTCCTAATAATCCTGGCATTTCACTAATTTTTAAATACTACACTTTAATTTCTACTTCTACACCACTCGGTAACTCCAACTTCATCAGAGCATCTACAGTCTTAGCTGTTGAGCTATAGATATCAATCAGTCTCTTGAATGAAGAAAGTTCAAACTGCTCTCTTGATTTTTTGTTAACGAAAGTAGAGCGGTTCACTGTAAAGATACGCTTGTGCGTCGGAAGGGGAATCGGTCCGCTAACAATAGCACCGGTAGCCTTCACTGTTCTAACGATCTTCTCAGCTGATTTGTCAACCAAGTTGTGGTCGTAAGATTTCAGTTTAATTCTAATTTTCTGACTCATTAGTTCTTTTAATTAATAAATTTATAAATAAGATAAAGCGGCAGGCTAAGAGTCATTCGCTAGCCTGCTGCTTAAGATATTTTTAGAGTAAATCAGCACGTCCTTTTACTTCTTCCAATACTGCCTTAGCAATAGAGTTAGAAACCTGAGCGTGGTGAGAGTAAACCATTGATGAAGTTGCACGACCAGAAGTGATGGTACGCAACGCAGTTACATAACCGAACATTTCAGCCAACGGAACCATTGCTTTCACGATACGGGCTCCAGAACGGCTTGATTCCATACCTTCAACTTGGCCACGGCGTTTGTTCAAGTCACCGATAACGTCACCCATGTTTTCTTCCGGAGTAACGACTTCCAGTTTCATGATAGGTTCCATCAATACAGGACCTGCCTTAGCACAAGCATTCTTATATGCCTGGATAGCACAGATTTCGAAAGACAACTGGTCAGAGTCAACCGGGTGGAATGAACCATCGACCAAAGTCACTTTCAATGAATCCAGCGGATAGCCGGCCAATACACCATTCTTCATCGCAGTCTGGAAACCTTTCTGAACTGAAGGAATGAATTCCTTAGGAATGTTACCACCCTTCACTTCATCAACGAATTGCAGGCCACCTTGAGTAAAGTCTTCATCAACCGGGCCGATGTTCACAATAATATCAGCGAACTTACCACGACCACCAGACTGTTTCTTATAGACCTCACGCAAATTAACTGTCTTCGTGATAGCTTCTTTGTAGTTAACCTGAGGTTTACCCTGGTTACATTCCACTTTAAACTCACGTTTCAGACGGTCGATGATGATATCCAAGTGAAGCTCACCCATACCGGAAATAACTGTCTGACCTGTTTGTTCGTCAGTTTTCACTGTAAATGTCGGGTCTTCTTCAGCCAATTTAGCCAAACCGTTAGACAGCTTATCCATATCTTTCTGAGTCTTAGGCTCAACTGCGATACCGATTACCGGTTCCGGGAAGTCCATTGATTCAAGAACGATCGGAGCTGTTTCATCGCACAGTGTATCACCAGTGTGAATATCTTTGAAACCTACACCGGCACCAATATCACCTGCACCGATAACTTCTACCGGGTTCTGCTTGTTTGAATGCATCTGGAACAGACGAGAAACACGTTCCTTCTTACCTGAACGAGAGTTGTAGATATAAGAACCTGCTTCAATCTTACCAGAGTATACACGGAAGAAAGTCAGACGTCCTACATACGGGTCAGTAGCGATCTTAAATGCCAAAGCTGAAGTTTTATCGTCTTCGCTCGGTTTACGATCTTCCTCAGCACCGGTATCAGGGTTTGTACCAACTACATTTTCAGTATCCAACGGAGAAGGCAAGAAAGCACAAACATAGTCAAGCAAAGTCTGTACACCTTTATTCTTGAATGAAGAACCGCACAACATCGGAACTACTGCCATCTGAACAGTTGCATTGCGAAGGGCTCTCAACACTTCTTCTTCTGTGATAGTAGAAGGATCGTCGAAATATTTCTCCATCAAAGCATCGTCAAATTCAGCAACTTTTTCAAGCATCTTATCTCTCCATTCGTTAGCTTCGTCAACGAGGTTAGCCGGGATCTCTTCCACAGTGTAGTCAGCACCCATTGTTTCATCATGCCAATAGATAGCTTTCATCTTGATCAGGTCAACCAATCCTTTGAAGCTTTCTTCTGCACCGATAGGAATAACAACCGGACACGGATTTGCACCCAAAACAGCCTTCATCTGGCGAACTACTTCAAAGAAGTCGGCACCCGAACGGTCCATTTTGTTAACGTAAGCGATACGCGGTACGTTATATTTGTCAGCCTGACGCCACACAGTCTCTGACTGAGGTTCTACACCACCTACTGCACAGTAAGCAGCGACAGCACCATCAAGAATACGAAGTGAACGTTCTACTTCAGCAGTGAAGTCAACGTGTCCCGGAGTGTCAATCAAGTTGATTTTATAAGTATCACCAGCATACTTCCAACGAGTAGTTGTAGCAGCAGAAGTGATAGTGATACCACGTTCCTGCTCCTGCTCCATCCAGTCCATTGTTGCGGCACCGTCGTGTACCTCACCGATTTTGTGAGTTAAACCGGTGTAGAACAGGATACGTTCAGAAGTTGTTGTCTTTCCGGCATCAATGTGAGCCATGATACCGATATTACGAGTCAAATGTAAATCATTCTTTGCCATTTTCTTTTTCCTTTACTTTAAGTTTTTTAATCAAATAGGTATTTCTTATAGTAATTAGAATCTGAAATGAGCAAATGCACGGTTAGCTTCAGCCATTCTGTGCATATCTTCTTTACGTTTGAAAGCACCGCCTTGTTCATTGAATGCATCCATGATTTCAGCAGCCAATTTATCAGCCATAGATTTACCACCTCTCTTACGAGCGAACAGGATCAAGTTCTTCATTGAGATTGATTCTTTACGATCCGGACGGATTTCAGTAGGAACCTGGAAAGTTGCACCACCCACACGGCGTGATTTTACTTCTACTTGAGGAGTTACGTTATCCAACGCTTTTTTCCAGATTTCAAGAGCTGATTTTTCTTCGTTAGGAAGTTTTGTTTTTACTGTTTCCAGTGCGGCGTAAAAGATTTCATAAGAAGTATTCTTCTTTCCGTCATACATCAGATGGTTTACAAATTTAGAAACCTTCTGGTCATTGAACACGGGATCCGGAAGGATTACGCGTTTTTTTGGTTTTGCTTTTCTCATTTGTTTGAAAAATAATGTTTTTGTTTTTGGTTGTCTATTTCTTGACGTCTTCAACTCCCCCTCCGGGGAATTTACTCAACCTTTTTATAGCTTATTCCAACAAACTAAAACGAAAGTTATTACTTTTAATTTAAAAAATCAAATTCGGAATCACTCCGGATTATTTCTTCTTAGCCGGTGCTGCTTGTCCCGGTTTCGGACGTTTAGCTCCATATTTAGAACGTCTCTGAGTACGTCCAGCTACACCTGCTGTATCGAGTGTACCGCGAACGATGTGGTAACGTACACCCGGAAGGTCTTTTACACGACCACCGCGAACCAGTACGATTGAGTGTTCCTGCAAGTTGTGTCCTTCTCCCGGAATGTAAGAGTTCACCTCTTTCTGGTTAGTCAAACGTACACGAGCTACTTTACGCATTGCAGAGTTCGGCTTCTTCGGAGTAGTTGTATATACTCTCACGCAAACGCCACGTCTTTGAGGACAAGAATCCAAGGCTGGAGATTTACTTTTCTCCACCAGCACTTCGCGTCCTTTTCTTACTAATTGCTGAATTGTAGGCATTTTAAATTGTTTTTTTAATTTATATTATTGTTATATTAATTTCGTAACTATACATTTTGGGCTGCAAAAATACGAATAATATTTGAATAATCAATGCACTACATCTTTTTTTTATTTTTTAAGAGCTTATTTCCCGGAAATCATTTCAATGGAAAGAAATTTGGGTGTAGCCATCCGCTCACCAAGGCTACACCTTTTCCACCGGATAGCTACACCCATTGCCTCGGATGGCTACACCCTTTCTGCTTTCTTCAGGCTTCTCCCTTTATATCCAATATAGGTGGAGTATCTTCTTCCTGCAACCGGATCGGACCGAACGCACGCTCGTATTTGGCTATATTTTCTTCAAGTGCCCGTTGTAAACGTTTGGCATGTTCGGGAGCAAGAATAATACGCGACTGCACTCCCGCTTTGGGCAATCCGGGTAATACCCGTACAAAATCGAGCACAAATTCTGAACTTGAATGAGTGATAATGGCTAAATTAGCATATGTGCCCTGTGCCACTTCTTCTTTCAATTCTATTTGCAACTGATTATCGGGATTCTGATTTTCCATACTTTAATTATTATTGATTATTCTAAATTCTTCTGGCACAAATATACAGATAATGTTTTATAGTAAAGACAAATGCCTTACACTCTTTTCAACAGAATGCAAGGCATGCAATAACAGACCATTATTAACAACTCCCCCTCTTTCTTTATCCAATACCTGAAGCCAGATCAGGAACATCCGGATTGTTAAGAAAGGAAGAACAGACTTATATAGTTCTCAAACGATATCTGAATAATTTCTGGAACAGTTATAAATCATAAACGGCGAACAATAACCTCCGTACACTTTGATAGTGCTATCTTATTCATTGTTCACCGTTCATAAACCACCACCCATTATTAAGAGTTAGATGTCAACTTATCTTTCACCTCAGTCGCTTTATCAGCCACCTTTTCGGCCACTTTAGCACCTGTCTTCACGGCCTTCTCTTTTGCTTCAACGACTGCCAATTCGGCATCTGCCTCTATTTCATGAAGAGCATTGAACACATCATTTTTCAATTTCTTAGCTTTCGCTGTGCGCGAAAAATGATAAACCAGCGCACCGATGGCAGAACCGATTCCAAGTCCCACCAGGAATTTTGCATTTCCACTTCCCATAAACTATTAATTTTTATATAACCACAATAAACAATATCGTTCTATAATAAAGCTCGTTTTCCCTATCGGGAACGACTGAAAAAAGAGGCTATCCAAAGAAATAAAATGGCACCGACAACGGAAGTAATCAAACTACCGATGATTCCGGTTGCTGACAGCCCGAGAAGGGCAAATACCCAGCCACCCAACACACCACCTATAATCCCTAACAGGAGATTGACTAAGAGGCCGAAACCTCCTCCGCGCATTATCTTACCGGCAAAATAACCGGCAAGGATACCTATCAAAATGTACCAGATAAAATTCATAATGCTTGATTTATATTGTTTTGTTATAGGAACGCTATAGGCACTGAAATGTTCGGGAGTCAAAGAAGGAATTAACGACTATTGAGAAACCTGCCTAAGCAAGCAGTACAGACAGATCGGATTTTCGGGTAACAAATTGTGGCGCTTACTAAAAAGAGGTTATCTTTGCCGAAAAGATAATCTTAGGGTCTATGAAAAATATAATTTACAACATAAAAAAGCAGTCCGAGATGTCTGATGAAACAATAGATTTACTGACGAAACAGCTGACTCCGTGCCGATTCCCAAAAAGGTATCTGCTGATACGGGAGGGAGTCTATCACAAATACGCTTATTTCATAGAAAAAGGAATCACACGGTCGTACTGGCTGGTAGACGGAAAAGAGGTTACGACTTCTTTTTCGTGTGAAGGAGATATCGTGTTCAGCATGGATGAGTTATATTACGGTAAACCTAGTGAAGAGTTTGTGGAAACACTGGAAAATGTACTGCTCTATGCCATCCCCATCAAGACACTGACTGAACTGTACGAAACAAATATAGAATTGGCTAATTGGGGAAGAGTCATTCATCAGAATGGATACCGGGAACTCCATCGCAAACATAAAGAACGGCTGACATTGTCGGCCCGAGAGAGGTATGCAAAACTTAAAGAAAGGCTTCCCGATGTCTGCAGCCGGGTCAATCTGGGTTATATTGCCGCCTATCTGGGCATTACTCTGCCTACCCTGAGTAAAATAAGGGCGGAAGAGTGGTTTTAATGTAGGGCAAATGCTGACAGCAAAATAGATTGTACATTTGCCGCTTAACACATTTAAATCAATTATATCATGGAATTAAAGAAAAGAGAGAATATAGGTTGGATTGACCTGCTGAGGGTGCTCGCCTGCTTCTTCGTTGTTTTTTCGCACTGCTGCGATGCGTTCATCGGGCAATTTGACGCCAATCGGGAGTCGTTTCTGACAGGAACATTTTTAGGTAGCTTGATGCGCCCATGTGTACCCA
The DNA here is from genome assembly GCF_040798045.1 of Bacteroides sp. NGMCC 1.200775. Taxonomy (NCBI): domain Bacteria; kingdom Pseudomonadati; phylum Bacteroidota; class Bacteroidia; order Bacteroidales; family Bacteroidaceae; genus Bacteroides; species Bacteroides sp. NGMCC 1.200775. Next base: position 87,564 of record NZ_JASCQK010000010.1, on the reverse strand, counting down.
TTTTTGTTATGATGACCGGTGTATTGCTATTTCCCGTACGAACCGACATGGGGACATTTTACAAGAAGAGGATCGGGAGACTGATTCCTCCGATAATCTTTTGGTCACTGGTCTTACCTGTACTGTATTTCGTATATCTGAACTACATCAACCCTGATACTCAAAATCCATTGATTTCCATGCCGGATCATAGTTTGGGGGCTTTGTGGATCAAACTGTATACATTTATCTTTAACTTCAATTTCGATACAGTTCCATTATGGTATCTCTATATGCTGATTGGCCTGTATTTGGTGATGCCTATTGTCAGTGGTTGGTTGGAAAAAGCGTCGAAAAAGGAACTGAAGCTGTTCCTAAGCATCTGGGGCGTGAGTCTAATAGCGCCTTACGTTAAAATGTTCGCTCCAATGCTGGGCTATCAAGGCAACTATGGCAATATGGGTTTATGGGGAATATGTGATTGGAATGATTACGGAACTTTCTATTATTTCTCAGGATTTATCGGCTATCTTTTACTGGCCTATTATCTTACGAGGTATCCACTAAAGTGGAGTTGGAAGAAACTCTTGGGCGTCACCATTCCGATGTTTCTGGTAGGCTACCTGATTACCTCATACGGATATGTCATCACACAGAACCACTTCCCGGGCAATTATGCCTATCTGGAAATTGTATGGTACTTTGCGGGCATCAACGTGTTTATGATGACCTTCCCGGTATTTGTAATCGTGCAGAAAATAAAGGTTCCTTCAAACCGATGGTTATCCCATATGGCATCACTCACATTCGGCATTTACCTAAGCCACTACGTATTTGTATTTGTCGCCTACGACTTGTTGGATAAGGAACAGTTACCATATATCGTACGTATCATCAGTATGGCCTGTCTCGTATTCCTGACATGCTACGCTATCGTCTGGTTAATGTCGAAAAGTAAACTAACCGATCGTTTCATACGATAACATCCTATAAAAAAAGAGCAATCACCTTTACGGCAATTGCTCTTTTTCAGTTATAGTCAATTGAATTGTATTATTCTACTTCATTATAGTCAAGCACTGTCTTTTTGTTAGCCAAAATACGATCGTACTCTTCTTTAGAACCTACAATGATCTTATCAAATTCGCGAAGTCCTGTACCTGCCGGAATGAGGTGACCGCAAATTACGTTCTCTTTCATACCTTCCAATTTATCTATCTTACCGTTGATGGCAGCTTCGTTCAAGACTTTAGTTGTTTCCTGGAAGGAAGCAGCTGACATAAAGCTTGAAGTCTGCAATGCAGCACGAGTGATACCCTGAAGAATCTGAGTAGAAGTAGCGGCAACAGCATCACGCACTTCAACCGGTTTAAGGTCACGGCGTTTCAACATACTGTTTTCATCACGCAACTTACGGGCAGTAACAATCTGACCTGCCTTCAAGTTTTCAGAATCACCAGCATCTACAACTACCTTCTTACCCCAGATACGATCATTTTCTTCCATGAATTCCAGTTTATCAACAACCTGTTGTTCAAGGAAACGAGTATCGCCCGGCTCGTCGATAGTTACTTTACGCATCATCTGACGAACGATAATTTCAAAATGCTTATCGTTAATCTTCACACCCTGCAAACGGTATACATCCTGAACTTCATTCACGATATATTCCTGTACAGCCGTAGGACCTTTGATCGCCAAAATATCAGCCGGAGTGGTAGCACCATCAGACAGCGGAGTACCGGCACGAACGTAATCGTTCTCCTGTACAAGAATCTGTTTAGACAACGGAACAAGATATTTCTTCACTTCACCGGTCTTAGAAGTAACGATGATCTCACGATTACCACGTTTCACCTTACCCATAGTTACCTCACCATCTATTTCAGATACAACAGCAGGATTCGACGGGTTACGTGCTTCAAACAACTCTGTAACACGAGGAAGACCACCGGTAATATCACCAGCCTTACCTACGGCACGCGGAATCTTAACGATTACCTCACCAGCTTTCACCTTCTGACCATTTTCGATCACGACGTGTCCACCTACAGGTAAGTTGTATGTACGAATCAAGTCACCATCTTCCGTCAGAATATGGGCAGAAGGAACTTTAGTTTTATCCTTAGATTCGATAATGATAATTTCACGAAGTCCGGTTGCTTCATCCGACTCAATCTTATAAGTAACGTTTTCAATAACGCCCTCGAATTCGATCTTACCAGTAGCCTCCGTTATGATAACAGCGTTGAACGGGTCCCACTTCGCAATCAGCTTACCTTTTTCTACTATTTCACCATCGGCTACATAAAGTGTAGAACCGTAAGGAACATTGTGTGTAGAAAGTACAATACCCGTATTGACGTCGATGAAACGAACTTCAGCCAAACGGCCTACTACCACTTTGGCAGCTTCGCCTGTCTCGTCAACAACGTCTACCGTACGGAGTTCTTCGAATTCCAAACGAGCATTGTTCTTGGCTACGATACTTGCATTAGCTGCGATATTGGCAGCCGTACCACCGGCATGGAATGTACGCAGTGTCAACTGTGTACCCGGTTCACCAATAGACTGGGCAGCAATTACACCGACAGCCTCACCTTTCTGAACCATATGGTTCGTAGCCAAGTTACGGCCGTAACATTTCGCACAAACTCCCTTCTTCGATTCGCAAGTCAATACCGAACGGATTTCAACACTTTCGATCGGAGACTCCTGTATCTTCTTAGCGATATCTTCTGTAATTTCTTCACCACCAGCAACCAACAGTTCTCCGGTCTGGGGATGTATGATATCATGTACGGATACACGACCAAGAATACGTTCATACAGGGTAGCGATAACTTCATCGTTGTTCTTAAGGTCTGTACAAACTAATCCGCGGAGCGTACCGCAATCCTCTTCATTAATAATAACATCATGCGAAACGTCTACCAGACGACGAGTCAGATATCCGGCATCGGCAGTCTTCAATGCGGTATCGGCCAAACCTTTACGGGCACCGTGGGTAGAGATAAAGTACTCCAATACAGAAAGTCCTTCTTTAAAGTTCGACAGAATCGGGTTTTCGATGATCTGACCACCTTCGGCACCTGCTTTCTGCGGCTTAGCCATCAAACCACGCATACCGGAAAGCTGACGAATCTGCTCTTTAGAACCACGGGCACCGGAATCAAGCATCATGTACACAGAATTGAAACCCTGATCATCAGAAGAAATAGTCTTCATCAAAATGTTAGACAACTCAGAGTTAACATGTGTCCAGATATCAATCACCTGATTGTAACGTTCGTTATTGGTAATGAAACCCATGTTATAGTTATTGATCACTTGCTCAACTTCGTCGTAACCTCTCTGAACAAGTGTCTCTTTCTCTTCTGGAATGATAATATCACCCAAGTTGAATGATAGACCGCCTTGGAAGGCCATCTTGTAACCCAGGTTCTTGATTCCGTCAAGGAAATCAGCAGTTTTAGCAACACCGCAAGCCTTGATTACGGCACTAATAATGTCACGCAGCGACTTCTTAGAGATAATAGTATTGATATATCCTACTTCAGGCGGAACGATCTCGTTCACGATTACACGACCTACTGAAGTTTCACGCATTACATCAACAATGTTTCCATTTTCGTCAAGGTCTTTCACAATAACCTTCACCGGAGCATGGATATCTACCTTGCCTTCATTATAAGCGATCAATGCTTCTTCCGGACCATAGAATGTAAGCCCTTCACCTTTCGCGCCTTTACGGAGCTTAGTAATATAATACAGACCAAGCACCATATCCTGTGAAGGAACAGTAATAGGAGCACCATTAGCAGGGTTCAGAATATTGTGAGAAGCCAACATCAACATTTGGGCTTCAAGCACTGCTTCGTTACTCAAAGGCAAGTGAACCGCCATTTGGTCACCGTCAAAGTCGGCATTAAACGCTGTACATGCCAATGGGTGCAACTGGATAGCTTTACCCTCGATCATCTTGGGTTGGAAAGCTTGGATACCCAAACGGTGAAGTGTCGGAGCACGGTTCAGCAATACCGGATGACCTTTCATTACGTGTTCAAGGATATCCCAAATCACCGGTTCCTTACGGTCTACAATTTTCTTAGCAGACTTCACAGTCTTTACAATACCGCGCTCAATCAGTTTACGAATAATGAACGGTTTGTACAACTCGGCAGCCATCAGCTTAGGAATACCACACTCGTGCATTCTCAATTCCGGACCAACAACAATTACCGAACGAGCTGAATAGTCAACACGTTTACCCAGCAAGTTCTGACGGAAACGTCCTTGCTTACCTTTCAAACTGTCTGACAATGATTTCAACGGACGGTTGGCATCAGTCTTAACTGCACTTGACTTACGTGAGTTATCAAACAATGAATCAACAGATTCCTGGAGCATACGTTTCTCGTTGCGGAGAATCACTTCAGGAGCCTTAATTTCAATCAAACGTTTCAAACGGTTGTTACGGATAATCACACGACGATAAAGGTCATTCAAATCGGATGTAGCAAAACGACCACCATCCAACGGAACCAATGGACGAAGTTCAGGCGGGATCACCGGTACAATTCGTACGATCATCCATTCCGGCTTGTTGCGTCCGCGTGATGCACGGAACGACTCCACCACCTGAAGACGTTTCAGAGCCTCGTTCTTACGTTGCTGCGAAGCATCATTGCCGGCACGGTGGCGCAGTTCGTATGACAACGCATCAAGATCAAGACGTGCAAGCAAATCATAGATCGCTTCGGCACCCATCTTAGCGATGAACTTGTTAGGATCCGTATCTTCCAGATACTGGTTGTCTTTGGGAAGAGTATCAAGAATATCGAGATATTCTTCTTCCGATAGCAAATCGAATTCGGCAATGCCGTCTTCAGCTTTCACACCTGGCTGAATGACAACATAACGTTCGTAGTAAATGATAGAATCAAGTTTCTTAGTGGGAAGACCCAGTAAGTAACCGATCTTATTGGGCAGCGAACGGAAATACCAGATGTGAGCCACAGGCACAACAAGCTGAATATGTCCCATACGTTCGCGACGTACTTTCTTTTCAGTAACTTCTACACCACAACGGTCGCAGACAATACCTTTATAACGGATACGTTTGTATTTACCGCAATGGCATTCGTAGTCTTTGATCGGGCCGAAGATACGTTCGCAGAACAAACCGTCACGCTCGGGTTTGTATGTACGATAGTTGATGGTTTCAGGCTTTAATACTTCACCACTCGAATTCTCAAGGATTTCTTCCGGAGAAGCCAAACCGATAGAGATTTTCGAGAAATTGCTCTTGATCTTATTTTCTTTTCTAAAAGCCATACTTTTATAATTATATAATATGCTAATTAACTAAATAATGTGCCGATTGGCTAATGCCAATGTGCCAATAAGAAAACATACTAATTATGAAATGCCACAGCCAATGTACCTTGATCGGTACATTGGCATATTGGCACATTAGTTCATTATTCCAAATTGATGCTCAGCCCCAATCCTCTTAACTCGTGCAACAACACGTTCAAAGATTCAGGGATACCCGGCTGCGGCATAGGTTCGCCCTTCACAATCGCTTCATAAGCTTTAGAACGTCCTACAACATCATCCGACTTAATTGTCAAGATTTCCTGGAGAATATGTGATGCACCGAAGCCTTCGAGTGCCCAAACCTCCATCTCTCCGAAACGCTGACCACCAAATTGAGCTTTACCACCAAGAGGTTGCTGAGTAATCAATGAGTATGGACCGATAGAACGTGCGTGCATCTTGTCTTCAACCATGTGACCGAGTTTCAACATATAAGTAACACCTACAGTTGCTGGTTGGTCAAAGCGTTCTCCTGTACCACCGTCGCAAAGATAAGTCTTGCAATAGCGAGGCAAGCCAGCTTTATCTGTCCATTCGTTCAAGTCGTCAAGAGTTGCACCATCAAAAATCGGTGTAGCGAACTTCACACCCAAATTCTTTCCGGCACGTCCGAGGACAGCCTCAAAAATCTGACCAATGTTCATACGTGAAGGTACACCCAACGGGTTCAATACAATATCCACCGGAGTACCATCTTCCAGGAATGGCATGTCTTCCTGGCGAACAACACGTGACACGATACCTTTATTACCGTGACGACCTGCCATCTTATCACCTACACCAATCTTACGTTTCTTAGCAATATATACTTTCGCCATCTGGATGATTCCTGCAGGCAGTTCATCACCAATTGTGATAGCAAACTTCTTACGTTTCAGTTCTGCATCGAGCTCTTTGTACTTCTTGATGAAGTTCAGGATCAAATCACGAATCATACCGTTCGCATGATCATCATTAGTCCAGTCGCTCAACTGTATTGCGGTGAAATCAAGTGAATCGAAATCTGATGCACTGAACTTAGAACCTTTGGCAATAACTTCGGCACCCAGATAGTCTTTCACGCCTTGAGATACTTTACCTTCGGTCAATGCCATCAGTTTCTTCACCAGAATGCGTTTCAAGTCTGCTACCTTAGATTCAAATTCATCATCAATCTTTGGAAGCAATGCCTTATCGGCCAACTTAGAACTACGGTTTTTAATGACACGAGAGAATAACTTCTTGTCAATGATCACACCCTTCAATGAAGGGGATGCTTTCAAAGAAGCGTCTTTCACATCACCCGCTTTATCTCCAAAAATGGCACGAAGCAATTTCTCTTCCGGAGAAGGATCAGATTCACCTTTCGGAGTGATCTTGCCAATCAGGATATCACCCGGCTGAATGCGTGCACCAACACGTACAATACCGTTCTCATCAAGATCCTTAGTGGCTTCTTCACTAACATTAGGGATATCGGAAGTCAACTCTTCCATACCACGCTTGGTTTCACGAACTTCGAGTGAATACTCTTCTACGTGAACTGAAGTCAGCAAGTCCTCGCGAACTACACGTTCGTTCAACACGATAGCATCCTCATAGTTATAACCTTTCCAAGGCATGTAGGCTACAAGCAGGTTCTTCCCCAAAGCAAGCTCACCATTCTCGGTAGAATAACCTTCTGTCAAAATCTGACCTTTTGTCACACGATCACCTTTATTGCAGATCGGACGAAGGTCAATAGTCATATTTTGGTTCGTTTTGCGGAACTTCGGAATCCTGTATTCTTTCAATGCAGGTTCGAAGCTTACAAACTCTTCATCTTCAGTACGATCGTACAGAATACGAATAGTAGTAGCATCAACAAAATCAATTACACCATCACCCTCAGCAGCAATCTGAGTACGTGAATCACGCACCAACTGGCGCTCGATACCTGTACCTACGATCGGGGCTTCGCTTCTCAACAACGGAACTGCCTGGCGCATCATGTTCGATCCCATCAAAGCACGGTTAGCGTCATCATGTTCAAGGAATGGGATCAAAGATGCAGCAATAGAAGCAATCTGCTGAGGAGCAACGTCCATCAACTCTACTTCTGAAGGTTCTACAACCGGATAATCGGCATCCTGACGAGACTTAACCTTATTGCGAATAAATGTTCCATCATCATTCAGCGGAGCATTACCCTGTGCAATGATCTTGGCTTCTTCTTCTTCAGCTGTCAGGTAGACAAGTCCGTTTTCAGAAAGGTCTACTTTACCATTATCTACTTTACGGTAAGGAGTTTCAATGAAACCAAGGTCATTGATCTTAGCAAACACGCAAAGTGATGAAATCAAACCGATGTTCGGACCTTCCGGTGTCTCAATCGGACAAAGACGTCCATAGTGCGTATAGTGAACGTCACGAACCTCAAATCCGGCACGTTCACGAGACAGACCACCAGGACCAAGGGCAGACATACGGCGCTTGTGAGTAATCTCAGCCAACGGGTTTGTCTGGTCCATAAACTGAGACAATGCATTAGTTCCGAAGAACGAATTGATCACTGAAGAAATAGTCTTTGCGTTGATCAAATCAATCGGAGTAAACACCTCGTTATCACGAACGTTCATACGTTCACGAATAGTACGCGACATACGTGCCAAACCGACAGCAAACTGGTTAGACAGCTGCTCGCCTACAGTACGTACACGACGGTTACTTAAGTGGTCAATATCATCCACATCTGCTTTAGAGTTAATCAACTCAATCAGATATTTAATGATCTCAATAATATCTTCTTTGGTGAGGACACGCACCTCCATGTCTGTCGTCAAATTCAACTTTTTGTTGATTCTGTAACGACCTACATCACCAAGATCATACCGCTTTTCAGAAAAGAACAGGTTATTGATAACCTCACGGGCACTGGCATCATCAGCCGGATCTGCATTACGCAATTGGCGATAGATATACAGCACAGCTTCCTTTTCCGAGTTACTCGGATCTTTCTGAAGGGTATTATATATAATAGAGTAGTCGGACTGATTCGGCTCTTCCTTATGAATAAGGATGTTTTGAACGCCCGAGTCAATTATTTCATCTATATGTTCCGGTTCGATCACTGTTTCACGGTCGATAATGACTTCATTACGCTCGATAGAAACAACTTCACCGGTATCTTCATCAACGAAATCTTCAATCCAGGTTTTCAAGACACGTGCAGCCAATTTACGACCTACTACCTTCTTGAGATTTGTTTTGTTAACCTTTACATCTTCAGCCAAGTTAAAAATCTCAAGAATGTCTTTATCATTCTCAAAGCCAATAGCTCTTAACAGCGTAGTAACAGGTAACTTCTTCTTACGATCGATATAAGCATACATCACATTGTTGATGTCGGTAGCAAACTCAATCCATGATCCCTTGAACGGGATGATACGGGCCGAGTACAATTTTGTACCATTGGCATGTACACTCTGACCGAAGAATACGCCCGGAGAACGGTGAAGCTGCGACACAACTACACGCTCAGCACCATTGATGACGAAAGTTGCCTTATCAGTCATGTAAGGGATAGGACCAAGGAACACATCCTGAATCACTGTATCGAAATCCTCATGATCGGGGTCTGTACAGTAAAGCTTGAGTTTCGCTTTCAATGGGACACTATATGTAAGCCCACGCTCTATACAATCATCAATGGTATAGCGCGGCGGATCAATATAATAGTCCAGAAACTCAAGAACAAAATTGTTTCTTGTGTCGGCAATTGGGAAGTTTTCAGCAAATACTTTATACAATCCCTCTTTTTTACGCTTCTCAGGTGGGGTATCTAGTTGTAGAAAGTCTTGGAATGACTTCAATTGTACTTCCAGGAAATCCGGATATTCAAGCGGATTCTTAGTCGAAGCAAAATTAACTCTTTGATTTACAGTATTTGAAGACATCTGTCAATGAATTTGGAGAACTTAATTTTAAATATATACACAAAAAGGTTAAGAATCCTCTTGTGAAGGATTCTTAACCGAATTACCTGATTACCAGGCTAATGTTATTTAAGTTCAACTTCAGCTCCAGCTTCTTCCAATGTTTTCTTCAATGATTCTGCTTCGTCTTTAGCCAAACCTTCTTTTACTACACTAGGAGCACCGTCTACCATGTCCTTAGCTTCTTTCAAGCCAAGACCACAAGCTTCTTTAACGGCTTTAACAACCTGAAGTTTAGCTGCACCAGCGCTCTTCAATACTACGTCGAAAGAAGACTTTTCTTCTGCGGCAGCAGCACCAGCTGCAGGACCAGCAGCAACAGCTACAGCTGCAGCAGCAGGTTCAATACCATATTCTTCTTTAAGGATAGTTGCAAGTTCATTAACTTCTTTTACTGTCAAGTTAACTAATTGTTCTGCAAAAGCTTTCAAATCTGCCATTTTTTGTATGATTTTAATGTTTAATTTACTAAATAAAATGTGTTATAATTATCTTTCACCAAGAGTTTTGAGAACTCCGTGAAGGGTGTTGCCACCTGATTGAAGAGCAGAAATAACATTCTTGGCCGGTGATTGCAACAGGGCAACGATATCGGCAATAACTTCATTTTTACTCTTAATAGCTACGAGAGCATCCAACTGGTCAGCACCAACATAGAAGCTTTCTTCTGCATATGCAGCTTTCAGTCCCGGAATGCCATCTTTAGATTTGTCTTTGATCAGTTTTGCAGGTGCGTTTGCAACATTGCAGAACATCACAGCTGTCGTACCTTTCAAAGAACCATAAAGAGGAGAGAAATCACCTTCAATGCTTTCAAGCGCTTTGTGGAGGAGTGTGTTCTTAACTACCATCAATTTGATGTCAGCCTTGAAACAAGCTCTTCTCAATTCACTTGTTGCAGCAGCGTTCATAGCTGTTGTATCTACCAAATAGAAGTGACCATATTCCTGTACTGTAGCAGCAATCTGCTCAATAATCGTATTTTTATCTTCCTTTCTCATTGTTACTCTGTTTTATTAGATTTCCTCTACTGATTTCGGGTCAATTTTGATACCCGCACTCATTGTACTAGAAAGATAAATACTCTTAATATATGTACCCTTGGCTGCAGTCGGTTTCAACTTGTTCAATGTAGAGATAAATTCTTTTGCATTATCGCGAATCTGCTCTGCAGTGAATGAAACCTTACCAATTGAAGTATGAACAATACCGCTCTTATCAACTTTGAAGTCGATCTTACCTTGTTTTACTTCTCTTACAGCTTTAGCAACATCCATAGTTACGGTACCACTCTTCGGGTTAGGCATCAATCCACGAGGACCAAGCACACGACCGAGTGCACCAATTTTACCCATGATAGATGGCATAGTGATAATCACATCAATATCAGTCCATCCACCTTTGATCTTTTCAATATATTCGTCAAGACCAACATAGTCAGCACCAGCTTCTTTTGCAGCAGCTTCAGCATCCGGTGTACAAAGTACCAACACACGTACTTGCTTTCCAGTTCCATGAGGAAGTGAAACAACACCTCTCACCATTTGGTTTGCTTTACGTGGATCAACACCTAAACGTACATCAATATCTAATGAAGCATCAAACTTAGTAAAAGTGATTTCCTTTACCAAAGATGCAGCTTCTTTCAGTGAGTATGCTTTCCCTGCTTCAATTTTTCCTGCAGCTAACTTTTGATTTTTTGTCAGTTTACCCATTACAATTGAAGTTTATTAATTATTAACCGGGAACTCCCCTTTTACAGCGATACCCATACTTCTAGCTGTACCTGCAACCATTTTCATGGCAGCTTCCACAGTAAAACAGTTCAAGTCAACCATTTTGTCCTGAGCAATCGTACGAACCTGTTCCCAAGTGATCTCGGCAACTTTCTTACGGTTAGGCTCAGCAGAACCACTCTTTACCTTAGCCACTTCAAGCAACTGAATGGCAACGGGAGGAGTCTTGATTACAAAATCGAAAGACTTATCTGCGTAGTAAGTAATGATAACAGGCAAAATCTTACCTGCCTTGTCTTGGGTTCTGGCGTTGAATTGCTTGCAAAACTCCATGATGTTGATTCCCTTAGAACCTAATGCAGGTCCAACGGGAGGTGATGGGTTTGCCGCGCCTCCTTTAATCTGTAATTTGATTAGTCCAGCAACTTCTTTAGCCATTTTTTTATTGATTTATATATAACATTAAACGAAGGACAACTACAGCGTAACAATTCTGCGTTATTCCTTTTCCACTTGCATAAAGCCTAATTCAAGCGGTGTTTTACGCCCGAATATCTTTACCATGACCTTTAGTTTCTTCTTTTCACTATTCACTTCTTCAATGATACCACTGAATCCGCTAAAAGGACCAAAAGTAACCTTTACAGTTTCACCTACAATATACGGAACATTTAAGTCTTCACCCGTTTCTTGCAATTCGTCCACTGTACCAAGTATACGATTCACTTCCGACTGTCTGAGGGGAACCGGTTTATCGGAACCTCCCAAGAAACCTATCACATTAGGAGTATTTCTCAGATGGTGAGAAACCTCACCAACCAAAGCAGCCTCCACCAAAACGTAACCAGGAAGATAACTTCTTTCTTTCACAATTTTTTTACCATTGCGAACCTGGTATACCTTTTCGGTAGGAATCAATACCTGAGACACATATTCGCCAAGGTCGCTGTTTTTAATATCAGCTTCAAGATACTCTTTTACCTTAGCTTCTTTTCCGCTAATAGCACGCAAAACGTACCATTTCTTTTCAATCTCAGACATCGTAATTCCTCTTTTTTTAATGTGGATAAATTATTTTTTCCATAAAATTCTGGAAACAGAAGTCCATCGCGAACACTACCAATGCAATAAGCAGGGAAGCATATAAAACAACTACCGCACTGTTAGTTAGTTCTGAATACGTAGGCCACGACACTTTATGAACAAGTTCGTCGTAAGATTCTTTAATATAAGCTACTACTTTTTTCATTTCATAAATATTAGCACGGGAGGAGAGGCTCGAACTCCCGACACCCGGTTTTGGAGACCGGTGCTCTACCAACTGAGCTACTCCCGTTTGTACATAATCAGTTCCCGATAATACTACCGGGAACTGATTAATATTTAATTTTAGTCGATAATTTCAGTAATCTGACCAGCACCTACTGTACGACCACCTTCGCGGATAGCGAAACGAAGACCGATGTTCAATGCAACCGGGTAGATCAACTCTACAGTGATAGTTACATTATCACCCGGCATCACCATTTCAGTTCCTTCCGGAAGAGTGATTTCACCTGTACAGTCCATAGTACGCAGATAGAACTGAGGACGGTATTTGTTGTGGAATGGAGTGTGACGACCACCTTCTTCTTTCTTCAGGATATAAACCTCAGCTTTAAACTTAGAGTGAGGTTTGATCTGACCTGGTTTACAAAGAACCATACCACGTTTGATTTCGTTCTTGTCAACACCACGAAGCAACAGACCTACGTTGTCACCAGCCTCACCCTGATCCAGAAGTTTGCGGAACATTTCAACACCTGTTACAACTGATTTCTTATCTTCACCCAAACCAAGGATTTCGATTTCATCACCTACGTGGATAACACCAGTTTCGATACGACCTGTAGCTACAGTACCACGACCTGTGATAGAGAACACGTCTTCTACCGGCATCAAGAAAGGTTTATCAACATCGCGCGGAGGCAACGGAATCCAAGTATCAACAGCTTCCATCAACTCCATTACTTTGTCTTCCCATTTTTCTACACCGTTCAATGCACCAAGAGCAGAACCCTGAATGATCGGAGTATTGTCACCGTCGAAATCATAGAAAGAAAGAAGTTCTCTCATTTCCATTTCAACCAGTTCCAACATTTCAGCATCTTCAACCATATCGCACTTGTTCATGAATACAACCAGCTTCGGAACGTTTACCTGACGAGCCAAAAGGATGTGCTCACGAGTCTGAGGCATCGGACCATCAGTAGCAGCAACTACGATGATAGCACCGTCCATCTGAGCAGCACCAGTAACCATGTTCTTTACGTAGTCAGCGTGACCCGGACAGTCAACGTGTGCGTAGTGACGGTTAGCTGTTTCGTACTCAACGTGTGAAGTATTGATAGTAATACCTCTTTCCTTTTCTTCAGGAGCGTTGTCGATAGAATCGAAAGAGCGGAGTTCAGAAAGACCTTTTTTTGCCAACACTGTAGTGATAGCAGCAGTCAAAGTGGTTTTACCGTGGTCAACGTGACCGATTGTACCAATGTTTACGTGCGGTTTGGTACGTTCAAATTTCTCTTTAGCCATAGCTTTACTTGTTATTTATTTGATTAATAATCAGCATTTACATCTTACAGAGCTGTTACCGGGATTTGAACCCGGGACCTCTTCCTTACCAAGGAAGTGCTCTACCACTGAGCTATAACAGCGAAATAGAGAGAGAGCGGAAGACGGGGCTCAAACCCGCGACCCTCAGCTTGGAAGGCTAATGCTCTATCAACTGAGCTACTTCCGCAATTTGCCAAAGTTTTCACTCTGTCTTCTCCGTGGGCAAAGATGGATTCGAACCACCGAAGGCGTAAGCCAGCAGATTTACAGTCTGCCCCATTTGGCCACTCTGGTATTTGCCCTTCATTACAGAAATCGAATTTCGAAGTAAGCGTAAGAACGCCCAAACTTTTTCTATTCTGATTTATTCTTGAGCCTCTTGTCGGATTCGAACCAACGACCCCGAGATTACAAATCACGTGCTCTGGCCAACTGAGCTAAAGAGGCGTTTTTACTTAAAAAATGCAACCGTCACGTCCTAACGCGAGCGAAACGGCTGCAAATTTAGTTATTTATTTCTTTCCCGCAAAATATTTGCGGTATTTTTATTTATTTCGTTGTTTTTCCTTGTACTTAACCAGCTGCTTCTCCAATGCTTCCACACACAAATCAACCGCTTCTTCAAACGTATCACAGATTTTGCTTGCATGAAAATCATTGTTTGGAACCAACACCGTAATTCCGGCCTCCTTATTCTCCGCAGTTTCTGGTTTAACCACCTTTAATGACACCTCTACTTTCTTTATATCTTCGTAATATTTTTCCAACTTAGACACTTTCTTCTGAATGAAAGCCTGCAATTGTTCTGTTGCATCAAAGTGAATCGATTGAATTCTAATTTCCATACTTACCTCCTTTTTTAGGCTCGTGGATGAGCTTGTTTATACACTTTTTTAAGTTCTTCAAAAGTGGTATGCGTATAAATCTCCGTAGTCGCCAGACTACTATGACCTAAAAGCTCTTTCACCGCACCCAACTCCGCATCATTATTCAGCATTGTCGTGGCAAAGGTATGCCTCAACACGTGAGGACTGCGCTTCTTAAGCGTTACCACCTTCGAAAGGTTCCGTTTCACCAAATTATAGACCAGATTCTTATAAAGTCGTTCGCCATTCTCTCTAACAAAAAAAGCATCAGACTTCACTGAAATCACTTTGTTCCTTACATCAACATACTCAAACATCGCTTCTTTCAATTCATCCCCAAAAGGGATCAAGCGCTGCTTATTTCTCTTTCCCGTTACTTTCAGAAGAGAGGCTGAGAAATCTACATCCTTATCATCCAAACCTATCAATTCAGAGAGACGCATGCCTGTGGCATAAAACACCTCAATAATCAAACGATCCCGACACCCCTTAAACCCTTCACCAAAATCCGTGTCATCCAGCAATTTATTCATTTCACTCTCTTTCAAGAAAGAAGGAAGTGGCTTTTTATTTTTTGGCCCCGTTATTTTACGTAACGGATCAATACTCACCTCTCCTTGTCTGAGGAGATATTTATAAAACGACCGGAGCGAACTCAGCTTACGATTCACAGAAGTTGAAGTATACCCCCGATCCATCAGTGAAACAATCCACTCACGAATCAGTTCGGGCTTCACTTCCAACGGATTAAACTCCCCAATCTCCTCTTGAGCAAACTCCTGCAACTGCGAAATATCCTCGCCGTAAGCCAGTACGGTCTTCTCAGAATAATTCCGTTCGTACCGGAGGTAATCAAGAAAAGAATCTGCTAACATAATATCGCTACATCTATAATTCTGCAACGAATGTATGAAAAGAATTCAATAATTCAAAGGAAATTACGAATTATTAATCTTCTACTTGCTGAAGTTTTTGTACGTAAACTGCACGTTCTTTCTTAAGTCTTTTAGTTACAGACGGTTTGTCGAACTGTTGTCTGCTTCTCAACTCTTTAACGATGCCAGTTTTTTCAAATTTTCTCTTAAACTTCTTCAGCGCTTTTTCAATGTTTTCGCCTTCTTTTACAGGTACTACAATCATTTTGTTACTATTAAATATGTTATGGTTTAAAATTTCCGCAGTCAAATTGCGCCGCAAAATTACACATACTTTCTTTATTCACAAAACTTTCGGCAATTATTTCTCAAAATCAATGCAAAAGGAACAGAAAGTAGTTATCTTTGGAGAGTATAACATATAATATATATAATGTATGAAACAGTCTATCAGTGAACGAATACATGCATTACGCATGTGGTTTAAACCAAACATTCAAGCATTCATCATCCCCAGCACAGACCCTCATCTCAGTGAATACGTTGCACCACACTGGAAATCACGAGAATGGATTTCCGGATTTACCGGATCAGCCGGTACGGTAGTGATTACAGAAAAGAAAGCAGGACTCTGGACCGACTCAAGATATTTTTTACAAGCAGCAGAACAGTTACAAGGAAGTGGCATAGACTTATATAAAGAGATGCTGCCGGACACTCCAAGTATCACAGAATTCTTGTCTACCCAATTAAAACCGGGAGAGGCAGTAGGTATCGATGGAAAAATGTTCTCAGTGGAACAAGTGGAGTATATGCAAGCCGAACTTTCATCAAGTAATCTTCAAATCATATTCTGCCCTGATCCTATGCAGGAGATATGGACAAATCGACCGCCTATGCCAGAATCACCTGCCTTTGTATACGACATTGAATATGCGGGAAAAAGTTGCACAGAAAAAATCGCATCCATTCGTACGGAGCTAAAGAAAAAGGGTGCAGAAAGTGTTATGTTATCAGCTTTAGATGAAATAGCCTGGACCCTAAACCTACGCGGAAACGATGTACATTGCAACCCCGTAGTAATAAGCTATTTACTTATTACAGAAGACAGCACGATATTATTCATTGCTCCGGAGAAAGTAACTGAAGAAGTACGGAACTACTTAAAAGAGCAGCAAGTAGAGATACGGAACTACGCAGAAACAGAAATTTACTTATCAGATCTCAAGAGCACCAGCATCCTGATGAATCCGGCAAAAACCAATTATGCTATTTTTTCCTCCGTAAACCCCAAATGCCGGATCATACGAGGAGAAGCACCGGTAGCCTTACTGAAAGCTGTCCGTAACAATCAAGAAATAGCAGGAGTCCATGCAGCCATGCAGCGTGACGGTGTCGCCTTAGTCAAATTCCTTAAATGGCTGGAGTCTGCCGTCCCTTCCGGAATAGAAACAGAATTAAGCATCGATCACAAACTGCACGAGTTTCGTGCTGCACAGAATTTGTACGTAGGCGAAAGTTTTGATACCATTGCGGGTTACAAAGAACACGGGGCTATTGTACATTATTCAGCAACCGAAGAAAGCAACGCGACATTGCAACCCAAAGGCTTTCTTTTACTCGACTCAGGAGCTCAATACATGGATGGCACCACTGACATCACACGTACCATTGCATTAGGTGAGCTAACAGAGGAAGAAAAGACAGACTATACACTGGTCCTCAAAGGACACATCGCATTAGCGATGGCCGTTTTTCCGGCAGGAACCAGAGGAGCACAACTGGATGTACTGGCACGTATGCCATTATGGAGCCACAAAATGAATTTCCTGCATGGCACCGGTCATGGCGTAGGCCATTTCCTCAGCGTGCACGAAGGTCCACAAAGCATTCGTATGAACGAGAATCCGGTTGTATTACAACCCGGCATGGTCACCTCAAACGAACCCGGAGTATATAAAGGTGGCAGCCACGGCATACGAATCGAGAATCTGACACTGGTATGCAAGGCTGGTGAAGGCTTGTTTGGCGAATACCTGAGGTTCGAAACCATCACGCTTTGTCCTATCTGTAAAAAGGGTATAATCAAGGAGTTGCTAACCGCAGAAGAAACAGACTGGCTGAATGATTATCACCGGCAAGTATATGAAAAGTTATCCCCCGGTCTGAATGAAGAAGAAAAAATATGGTTGAAAGAGGCAACAGCCGCAATCTG
This sequence comes from Bacteroides sp. NGMCC 1.200775, assembly GCF_040798045.1. Taxonomy (NCBI): domain Bacteria; kingdom Pseudomonadati; phylum Bacteroidota; class Bacteroidia; order Bacteroidales; family Bacteroidaceae; genus Bacteroides; species Bacteroides sp. NGMCC 1.200775. The sequence goes on along the minus strand of NZ_JASCQK010000010.1, from coordinate 69,963 downwards.
ACAAACCAAAGGAAGGACCGCCTTTATAGGTCACCAAAATCATTATTAGTGTGAATCAGCATCTTATAGGATGCTGATTCCATCTATTTCTCAAACATGTTTTAATCAATAACCTATGGCTTTAATAAAATCAGTAAGAGGTTTTACTCCTGAATTCGGAGAAAACTGTTTTTTGGCCGACAATGCCACCATCATCGGCGATGTAAAGATGGGGCGCGATTGTAGTATTTGGTTCAGCACCGTGCTGAGAGGGGATGTAAACTCCATCCGCATTGGCGACGGAGTGAATATACAAGACGGGAGTGTATTACACACTCTCTATCAAAAATCGACGATTGAAATAGGTAATCATGTATCGGTAGGACATAATGTAACCATTCATGGTGCGACAATTAAAGATTACGCATTGATCGGTATGGGATCGACCCTACTCGATCATGCTGTTATCGGTGAGGGAGCGATTGTAGCAGCAGGCTCACTTGTACTCAGCAATACCATCATCGAACCGGGAAGTATTTGGGGAGGAGTACCGGCAAAATTTATAAAAAAGGTTGATCCGGAACAAGCCAAAGAGTTAAACCAAAAAATAGCTCATAATTACCTGATGTACTCTGATTGGTATAAATAAGACCCGACCTGATAAACAAAAATATCCTCCGGAGGGACTGGGTTCCCCGAAGGATATTTTTGTTTATCAGGTTCAAAGCCTTAAAAATTTATCATGTGTAGTACCTTGTCCGTCGCTCCGGAGTTGCCAATCACATAATTACCGGCGTTAGTTCCCGTTTCTTTCAGGAACTTTTCATCGGACAGAAGCCTGTCAAGCAACGTCTTCAGCTCCTCGTAATCCTTAATCGAATAAGCCCCTTTGGCTTCAATCAATTGTACCGCCTCCATAAACTTCTGATATTTGGGTCCGAAAATTACCGGAATACCATAAACTGCCGCTTCAAGAGTATTATGAATTCCTACTCCGAAACCACCTCCGATATAAGCAATCTCTCCGTAACGATAAATAGAAGACAGTAAACCGAAACAATCGATTATCAGGCAGTCCGCCTTGCGGACATTCTTTTCATCGGCACGGGTATAACGCACAGAAGGACGTTTCAACTTACCAATAATCTCTACCAAATGATTCTCATCGATTACATGTGGTGCTATAATCAACTTCATCTCAGGATGATTATTAAAATACTCAATGAAAAGATCCTCATCCGGTCCCCATGAACTTCCGGCCACAAAAGTAAATGCGCCATCCTTGAACTGTTCCACCAGCGGCAACTCCTTGGCCTGCTCACGAATCTGCAAAACACGGTCAAAACGCGTATCTCCCACTACCGTAACCCTTGTAATTCCAATCTTGGCAAGGAAACGCTTCGATGCTTCGTTCTGCACAAACAAGTGATCAAAATCCTTCAGCACATTTCTGTAAGTACCTCCATACCACTTAAAGAATATCTGATCTTTACGGAAAATGGACGAAACACTATACACGGGGATACGACGCTTGTGTAATTCATCCAGATAGTTCTTCCAAAATTCGTATTTGATGAAGAAAGCCATACAAGGATTCACAATATCCAGAAACTTCTTCACATTACGAGGTTTATCAAACGGCAAATAGCAGACAATGTCGGCTCCACGGTAGTTCTTCCGGACCTCATATCCCGAAGGAGAAAAAAACGTTTGCAGTATTTTATAATCCGGATACCTCTCCCGTATTTTCTCAATCAAGGGACGCCCCTGCTCAAACTCTCCCAAAGAAGCAGCATGAAACCAGATATAGCGCGCGTCCTTCTCTACCTGTTGACGAAGAAGGTCGTACACTACCCAATGCCCCTTCATCATCTTTCGGGGCTTACGGCTGAATGGTGCAGCCAGATGCACCAGAAGGTCGTAAATTCCTATTGCCAGATCGTAAAACATACCTCCGGATTCTTATTTCAAAACCTCTACGGCACGTTTCATACGAGCCAGTGTTTCTTCTTTTCCCAATACCCAGGAAATGTCAAACATATGGGGACCTTTGCCCTCGCCTACCAGCGTCAAGCGGAAAGCATTCATAATATTACCTGTATGATAACCTTTCTCAGCAATCCAATCCATTACAATTTTCTCTTGACCTTCAATACTGAAATCTTCTATTCCGGCCAATACTTCAGCCAGTTCGGCCATACATTTAGCCGAATCTTCTTTCCAGCGTTTTTTAACCGTCTTTTCATCATATTCTGCCGGGGCTACAAAGAAGAAACTGCATACATCCCACAGTTCTTTGACAAAGCTGACACGGTCCTTCATCATCCCAACCACTGTTACTACTTTTTCGAAAGGAGCTTCCACACCATGTTCTTTCAGAACAGGCACAAACAGTTCGGCTATTTCTTCGTCAGACTTCTGTTGAATGTAAATATGATTAAACCAAATCCCTTTCTTATAGTCAAATTTAGCACCCGATTTACTGCAACGGTGCAAGTCGAACAGACGAATCAACTCATCCATGGACATTACCTCCTGATCGTTACCCGGATTCCATCCCAACAAGGCGAGGAAGTTAATGACAGCCTCAGGCAGATAACCCGATTCACGATAACCTGAAGAAACTTCTCCACTCTTCGGATCATGCCATTCAAGCGGAAATACAGGAAATCCCAGACGGTCACCATCACGTTTACTCAGCTTACCATTGCCCTCGGGTTTCAACAACAGAGGTAAATGAGCAAAAGCAGGCATTGTGTCTTCCCAACCAAATGCGCGATACAACAATACGTGCAACGGAGCGGAAGGCAACCACTCCTCACCACGGATCACGTGTGATACCTCCATCAGATGGTCATCAACAATATTAGCCAAGTGGTAAGTAGGCAGTTCATCGGCCGATTTATATAGAACCTTGTCGTCAAGGATAGATGAGTTAATAATCACTTCTCCACGAATCAGGTCATTCACATGAATGTCTTCGTTCGGCTCAATTTTAAAACGTACCACATATTGCTTTCCGTCAGCAATCAACGCCTTCACCTCTTCCTGTGAAAGGGTCAGCGAATTGCGCATTCCCACACGGGTAGATGCGTCATATTGGAAGTTGGCTATTTCAGCACGTTTGGCATCCAGCTCCTCCGGAGTATCGAAAGCAATATAGGCTTTTCCGTTGTCAAGCAACACTTGTACATACTTCTTGTATATTTCGCGACGTTCTGACTGGCGGTACGGTCCATATTCACCTCCAAAGCTGACACCCTCGTCAAACTGAATCCCTAACCACTTAAATGATTCCAGGATATATTCTTCCGCACCCGGGACAAAACGGTTTGAGTCAGTATCCTCGATACGGAAAATCAAATCTCCCCCATGCTGGCGGGCAAACAGATAATTATACAAAGCGGTACGCACACCACCTATATGCAATGCTCCTGTTGGGCTCGGAGCAAAACGAACTCTTACTTTTCTTTCTGCCATAATTTGCGTTAGTATAGGTAAATCGTGGCAAAATTAAACCTTTTTTTCCACACTATTGTTTTTTTTTGTACTTTTCGCAAAAAATTCAAGGGTTATGGAACACTGGAAGAAGAAAAATAGTTTCTCATACAAAGATTTGTTATATAAAGCACTGATTTTCGTCGGTACTGTGGCCTTCATTGTTTATTTCCTACCACGGGATGGGAAGTTTAACTATCAGTTTGACATAAACAAGCCGTGGAAGTACGGTCAGTTAATGGCTACTTTCGACTTCCCGATTTACAAAGACGAAGCAGTGGTAAAAAGGGAGCAAGACAGTCTTCTGGCCTCTTTTCAACCCTACTTTGAATTGAATAAAGAGGTGGAAAAGAACGCGCTCGCCAAGCTTAAGGAGAACTACCATACACATCTGAAAGGGATACTCCCCTCAACAGATTACATCCGTTATATTGAGAAAGGGCTGAAGACCATTTATCAATCGGGAGTCGTATCGACAGAGGAGATGCGAACCCTCCTCCATGACAGTCTCTCTTCTATCATGGTGATTGACGACAAATTAGCCAACCAGCGAATGACTGACGGAATATATACCGTAAAGAGAGCCTACGAGTATCTTATATCGAGTGACACCGCCCATTATAACAAAGACATCCTGCGTCAATGCGCACTCAACGAGTATATAACTCCCAATCTGATTTATGACTCCGTACGTACAGAGACTGCCCGGAAAGAGCTGCTCGACAACTATTCCTGGGCAAATGGAGTCGTACAAAGCGGACAAAAGATCATCGACCGTGGAGAGATTGTCAGCAAACAGACATACAACATTCTGGAATCTTTACGTAAAGAGTCTATTAAGCGGAGTGAATCTCTTGGACAAAAGCGGCTGATACTCGCCGGACAAATCTTATTTGTCGGTATTCTGGTACTTTGCTTTATGCTATATCTGGAACTCTTCCGCAAAGACTATTATGAGCGTAAAGGCAGTCTGTCGCTACTTTTCGCCTTAATTGTATTCTATTGCGTCATCACGGCATTGATGGTGACAAACAATATATTTAATGTGTACATCCTGCCTTATGCCATGCTTCCGATTATCATCCGGGTTTTTCTCGATTCACGCACGGCATTCCTGACACATGTCATCACCATACTGATCTGTTCCATCACCCTGCGATACCCCCACGAGTTCATCCTGACACAATTAGCAGCCGGGCTCGTGGCTATCTTCAGCCTGAGAGAATTGTCGCAACGCTCACAACTGTTCCGCACCGCCCTCCTGGTGATACTGACGTATGCAGCCATATATTTCGCTTTTGAACTGATCAGCGAAAACGATCTTTCAAAGCTGAATGTCAGTATGTACATATACTTCATCATCAATGGAGTGCTATTACTGTTTGCTTATCCTTTATTATTCCTGCTCGAAAAGACTTTTGGTTTTACATCGAATGTAACGCTTGTAGAGTTGTCGAACATCAACAACGATCTGCTGCGAAGAATGTCCGAAACCGTTCCTGGTACTTTCCAGCACTCGATGCAGGTGGCTAATCTGGCCGCCGAAGCTGCAATACGTATCGGTGCCAAAAGCCAGTTGGTACGTACCGGAGCACTGTATCATGATATCGGAAAAATGGAGAATCCGGCTTTCTTTACCGAAAACCAGTCGGGGGTGAACCCCCATAAGAACCTGAGTTATGAACAGAGTGCCCAGGTAGTTATCAGTCACGTAACAGACGGATTAAAACTGGCCGACAAGCATAACTTACCCAAAGTGATCAAGGATTTCATCAGCACCCACCACGGGCGCGGAAAGACCAAATTCTTCTACATATCCTGGAAGAACGAACATCCGGGTGAGGAACCGGATGAAGAAGTATTCACATATCCGGGACCTAACCCGTTCTCAAAAGAAACAGCCATACTGATGATGGCAGACTCCGTAGAAGCCGCTTCACGCAGTTTACCTGAGTATACCGAAGAGAGCATCAGCAATCTGGTAGATAAAATTATCGACTCACAAGTGCAGGAAGGATATTTCAAAGAATGTCCGATTACCTTCAAAGACATTGCGACGATCAAAGCGGTATTTAAAGAAAAGCTGAAAACGATTTACCACACGCGTATCAGCTATCCTGAGTTAAAGAAGTAAGGAGTCCGGCACAAGCATCCTCGAGTATATCGAGCACGTATTCAAAGCCTTCCGCACCTCCATAATAGGGGTCGGGCACGTGATCGGCGGGGATGCGGGTGCAGTATTCCGTCATCCGGTGAATCTTTTCCCATTCTGCCGGAGAGGGAGCTTTCTCCCTCAGGTCATCGATATTCCGATCGTCCATGCCGATTATAAGGTCAAAGTCATAAAAGTCCTCTGTACGGACCGGACGCGAACGATGAACCAGTTCATATCCTCTGCGAGCTGCATGAGCACGCATGCGGCTGTCGGGCAGCTCTCCCTGATGATAGGCCAAGATACCGGCCGAATCAATCATGAACTGATCTTCCAATCCGGCCTCTCTGATCAGATGAAGCATCACGCCTTCTGCCGTAGAAGAGCGGCAAATGTTACCTAAGCAAACAAAAAGTATTTTCTTTTTCATTCTTTCTTATTTTAATTAATAAGGTATAAAAATCCGCATGCAGGAACACGCTACATGGATCTCCCCTGCTACACGTTTCTGCATGCGGTATAAAAAGGTATTGTCGATAACTCTACAACGAATTCAATATTTTGTTCGCCTTATTCACCGTTTCAGCAGCCGGCACTTCCGGGAAGTCCTTCAGTTTAAAGGTGGATAGCATTTTTTCCAGCTTCTTAAATCCGTTCTTGTTTTTCTTATCCGTAAACTCTTTACGTAAGATTGTTATCTTCTCATGAGCCTGAACGCCCTCGATAAGTTTCTCGAAACGGATGGAAGAACGTGCTCCCGGATAAACCAGATAAGTATCACCACCGGCCCAAGCCTCAAAACGTGAGTCGAGCAACGGCTCTTTCGGCCAACTGTTATATGCCCAACGCAGGTAACCGTCGAGGTGATCTTTAGCAGAATAATAGCTCATCCAGGCAGCCTCGGCAGGATCGGAGAAAGTAAAGGTATTCGGGAAAGCTTCTGTACAACAGGTGTAATAAGTTGTAGGCAACTGCTTTTGTGCACGGCGTGCCAATACCTCTTTCGGATAAGAAGCGCCGATAGGAATACAGTAATCGTAAATATCAGCCTCCAATTCTTTATGGAAATTTCCGGCCAGCGAAACTTTAAATTCCGGATCAGCTTTACGGATCACCTGCAATGTTTTCTGCATTACCTCCATCGGGCGTTCGTCCATGGCGATGGCACAAATGTCGAACCAGCCTTTTTCACGCAAATGTTTAGAGAATGACTTCAGCATAGCCACCCACATCTCTTCGTAAGCTTTCTCGCCCGGAGCAGTCTTGGCGTATTGCATACTGTTTGTAGCCTGATCGAAGTACTGGAATGACAATTTCCACGGAACCATTGAATAGCAGTTGATTTGCTTGTCAATGCCTACGCTCATCATCATCTCCACCCACTTGTCGAACACACCATAGTCGAAAGCCCATGTGCCATCAACCTTTTTCGTCCAGGTAACCATCGATTCAAAATAGTCATAAGTCTGTCCGTTCCAAGGTTTGTGCATGATGGTAGCCGTAATAATCTTCTGTCCGGCATCCGCCAGCATCTTCATCAACGGACGCATGGCATCCATATGTTCCTGACTCCAAAGCGGAACCTGATAATAGCGTGCCACGGCAAACGGGCTCTGCCACAAATCCAGATGATAAGCCCATTCGGACGGAGCGGGCAATACGCGGGAAGAGACTTTAATGTCCATCTTGAGGGTAGACAGCCTCTGGTCTCCGTCTTTCACCTCAACGGTGCCGCGATAAACTCCCGGAGACACGGTCTGGGGTATCTGGCAATTGATCCAGATAGCTTGGGTACTCTTAGCCTCCATAGGCATGGAAGTCAGCAAGTGGTCAATCGGATCGGCCACCAACAGAGAGTCATAAATAGAATGATCCGGACGATAGCCACAGGCACCGCGTCCATCCTTATTCAGTTCATCCGTCATCACATAGCGGACAAAACCTCCGCTGAAGGCACTTGCCGGAAGCACGTCGCCCTTGGAGTTTTTAAATTCGGAAAGAGAATAATTCAACCCTTCCAGATCGGTACCTGTCCAGACAACAGCCTGAGCATGGAGTTTCTCGCCACGCCAGCCTTCCAGTGTGACGCTTTTCTGTGATTGAATCATGGGGACAACATGTTTTGCATACCGGGTATCGGTATTTCCCCATTGCACCTGAGGAGTTTTGACTGCCGCCCACTCCTTCCCGGAAGGAGTAACCGGATCGGGTAACTCTTTGTAAGATTGAAGTGGGAACGGAGCCTGTCCGGTCGGTGTTCCACATTGTGTCACTCCTTGCTGTGCAAGAAGCGGGCCTGTACTAACCAGGCAAGAAAGCAAAAGTGTCGTGATTCGCTTCATGGTTTCATTTTTTAAAGGTATATATTAAGATTGGTTTTCATTACATAGGATCTACATCATAATAGACAATCAACGATTTAAACCGTTCGTCTTCTATCATTTCCCGTTGTACACGCAAAAGTAATTCACGGGCGCGACTCATTGGCGCATTTTGTTCTATTTTAACAACTATTTTCCGTATAAACAAAGTCTGGATACGGGCAACGGGAGGCTTATCCGGCCCCAGTATACGGTTTCCGAACAATGCGCGCAGCTTTTCGGCCATGGTATGTGCCATCACATCCAGCAATGTCTCGTTCCGGTTCTTCAGATAAACATACACCATCCGGTAGTAGGGAGGATAATGGAACATCTGTCGTTCGGCCAATTGTCCCGCTACCATATCCTCGTAATCGTTCGTCATCACCTGACGGATGATGGGGTGATCTATACTTTTGGTTTGCAGCACAACCCTGCCCCGTTTATTTTTTCGCCCGGCACGTCCGGCAACCTGTGCCATCAACTGGAAGGCACGTTCGTACGAACGGAAATCGGGATAATTCAACATCGTATCCGCATTGAGGATGCCCACTACACTGACATGATCGAAGTCGAGTCCTTTTGATACCATCTGGGTACCGATCAGTATATCAGTCTTCCCTTGCTCAAAATCTGCAATAATCTTTTCATAGGCCGACCGGGTACGGGTAGTATCCAAGTCCATACGTGCCACAGAAGCTTCCGGAAAAATCAGTTTTACGTCATCTTCTATCTTCTCCGTACCAAAGCCCCTGTGCATAAGTTCGACTCCCTCGCAAGCCGGACACGAACGGGGCAACTGGTAGGTATACCCGCAATAATGGCAAGTCAGCTGATTGATGCCTTTATGATAAGTTAGGCTGACATCACAGTTTTTGCATTTAGGCACCCATCCGCAAGTGCGGCACTCTATCATCGGGGCAAAACCGCGCCGGTTCTGAAATAGAATCACCTGCTGTTTATTATCAAGCGCCTCACGGACGTATTGCAATAACAAGGGGGAGAATTGCCCCGTCATCCGCTTTTTGCGGTGTAATTCCTTGATATCTACCGGAATAATTTCCGGAAGTTGAATTTCTTTATATCGTTCTTTCAACTCCACCCATCCGAATTTACCGGTAGTGGCATTCTGCCAGGTCTCCACCGAAGGAGTGGCAGTGCCTAACAACGTCTTTGCCCCATACATCGAAGCCAGTACGATAGCGGCATTGCGGGCATGATAGCGTGGCGCGGGGTCCTGCTGTTTATAAGTGTTCTCGTGCTCTTCGTCCACAATGACCAGTCCGAGATTCCGGAACGGGAGGAATACCGAAGAGCGCACCCCCAGAATAATGTCATATCCTTCTTCCGTCAATTGCTTCTGCCAGATCTCAACTCGTTCGGCATCGGGAAACTTGGAGTGATAGATCCCCAACCGGGAGCCGAACACCCGTTTCAGACGTTCGGTAATCTGAGTGGTCAACGCAATTTCGGGTAACAGGTAAAGCACCTGTTTCCGCTGACGTAAAGCATCTTCTATCAGATGGATATACACTTCAGTCTTTCCGCTGGAAGTCACACCGTGGAGCAAGCAGACATTCTTCTCTTGAAAGCTCCGCACAATTTCATCATAAGCCCGCTGCTGATGTTCGTTCAGAACGTTCAGTTCCACCGTTTGTCCCGAGATACGGTTCAACCGGCCGATTTCCCGTTGATAGACTTCAAAGACCCGCTTTTCTACCAATCCGTTAAAAACGGCAGGAGAAGCGGAAGCACGCTGCAACAATTCCTTTTTCGATACTTCCTTCAACGTGCCGTCTCCCAATACCCCGGAAAGCTCGACGTACTTCATCAACAGTGCCAGTTGCTTCGGGACGCGTTCTAATTTATCAAAATGTCGCCGGAGATTCTCCTCGCCCGAAGCGTCGGCCGTCAGCCGGACCCGGACTTCTGTTTTGGGTTTATAGGTACGGCGAAGTTCCTCTTTTACAAAAAGGGCTTCCTTATCGAGCAAGGATTTAATAACAGTAAGTATGTTTTTCAGACCACTCTCCTTTTCAAGTTTGGTGACGCACTGCTCAGGATCTTTTGCAAGCAAGTCAAGTATCCGTTGTTCCCGTTCGGGAAGGGGAGCATCGGCTTCAAAGTCAGGGTTGTATTCAACAATTGTCTCGCTTTCCAGTTTTAAACCGGAAGGTAACGCCGCTTTGTAGACATCGCCCTGTGTACAGAGATAATAATCGGATAACCATTCCCAAAACCGGAATTGTACAGGGAGCAGTATCGGAGAGGTATCAAGTACGGCGGAAATCTCTTTGACTTCATATTCAGTCGGCGCATAATAGTGAACATTGCAAACAATGGCTGTATAATACTTTTTCCGCCCGAAAGATACGACTACCCGGCAACCGATTTGTACCTCTTCTGCTCCTTCGTCCGGAAGGGAATAAGTGAAGTAACGGGGAAGAGGCAAAGGTAATATGACATCTACATACTTTTTCATCGTGAGGACAAAGATACAAAAAAATCCCCGACGCAAACGCCGGGGATTTGTATATCATCAGATGATTCTGATTTCTTAGAAAATATAAGCAGCAGATATCTGCCACATTTTAGTCTTATAAGAAAAATCAGCCTCTTTCCATTCCGCTGTTTTATTCAACGGGATATTATAATTGGCTCCTATCTGCAAATGCCTCAGTAATTTCACACCGGCACCTACATTAATACCTATCTGTGCGTTCTTTTTATTCAACCGACCAAGGTCCTCGTAATTCTTATCGCCTGAGAAGTTAAAATAAAAATCCGGACCGGCTGCCACGTAGATACCCAATGCACTACCCAAGCCAATAGTATACTTCAAGTTAATTGGAATATCGAGACCATTCTGTCTGATAGACTCATCACCTACTTTGACACCTCTCTGAGAGAACAAAAGAGCACCGTCAACCCCCAAACCTACCAGTGGGATAGTAACCTCAGCCATCGGGCCGATAAAGAAACCGGTAAAGTTGTCTGTTTTTAAATCAGACTTATTAAAATCAGCTTTTGCCAGGTTTACACCACCTTTCACACCAAACTTGATAAGTTGTGCCTGAGCAGGCATAGCCATACCGATACATACAGCTATCATTAAAGCACTAATAATCTTTTTCATAACTAAGTTGTGTTTAAAATTCGGGACAAAGATATAGTTTTAAATTAAAAAAACATTAAATTCGTTTGCATATTTTCAGCAAAGCGCTCTATTCTATAACATTACTCAACAGCATTTTGTTGTTTCAATCCCCAATATAAAGGACTTGCCGTTTTCTCAATAAAAAGATCCATCTTTATCATCTAAGGGAACTATATACGGGATGTACAACTGGTATATCGGATCTTTTAATAATAGACCCGCAACCTCATAAAGTAGCAGCAAAATCCCGGCAAGAAGAAAAAAACACCCTTACCGGAACAACAAATCATAAAACGATTTACCTTTGTAGTACATTTAAGGAAAGATGCCAGAGTGATCGAATGGGCCGGACTCGAAATCCGGTGAACGGCTTGTCTGTTCCGTGGGTTTGAATCCCACTCTTTCCGCACAGGCTTGCAGGTTCCGATTAAGAAAAAGAGCCTTGCAAAAGCCCGTTTCACCACAGACTGTGACACCTCCCCCTTCTCTATAAAGACCGTTTCCCTATCCCTTAAACTGTATCAGCATCAGGACAGGATTATCATCTACTTTCATTCCCGAAACAATCTTTTTCAGTTCACCACTCAACTCACCGGCTTCGTAAGCCTCCACCAAATCTTCCGACTTCAGAATGACTAAAGCGCAATCTTCGGGATAACGATAAAACATGATGCCTGAGACCGGTTTCGAAGTATCTTCACGATTCTTGAAAATATAGCGGAAAACCTCCTGGGTACGGCGATCATAAAGCCATTCTTCATTTTGCAAATCCAGATGATCAATGCTGTTCATAGGTATCTCCATCGGTTGCTTGGTTAAAAAAAGATAGGGTCCCGCCACTCCTTTCAAAAACAAACCATACTGGTTCCCTTCTTCATTATGTGAAGGGGTCCGGACCAGCAAAGGTTTTAAAGCAAAATCCGGCTCCATCGTAAACAAAGTATCCGAGTCCGCATTGCCTATGTAGAACCGGGAACCATTGCAAATAATCGATGGCTCATGCATATAGCCATACAGATGCGCTTGCTCGTTGATGATTAATTTAACTTGCACACATTTTTTCTGCACATAGCTCAAAGAATCCAGCTGTCCGCTCTCGGTAGAGACAAGGAGGTAGGGATGGAACCCGGCATCCGAACCTGCGGAAGGAGTGAAGTCCCGGGAGGCAATCAGATATTCGGGAGAGAAAAGATACATCTGGTTCAACCATATATTTTCGGGATAAGGAAGCGAACGCTTGAACGTGCCATCCAGCGAATAGACGTGAATTTTTTGCCGGTTCATCTCTTTCAGATAAAGTTCGCCATTCTCCCTGTTTACGTCTACCGTCGCAATATCTTTGTATTCTCCCGGACCATTTCCCACCCGGTGGATACGGGTAAGGGCTTTTCCCTCCCGGCTGAACAGACAGACATCTTCACTCTGGTGACCTATCGTCACGATATATTTATCGGACACTATCGCGGCAACACCATTGAACAGAAAGTCATCGGTAGTTTCCAAAGGAATATATTCCACATCGGCAATGTCTTGCAGAACAATCTCTTTTTCAGGGTAACTTTTTGTCATGTCGACAACGGATAAAGCCTGAGTCTCCGCCTGCTTCGTCCCCTGGCATGAAACCAACAGGTACAGCACCAGAAAGTAAAAAGGGAATCTTTTCATAGTATCATCATTAATCACACCGGCAAGATAGAAAAAAAATACCGGATTCAGCTCTCAAACTTCAGAAAATAAAAAAAGAAGTTGTACCCCAAACCGCTGCAATTCTCCTATCCTCCCTAAACGGAAGAAAGAACTGTAACCGGATTGGGATACAACTTCTTAAATATGCTGACCGGATTCCCCGGATCAGTTGTTAGGCTTAATATCGAGTTTAACCGGATGAATCATGTTTTCCGGCTTCAGGATCGTATCAAGGTCTTCTTTCGAAAGAATGTTATGTTCCAACACCAGTTCGTAAACTCCCTTACCGGTCTCCTGTGCCTCTTTGGCAATTTTGGTAGAATTCTTATACCCGATGACAGGGTTGAGGGCCGTCACAACACCGATACTGTTGTGAACATCTTTCCGGCATTTCTCCTCATTGGCCGTAATGCCGTCTATGCACAAAGTACGCAGTGTATCGAAGCCATTCATCAGCAAATCGGCAGATTCAAAGCAACACTGTGCCATAACCGGTTCCATCGCATTCAGCTCCATCTGAGCCGCTTCGCCACTCATAGCCACGCAAAGGTCGTTGCCTATCACTTTATAGTCGATCTGGTTCATCACTTCGGGGATAACCGGATTTACCTTACCGGGCATGATAGACGACCCGGGTTGCATGGCAGGCAGATTGATCTCACCCAACCCGCAACGCGGACCGGATGCCAGAAGACGCAAGTCATTGCAAATCTTATTCATTTTTACAGCTATACGACGCATGGCTGAAGAATACCCCACCAGACAGGAAGTATCGGAAGTAGCTCCTATCAGATCGTCGGCCAAACGGATATCCAGCCCGGTAATCTTCCGAAGGGCCGCGATGCATTTGGTAGCATATTCCGGTTCGGCGGTAATTCCGGTTCCGATGGCAGTAGCTCCCATATTGACTGTCAGGAAGTCCTGTGCAGCAAAGTCCAGATTCTTAATTTCATCTTGAAGGATGCTGGCAAAACCATTGAATGTCTGCCCAAGCGTCATCGGCACCGCATCTTCCAACTGTGTACGCCCCATCTTGATCACATGTGCAAACTCTTCTGCTTTTCTCCGGAAAGCACCGATCACTTCTTTGAAATGCTTCACCAGTTTCAGATGCGTATAATACATACCTATATGGATGGCAGTCGGATAGGCATCGTTGGTGGACTGCGAACGGTTGACGTGGTCATTGGGCGAACAATATTGATACTCTCCGCGTTTATGTCCCATCAGTTCGAGGGCACGATTGGCTATCACCTCGTTGGCATTCATGTTGGTGGTAGTTCCGGCTCCACCCTGAATCATGTCTACCGGGAATTGGTCGTGATGTTTGCCTTCCAGAATTTCTTTACATGCATGGAGAATGGCATTTGCCTGTTCTTCAGTCAGCAATCCAAGCTCAAAGTTAGCCATAGCGGCTCCCATCTTGGTTATGGCAAGTGCATTGATAAACAACGGATACTCACAAAGGTGATATTTGCTAATGCGGAAGTTCTCTATTCCCCGAAGGGTTTGTACGCCATATAAGGCGGTTTCGGGTACTTCACGTTCACCTATTAAATCACTCTCTGTACGGGTTGCTTTCGATAATTCTTCTTTCATAATATATCTTTATTAACAATTATAATCTTAACTGTGTTTATAATAACCAAACTTAAGCAATATTGTTTTGAAAGCAATCATATTCACTATTTAGTTAACATACTTTAAACAAGGAGTGATTTACGTATAATAAAGCAAATACATGTATCATATTGTAAATAGCATCCGATTGAGAGATATTTTATAAAATCTCCTTCATAATGAAAAAATATGCAAATCAGCAAAAACCAATTAACTTCTTTTTTGTTGATTACCATATCATTTACCAATTCAGAGACAATTTATTAAATTATCTTTGCCAAAAAATTAAAAAAGAAAGATATGATTTTACAATTGGCTTTTGTACTGACAGCTATTATTATCGGTGCCCGTTTGGGAGGTATCGGACTCGGAGTAATGGGCGGCGTAGGTTTAGGGATACTGACTTTTGTCTTCGGACTGCAACCCACAGCCCCTCCGATCGATGTAATGTTGATGATTGCCGCGGTTATTTCGGCTGCATCATGCATGCAGGCAGCCGGCGGACTGGACTATATGGTGAAGCTGGCAGAAAAGTTATTGCGTAAAAACCCGTCACACGTCACTCTTTTGAGTCCTATTGTGACTTATCTGTTCACCTTCGTCGCCGGTACAGGACATGTTGCCTATTCCGTACTGCCGGTGATTGCCGAAGTGGCCACCGAAACAAAAATCCGTCCGGAACGCCCTCTCGGTATCGCCGTTATCGCTTCTCAGCAAGCCATCACGGCCAGCCCCATTTCGGCTGCCACAGTTGCCTTGCTCGGACTTCTGGCAGGTTTTGACATTACTTTATTTGACATTTTAAAAATAACAATCCCCGCTACCATTATCGGTGTGCTGGTAGGTGCACTGTTCTCAATGAAAGTGGGCAAAGAACTGGTGGACGACCCGGAATATCAGAAGCGATTGGCAGAAGGGTATTTCAACTCTAAGAAAGTAGAGATTAAGGACGTACACAACAAGCGCAATGCAATGATCTCGGTTCTGATTTTCATTTTAGCAACGGCCTTCATCGTATTCTTCGGTTCTTTCGACGGTATGCGCCCCACCTTCCTGATAGACGGAGAAACCGTTACATTAGGGATGTCTGCCATTATTGAAATCGTAATGCTTTCGGCAGCTGCGCTTATCCTGATGATTACCAAGACGGATGGAATCAAAGCAACACAAGGTTCTGTTTTCCCGGCAGGAATGCAGGCGGTAATCGCCATCTTCGGTATAGCCTGGATGGGTGACACATTCCTGCAAGGCAATATGGGGCAACTGACAGAATCTATCGAAGGATTGGTTCGGCAGATGCCGTGGTTATTCGGAATAGCTTTGTTCGTAATGTCTATCCTGCTTTACAGTCAGGCAGCCACAGTACGTGCACTGATGCCACTGGGCATCGCCCTCGGCATTTCGCCGTATATGCTGATCGCCATGTTCCCGGCCGTAAACGGATACTTCTTCATTCCGAATTATCCGACGGTGGTTGCTGCCATCAATTTCGACCGTACAGGAACAACCAAAATCGGTAAATATGTGTTGAATCATTCGTTCATGATGCCCGGATTGGTATCAACCGTTGTAGCTATCGTACTCGGATTGCTCTTCATCCAGGTATTTTAAAAATACGAACTATCTATTTTTTAACCTAAATAACAGTTGAGTCATGAAAGAACTAAAAAGACTAAGCCTTGTAGTGGTTACACTACTGCTTTCCACAATGATGGCCTTCTCACAGAAGCCAAACATTCACATCCTTGCTACCGGAGGAACGATTGCCGGGACAGGCGGCTCGGCAACCTCTACCAATTACACAGCCGGACAAGTAGCAATCGGTACACTGCTGGATGCAGTACCCGAACTAAAAAACATTGCCAATGTGACCGGTGAACAAATTGTGCGCATCGGTTCGCAGGACATGAACGACGAAGTATGGCTGATACTTGCCAAAAAGATCAACCAGTTGTTGAAACGTCCGGATATCGACGGCATCGTTATCACTCACGGAACAGATACAATGGAAGAAACGGCTTACTTCCTGAACCTGACCGTCAAAAGCGACAAGCCGGTGGTGCTGGTAGGAGCCATGCGTCCTTCCACCGCACTTAGTGCCGATGGTCCGCTGAACCTTTATAACGCCGTAGTCACCGCAGGGGCCAAAGAATCTGTAGGCAAAGGCGTACTGGTAGCCATGAACGGATTGATTCTCGGGGCAGAAAGTGTATTAAAAATGAATACAATCGATGTACAAACCTTCCAGGCACCCAACTCCGGAGCGTTGGGCTATATCTTCAACGGAAAGGTATTTTACAACCAAGCCCCACTGAAAAAGCATACCACTCAGTCTGTGTTCGACGTAACCAACCTGAACTCTCTGCCTAAAGTAGGTATCGTTTATAGCTACTCAAACATTGAGGCAGATATGGTAACCCCACTTCTACACCACGATTATAAGGGTATTATCCATGCCGGCGTAGGTAACGGAAACATTCACAAGAACATTTTCCCGGTACTGACAGAAGCCCGTAAGAAAGGAATACTCGTTGTCCGTTCATCCCGTGTACCGACCGGACCTACGACACTGGATGCCGAGGTGGATGATGCTCAATATCAATTTATCGCTTCGCAGGAATTGAACCCGCAAAAGTCACGTGTACTGCTGATGCTTGCACTGACCAAAACCAACGACTGGAAGCAGATTCAGCAATATTTTAATGAGTACTAACCGGGCATCGGACCGATAAAACCTGAACACTTATGAAGAAATTAATGGCAATGCTGCTCCTTGCGGGCAGCATTCAAGGAGTATATGCACAAAAGGCAGAAAAGAAGGAAATGTTTCTGGAAAACAAATCGTTGTACGAAGAACTGGCCAACGTGCAAAAAAAGACGGATAAGTTCAATCTGTACCTCAATATGCAAGGTAGTTTTGACGCTAACTTCCGCGATGGTTTCGACGAAGGAGTATTCAAAATGCGTCAACTCCGCATCGAAGCAAAAGGCAATCTCAACAGCTGGCTCTCTTACCGCTATCGTCAACGCCTGAACCGTTCGAACGAAGGAGGAGGAATGATTGATAACATCCCTACCTCGATAGACTATGCCGGAATCGGTGTGAAACTGAATGATCAGTTCTCTTTCTTTGCCGGTAAGCAATGTGCCGCATACGGGGGATTTGAGTTCGACCTGAATCCGATCGACATTTACGAATACAGTGACATGATCGACAATATGAGTAATTTTATGACCGGACTGAACGTCGGTTATAATATTACCCCCACCCAGCAACTCAACCTGCAGATTCTGAATAGTCGTAACAGTTCGTTTGACAAAACATACGGAATCACCGAAGATTCGGAAGGCAAATTGCCGGATCTCAAATCGGGGAAGATGCCACTGGTCTATACCCTGAACTGGAACGGCAACTTCAATAAGGTATTCAAAACCCGCTGGTCAGCCTCCGTCATGAGTGAAGCCAAAGGCAAGAACCTCTACTATTATGCAGTGGGCAACGAGCTGAATCTGGATAAGTTCAATATGTTTGTCGACTTCATGTATTCGCAGGAAGGCATCGACCGCAACGGTACTATCACCGGAATCGTGGGTAATGCCAGCGGACACAATGCTTTCAACGCCGGTTACTTATCTGTGGTGACCAAGCTCAACTACCGTTTCCTCCCGAAATGGAATGCTTTTGTAAAAGGTATGTACGAAACCGCTTCGGTTACTAAAGCAACTGACGGCATTGAAAAAGGTAACTACCGTACTTCCTGGGGATACCTGACCGGAGTAGAGTTTTACCCGATGAAGACCAACCTGCATTTCTTCCTGACTTACGTGGGACGTTCATACGACTTCACACATCGTGCCAAAGTACTGGGACAGGAGAACTACAGTACCAATCGTTTGTCTTTAGGTTTCATCTATCAGTTACCGATGTTCTAATACCAATAAAACAGTCCCGATAAACCGGATCGTTTATCGGGACTATTTATTATTTTCAATTCATTCGTTCGTATCAATACTCCTCTTCATTGAAGAAGAAATCTTCTTTACTGGGGTAATCCGGCCAAATATCTTCTATACTTTCATAGATTTCGCCTTCATCTTCCATTTCCTGAAGGTTTTCAATCACTTCAAGAGGAGCACCCGACCGCATGGCATAATCAATCAGTTCATCCTTAGTTGCCGGCCAAGGAGCATCTTCCAGTTTAGATGCTAATTCCAACGTCCAATACATAAGCTTTCGTATTTAAAATGTGAATATTAATACCTACTCTCTATTTTTCGGCAAAAGTATAATAAAAAATTTCACTTGCAACTATTATTCCAAAATATTTCGTCTTTTCCCTCATTAAAATTCATTTTACGAGACAAGACAAATAAATAATCAGACAGCCGGTTGACATAAGCCAGCAAATCAGCAGAGATTGTATAGCTTTCGGATAATGCAAGAATACGCCGCTCCGCCCTCCGGCAAACGGTACGGCAAACGTGGCAAAGTGCCGAGCCACGACTTCCTCCCGGAATGATGAAGGAATGTAAAGGCGGAAGAATTTCGTCGGCAGCATCAATTTCACGTTCAATAGCTTCTACATCGGCAGGGGTAATAATACTGACATCGTGCAGTTGGATCTTCTCCTGGTCAGTGGCCAGATGCGAACCAATGGCAAACAGTTTATCCTGCACCGACTGTACGAAATCCAAATCATGCTCGTCCATCAGGTAAGTTGCCAGTAATCCCAGATTCGAGTTCAGTTCATCGACCGTTCCATACGCTTCAAGGCGGATGTGGGTTTTCGGCACACGGGTTCCTCCTATCAGACCCGTTGTTCCTTTATCACCCGTTTTTGTATATACAAGACTCTTTTTCATAATGATAGTAAGTTTATTATTTCTGTAAAGGTTAACACACAAAAGGATTCAGAAGTTGACGATATAGTGCTGTTTTATCTTCGTACGGTCGAAAAAGACGATTCCAAGATCATATAAGTCGAATGTAACACCCGTCCGGTCATCCTGCTGTATCTTTTTCCAGAGTGCTTTCATCTTTTTCGTATAGCAGATACCGGCAATCACAAAAACTCCTTGTTCCGTTGTTCTCGACGCACAGATATCGAATACTTTCTCTACAAATTCCGGGTTACGGTAATGGTGCAAATAAAGAAAATCGACAGGTGTATCTTTCTCTAAAAAGAGTTCGGACAAATCAGAAGCACCCAGATAACCCGCCTTAGCATGTCCGGCCTGCAAATATAGAGACGATACCGACAACGTTCCGGCATCTACAATCGTAGCAGGTTGCATTCGGTTGACCAACCGGAACAATAACCGGTTCACCTTCTTTGATTCATGCTTCCACTTCCTGCCGGGATTTACCGACATTTTCTTTTGTTCAGTCTCCAGCAAACTGTAAGCATAGTAAGGGGTACGCTCATAAATGACGTTGGTTATCAAGTCGAAAGCAAATGGTGAATGAACCCCATATCCACAACGGTGACGAAAGCGGGCCAGCCAGATAAAAGGGCGTTTCAACAGTAGAAATCCGTTCATAATAAATTGAAATATATCGCGTTCAACGCACAAAGATATACTTTTTATCAAAACAGAACAATTTCAACCCAAACCTTCTGATAGATTCAACTCATATCCAAACTATCTATTCAGCACAGTTCTAAGAATATACTATATATCTTAGCACAATATCCTGATCTAAAAACCGATTAATATTTAATCAGCACATTTATTACAAGTTGACTTTTATTTAATATATTTGCATTACTAATGAAAAGATAAACATGGAAAACATATATTTTGCAAATCAGGGGCTATTAATCGGTGTCATAGACCACCCATTCCATTTAGATAGCGAAACTTTCTTTAGGAACTAACTTATTAAATATGAATTGAACATTAATTTATTATGATAGAAAGAGAGAATGACGTGATACTACAGTACATTAGAAGAAAGACCGCATTCCATTCGTGATGAGGGTGTGTCGAAACTCACCACAGAGGAGACAGAGTAACATAGAGTGATTTTTAAGTTATTAATTATCATCATTCTTATTCTGTGATAATCTGTGCAATCTGTGGTAAAAAAGAGTTTTGACACAGTCCCAAAAGCCTTTGTGTATCCATAGACAGCTTATAATAACCAAAACATAAAGACATGATCAACGTCATGCTATTTTTTCAATCCAATTGATAGGGTTACTCAACAAAGTAGCCCTATATTTTTTGCCTACCACTCTCCCTACCATTGATACTCTTCCTAAACTTTTTAGAACCAAATACTTCATAGTGTGTTATTCAAAGACTAAAAACCTAAACAGCATTAAGTATGAAGAAATTAATATTCCTGACCCTCTTGACGGCTGCAATATTCTACAGTTGTTCGGATGACAATTCGTGTGCGCCATGTAAGGAAGATAACGGAGGACTGGTCACCCCCGACCTGAGTGTCACCTTATCCGATACCCAAAGTCCGATGACCGGTGTATTAGAAGCCTATCCTTGCCAGGCTGGCAGTGCCATTTATTATGGAAATTACATAGAAGGCAAGCTGACCCCATTCCCGGGAATGTACTATCTTCAAGATGGGGCAATTTACGGAAATAAGAACAGGGAACTCTCACTTCCGGTAGGTACTTATAACATGATTTATTGGGGTACCCCGAAATATGAAGAGCCCATTTACAGCAATCCGGTTGTCATTGATCCCCAAATCACTATCGGAGGCGATCTTTCCCAGCAATACTTCGGGCTCCGGAGAATCTCGACGGATACCACCTATTATCCGGTATTCGATTTGGTATATACCGTAAAACCGGCACATATTGGTACGGAAGAGTTGAGCGCAGCCATGCAGCGTGTGGTTGCAGGTCTGAAAGTAATCGTAAAAAACAAGAACAATGGAATCCTCAGTTCCAGCATTGCCAGCATGGAAGTTCATATAGGAGGCATTGCCGAAAAACTGAATGTGTATACTGCCGCTCCGGTAAACCAAACCAAGACAGTGGCCTTCCCACTCGTACTGTCAGCTGACGGCACGCAGATGAGCAATGCTACGGTCATGCTTTTTCCTTCATCTGCGAAACCAATGTTCAAACTGATCATCAAACTGAAGAACGGAAATACCAAAACCTATCAGCAACCGCTGAACGCTCCGTTAAAAGCTAATAACAAGTTGACTCTCACACTGACTTTAGGTGACATCTTCTCGGAAGAAACTTCCGGAGGATTCACCATCGACAACTGGCAAGAAGAAAACGAAACGATAGACATACCGACACTGGAATAATAAATACGCCGGCTCACCCCACCATGAGTCGGCAAAACCCCAAAAGAATGCTTCATGTAACGTCTGTACTACGATTTGGTACGATTCATTATAGCCTCATCCGATATACTTTCTTAATATTGCGGCTACTTACCATCAATAAAATCGTATTATGGACACAAAATGGAAACAACTCTTATTATCTTCTCCGAAGCCTGAGTTTACAACAGGAATAATGAGATGGGGGATCACCTTACTTTTCTCCGCTCTGTGCACCTGTTCATTTGCACAGACAAAATATCAGATCACAGTAGAAACTCTCCTGAAAGAGATGACCTCACGGGATGAAATGAGCCGCTATCCGGCCCTGCCCTATCGCAGTATGCAGCAAAGCAGCTACGATCGCAGGTCCGTTTCTCCTGACCAGCCCAATTGGTTTGCCAATGATGACGGCGAAGGATTCATCCGTCTCGAAGAACGCAACGGACGGAAAGAAAAGGTTCTTTTTGAGGACAAAGGTCCCGGTGCCATTACCCGTATATGGCTCACAACCTTTGGCAGCATAAATACAATCTTACGTTTCTATTTTGACGGAAAAGACGAACCGGGCTGGGAGGTGCCCTCTTATGATCTCCAGAAGTTCGGTGTGCGAGGATTGAAGAAAGGGTTAATCGAACCGGACAACAAATGGAACAGAGGCAGCCTGATTTATCTACCTGTCCCCTATAACAACGGCTGCAAAGTGACCATGGAGGAACTTACCCCCGAACGGACTAACCGACACTTTTTGTTCAATTACCGCAAATACCCCACAGGTACTCCGGTAGAAACTTTCTCACAGGAAGTGGCAGACCGCATACCCGCTTTAGCAGAAAAAACATCCGACGCACTCTATAAAAATATGGATAAGGGATTTGATCCCCAGTCTGATTATGGCAAAGGTTCACTTAACCATCAACAGAGCTTTTCATTAAATAAAGGTGAAAAGCAAAAGCTGAACCTTCGCACAGGAAAAAGAGCGATCAGCCTTCTTCAGTTCAATGTGAAAACAGATAAAAACCTGAAACCCGGAACAGACGATTTTGCCCTATTGATGCGTAGCCTGATCGTAACCATAAGCTTTGACGGGAAACAAACCGTATGGGCTCCACTATCCGATTTTGCAGGCTCCGGCATGGGATCTTTTGCGTCCAGGAGTTTTTTCTTCTATTCCGACGGCAAAGGGATTGTCTGCAGCAAATGGTTGATGCCCTATAAGCAAGATTGTGAAATCACGATCTTGAACCTCTCTCCATACAAAGCCGATATACAAACAGATATTGTTTCACAGCCCTATGAGTGGGACAACCGGTCTCTCTATTTCCATACAGCCTGGAAGCAGGAACGTGGTCTGCCCGTCGTCACCTGGATGGAACACGAAAAATGTATGGATTGGAATTTCGCCACTATATCCGGCAGAGGAGTTTATCGGGGAGACCTGCTATCACTTTTCAACCATACGGCAGAGTGGTATGGAGAAGGAGATGAAAAAATAACCGTAGATCACGAACCATTTCCTTCCCATTTCGGAACAGGCACTGAAGACTACTACAGTTTCGATGGTTATTTTAAAAGTCAGACACCATTTGCCGGGCAACCCCGCCAGGATATGCGAAATTTTTATGGCTACAACAGCTTCTTCAGAGTCAGATGCTTAGATGCCATTCCCTTCAACCGGCAATTGAAGTTCGATTTCGAATTGTTAGGTTGGGAAAACGGGACGGTAGATTACTCTTCGACTGTATTCTGGTACGGAGACTTAGGTTCCGAAGCCACAGGCTCTTCCGGCTTAGAAGAAATAGAAGCAGGGTTATTGCCTACCCCTACTCAATCTCCTGTCTGCAACATACCAAATGCCATTGATTTTTGCCAAATCCAGCCAACTTCCAAATCAGAAAGGCTGCGTTATGACAGACAAAGACTCAGCGGGCATCCGGGCAAATGGAACTTAAAAGACCATCTGGTATGCCATGGCGGTAAGGAAGGCGATTACATCGAGTTCGAATTCTCCGGTTTTGAGGATCGTGAATACAGCTTGAATCTATTTTGTACCAAAGCAACCGACTACGGCAATATAAGGTTGTATGTAAATCACCCCAAAAACGGAAAGCAGTTGGACTGTTACAGCGAGAAAGTCGAGCCGACAGGTGCCATAAGCCTGGGAATGCACAAGCCCATAAACGGTAAATTTATCCTGCGGATAGAATTGATCGGACGGAATCCGCTATCGACAGGAACTTTGTTCGGACTGGATTGTATACAGATTGAATAAAATACATCTACAACTCCACCACACAATAGAAATTCCCGTTTTTCATTTTCCTGCAAGGCACTCCCAGTTTACGAAGTATTCTGCCAAAATGCACTATCTTCGTAGCCGACAGTTTAAAGCCGCTTTTCTTTTGTATGCGTCCTAAAATATCGACTGCGAGCAGGGTTTCACACTTTTCTCCCTCGCCGGCAGAGCGGAAATACTGTTGAAAGAGCTGTTCAACCGGAGTTTGCAGTTCAAATTCCTGATTGCTCTCCATCAAAATGGCCTCTTCCTCGGGAGAGAAATAAAAGCGCTCACCGTCACGGAGCTCCCGCACTGCCTGCGCATAGAGTTGCGGATAGTTGATGACAGCATCATTACGGATTCTGCCAGTGATATTGATACAGATAAAACGGCGGCTTCCCGAAGGATCGGAAAGCAAATCGCTATGATTGCTGGTCGCTATGAACGAAGCATAACGCTTCAACTCGCGGACAGCCGCCTCGTTGGGCTTACGCACATTAAGCACCGGTTTCTGGAGTATATGTTTCAAGAAGCCTTGATGATTGACACTTACCTGATCGAACTCGTCAATATTGATCAGCATGAAGCGGTTGAGATAAAGCTCGGCATCGCGTTTCCGGCTGAAGTCAATGCTGTCGGTATAATAGGCTCTCAAATCAGGCGGCAGGATATTGCGGCAATAAGTGGATTTGCCGCATCCCTGCGAACCGATCAACAGGGGTGAAACGGAGTTGGCATACTGCTTGTCATTTCCTTTCCAGTGGGCCACCATTGCGAGAAACCAGCGATGGAAGAAGTCGGGCCAATGCGAATTGTCGCAAGGCACGTAGCGGGCTAACGCCCGAATGCGGTCTTTTCCATCCCAACGGGGCAAGCCATACAAAAAGTCGGTAACAGGTGAATAGACCGGCACACGTTCGGAGTTAATCCAGCGTTTCACATCCCTGTCCCAAAGTTCAAGCCCTTCGCTGATAGCATTTACCGCAATTGTATTGAGCACCCGGTCCGTCACCGGACGAAAATCGAAACAAAACGTCTTTCGTTCACGATATTCCACCACTCCGGCCAGTATGTTATAGCGAAACTCATAACGTCTGCCCATAAACTCGTCGGTACGTATGGCCATGGTCTGCTTGAGAGAAATGCAAGGATTACTTCCGAATCGCTTCTCAACGGCATACACATTGTGAACCGTCTCACGTATCAGTATTTCGGACACTTTACCCCGGAAATGCATCAGCGTCCAACCCACTACCTCTTCTTCGGGGATTCCCGAACGAAAACAGTTCCGGGTCAGTTCCACGATCAAAGATTTAGAATCCTCCTCCCGGTCGCAGCCTACCGTATTAAGAGCTTCATACAGTGAAGTTTCAAACAATGTCGAGATAATTTCGCTCCGTTCGTAACCGGGCATCATACGCTGCAAAGGATCAGTTTCCGCCTCCACTGTTTCGCGGTAGGTAACTTCACCGGGCATCGACAAAGGTTGCTCCAGGCGAATGGGGTAGGCATCCGGATTGAAATAGAGCCCCGGATCGAATGAATACCGGCAACTCTGTTCCGGCACCGGATTCTCAAGCGTAACATCCCGGTGTTCCGCCAAAAGCTGCCCTCTGTAAAAGTTCACCGCCCACTGGTAGGCATGAGCATGAAAAAATCCGGCTTCCTCTACGGTTACGGGCAATGAACCGTCGGGACGTAGGAAAGGCACGAGTATCTTTACACTCCGCCCGCTTGAACCGACAAAAGCAATCATCGTCTGAGGCAGTCCGGACAGCTTGTCACGCAAGCGTGCAGCCTCTTCTACTCCGGTGAATCCCTTCACACTCAGAAGTACCAATCCATGATAAGCCTTCATCACCGATATTTCTTTACTCTTGCCCAGTTCCACCGAAAAAAGGATACGGGGCAGTTTGTCCACCGCCGTGACATGTCCACTTCCACCCGAAAACTTCAGTGTCCGACGTAAAGCACTCACGGGGCAGGTTTTGGTTTCGGTTTTCATATTCTCCAACACAGTTTCGAGTTTCACCGTACGTTGTGCTACGACAGTTTCTTCCTTTCGGATCAGGGTTATTTTCATGGTTTTTCCGGTTTTTTATAATGTGGTAAAGGTACTCTTTCTTACCGGATAAAGCAAGCGGATCATCACAAATAAATCAATTATATTTAATAACAAACAAGAGGAGTATTACTTGTTTTCACGATAAATATTATGTATCTTTATAGGAGCATTATCCAAGCCCGGACAGCGGGACTCATGGGCCCGCATACCCAGGCTGACCGGCCTGCATACCGAGGCTAATGAGCCCGGGGATGCGGGCTCAGGTAAAAAACAAAGGAAAAAGGCTAAAACAAAGAAAGAAAAACCAATAAACAAATAACTATCAACAATTAAAAACCAAACAAATTATGGCAGCACGTTATGATTTCAGAGAAGTTCCTTCTAAAAAAGAGAACGGAGAGGAACCCAAGCTTTATCCCCACATCATTTCGAGTGGAACCATCCGGACACGCACCATTCTTGAAGAAATTTCGGAAGCCTCCACCTTCACAGTAGGCGACCTGGAAGGAGTGCTCTGTGCCCTGACAGAGAAAATCTCCAAATATCTGGTGGACGGATACCATGTGGAGTTGGGCAAGATCGGCTATTTCTCGGCAAGCCTGAAGGCAACGCATCCGGTGAAAGATAAAAAAGAGATCCGCGCACAATCCATTTACTTCGACAACATTAATTTCAGGGCTTCGATGTGGTTTCGCAGACATACCAAGGGCTATGTGGAACGTGCCGGCAAATACGGTTCACGAAGCTCGTCACAGCTCAGCGAAGAAGAAAAGCTTTTTCGACTGGAAAGGTATCTAAATGAAAATGCTTTTATCACCCGTTCGGACTACACCCGACTGACCGGACGACTGAAAAATAAAGCGTTGGAAGATCTACACCGATTTGTAGATCAGGGCATTATCAAACCCAAAGGGCGAGGAAGCCTACTGGTATTTATCAAAAAATCGCCTTCCAAAGAGGAAATTTAGCGGGTGGAAGATGGAAGATGAGGGTGGAAGATAAACGGCTAAAAAACCGCATCTTCCACCCTATTAGTTTACTACGAATCAGACAGTTATCTTTTAAAAGGTGGAAGATGGAAGATCGAAATGCATTTTTTGTATGAGAGGAGGATTTTCTTCATGAAAGCGGCAAACTTCGATTCCTCGTTTATTGGGTCTGTATCCTGAATTTCAGTATCTTCCATGGAGACCAGCATTGCCGCAAGCCTCTCCTCTATCGATTCAAAGAGTTTTGACTGTTTGGAAACACATTCATTCAGCAGTTCGGTTTGCTTTTCCAGCAAACGGATCTTTTCTAATGCATTAGCATATAATTTCGCGATTATCTCGACATTTTCAAAGGTGATGGCACAACCGTAGTCTTTTCCTGCTTCAGCCGGAAGGCTATGCAATTTAATAAAATCACACACGCTGTCATCATTCAATAACAAAGTGTAGTTTACGTAAGTGAAAGTAATTTCAGGAAGTTCCGACCAAGAGAGAACATCTTTTACCGTAGTCTCGTATTTTTCGGCAGCTTGCCGTAGAGTAATCCAATTAGCCATACAGGGAAAAAGATTAAAGTTAAAATAATCTACCCTGCACGGTTTCTTGAATGTGATTATATGAAAAGGTACGGGGCATTACTCATCCAATGGATTAGGTATGTAGCGGCACCCCGACACATGGATAAGTAAGCCCGTACCAATACAGATACAGGCTGCACTCATCCGGTGTGTCTTATAAATCGCTACATTTTAATCCACCGAAGAGAACTGCGTATTTATGGGCATAAAAATGTTTATGCCAACCATAGTTCTACTGCAAAGATACGTTTTTTCTGAACAAAACAACAAACAATAATGAATGTTTTTCAGAAAAGCATTTATCTATCTGCAAGAAGATTATGCGGATGGCAGGATATGTTCAATCAAACGCAATCCAACTTTACCATTCATTCTATTCATTTACCACAAACTGTCTGATCCGGCAGGCCGTACCCTTACTTTGCGGATGATGATCTTTTGACATCCTGAGCATCAGACGATGTTTGCCTTTCGGCAACTCCGTATCGAACATATATACCCAAGGAATATACAGTCCGCCGCTCCAAGCCGTAAACGTATCCAACTTTTTAAACGTAGCACCGTCAATACTATATTCCAGAATCCCGGCAGCCGGACCACTTACACAGAAGATACCGACAGCCGTCCCTTCAAAGTCGAGTGTCAGTTTCGCTCCGGGACGATCGGTTTCAAGCATGGGCACATCGACAAAGCCCGGACGCGTTTCGGCAATAAGGCGCGGAGTCCACGAAGGGACTAACTGCCAGCCTTTATTTATATGAGCTTGCCGGATGTCGACCAACTTGCCATTTGTATAACTATATCCGTCTAGCGGCACGGCAGGAAGCACATGAGGCTTGACGGCAGTTCCGGCAGCAACACAAGAAGCATACATTTCATCGAGCACCTTATTTATCGTAGCCACATAATAAGCATGCCCCAAAGGTTTGGGATGCGTACCGCCAAACTGTTCCCAATTGAATTCACCTTCCCGCATACGGGCGGCGATTTCTGTAGCGAGGTTGACGGAAGGGACCAGATAATGGTTCGCCACCCGTTCGTGATTCAGAATCACATCGGGCATCTGACCTCCGTCCAGTTTCGGGATGAAAGGATCGTAGATAAAATGCAGCATCATGATATCCATAGACGGATTGGAAAGCAAAGCATGGCGTACGATACCTTCCATTCCTCTTACCTGCTCAATGGCATTAAAGCCGTTGGTATCATCGTTCACCGCCGCTTCCACAAAAAGCAGATCGACTTTGGCCTTGGACAACACATCGTCCGCCAAGCGGAATGCTCCGGGCGTACTGCCCGTAGAAGGAATCCCGGCATCGATAAAGGTAAACTTTGTATAAGGGAAACGCTGCTTCAAATCTTCACAAATCATATCCCTCCATCCCTTCATTTCTGTGATGGAACCTCCCAGAAAAGCAACCGTACCAACACGTTCTTTCTCAAACATCTGATACGAGTTACGATAGTCCCCTCTTAATGTATAGCATTGTTTGGCTTCATAACCCGGCTGATGGCGGATAATAAAGTCGACCACCGGAGCAGGATCTGACAAACTATGCGGATGATGATCCACTCCTGGTTTCAAGATAAGTTCGAATGGAGCCCCCATGGCTGTATATCGTTGGCGGACAATAGCCGAGTTCTCTGAAAACGGCACTACCTTGTCACTGTCTCCACATACACAGATCACCGGAATCCTCGCATCCGCCAAAGGTTTCAGCCGGTCAATCGGATTACCGGAAAATGAATTCATCTGATCATCCGTCAGCCCCCATTCCTCTAACAGACCTTTCCATAGTCCGGCATTCTCAGGCGAACGTCCCGGCCAACTGAATACGTTACAAACCGGAGCGTCCACATAGATACAGGCCACTTTATCCGGATGATCGGCCGCCCAATTATAAGCAAACAGACCTCCACGACTGAAACCCTCAAGCGTTACTTTGGGAGATAGTCCATACATACGTACCATATTCCAATAAAAATCAGTACCGGACTTCCGGGCACGGGGACTTCCATAAAGATGAGTCAGATCATAATATGCCACATGAAAACCACGCCTCAACAATTCTTCATCAACTGAAGCAAAAGCACCGAAAAAAGCAGGACGCCAGATCCAGGGATTGCCGGTTGCCGCATGTTTCGGGCAGACAACAATAGCCTCCCGATCCTGATAAGCAAAAGTATATTGATCGAACCCTTTCCATTTACCTTTAAGTCCCGGGAAGGGTTGAGAAACATGTGCCGGTGGTTCCTCGCCGGTCAGTTGCCGGTAAATGGCCTGTGCAATACGGACAGCAGCTTTTTCGTTGGGATGTACGTTGTCGGCAAAACACTCTTTCATCCCCGTTAACGGAGTATGCAGATCGATTACTTTCAATCCGTATTTGGCAGCCAACCGGTTGATAACCGGCATCACTCCATGAACAATGATACTATCATTGATGCCCCACTGGACAGCGTATGCGGGAATAGGATAACATAAATAAATTTCCGGCTTCGACGGTAATGCCCGAAGCGTTCGGATCATCGTCTCCATATCTTTCTTAAAATCGGATTTATATCGCCAGTTCTGAGGTTTCGTATCATTGGTCCCCAATTTAATAGTCACAATATCGGGATTATAGTCCAATGCTTGCCGATAGCGCTCTTCCTTCATATAGGGATTGTCCCCTTTCATCAGCATGGTGCGGGCACTGACTCCAAAGTTCCGGACCTCATAACCGTCGCCCAACATCTGCCCCAGCACAGCGGGATAGCTGTCTTTAGCAGGATTACGTGTACCTACACCATATGTGATACTATTACCGATACAGGCTATTTTGATAACCTTTTTTTGTGCTGCTACATATTGTACGGTAATAAAAAGCAGGAATAAAGAGATAATTGCGTTTTTCATTATTCTGTTAGTTTATCCGCCCCAAAGATACACAACGGTTTTTAAACCCAAAAAGATACGTATGAAAACAATTGTTCCTGACAATTATTCTAATTACCTTTGCCAGCAACCGCTATCAATAAAACAATGGAAACAAAAGACGAAGCCTGGCAAGTAGTCAGCAGCAAATATCTATTTCGCCGCCCGTGGTTGACCGTACGGTGCGACGACATGCTTTTGCCTAACGGCAATCATATCCCGGAGTACTACATCCTTGAGTATCCCGACTGGGTGAACACCATCGCCATCACCAGAGAAGGAAAGTTTGTATTTGTCCGCCAGTTCCGACCGGGAATCGGCAAACAGCTATATGAACTTTGTGCGGGTGTATGCGAGAAAGAGGATGCATCACCGCTTGTTTCGGCACAACGTGAACTGCTGGAAGAAACCGGATACGGCAATGGTAACTGGCAGGAATATATGGTGATTTCGGCCAATCCAAGCACACATACCAATCTGACTCACTGCTTTCTGGCAACGGATGTAGAACGAGTAGACATACAACATCTGGAAGATACGGAGTCACTTACAGTGCATCTGCTCACCTTTGAAGAGGTACAAGAACTCCTGAAAAGCAACCAAATCATACAGGCATTACATGCGGCACCGCTCTGGAAATACGTAGCAGAACAAAAACAAATGAAATAAAACAGTTATCCGGGTAGGGAATTTTTCATTGGGTGTTGTCTTTATAGGAAAGAACCTATAAAACCAACAAACATTATGAAAGAATTTATGCTGATCGCTTCTCTGGTTTTGTCATTCTGCATTCTTATTTTGTGTAGAGACTATATCGTATTTATGCTGAAAAAATGAAAAAGTTTCGCTTTTATGCCTCTTTTTTCGTTTTGACATGACATAACAAATAAGGAATCATTATTTTGCTTTTCTTTGCAGTGAGAAAGAAGAGCATCATGGATTCCTTTGATAAATATATATCCCGAAACCTTCCGCTGGTCAGCCTGATCAGTGCGGTTTTTATCATATACCCCAATATAGCCTGCACTCCGTGGGAGCTAAACTCTTTGAAGCCATCGGACTACCTTGGTTTCTTTTCTTATTTTATATATCGCTTCCTTTTCTTTTGGGGGATGATCGGTTTCCTGATAAACTACAATCTGCGGCAGATCCCGACAGCGCTATTCCGGAAACGCCTGACTCACAACTTCCTGTTTGCACTGACCGGTTATCTGTTCTTCGCATCCGTTTCGTACACCATCTCTTCGCATGGTTTCCATACGGATTTTCTGGGAAGCACTTTAATCTCCCAGTTCTTCACGCTCTGCTTTTTATGCACATTGGTAGGATACATCTCCATGCTTTATACCCGGCAGAGAGAAAAAGAGCAGGAAATAGAACGTCTTCGTTTTGAGAACTTACAAAGTCGTTGTGACGCACTGGCCAATCAGGTAAACCCGCATTTCTTCTTTAACTCACTGAACGGAATATCTTCATTAATACGAAAAAAGAATGATGAAAACACGCTGATGTACGTCAATCAGCTATCTGATATCTTCCGGTACATCTTGCAAAGCGACCGGAAAGGGCTCGTCACGCTGAGAGAAGAACTGGAGTTCATCCAATCTTTCCAATACGTAATGGAGGTACGTTTTGCC
Organism: Bacteroides sp. NGMCC 1.200775; assembly: GCF_040798045.1. Lineage (NCBI taxonomy): Bacteria > Pseudomonadati > Bacteroidota > Bacteroidia > Bacteroidales > Bacteroidaceae > Bacteroides > Bacteroides sp. NGMCC 1.200775. The sequence goes on along the minus strand of NZ_JASCQK010000010.1, from coordinate 37,738 downwards.
AATAAACTGGTTTTTGCCATCGACGTAGCCGAAAGGCAAAAAGATTTGCTGACACTGCCTGTACTCTCACTACTTCCGTTAGTCGATAACGTCACCGTACACAACCGGATAGACAGCGAACACAAGATGGAGATCTCCATCCGGCTGAACGAACAATCTGAACTGGTGGTGTCCAATCCCATTTACCCTAAGCTATCCCCGCCCGACACAAACGGAACCGGACTAAGTAACTTGGAAAATCGATTCAATCTGTTAATGAATAAGCAAATCCGGGTGGAATCTGACGAAGAGACATTCCGGGTATATCTACCTCTAATATAGTAGTTGTTATGAAAGTACTGATTGTAGAAGACGAAACCGCTGCCTATGAAAACCTGACGGATATCCTCGCGGAGGTAGCCCCCGATATCCGGGTCATGGCCAATACAGAAAGTGTCACGCAGACTGTCGGATGGTTGCAGTCAAATCCGGCTCCGGATCTGATATTCATGGATATTCATTTATCAGACGGATCGGCCTTTGCCATTTTCGACAGAATAAAGCTGGAGACTCCTATTATATTTACAACGGCTTATGACCGATATGCCATCGAAGCTTTTAAAGTGAACAGCATAGACTATTTACTGAAACCTGTCAAGGTGGAGGATGTAGAACACGCACTGGAAAAATACAGCAAACTGACCCGACAGGACCTTTTGCAATATTTGGCACAACTGACGCAGCTGAAACCCGCACCCAAGTACAAAGACAAACTATTGATTGCACATAAAGACAAACTGCTCCCGGTGAGCATAAAAGAGATTTCTTATTTCTACGCAACCGGTAAAAACACATATGTATGCCTGAAGGACGGCAACTGTTATCCTTATTCCAAGACCTTGGAACAGATCGTCTCCTCACTCAATCCGACAGACTTTATCCGGGCTAACAAACAGTTTGTCATAGCCAGAGACAGCGTAACGGATATAACTATCTGGTTTGACAGCCGACTGCTCATCACACTCGATACCGAAGTGCCGGAACGTGTTTATGTCAGCAAAAACAAAGCATCGGAGTTTAAGACGTGGCTTGTAAACGATAAATAACAAACTCAATAAAAACAAACGCAATGATACGAAAAATCAGACTAACATGTGGCATCATCTGCCTGACACTGATCACCCTGCTGTTCCTTGATTTCACCGGAACACTGCACGGTTGGTTCGGCTGGCTGGCAAAAATCCAGTTCCTACCTGCGATACTGGCATTGAACATAGGGGTAGTAGCCTTTTTAATAATTCTGACAGCCGTATTCGGACGAATCTACTGTTCGGTGATTTGTCCGCTCGGAGTATTCCAGGATGTGGCAGCCTGGGTTGGGAAAAGACGGAAAAAGTTGCCTTACTCCTATTCTCCGGCACTCTCTTCACTACGCTACGGGGCATTGGCTATATTCATCATTACCCTGATAGCAGGAGTTAGTTTCATCGCAACTTTGTTTGCTCCGTATAGTGCTTACGGACGTATTGCAAACAACCTGTTCCAACCCATCTGGTTATGGGGAAACAACCTGTTTGCTCATCTGGCGGAACGAATCGACAGTTATGCATTTTATGACGTCGAAGTCTGGATGAAAAGTCTGCCGACATTTATCATCGCTGCAGCGACTTTCGTCATCCTGATTCTGCTGGCATGGCGAAACGGGCGTACCTACTGTAATACCATCTGCCCTGTGGGGACAGTACTGGGATTTCTTTCACGCTATTCTTTATTCCGCGTCACGATTGATACGGATAAATGTAACGGGTGCGGACTGTGTGCACGCCATTGCAAAGCGGCATGCATCAACTCCAAAGAACATACGATAGACTACAGCCGTTGTGTGGCTTGCATGGACTGCCTTGGCAAATGCAAGCAGAAAGCGCTCAGTTACCAATTACGAACAAGCAAAACAGGATCACCACAAGTGAAGCAGAATGCTCCTCTGGCTTCATCCGGCCAAGTAAATGAAGCACGCCGCAACTTCCTGACCGTAACGACAATGGTAGCCGCAACATCGGCACTCAAAGCACAGGAGAAAAAAGTAGATGGCGGACTCGCCACCATAGAAGATAAAAAAATACCCAATCGGCAGACACCCATCACACCTCCCGGTTCGTTGAGTGCGCGTAATATGTCTGCACATTGCACGGCCTGCCAACTGTGTGTATCAGCCTGCCCCAATCAGGTATTGCGTCCTTCCACGAAACTGATGAACCTGATGCAGCCCGAAATGTCGTACGAACGCGGCTATTGTCGTCCGGAGTGTAACGATTGTTCCCAGGTATGTCCGGCAGGAGCAATCCGCCCTATCACGGTGGCCGACAAGTCTTCGACTCAAATCGGGCATGCGGTCTGGGTAAAAGCGAACTGCGTACCACTGACTGACGGGGTGGAATGTGGCAATTGTGCCCGTCATTGTCCGACAGGAGCCATTCAGATGATTCTATCCATACCGGACCAAACAGACTCCCCCAAAATACCGGCAATCAATACCGAACGTTGCATCGGTTGCGGAGCATGTGAAAATCTTTGCCCGGCACGCCCGTTCAGTGCCATCTATGTAGAAGGTCACGAAAGGCACCGTATCATATAACACATCCCAAAAGTAGAAACATATGGAAAAACAGAATAAGCATATAGACCGAAGAGGATTCCTCAAAATTGTGGGTATCAGCGCCGCTACAACAACTGCCGCTCTTTATGGTTGCGGCTCCGGAGATAAAGCCGGTCAGGGACGGAGTGCCTCTTCTCCTGTCCCCACAGATAAAATGACCTATCGCTCAGTCGGAGGAATCAAAGATCAAGTTTCTCTCCTGGGCTATGGCTGCATGCGCTGGCCTACAATCCCTTCACCGGAAGGGAAAGGAGACCTTATCAACCAGGAAGCCGTCAATGAACTGGTAGATTATGCTATCGCCCACGGAGTAAACTATTTCGATACATCGCCCGTATATGTACAGGGCTGGTCGGAAAAAGCAACAGGAATTGCCCTCAAAAGGCATCCGCGTGAAAAACTGTACATAGCAACCAAACTATCGAATTTTTCAAACTTCTCACGTGAAAACTCACTGGCTATGTATCACCAGTCGTTTGAGGATATGCAGGTAGAGTACTTTGATTATTATCTGCTGCACGCCATCGGTGGCGGCGGAATGAAAGTGTTCAACGAACGATATATCGATAACGGCATGCTTGACTTCCTTCTCAAAGAACGTGAAGCCGGGCGTATCCGGCACCTCGGCTGGTCATTTCATGGTGATGTCGAGGTTTTCGACCAGGTACTCGCCATGCATGATACGGTGAAATGGGATTTTGTACAAATTCAACTCAACTATATGGACTGGCGCCACGCTACAGGAAACAATGTCAATGCGGAATATCTTTACGGAGAACTGGCCAAACGAAACATTGCCGCTGTCATCATGGAACCACTGTTGGGCGGACGCCTGTCAAATGTCCCTGAACACATCGTGGGACGACTGAAACAGCGACGTCCTGAAGACAGCATAGCATCGTGGGCTTTCCGCTTTGCCGGTTCACCGGAACTGGTACTGACTGTATTGAGCGGTATGACTTACATGGAGCACTTGCAAGATAACATCCGTACTTATTCACCACTGGTTCCTCTGACCGATGGCGACAAGGAATATCTGGAAGAGACTGCACAACTTATGATGCAATATCCTACCATCCCATGCAATGACTGCAAATATTGCATGCCCTGCCCATACGGCATCGATATTCCTGCCATCCTCGTTCATTACAACAAGTGCGTAAACGAAGGGAATATTCCGCAAAGCCGGACAAGCGAAAACTATAAAGAAGCACGGCGCGCTTTCCTGATAGGCTATGACCGCAGTGTACCCAAACTACGGCAAGCCAGCCATTGTATTGGCTGCAACCAATGCACCTCACATTGTCCGCAGTCTATCCGGATTCCGGACGAACTGCACCGTATCGATCATTTTGTAGAACAACTCAAACAGGAAACGCTATAATGGAAAAGATAATCGATCTACTCCACTCCGGAGGCTATTCCTGTGTGATCGGGAACGGAGCGGAAATACGCACCTTCACTCAGCGGGGCGTAGCCGATTTATACGATCTGTTCCAGCAAGAACCCTCTTTCATGGAAGGAGCCTGCATTGCCGACAAGGTGATTGGGAAAGCTGCCGCAGGACTAATGGTTCTGGGAGGAATCCGGCGGGTATATGCAGATGTCATCAGCCAACCCGCACTTACACTCCTGCATGATGCCAATGTTGAGGTTACTTATATCCGATTGGTGCCTTTCATTGAGAATCGGGACAAAAGCGGATGGTGTCCGTTGGAAACAGCTTGCCATGAAATCAGTTCTTTAGAAGAAATATTCCGGATCATTGAGAATTTCCTCTCCCAAATGAGGATGAAAAAAAATCTGCTTGGCATCCTGTTTGCCTGTACTTTTCTAAGTACCTCTTTAGAGGCACAAGTCCGGAGAGACACGACCCACACGACACAGAATTACGAGATAGACGGGGTAGTAGTCACCGGCACACGAAATGAAACTGACATCCGCCATCTGCCTATGACTGTTTCGGTCCTGAACCGCGAAACCATAGAGAAACGTTTAGAGCCTTCTTTACTCCCCATGTTGACAGAACAGATCCCGGGGTTATTCACAACCAGCCGTGGCATCATGGGGTATGGCGTGTCGAGCGGTGCGGCAGGTGGTATCAGCCTGCGTGGCATCGGAGGCAGCCCCACTACAGGATTATTAGTATTGATTGACGGACATCCACAGTACATGGGGCTAATGGGGCATCCTATTGCCGACGCTTATCAATCGATGCTGGCTGAAAAAGTGGAAGTAGTACGTGGCCCTGCATCCGTACTTTATGGTTCGAATGCAATGGGCGGAGTAATCAACATCGTGACCCGTCAGCAGCGGGAAAACGGAGTGAAAACGGGAGCCCGGCTGGGATATGGCTCATATAATACATGGACGACCGAAGTTACCAACCAAGTAAAAAAAGGACGTTTCAGCAGTGTTATCACCGGTTCTTACAACCGGACAGACGGACATCGCCCCGATATGGAGTTTGAGCAATACGGCGGATATACAAGGCTGGGCTATGAATTGAACCGCACATGGAACATATCTGCAGATCTGAACCTGACGCATTTCAATGCCTCTAATCCGGGAACAGTCAGCACTCCGGTTTTCGATAACGATTCACGCATTACACGTGGCATGACTTCATTTGCTTTGGAGAATAAGTATGAACATACATCGGGGGCACTCAAGTTTTTTTATAATTGGGGTAAACATCACATTAATGACGGATACGGTACAGGCGAAGAACCACTGAACTACCGTTTCAACTCTAAAGACCGGATGACGGGAATTTCCTGGTACCAGAGTACTTCTTTATTTACGGGTAACCGGCTGACTGTAGGATTAGACTATATGCGGTTTGGCGGTGAAGCATGGAATCGCTTCATTACAGACCGCCATAAAGAAAATATCTCGGATAAATCGGAAAATGAAATTGCGGGATACGTTGATTTCCGTCAGGCAATCGGTAGTCATCTGACAATAGACGCAGGGATCCGTGCAGATCATCACACTGTCTCCGGAACAGAATGGATACCACAAGTCGGCTTGTCGGTACAGTTGCCACACAACGCAAGCTTGAAAGCTATGGCCAGTAAAGGATTCCGCAACCCTACAATCCGCGAACTATATATGTTCCGCCCTGCCAATCCCGATTTATTGCCGGAACGGTTATGGAATTACGAATTGTCTTATTCTCAACGACTGTTCGATCAAACGTTTTATTATGGGGTTAACCTCTTTTATATCAATGGTGACAATATGATCCAGACTATCCGCACAGACGTACGTCCGCTGAACGTAAACACCGGTAAAGTAGAGAACTGGGGAGCAGAAGCCAGTATAGCGTACCACATCCATCCTACATGGAACCTGACTGCCAACTACAGCTGGCTTCATATGGAACACCCTCTGGTTGCCGCACCGGAACATAAATTATATGCAGGAATTGATTACACAAAAGGCAAATGGAATTTCTCCACCGGAATACAATATGTGGCAGGACTTTATACTGTAGTGAGCCCTGAAGAAAAGAAAGAAAACTTTCTTCTATGGAATCTTCGGGGTAATTATCGTATCTGCTCCATCGCCGGTCTGTTTGTAAAAGGAGAGAATCTGCTGGCGCAACGTTATGAAATAAATGCCGGTTACCCTATGCCGAAAGCTACATTTATGGGAGGAATCAACATTAACTTTTAATTATCATATCATAATATGGAAACAACATCTATCAAGCTTTATTCATTAAATTACAACGATGCCAAAACATATCTGGCAGCAATGCTGTTTGTCGTGGGAAATATGGCATTGCCCCAACTTTTTCATCTCATCCCCCAAGGGGGTATCACCTGGTTACCGATCTATTTCTTTACTCTGATCGGAGCCTATAAATATGGGTGGAAAGTCGGATTGTTGGCAGCACTCTTTTCACCTGTCCTGAATTCATTGTTATTCGGTATGCCCCATCCGGCAGTTTTACCTGCTATCCTTTTAAAATCAGTGCTTCTGGCTGTAGCGGCCGGTTATGCCGCCCATCATTATAAGCGTATCTCCATTCCCATTCTGCTGGTTGTCGTGTTGGCCTACCAGGTGGCCGGTACTCTGGGTGAGTGGATCATGGTCAAAGATTTCCTCAGTGCCGCACAGGATTTCCGTATCGGCCTGCCGGGAATGGCTCTGCAAATATTCGGAGGATACCTGTTTATAAGCCGTTTGATTTATAAATAAACCTGGCTACAGCTACCCTGCCCATACTCCTAAAATGAAAAATGGAAGATACGGCTTTCCAAACCGTCCATCTTCCATTTTTCTGATTTATTCGGCATTCTTCTTCAACCATTCTACTCTGCGTTGGTCAGGCAGATGCCTTACCTTGAAGTGCTCAAATCTCACCTCAAATCCATTTCCATCAGGACAAGCAGCCATCAGTCCCACCTTCACGGGTATATTATCCTGTAACCAGGCATTACGCATTAGCGTGTAAGTTTTATCATCAAATGAATAGAAAATTTCTACCGCATCCAGTCGTCTGACAGCTTTTATCCAGATATAAGGCACGGTTTTATCCAAAGTTATCACGCTCCAGTCACTCGTTTTATGAGTAACGACTGTACTCAAATTAAACTTCCCGTCTACAAACTCAATACCTGCTTTAATATAGTTTTCATGGTCAATACGAAGCATCAGTCCGGCTTGGTCGAAGCGTACTTTATAGTCACCTGTCACTTTTACTTTCGCTTCAAACTCACCACCATAGGTAGCATAATAGAATGGTGCATCATCCACCGTAAAACCATAGTGAGAAATCCGCCAATAATCACTTTGCGGAGTGACAGACATCGATAGTACATTATCTTTTATCTCCCATTGGTCCGGTTCATTGAACCATTGCATTTTTCCCAGCGTCTGCGCAAATGTCACTTGCGCCATCAAGCCCATAAATAGGGCCAAACATACTTTTTTCATTTTACTTTTTAATTATGCTTATCTTATAATGTATATTTTACTTTATCTTTTTCCGTGATTTGCCTAATCACACGGCAAGGATTACCTGCTGCAATCACATTGCCCGGGATATCTCTATTCACCACACTCCCCGCACCTATCACTGTATTGTCACCGATTGTCACACCCGGCAGCACACAAACTTGTGCTCCTATCCAGACATTATTACCCACATGAATGGGACGGGCATACTCTAATCCCCGGTTTCTTTGTTCTGCATCCAGAGGATGCCCCGCAGTATAGAATCCACAAGAAGGAGCTATAAAAACATTATCACCGAACGTTACTTTCGCTTCGTCCAGAATGACACAGTTCATATTGGCATAAAAATTCTCTCCTATCTCAATATTATAGCCATAATCGCAATAAAAGGGTTGTTCCAACAGAAAATGCTCTTTCGTCTTGTGAAGCAATCGACGAATAATGGCTTCCCGTTCAGTTATTTGCAAAGGACGTAAACGATTCAGTTCATAACATAATTCTTTGCAGGCCTGCCGTTCGGCTATCAGCTCTGTATCATAATTAGCATCATACAGCCTGCCTGTTCCCATTTTTTCTTTTTCACTTTCCATCAACAACTATGTTTTATGATTATCTTTGCAAAGGTAAGAGCTTGTATCTAAGCCTGCAATGCTTATTAATAACCATTTCCCTTCCCGATATGGACATTGTTGACAAACTGAACAAAGAGTTTCTGGCACAGCCTTTCTGCAAAGATGAACAACTGCCTGAAGAACTAAAAGAGTATAAACAAATAGCATACAACTATGCACGGATAGAAAATGCAATTGCTGTGCTTAGCGATATGCATACCAACATCAGCTACATTTATTATGGGGGAACAGCCGAAACGTTGGGTATAGCCAAACGTGGAGAAAGCCGGAATTTTGAATCAATATGGGAAAAGGAAATCTTTAAACAGATTCATCCCGATGATCTGTCAGAAAAGTATGTACAGGAACTCCGCTTCTATCACTTCCTGAAACAGATTCCTGCGAAAAAGCGTGCAGATTATTTTCTTATGAGCAAACTCCGCATGCGTAATACTTCCGGAAAATATGTTCCTGTCCTGCACAGAATGTTTTATGTATCTACCCACTCAAGCAATAGCATGTGGCTGGCCCTGTGCCTTTACAATTTATCGACTGATCCTACCATGAATTGCATGGTCATCAACTCGGCAAACGGACAGGCCATAGAACTGGAAAAACAGGACTACAGCAGCCTTTTATCCGACAGGGAGAAGGTGATATTGAAGCTGATCGATACGGGGAAAACAAGTCAGGAGATTGCCCGGACCCTATTCATAAGTAAAAATACCGTCAGCCGACACCGGCAAAATATACTGGAGAAACTCCAGGTAAAGAATTCCATAGAAGCTTGCAGAATAGCGAAAGAGCTAAAACTACTTTCCTGACCGGGCTTTCAGAAGGGTGACAGATCACTGGTCCGGGAAATCCTTATGGGCAGCTTCCCAACCAATAATAGCATTCTTGCGCATCTCTCCCCAATGATAATTTCCCGGTTCGCCGGTAGCCTTTATCACACGATGGCAAGGTATCAGAAAAGCAACCGGATTCTTCCCCACAGCAGTTCCGACAGCCCTACAAGCACCATTGTATCCGGATTTGGTCGCCAAATCGGCATAAGTCGCCAGCCCTCCTGCCGGAATCTTCAATAAAGTTTCCCATACTTTTAACTGGAATTCCGTTCCTTTCAAATGCAGTTTAATTTCTTCCAGCCTGTTCCAATCCCGATCAAAGACAGACAATGCATGTTGCTGCTTCGTGTCCGGTGATAGCACATATTTAGCGTTAGGAAATATACTTCGCAAATGATCAAAAGCTCTCCTCTCTCCTTCATCGACAAAGGCCATGTGACAAACACCTTTATCGGTAGATGCTGCTATTATTTTACCAAACGGTGTATCGGCAAACGAATAATTAATATTCAATGCCAGTCCGCCGTTTTTATATTCACCGGGAGTCATTCCCTCTATGTTTATAAACAAGTCATGAAGTCGCCCTGTTCCCGAAAGTCCAAGCTCGCAGGCTGTATCAAAAAGTGTCGCATGGGTTTCTTTCAATATCTTTTTTGCATACTCAATATTCAGATATTGCAAGAAACGCTTCGGAGTTGTTCCCGCCCACTCGCTAAACATCCTTTGGAAATGGAAGGGACTCATATTGATATGTTCTGCGATCTCCTCCAATTTAGGCTGCGTACGATAGTTCTTCTTAAGAAATCGAATAGCATCTGCAATCCGATTATAATTCAGTTCCTGCTGTGACTTCATCTATATTCAAAAAAACACTTTGTCAGAAAGTTCAAGTTCAAGTAATATCTTCTTTGCAGGAATTCCACCACCATACCCTACTAATTTACGGTCACTGCCAATCACGCGATGACAAGGAACAAGTATTGAAATGGGATTCGCCCCATTGGCGGCAGCCACAGCGCGAATAGCTTTGGGATTGCCTAATTTCCGCGATAAATCGCCATAAGATAATGTCATCCCATACGGGATATTCAACAACTCTTTCCAAACAGTCTTCTGAAAATCGGTGCCGGCAAAGAACAACGGAATATCAAAAGCCGTTCTTTTCCTGCCAAAATATTCATCCAACTGAATTATTGTTCGTACAATTACTTCGGATGAACTCTTTTCATAATCGGCATGTAACAGTTTCTGCATTCTCCGGTCAATTAATGCCCGCCTTCCTTCTCTGTTCCAATCGCACATGCAAAGTTTTCCTTGGTAAGAGCCTAATATCAGCTCCCCGCATGGTGATTGGCAGTATTGTATCTGAATAACGTTTTTCATATTTCTCTCTTCGTTGGAAAATTAATAGTTTTTTGTTTCTTTGATTTATCTGTCATTATCCGAAGCACAAGGAACACAGACACATTCACTCTGTTCGAGTACGTAGCAAATGTACGAAGTTTCCAAATGAAAAATAATCCGAAACTTGCTAAAATCAGTTCCCGAATGAGTTATTTATATAATAAAACCAATTAGAGCGGAATTAATTGCACGAACGCTTCAACCGAACCATTAAAAGAACCTGTTTAATAATTCTTCACCGGCTCTTCATGGAATGTACAGAGGCTACAAATACTAAAAAGGGTGTTTAAAAACTAATTGTTTAATAGAATATAGCTCTTTCTAAAAAGATAAAGCAATAAAAGAAATGCAAGAACGACATATTGACCGTAAACGCTATTTTAATGAACAAGCGCAAACCTGCAGAAACGATTACATTCCATATATAAAAAGCAAGATAGGATATCTTCCCGATAAAGTATTGGAAGTAGGATGTGGCAAAGGACATCAACAGATTGCAAAAGGAAAAATTATCTCACATCTACCTTTTATACATCTCCTTCCTCGTTTCTTGTACAGATGGCTACTAAAACTATGCGGTAAAAAAGATAATACGATAAAAGAACTACTAAATATCAAACAGGCAAAATGTAGCGTTGAAATATTCAGAAATGTCGCAAAACAAGCCGGATACCAGATTATGAATGAACAACTATATCTTTTCAATCCTCACTATGAAGTCAAATTTGGCTTTCCGCCAAGAAAACTAAGCAAAGGAATCTCTATGATTCCATATGTAAGAGATTTCTTCAGCACAAGTTGTTTTATATGATTATAGAAAATGATTAAATGTTTCAGTAGAAAAATAGAAAACCCTTGTAAACTTTGTATTTACAAGGGTTTATCTTCATCTTTCGTACCCAGACCCGGTACAAGCCATAGAAATCATAGGAAAATAAAAGAATTTATCTTCCTTATTATCAACTATTTGAATATTTCCTATTTTCTCTATTTTTGCCATATTTTGCCCATTTTCCGTTATTCAGTACACTTTTAGTACACTTTGAAATATCATTTTCTTTTGTACCTTTGCAATATTGGAAAACAAAAGAAAATCAACTATTTAGCGTAATCACCCGGTTATGGTACCTAAATCGGGATAAAACCTCTAAACAATGGCAAAGTTAGAAAATAAAACGAAAGAAAACCCCAAGTTAGAGCAAAATAAGCTCTCGGATGGTAGAATCAGCCTTTACTTAGAGTATTATTTAGGTAGAGAGGAAAAGCCCGTATTAGATGAAAACGGCAATCAAGTGTACTATGATAGTGGAAAGATGCAAGGTAAGCCCAAGTTTGCAGTAAAGCATAACAGGCGAAAAGAAAACCTTAGTCTGTATCTGATAGATAAGCCCCGTACCCCTGCGGAACGCCAGCAGAACAAAGAAACATTGGAGCTTGCCACAAAGATACGTGCGGAGCGTGAGCAGGAATTTAAAGAAAGTATGTTGGGCTATCGGTTGAAAAAAGATAGAACGGTCAATTTCTTAGACTATTTCCAAGCCTATATCAACAGTTATACCAAGAAAGATATTCGCATGGTACAAATTGCGCTTAGCCGTTTTAAGGACTTCTTAAAAGAGCAATACCCCATGAATGAGTTTAGTATCAAACCGGAACTTATCACCAAAGAAATGATGGAGCAGTTTGTAGCCTATTTGCAATCCCGAAGTGTGGGTGAAGGTGCTAAAAGCATTTACCAGCGTTTCAAGAAAGTTATTCGATATGCGATTGACCACGATGTAATGTTGAAAGACCCATGTAAAAGTGTTACCTGTAAAGTGGATAGCCAAATGCTTCGAAAAGATGTTCTTTCTCCCGAAGAAATACAAAAGTTGGCGGCTTGCCATTATGACAACGAGAACCCGAATGTCAGACGGGCTTTTATCTTCTGTTTATACAGTGGTTTGCGTTTCTGTGATGTAAAAGACCTTACCTATAAGAATGTGGATTACGCTAATCGGTTATTGAAATTTGAACAAAGCAAGACAAAGGGACATTCTGCCAGTAGTGGTGTGGTTATTCCCCTGAATGATGGTCTATTGTCTATCATTGGTGAAGCCCCGGCAGATAAAAACTGTTTGATATTCGATTTACCTACTTACGAAAGTTGCTGTAAATCAGTAAAGCGTTGGGTAAAGAGAGCCGGGATAGACAAACATATAAGCTGGCATTGTGCCCGGCATTCGTTTGCCGTGAACATTCTGAACAATGGGGCAAATATCAAAACCGTAGCCAGCCTTTTAGGGCATAGCGGATTGAAGCATACGGAGAAGTACACCCGTGCGGTGGATAAATTGAAAGAGGAAGCAATAAACAGCTTGCCCGAACTAAAGTTTTAACCATAAAAGACTTATCTTTGTAACTATGAACTTTGAAGCATTAGTAAAACATATCAGCACGATACAGAACACGTTGCAGGCACAAGCCGCACATGCTGTAAACCTTGCCCTTACTTCCCGTAACTGGCTTATGGGTTGCTATATTGTAGAATTTGAGCAGAACGGAGAAGACCGTGCCGCCTACGGTGAACAACTGTTGAAGAAGCTGGAACAACGACTGAAAACAAAAGGTCTGAATGAACGTAGATTCAGGGAATTTAGACGGTTGTACCTTGTTTATCCACAACTAAAAGAACCTGTTACACAATACATTGCATCACAAATTCAAATTCGGCAGTCATTGACCGCCGAATTCACTGAACCAATTCGGCGGTTGGTGACCGCCGAATCTGAAAATGGAGTTTGGAAACTATCAACAGAATACCCACAAACCGAAACATGGATGATTCCGGCTGATAGATTATTCAATAGATTATCTTCCACCCATTTAAACACTATATCGGGAATTGAGAACCCGGTAAAACGTGCTTTCTATGAAATGGAAACCATTCGTGGCTGCTGGTCTGTAAAGGAGTTGGAGCGACAAATCGCATCTTTATATTACGAACGTAGCGGACTATCCAAAAACAAAGAAGCCCTCTCCGCTTTAGTCCAGCAACAAGCAACCTTATTACAACCTAAAGATGTTATCAACACCCCTGTTACTTTGGAGTTCTTAGAGTTGAATGAACGTGCATTGGTGACAGAAACTGATTTGGAACAAGCCATTCTTGACAACCTGCAACACTTCCTGTTAGAAATGGGACATGGCTTCTGTTTTGAAGCCCGGCAAAAACGTATCTTGATAGACGAGGATTATTTCTTTGCCGACCTTGTGTTCTATCACCGCATTTTGAAATGCCATGTTATTGTAGAATTGAAGATAGATAAGTTCCGCCATGAGTACGCTTCGCAACTAAATATGTATCTGAACTATTTTAAAGCGGAAGTGATGCAGCCGGATGATAACCCACCTATCGGCATTTTGCTCTGCACCGAAAAGGGAGATACCTTGGTTAAGTATGCCACTGCCGGGTTAGACCCAAATATTTTTGTGCAAAAGTATAGGATAGAACTTCCAACAGAAGAAGAAATAAAAGTATTCATTTCTTCCTCAAACTATGAGAGTTACAAACTTTAAAATTGGCGAAAAGAAAAAAGATTGTTTCTTCTTTCGCCAGCACATATATTTTGCAGGCTACAAAAGTTAGTTTGGTACGTTTTGGATATATATACAAAAGCACAAACTAAACTCACAATAAAGTAGATTAAAAAAAAGAGAAGATGTTTTGATAAAGTCAGGAATCTATTTTCCCTTTTTAAGAGAACAACTCACGAGGTTATTCTATATTTTAATTGCAATTAGTTTATAGTATGGAAGATTTTAACTCACAATATGCCAACCATTCGAAATTAGAACAGCTAAAGCAGTTCATTTTGGAACATGGTACTTATATCGAACTCAAAAAGGGTGAACAATTCACTATTCAAGGCAAAGTGAATCATCGGGGAGCTTATATCGAACACGGCTTATTGAGATATACTCGTGTGGATGAAAAAGGGAATATACATATAGTAGGATATACTTTCTCCGGAGAGTTTACAGGAAGTTTATGCACACTTATAGAGCCTAATCAACCGTCATTAGTAACAATTGAAGCCGTTTGCGATACAAAGATTTGTTATATACCCTATTTAAAAGTAGAGGAATTCTTTGCCACAAATGTAGAAACCATGCAAGTAAAATGTACTCTTATTGAACAATCATACTTATTAATGTATCATAGATTAATAGATATGTACTGCAAGACTACGGCAGAACTGTATCTTGACTTATTGAATAGATGCCCCGATATTCAAGAGTACATTACGTTAAAGGAGATTGCCTCTTTCTTGCAAGTCACACCGGAAACAATCAGTCGCATACGCCGTGGACTGAATAAATAGCTTACGACAATGAAAGATTTTAATTCATACCTCGACAATTTAGACTATTCCCTCGTAAAAGATTTATTTCATGAAAAAGGGAAGCAACGTATATACCACAAAAAAGATTTCTTTATTCGTCAGAATGAAATATCACGTTTTGCCGAATGGGTAGAAAACGGTACATTCCAATATACATATATTGATGGAGAGGGTGAAGAACACATTGTTGGATACGCTTTCACCAACGAGTTTGTATGTGACTATTCTTCTTTAATGAGAAGTGGCTTATCGTTAGTAAATATTCAAGCCATAACAGAGTGTTCTGTATATGAAATATCCCGTCATGACATTATTGAATATTGGGAAACGGATATGAAAACTCAACGATTCGGAAGGCATGTGGCAGAGAGTCTATTTGAAATGGTATATGAACGATTACTTGATTCATATTGTACGCCTGAAATACGATACAGGAACTTGATGGAACGTTGTCCTAACTTGAAAGAAGTAGTTCCTTTGAAAAGCATCGCTTCATTCTTAGGGGTTACACCGGAAACCATTAGCCGCATACGCCGCAAGTTAGAGATATAACTCACCTTTTAACAATTGTTATATTGGGGTCTTGATAATTGTCAAGACCTTTTTCCTCCACCTTTCATTACTTTGCACACATTGATTAAAAACTATTAGTATGATACGGAAATTAATGAAAGAAGAATATAAAAATGCTATAAACTTATCCTATCAAGTATGTATAGAGTGTGGCATTAACGATTTTACGGAAGAAGGGATTGAAACCTTTAAAAGTTTCGTGTATGACACATCGTTGATGAATACGCTTGACATATATGGGGCTTTTGACAATCATTTATTGATAGGAATAATCGGTGTACATCGGGAAAGGCAACATATATCCCTCTTCTTTGTCTTGCCACACTATCATCGGCAAGGAATAGGAAAATCGTTATTTGACTATATGATGAGCAATTGTAATTTTACTTATATAACAGTTAATTCTTCAACCTATGCAGAAACTTTTTATACATCTTTAGGCTTCAAAAAAGTGGGTAAAAAAGAGATTAATAAAGGTATTGTTAGTATCCCTATGAAGAGAAATATATAATTATTGTCAATCACTTAAAATAGAGATAAGATGAAAAAGAAAATTACTTTATGTATGGTGCTTTCCACATTCATTATTTGCGCCATGTTATGTCTGACAAATTGTAGTAACGATGATGCCCCTACTTCTGTCTTCACCCCCGAAGCCCTGAAGCAAACTACTTGGCAAGCGCAAATGACCGTGTACAATATCGAAGATGAGATAGACTACACAAAACAATCCATTCTTCAGTTTACTAACGAATCAGAAGGCATTTATACAAGGACGAACGAAGAAGACGGATATATGTGGAACACAGATTTTACTTATCAAGTAAATGGAAAAATCATCACGTTCGACAACATAGCAGGTCCGTGGACAGTGATGGAATACACAGGAACACATCTCGTAATGGAAGCCTATAATCCCAATAAGATGGTGTGGACGTTGGAGAAGATGTATTAACCTAAAAATAGCGGATATGAAGATTTCAACAATTCTCTTTTTCTGCCTACTAATGACAGCTTGTATGCAGACAAAATCCTTTCACCGGACAAACGGCTGGTACTACGTAACATCACAGACTACAGACAGCCTTTCACAAACACCTTTCCTTACTGTTATGGATTTCGATTCTTTACGTTTGGAAACTGATGCTTTTGGACACTCGGTCATTACCGGTGTCTTCCTCCAAGATAAATTGCCTATATGGAGAGAAGCCACAACAAAGAGTGTAGGAAAGTACATCGCTTTCGTTTTCAATGACACGGTGATAACTGCTCCTCAGGTTAATAGCCCCATAGAAAGCGGATGTTTCCAAATTTCCAATCCGCATGGATATGATTTGGAACGTATCTTTAGGGAACTACAAAAAGAAATTGATATATCAAGGTTTGGAAATTAAATGTTAACTGGAAAATGGGAACATTAGGTTGCATAAATGATATGCTACAACGGGACAAAGAGAACCGTGAGCTTCGCAAGTTGAATAGAGACAGGATGAAAGAACATCACAAATATCTTGTAGGCAAAGGTAAAAATGCTGATTTATCCAATGTTTCCATTGAAAAGATAGAAGAAATCCGTAAAAAAACCATAGAAAAGGAGCAATCAGACCAAATATATATGTTTAGGATATATATATTTCTTACAATATGCCTTTTAGTGCTATTTTTATTGGGATTACTTTGCTATAAACTATTTTTCTAAATTCCCCCAAAACAACAACTTGCGGATTACAATATTATGAATTGAAATAAGCCTTTTCCTAAGTCTCGCTAAGGCTTATTTTTTATATGAATACATACATGAATCTAATTTTAGAACAGCGATTTTTCCGCTTATTGTCGGAATATTCACAACGTAAAGTTTCTGCATCGGAGTTTACAGAAGCTATTGAGGAATTGGCTACGCATGTAGCCGATTTTGGTATCAACGAACAGGATTACAGTATTTTACTTCGCTATTTTTCCTTTGGTTTACACCGTCTTAAATCGTATCGTGTACGGTTTGAGCAAGAAAAAAATGCCCTATTTGCATTTAATTGATGAAGCGATAGGACTTTTGAACACTGAAATACGCCTTATTGAATGGCGCATCAAATACCCGGAACAACTACAGCAACGCATCAATAAACAGCCCCTTTCCCCTCTCTACCTCGCCGACAAAACAACCCTTATCAATATCATGGAAGTGGTAAGCGGCTTATTCCTCTCCAAAGACATCGTTTATCAGAACGGTAAACCTGCCTATTTAGTGGACTTATCCAAAGGTTTTGAATGGTTGTTTAACATTAAGATAAGCGACTGCCACCAAAAACATGAGGACGTGATAAAACGGAAGCCGGGCAAACTCACCGAATTTCTTAATGGACTGGCAAACCTAATCAAAAATGAACATGATAAGAAAGGATATAGATAATCAGCAACTTATGATTTATTTATAGGGGACTCCATTAGTTCTCCTGTAATTTCTTTGTATCCGTTTTTAGAACTTTGCTTCATCAATCGATTGACAAACAAAATGTATAATCTGAAAAATGAAGCAATTATGTATATAGACAATGACGAATTTGGTGGATGGATGCAGAAGCTGTATGCCAAACTGGAAGAACTCTGCAAAGATGTACGGGTACTACGCAATGCAGACAGGGTACTGCCCGAAGATGATAACCTATTGGATAATCAAGACTTGTGCCTGCTGTTCAAAGTAAGCATCAAAACCCTGCAACGCTACCGGGCTATCGGTGCGTTGCCATACTTCACTATCAGCGGAAAAGTGTATTACAAGGCTTCCGATGTCCGGGAGTTCATCAAGGAAAGGTTCAGCGTCACCACGCTACGCCAGTTCGAGAAAGAACACTGTACGAAGAAAAAGAAGTGAATCTGAAAAGCCGGAACGGTGAATGTGCTTCATCCATCCCGGCTTTCCCCGTTTATGGCTTACCCAGCTTATCAGCTTCTTTCTTTAGCTGTTCGGCTTGCTCGTTCAACAGCCTTGCACGTTCCAGTGCTTCCGCCTGCTTTTGGATGCGGTATTCAAAATCCATCACTGAATCGGTCAGACTTCGGATAAAGCCGTTATCCCGTTGCCATTTGAACTTGTTTTCCAGTATATCAAAAGTTTCCCCGTCTGCCTGTCCTTGCATCAGCAAATAGCGGTATTTCATATCGTTGTCCTGTAACTGCTGCATACGTTCAGCCAAACGGATATTCAAGAATATGGAAACGGAACAGATAACCAGCACTGCCGAAAAAAGGAACAATCCCGGACGAATCCAAGAAGCGACCTTGTTGCAAATCCGTTGATAGAGCGGTAAGGGTATAGCTTCCTCTTTATCCGTCTTGCAAGAGCCCAAAGCATCAAGCATTACCTTGAAACAACGGTAGGTTTCCAATACTATTTTCTTGGTGTCCTCGATATGTTTCTGCTGACCTTGCATCCTATTCCTTATCTCGTCAAGCTGGCTTCGGATAGCCTGCAAATCCTTTTCGGGAACAGCCGGGTTACTGTGCAATTCCGACAATGCCTGTTCGATTGCGTTCAGTCTTTCAAGAGTTTCCTCCCGACTGGCTGGCGTTACCTGTGCTTCCTGCTTCTCTTTCAATTCAGTAACCATTGAGAGAAGCCCCTCTAAAATCAAATTTTTCTCCATGTGTTTACAAATTAAGTTGTTTTTTCTTTTTCTTCTTCTTTCTTAAATTCAAGTTTGGTTCTTCATCCGCAGGGGGTGATGAAGCGGTGAACAGACCGAGTGAGCCAGTTATCAACGGACTGTCAGTCTTTCCCTGTGTCGGCAATGGCTCCCGAACGGGTGTAAAAGCTGTCTGCCGTTGATTTCCGACCGTATTCAGTCCTGCATCCCCGAAACATTTATCCAGTTTGGAGAAACTAAAATTGCGGTCTATCTCCGAACCCTTGAACGTGTATTCGCCTTTGGAAAAGGAAACGCCCTGTATCTCGCCCGTCTGCCCCTTGTACTTGAACCGGACAGTAATACCCTTTTCCGCTAACCGCTCCTGTAACTGCCGCCAGTTCTTGAACTTCCCGATTTCGTTCTTTACAGCCGTGTAAATCTCGTATTTCGACTTGTCCGGCTCTTTCAAGCGGTGCTGCTTTACCTGTTCTTTTCCACCAGCAAAATAAAGCCCGTGTTTGGTTTTCAGCTTCTTGCATACCTGCTCGTTACGGTACATATCGTTCCTGTCCGAAATGGTCTTGCCGTTGTTGTCTATGCGGTTGAACACGATATGCACATGTGGGTGTTCCCGGTCTTGATGGCGCACGATGATATACTGCGTATCGGTGATTTTCATTTCACGCATATACTCCTGCGCAAGCTGTACCATCTTCTCGTCTGTCAATTTGGGTGCATCCACTGCCGAATAACTTAACGCAATATGTCCGACAGGCTTCTTCAAATCGGGATTCATCCCGGTCTGCATACAGAAGCTGCGGATTATATCGCCCCGGCTTTCAGTCAGAACCCCGTCCGCATGAAGCAAAACCGCCTGCTCCTTACCAAGCACATAGTTCACACAGCCCTTAAACCCGCTTCCCTTTTTTATTTTTCCAATCATCCGACAACTGATTTATAATTTCGACAATCCTGTTTTTGAGTTTCACCAGTTCCACCGCCACCAGTGCGAAACCTCCGGCATTCGCTCGGTGCGCCAGTTGGTTGATGTTGTTGGCTTCCCCTGCCAGCTTGCGGATGGTGTCCGCATCCTGCCTATTCAGCCGGGGTATGACCTCTGCCGAAACAACCGCCTGCCGGACATACTCACTGACACGCAACCCGGCTTCCCCGGCTCGCTTCCTGATGGCATAATACTGCAACTCGGTCAGCTTCGTGCTGACTACCCGTTGCTGCTTCTCTATCCGTTTCTTTGCCGGACGTCCCCCCGGCTTATCCTTTATATTCGTCATAGGTTTTTACATTTAAATGGTATCTTAAAAATTGCGACCAACGGGAGAAATTTTCTTTGCTGTCAAGCAAAGCAAGGTAGTTTCGGTTTACCGAAACATAACCTTGCTCTCCAAATTAAACCGCCTGTCGCTGGTAATCCTGCCGGACTAAATGCCCCTGCCCCTTTTCTGTCTTGGGGCGGCACGTTGTCCGGTTTCCTGCTTTATCTCCTGCGCTTGGCTGGTGCTGTTCTTCTGTTCCTGCTTCCTGCCGCACAGGTAATCGTTCAAGTCCGAATACCCCCTGTAATTGCCCGAGAAGTCACGCACACGGTAGGAGTATTCCAATTCGATAGCCCGTGTCGCTTCATATCCTGCCTTGTCATTGTCAAGCATACAGTGGATGCGTTCATACGGGTACAGCACGTCAATAGCTTTCGGCACATTGACAGTAGAGTTGAGTATGACATAATCCTGCCTGTCAAGGTCGGGCATGGTCGGGCAGTTCTTCATCCGGAGCGTGAGGAAAGAAAGATAGTCCATAAAACCCTCGAATACCAAACACTTCTCTCTCGGCTCTCCCTGCTGCCGTATATGGGTGATGTCTTTCGGGGCGATGCAGCCTTTGAAAAAGGAATTGCGAACCTCGTAACCTCCTGCTATGTTCGGGAAACCGATAGCAAAGAACGGTCTGCCGTTATTGGTAAAATGGAGTTCCTTACATTCTCTTTTTGCCAGTTCGATATTGATACCCCGTCCCTCCAAGTAACGGAGCAATGCCGGATGGGTCAAGTCACGGACTTCCAAATGTTGGAAACTCGGTTCTGTCCTACGCTGGGGAAAAGAAAAACTGACCGGGCGGACGTGCGGTGTCTGTTCCGCTATCCGGTTTAACAGGTATGGCAGGCTGTCGGAGCAATAGAGTTCCTTTGCCAGTGCGATGATGTTGCCGCCCTTGCCTGCGCCAAAGTCATACCAAAGGTTGCGGTCAGTGTTCACCTTGAAAGACGGTTCGTGTTCCTCCCTTAACGGTGATTTGTACCATAAGCCGTTACCCTGCTGCTTGACAGGAGAGTAACCTAAACTATGCAGATAGTCTGCGATGGGTATTTGTTTCACATCTTCGATGTTCATAACATTTTCTTTTTTGGGGATTAAAAAATAGTTGAAAAGTGCGCCAGTCCTGTTTAGTCCGTTATATATATACCCGTACCATACTAAACCTGCCTGTTCCGATACAGGGAAATAGTAAGTCCGTTCCTCTTATATATACACCCGGACTAAACCAAACTGACTTTTAATAATGGAAATCGGGATTATAGCGGTAGCCCTTGCCCTCTTTCACAATCATGCGCTTGTTCACAAGGAACTTGTTCAAATCCACATGGATATTGCGTCCACGCTTGTAGCCGATACTTGCATAACCCTGTTTCAAGGTCTTTAGGACATTCTCGTAACCATATATGACCTGTTTGCCAAAACCGTTTTCCAAAGCTGTCCTGTGCTGTTGCTCCGTCAGTTCTGCCAGTGGAAAGCCCCTGTCTTGGCTGGGTTGCTTGAATACATAACCGTCCACGGCTTCGGGCAATGCGCTGTCGTTGATACGGAATGCGAACGGGTCAAACTCCCGGTCACGTATGTGCATCGCCTTTACCTCGCTTATGTTGCCGTCCTGCGTACTTTTGGTAATTTGCAGGACGGTTTCAGCCTTATTGTTCAGTTCCGTACCGATATGCCCCCTTGTGTTGTCATCCCCCTTGTTCAAATGCAGTACGGTATGGATATGCAGGTTATATCCGCTTGACCAGCGCATCAAGAGGTTGATTAGGTCAGTCGATTCGCTGGGGCTGTTGATGTCATACATCAAGTCACGGATTCCGTCAATGATGAGCAACCCCACATCGGGCATATTTTCAAGCATATAACCGATAATCTGTTTCCGCTTATCGGGTGTCTGCTCCCTTAGCACGATGAAAACAAAATCGTCCCTGTCCTTGTCGGTAGGCAGTCCGGCAAGCCGCAAAATACGCTCCATGACCTTGTGGCAATGGTATTTGCTCTGCTCGGTATCTACATAGAGGATTTTCCGTTTGTTCGGTGGCAGGTATGCCGAATACTTCAATACCTCGTCATTCTTCAACGCTGCCGCAACGATAGCGGAAATGTTGAATGTCTTTTTGCTCTTGGCTTTACCCGTGGATGCACTGAAATTACCCAACGTGCCAATGGTAGAGCCGTTCACCCAGAGTATTTCGGGCGGCACTTCGTAAGTGTCCGTCACCTTTAGATGAATGGTTTTCCAAAGGGCTGCGAAATCCTCTTTCTGCATGGTGATGTCCTGCCCGGCTTCTGTCGCTTTTCTATTTTCCATAGCCGTTATTTCTTTAGAGGACGGTTAAGGATATACTTCTGCGCTTCCTGCTCTATCTGCGCCTGCGTCTTGACCGGGTTCTGACGCAACCATGCTTCCAACTCCGCTTTCTCAAAATAAAGCATTTTGCCCTGCGGCTTGTAATGGGGTATCAAGTTACCCGAAGTCAGCTTGTACAGGTAACTTTTAGAAAGGTTCAAGAACTTGCTCGCTTCATCGAAGCTAAGCACGTTCTTTGAAAGGAACAACATCTTTTCGAGTTCGGAAACTCTTAACTCTAAATTTTTTTCCATATTGTTTAGGAATTTAGGTGAAACAATATGAAGGTGCGCACCCTCGTTTTTTTGTTAACGGGGGCAAAGTTAAGAGCTTGAAAATGAAGTCTAATTGACCTTTGTTTGAGCGTTCAATCTATGCTCAACCTTTTTGCAGTTGTTTGATGTATTTGTCTATGATTTCATATCCTTTCGGATAGATGTTTTTCGCTTGGTCTGTCGCACTCGACAGGTCAGTACGTGTAAGCGGTTCACCTTTTATCTTCTTCAATATCAGTTTATTGTTTGCTATGACAGACTGCCATTCATAAACGATGTAATTATAACAGCTAAGTTGCATCATAAGATAGGCTAACAGACGGGTATTATTAACTTTCAATACCCCATTCAGTTTGCAGTTGAAAAAATCGGTAAGTATTTTGGCACTGACGGTAGTAGTAAACATATTCGCTTCATTCACACAGTCGGTCAGAAGTTTGATTTCATTAGCTTTCAACGTGGACTTGAAAGGATTGCTTTTGCCCACAATCTTGGTTGGATTAGTATCTGCACTTTCCTCTTTCTCTTTTGGCAAGGCTTGCTCTTGGATGGCAACCGCATCTGTATGGTAATTGCTTTCCTGTTCTTGCAGATAGCGCAAATATTTGGAAAGCACGACAAGATTAACGATAATGGACAAATAAGGAAGCCGCCCATCATAACAGGACGGTTCATGCAAATATGCATCCATATCAAAATCAGAGCAGCGGAAACCGATATACTTTTTTCTTTCATCAGAATTCAAGTCCTCAAAATAACCACTTTCCCACAAAAAATCGGGAATATCCATGTCCAATACAATGTTACGCACGACACGGTATTTTTGTTGGATGGCTACAATATTTTCAGTCACACGGAAAATTTCTTGTCGCAAATAATCCTTTAGCTGGGCTTGCGTCAAATATTCACGTTTTAAAAATAGTGCATCTACTTTAGTTTTATAGTCATGAGCTATACAACTATCTAATATCTTCTGTATTTCTCTGAAATTGGTTTCTATATGATTTTCCATAATCGTGTGCCTTTAAACGTTCTTACTACAAATATAAGGTAAGAATCTCACTTTTCCCGAAAACATCGGCAATAATAAGGAAGAAAAGATAGGATAAGCGTTAAGAAATTATAAAGATATGGGGAAGAAAACTATTAAAGTACACCTTTTCTTTGTATTCGTCATTCAGTACACATTTAGTACGCCCTATAAAAGCAGAAAACCCTGATAATCAGGTGATTATCAGGGTTTATTCGTACCCAGACCCGGGGTCGAACCGGGATGGAAGTGAATCCACTGGTGTTTGAGACCAGCGCGTCTACCGATTCCGCCATCTGGGCATTGGTTTCAAATGCGGTGCAAAGATACGGCTTTTTTTTGAACCTGCAAGAGTTTTATAAAAAAAAGGAGAAAAAAAGAATAAAACATCTCATAAACGCTTCGGTTTTCAGAGAATAAACTGTATTTTAGCAGAAACATTTAAAACAGTCAATATCATGACAAGTAAAGATAATTATTGCGTAATTATGGGCGGAGGTATCGGCAGTCGTTTCTGGCCGTTTAGCCGCAAGACAATGCCTAAACAGTTTCTGGATTTCTTTGGTACAGGTCGTTCGTTGCTGCAGCAAACCTTCGATCGATTCAATAAAATTATTCCTACGGAGAACATACTTATTGTGACAAATGCGATATATGCAGATTTGGTAAAAGAACAACTTCCGGAATTAGACCCCAAACAGATTCTGTTAGAGCCGGCAAGGAGAAATACAGCTCCTTGCATCGCATGGGCCTCTTACCATATACGCTCTTTAAATCCGAACGCTAATATCGTAGTTGCTCCTTCTGATCATCTGATTCTGAAAGAGGGAGAATTCTTAGCCGCCATAGAGAAAGGTCTGGACTTTGTTTCAAAATCCGACAAGCTCCTCACCTTAGGGATAAAACCTAATCGCCCGGAAACAGGATACGGATATATTCAGATAGCAGAACAGGAAGGAGATAATTTCTACAAAGTAAAAACATTCACGGAAAAGCCCGAGTTGGAGCTTGCTAAAGTTTTTGTCGAGAGTGGAGAATTTTATTGGAATTCCGGACTTTTCATGTGGAACGTCAATACAATCATCAAAGCAGAAGAAGCTCTTCTTCCAGAATTAGCATCAAAACTGGCTCCGGGAAAAGATGTATATGGCACACCGGAAGAGAAAGCCTTCATCGAAGAAAACTTCCCGGCATGCCCAAATGTTTCAATAGACTTTGGTATCATGGAAAAAGCCGACAATGTATATGTTTCTTTAGGAGATTTCGGATGGTCGGACCTTGGAACATGGGGATCATTGTACGACTTATCACCTAAAGATGAACAAGGAAATGTAACTCTGAAATGCGATTCTATGATCTATAACAGTAACGACAATATCGTTGTATTGCCAAAAGGCAAGCTTGCTGTAATAGAAGGATTAGAAGGATTCCTGGTTGCCGAGTCAGACAATGTATTGCTGATATGCAAAAAAGACGAAGAACATGCCATACGCAAGTATGTAAACGATGCACAAATGAAATTAGGAGAAGACTATATTTGATTTCTGCGTAAAACTAAAAAAGGGACTGAACGCCAGGTTCAGTCCCTTTACTATATTATGAAGGAAGGATTTTATTGGGCTGCTTCGTAAGCAGAATTAATAGTCTTAGCAATAGCGACGAACTCTTCATCTGCCAGCTTCAGTTTCGGATTAGAAAAAAGCATATCCGATTCATTCTGAATAGGAATCAAATGAATATGAGCATGTGGAACCTCAAGTCCGATCACTGCTTCACCCACTTTTTTACAAGGAAAGGCTTTCTCAATAGCACGGGCTATTTTTTTGGCAAAGACGTGCATTGCAGCCAGATCCTCATCACTCAAATCAAAGATATAATCAACTTCCTGTTTAGGCACAACCAAAGTATGTCCCTTCACCAACGGATTGATATCAAGGAAAGCAAAAAACTTTTCGTTTTCGGCTACCTTATAGCATGGAATTTCACCTGCTATGATTCTACTGAATATTGTTGCCATAATCCCATATATATAAAATAGGGCAAGCCCCAGTATGGACCTGCCCTCTTGTTAAAACGAAATGTTTACTACTTCAAGACTGATTTTACCTTGTGGAACCTGGATCTCAGCAACATCACCTACCTTCTTGCCGAGTAATCCCTGAGCAATCGGCGTACTAACAGAAATCTTTCCTTCTTTCAGATTAGCCTCGCTTTCTGAAACGATGGTATAAGTCATCTTCATACCATTCTTGGTATTCTTCAGTTCTACTTTATTCAGAATCTGCACTGAATCTGTTTTCAGTTTCGATTCATCGATAATCTTAGCATCCGCTATTACAGCTTTGAGTTTGTTGATTCTCATCTCAAGCATACCCTGAGCCTCTTTTGCAGCATCGTATTCGGCATTCTCCGATAAGTCTCCTTTATCGCGTGCCTCAGCTATTGCCGCAGAGATTTTGGGACGTTCCACTGTTTCCAGTTCTTTAAGTTCCGCCATCAATTTCTTGTAACCTTCTTCTGACATATAAGCCATGATGTTTTCCTCCTTTTATTTTTTAACGGTCATATAAAACAAAAAAGAATTCCAACATGAGTCATGCTGGAACCCTCTTTTCAATTATTTCTTCGCAAAGATAACCTTTTAAACGATATGCGTCAAGCAAAAAGTAATGCTATGTAACATATTTAAACGAAAACTTCTAATTTATAACAACTTAAAGCATAGACTTGATAGTTCCTTCCAAGTCTTTTATCGTCTCTCCACGGGCTCTCAGTTCATTGTTACGATTGATAAGGAATAGAGCCGGCAGATTCTTTACGCCATATAAAGCTGCATTCGTTGAGTAAATTCCATTTTCATCGCGAACACATACCCAAGGCAAATTATCGGCTGAAGTTTTCCAGAAATGTTCATCAGCGTCCAATGAAACCTGATAAATTTCCAGCCCCTGGCCCGCATACTTATTATACAAGTCACGCAGCATCAGGTTATGTGGAGCCGAAACTGCACTTTGGTAGACCGTAAAGTCAAGAAGAACGACTTTACCCTTCAAATCAGTGAGTTTACGGATATTACCTTTCATATCTCTCAAAGCAATATCAATCACACCTGTTTCAGCAATCTTTTCTTCCGGTATCTCGATTGTCTTTTGCTGGGGGGTACGAGTATTCTTCATACCTTTTATAACTATATTATAGAGATTCTTCGAACGTACCGCATGCGGATAAGTATTGTTCAGACTTGTGGCTACGGCACCAAAACATTTAATATCGTCTTTATTGTTCAAAGGATCAAAAATCATATAATTATTTAGCTTCTGGAACAAAGCAAAATAAGCAGAAGCTGTATTGGGAGCGGCAAAAATATAATTGATTTTCACATCATCCTTATAATTCTTCAACAATACAGCCAGGCTGTCTTCAAACACATCGTTACCTAATTGATTGGCTTGCGCAGCTTTTACCAACGCATCCACATTCTTCTGTAAACGGATCTGTTTTAGAGTCAGTTCTTTAATTTTCGCAGAATTGTCCGAGCCTTCTACTGTATAAGCAGTCGAAAAGTCTGTATAAGGCGCTTTGATGCTGACAGTTTCTGTAGAGTCAACCGAGAAATTAATCACTTTATCTTCCACCCGTAAACGATAAAACTCAGGAGATTCAGGGCGTAATTGTTTAAAACTGAATGAACCGTCTCCTTTCAATTTTACAGAATCCAAAGGCACAATTCCTTCAAGTCCGGAAGCTTCCAGATAAAGCATTTTTCCATCTGCTCCCGAAACATCTCCTTTCACATTAAATTTAGGGTCAGAATTACAAGAACTTAAAGCAAGAGCCACAAGAGCTACTAACGTTACTTTTTTCATAATATGCGTGTTATTTTTCAAGCTGCAAATATACTTCTTTTCAAGATTAGTCAAAGCATTTTGCCATGTTCTTCACTCCAAAATTGAAAAAAATCAAATTCCCACTAACTTTTTATCTCATTTTCACGAGATTAGTGCAATAAATGTATATCTTTGCGGGAATTTTGAAAGAAAGATATTAGATAAAACAATTTTTATGATTAACCCAATTGTTAAGACGATCGAGTTGGGAGATGGCAGAACCATCACACTCGAAACGGGAAAGCTGGCAAAACAGGCAGATGGCTCTGTGATGCTTCGCATGGGTAACACCATGTTGTTAGCTACTGTTTGTGCCGCTAAAGATGCAGTTCCCGGAACAGATTTCATGCCGCTTCAGGTAGAGTACAAAGAAAAATTTGCAGCATTCGGCCGCTTCCCCGGTGGCTTTACAAAAAGAGAAGGAAGAGCATCTGATTATGAGATTCTTACCTGCCGCTTAGTAGACCGTGCTCTCCGTCCTTTATTCCCCGATAATTTCCACGCAGAAGTTTACGTAAACATTATCCTTTTCTCAGCAGACGGTGTTGATATGCCCGATGCATTGGCCGGACTTGCAGCTTCAGCAGCACTTGCTGTTTCAGATATTCCTTTCAACGGACCTATTTCGGAAGTACGTGTTGCGCGTATTGATGGCAAGTTCGTTATCAACCCGACTTTCGACCAGCTTGAAAAAGCTGATATGGACATCATGGTTGCCGCTACTTATGAAAACATCATGATGGTAGAAGGTGAAATGAGCGAAGTATCAGAAGCCGAATTGCTGGAAGCAATGAAAGTAGCTCACGAAGCTATCAAAGTACATTGCAAAGCACAGATGGAACTGACTGAAATGGTTGGTAAAACCGTAAAACGTGAATATTGTCACGAAGAAAACGACGAAGAACTCCGCAAAGCCGTTCACGATGCCTGCTACGATAAATCGTATGCCATCGCAGCTTCCGGAAACAGAAACAAACATGAACGTCAGGATGCTTTCGACGCTATCCGTGACGAATTCAAAGCTCAGTTCTCCGAAGAAGAGTTGGAAGAAAAAGGTGCACTGATTGATCGTTATTACCATGACGTAGAAAAAGAGGCCATGCGTCGTTGTATCCTTGATGAAGGAAAACGTTTGGATGGACGTAAGACTACTGAAATTCGCCCTATCTGGTGTGAAGTCGGCTACCTACCCGGACCTCACGGATCAGCCATCTTTACCCGTGGTGAGACTCAGTCATTGACTTCAGTCACTTTGGGTACCAAACTGGATGAAAAAATCATTGACGACGTTCTGGCTCACGGAAAAGAACGCTTCTTATTGCACTATAACTTCCCTCCTTTCTCAACAGGTGAAGCAAAAGCTCAACGTGGCGTAGGCCGTCGTGAAATTGGGCACGGTAATCTGGCACACAGAGCACTGAAGAGAATGATTCCGGAAGATTACCCATATGTAGTACGTGTTGTTTCAGATATCCTTGAATCAAACGGTTCTTCATCCATGGCTACTGTATGCGCCGGAACTCTGGCCCTGATGGATGCCGGTGTGAAGATTAAGAAACCGGTATCGGGCATCGCTATGGGATTGATTAAGAACGCCGGCGAAGAAAAATATGCAGTATTGTCTGACATCCTCGGTGATGAAGACCACCTGGGTGATATGGACTTCAAAGTAACAGGTACCAAAGACGGTATTACAGCTACCCAGATGGACATTAAAGTAGACGGTCTGTCTTATGAAATTCTGGAACGTGCTTTGAACCAGGCAAAAGAAGGACGTATGCATATTCTTGGTAAAATCCAGGAGACAATTGCCGAACCACGTACCGAACTGAAAGATCATGCTCCCCGTATCGAAACAATGACTATTCCTAAAGAATTTATCGGTGCTGTAATCGGCCCGGGTGGAAAAATCATTCAAGGTATGCAGGAAGAAACAGGTGCTACAATCACTATCGAGGAGATCGACAACGTGGGCCGCATCGAGATTTCCGGAACCAACAAGAAATCAATCGATGATGCAATCCGCCTGATCAAAGGTATTGTTGCCGTTCCCGAAATAGGTGAAGTATACAAAGGTAAGGTACGCTCAATCATGCCTTATGGTGCATTCGTTGAATTCCTTCCGGGAAAAGACGGTCTACTCCATATCTCAGAAATTGACTGGAAACGCCTTGAAACTGTAGAAGAAGCCGGCATCAAAGAAGGTGACGAGATCGAAGTGAAATTGATCGACATTGACCCGAAGACAGGTAAGTTCAAACTTTCAAGAAAAGTTTTGTTACCCCGTCCGGAAAAAAAATAAATAATTCCTGTCCTTACTGACAGATTGATAACCTGGCTATTATTTATAGCCAGGTTATTTTTTAACCGGCAATCAGCATAAAAGTCATTCTTTTATTTTGATATTCCAAAAAGTTTATGTTGCTTTGTCATAACAAAATCCAACGAACCTTTAAAATCTATTCATGTCAAGCAACAACAGTCTTCATACCATGGACCTATTCAGTCGGTTCTTCCAAGAAAACCAGGAGAGGTTTCTGTCGTTTGCTTACTCATATACCCGAAATAAAGCCGCAGCTGAAGACATCCTGATGGAAGCAATGATCAGCCTGTGGGAAAACCGTGAAAAATGGGAAAAAGATTCTAATCTCCACGCATTATTGCTCACTATCATCAAGAATAAATCTCTTAACTACCTTGAGCACGAACAGGTACGTATGCGGGCCGAAGAAGCCATCAACACACACAAACAGCGGGAACTCGACCTCCGCATTGCTACTTTGGAAGCTTGTGAACCCGAATCGATCTTCAACACCGAAATACAACGCATTGTATATAAAACACTTGAACAGCTACCGGAACAAAGCCGTCACATCTTTATATTAAGTCGCTATCACAATGCTCCCAATAAAAAGATAGCCGAACAACTTGGCATTTCCATCAAGAGTGTAGAGTTCCATATCACTAAGGCACTGAAATTATTGCGGCTTGAGCTCAAAGATTATCTTATTTCCCTACTTTTCTAAAAAAAACTTCATTTTCCTTTAGGGTTGTCCGGGAGTATCCTGTTATATATACAGAAAGAGGAAATAAGGCCTCCGACAATATATAAACTAAAAACATTTTATGGAAGAGGAACTACTATACAAGTATTTTAAAGGAACTGCCTCCGAAGAAGAAGAAAAACTAATTCTAAACTGGGTGGATGCATCTCCCGAAAACCGGAAAGCATTTCAAAAAGAACGGATGCTATATGACATCGCTCTGTTCACGGATGAAAAACAAATAAACCGGAGAGACAAAAAAAACCGGATTCTCCCGATGTTGAAGTGGAGTGCACGTGTTGCTGCCGTACTCATCGTAGCTGTCAGTTGTGGGTTCTTGTTTAAGAATTACCAATATGAAAAATCAGCTCACCGCCAAACCATAACTGTTCCTGCAGGACAACGTGCACAAATCACACTGGCAGATGGAACAAAAGTATGGTTGAACTCAAAGTCTACTTTGACTTATGCATCCAACTTCGGACGCCAAGAAAGAAACGTAGAGCTGGACGGAGAAGCTTATTTTGAAGTAGCCAAAAACAAAAAGATACCATTTTTTGTCAACACGGAAATAAACCGGGTAAAAGTGGTAGGAACCCATTTCAACGTCTGCGCCTACAAAGGCAGTAACGAATTTGAAACGACCTTGATTGAAGGTATTGTCGACATCTATCCGGTAGGAAGTGATCAAGTGATCACCCGACTGACCAAAGACGAGTTCTTCGGATCATACAACGGAAAGTACAAGAAAACTACTTTACCTTCGTACGATTATCTGAGATGGAAAGAAGGATTATACTGTTTTGATGATGCGCCGCTTAACAGCCTGCTCAACAAACTGGAAAAATATTATAATGTGAACATAAGCGTAAGAAATCTGAAAATACTTAACTACCGCTGTACAGGTAAGTTTAAAGAGCAGGATGGCATAGAGCATATTCTGAAAGTCATTCAGAAGGATCATAAGTTCACATACCGCATCAATGAAGAAAAAGACAGTATCATCATTGAATAGAAATAAGGAAAGAGCTCAATATAGACCTTAAATTAGTACGAACCATTAAAAACCAGATACGCATGAAAAAGTAGAAAAGAAAGTCCATTATTCTCAAAAAAGAGAATCGGAAAGTACCCCCATACTTTCCGATTCGAAACAGTCAAAAATCGACCTTAATCAATTTATTAACTTAACACGTTACAAAGATATGAGAAAAATTTCTTTGCCAAGGCATTTATGCCCAAAAAATTTTGTTTCAAAACAAATATTGTTAACCATGAAGATCACATTATTCCTTCTCTTTTTCGTAGCATTCCAAGCTTACAGTGAGAATGGATACTCTCAAAATGCTAAAATAAGCATACCACGTTCAAGTCTGAAAGTAAGCGAATTACTATCAAAGATTGAATCTCAGACGGAATATCTGTTTGTCTATAACAAAAAGAATGTAGATACCAGACGTACAGTAAACGTACAGGCTGACAACAAAGCCGTATCCGAAGTTCTCGACGAGGCATTTAAAGGTACCAACATTAAATATGTAATGGAAGGGCACAACATTGTTCTGACCAAAAACAACGATAACGCCTCAACAGCCCAGCAGGACAGAGTAACCGTAAAAGGAGTAGTTACTGACCAGAATGGCGATCCCATCATCGGTGCCAATGTATTGGAGAAAGGTACTACAAACGGTTGCATCACCAATATGGAAGGCAACTTCAGCCTTAATGTACCCAGCAACTCTATTCTTACGATTACCTATATCGGTTATCATCCACAAAACATACAGGTAAACGGACAACAAAATCTCAACATAAAGATGCAGGAAGAAGCCATGGCACTGGAACAGGTAGTCGTAACCGCCATGGGTATCAAGAAAAAAGAAGCCTCCTTGACCTACTCAACCCAACAAGTAGGTGGCGACGAACTGACCCGCGCCAAAGATCCGAATATGATTAATGCCCTTGCCGGTAAAACAGCAGGTGTACAAATCACCAAAAGTTCATCCGGACTGGGCGGCTCAGCCAAAGTGTCTATTCGTGGCAGCCGCTCTATCAGCGGAAACAACCAGCCCCTTTATGTGATTGACGGTGTACCGATGCTGAATAGCAGCAACGAACAGGCTTCCACAGCCATCGGTGGTACTGCCGATGCAGGTAACCGTGATGGCGGTGACGGTATCTCCAACCTGAACCCGGATGATATCGAAAGCATGAGTATCCTGAAAGGAGCTTCCGCAGCAGCCCTCTACGGCTCACAAGCTGCCAATGGTGTCATCCTGATTACTACCAAGAAGGGTAAAGCCGGTATCCAGAAAATCACATTCTCTTCTAACTTGACTGTAGACCATGCCATCTGCCTGCCCGAATTCCAAAACAGTTATGCCATGGATCCCGAAGCAAAAAACGGTTGGGGGAAAAAGGCAACTCTAAAAGATTATGACAATGCAGATAATTTCTTCCAGAATGGTGTAACAGCCATCAATTCCGTATCCTTTATGAACGGCAGTGAAAAGATGCAAACTTACTTCTCTTATGCTAATACCACTGCCAAAGGTATAGTCGAGAAAAACAAAATGCAGAAGCACAATCTGAATTTCCGCGAAACAGCCAATTTCTTTAACGACTATCTAAAGCTGGACGCCAATGTCAACCTGATGACACAAACAATCAAAAATCGTCCGACTTCCGGTGGTTATTATATGAATCCGCTGGTGGGGCTCTACGGTTTCCCGAGAGGTGAAGACTTATCCGAATATAAAAACAACTTCGAAGTGTTTGACCCGGCACGTAATATGAATGTACAGAACTGGTATACTTCTTATCAGGATATGGAACAGAATCCTTACTGGATCACCAACCGCATCAACAGCAACGATAAACGTACACGCGCCATCGCTTCACTGACCGCCAACGTGAAAATCACTGATTGGCTGAATATCCAGGCTCGTGGTACTGCCGATTACACACACGATCAGTATCAACAACGTATGTACGCTTCTACTGCTCCTGCCCTATCAGGACAAAACGGACGTTATATTGACTTGAACCATACTGAAACATTGTATTACGGTGATGTCATGGCTATGATAAACAAAAAATGGAATGACTTCTCATTGAATGGCGCGATCGGCGGCAGCATTAACAGTACGAATGTCAATTCTTTGAGACTGGACTCCAAAACAGCTTCACTGTACTACCCCAACGTCTTCACCGTAGCCAATATCAAAATGACACAGGCTGCTTATATCGACGAACAAATCAATCAAAAAAGAGTATTACAGTCTCTGTTCGGCACTGCCCAGTTAGGTTGGAAAGAAAGCCTGTATCTGGATGTCACCGCACGCAACGACTGGTCGTCTACATTGGCCTATACCAAACATAGCAGTTTCTTCTATCCCTCGGTAGGTCTGTCATGGGTGCTGAACAATACAGTGAAACTCCCCGAATGGATTTCTTTCGGAAAGATCAGAGGTTCATGGTCCAAAGTTGGTAACGATCTCCCGTTGTTCATCAGCAACACGATTCCGGGCAGTAATGATATCATCGGTGCAGGTGGTGCCATCGTTACTTACTCTAAAGCTCCTTTCAATGATCTGAAACCCGAGATGAGTACTTCCTATGAAATCGGTACCGAATGGAAATTCTTCAACTACCGACTGGATTTTGACTTCACCTATTATCGTACCAACACCAAGAATCAGTTATTTACATTGCCTTCATCGGCAGGTGCCGAGTATAAATACTACATGGTAAATGCCGGTAACATTCAGAACGAAGGTATAGAAATCACTTTAGGAGCCACTCCGGTGATGAATGACGCTTTCCGTTGGAAGATTCAATTTAACTTCTCTACCAACAAAAACAAGATTATCAAGCTTCATCCGGACCTGAAAACATTTGTTTATGGTGACGAAAGTTTCTCTTCCTCCTACTCCATGCGCCTGGTAGAAGGTGGTTCATTCGGTGATATTTATGGCAAGGCATTCGAGCGTGACAAGAATGGCAAAGTGGTGTTCACTGCAGACGCAGACGGTGATAAGATTCCAAACGTTATCGGTGGCGGCAATACAGAAAAAGTAGGAAACTGTAATCCGGACTTTATGTTGGGATGGAGCAATACTTTCACTTACAAAGGTTTCTCACTCTACTTCCTGATTGACGGACGTTTCGGTGGCGATGTACTTTCACAGACTCAGGCCGAACTTGACCAAAGAGGTGTCAGCCTGAACAGTGGAAAAGCCCGTGATGCAGGTTATGTCAATGTCGATGGAACCCAAGTGAAACCGCAAAAGTTTTATACCGCAGTCAGCGGACGTGACGGATGTACGGAATACTATATGTACGATGCTACCAACATCCGCCTCCGCGAACTTTCATTAGGCTACTCACTTCCTCAAAGCTGGTTGGCCAAAGCCGGCGGTGCTTTCAAAGATGTCCAGTTGTCATTCGTAGCACGCAACCTGTTCTTCATCTCCAAGAAAGCTCCGTTCGATCCGGATGCTGTTCTTTCAACAGGTAACGATAATCAGGGTATTGACGTATTCGGCATGCCGACTACCCGCAGCTTAGGTTTCAATATTAAGTTCACATTCTAAAAGAGATTCATCATGAAAAACAATATCAAATATATAGCAAGTATACTCTTAGGAGGACTGATCGGATTTTCAGCCTGTACCGATTCTTTCGAATCATTCAATACCAACGAAGCGGGATTCGATAACGATAGCAAGAAACAGGATTTCAACTATTATGGTATTCCACTGGGCATTATCCAGCAAGGAATCTACTTCAATTACGATTGGGGAAGCGGTAAGAACTGGCCTTTCCAGACCATGCAAAATCTGGGAGCGGATTTATTCTCGGGATACGTACATGACTTCAAACCCTTCAACGAGGGGAAGAACAACAGCACTTATTATATGATGGACGGATGGAACGGTTCCACATGGGATAACACCTACGGATACATCATGCCGGAAGTCCAGAAATCTGAGACAATCAACGAAAAAGACAATATAGGATTCTATGGCATCACCAAGATATTGAAGGTGGAGCTAATGCACCGTTTGTCCGACTTATATGGTCCGATCGTTTACACCCAATTCGGATCGAAAACTGGTTCTACTCCCGATACACAACCGGAAGCCTACAAAGCTTTCTTCAACGATCTGGACGAAGGTATCGCAAAGATACGTGAATATCAAAAAGCCAATCCGGAGATAGAGAGCTTTGCTAAGTTCGATATCCTGATGCCCCAGGGAAAACGCACTTTCAGCGAGTGGATCCGGTTCGCGAACTCTCTCCGTTTGCGCCTGGCTGTCCGCATCGCCATGGCGGACTCTAAACTGGCTGTTGCAGAGGCGCAGAAATCCCTTACAGACAAAGAAGGATTGCTGGAAGGAAATGATGAGGTGATAGCCGTATCGACAGTGTCGGGCTATACCAACCCTTTCGGAGAAATCAATATTGGATGGGGCGAGGTGTTTATGAACGCCAATATGGAGTCCTTGTTAGTAGGCTATGAAGATCCCCGTCTGGAAAAATACTTTAATAAAGCAGCCGGCTCCGACGCAACAAGTATTATTAACTACAAGGGTACTTACAAAGGGATCCGCCAGGGAACGGGTTTCAATCACCAGAACTACAACGGACATTCCAAAAGCACTATCACCCAGCAAACCGACGCCATACTAATGACTCCTGCCGAAATATGGTTCCTGCGTGCCGAAGCAGCTCTGAGGGGGTGGAGTAGTGAGTCCGTCAAGGATTGTTATGAAAAAGGTGTAAAAGCATCATTTACCCAATGGGGTGCTGCAGGAGCAGAAGCTTACCTGGAAAGCGAGAAGAAACCTGCAGACTACATAGATGCTTTCAAAGCGGAGAATAATGTGAAAGCTGTCAATACGCTGACCCCAAAATGGGACGATGCTGCCAGCAATGAAGATAAACTGGGACGTATCATTACACAAAAATGGCTGGCCATGTATCCGGAAGGAGGAGAAGCTTGGGCAGAACAACGTCGTACAGGTTATCCGAAATTATTCCCTGTTTTGGTCAATCAGAGTGAGGGTACAGTAGACACCGGCATCGGGCCACGCCGACTGAACTTCTTCGTAGGTATCAAAACAACAAACCCGGAACAATATACTCAACTGGTAAATGCTTTGGGTGGAGCCGATAATTGCGGCACTCGCCTGTGGTGGGACACCGGAAGAAATTTCTGACACACAAAGGTATAAATTTTAATTAGTGGTGTTTTCTTCGTATTAGTTACGGGAAAAAAGATTGGAAGGGGCAAAGTCGGGGGGCTTTGTCCCTTTTCTATTAAAAATAAAATCAATAGAAAAAATCCCCGAAAACCTAAACAATAAGTCTATAATAGATTAATAACAAACATATTACCCATCATAGAGTGTTTCAAAAGACGTTCGTTTTATGGAACACGATTTTTGCTTCCTACACAGAATGTAAGAGAGAGAGATAAAAGATTGATAATTAAAACAATGTGGAAATATTTGCACAGATGAAAAACACACCTTATCTTTGTTCCATAAAACGAACGTCTTTTGAAACACGATTGTATTTTCCAAGACGTTATATCTAATTGTAATACACAAACTTACGCATAATAAAAGTTGTATCAAACAGTCTTTACCGACTTATACACACATGTATAAGCCGGGCGAGAGATTTTTGATCTGATTATTCACTAAACAAATTTAGAATGAACAAACTTTTTATTATGCGAGCACACCTCTTATGGATCGCGGT